>JAZNOP010000034.1:0-5198 GCA_045580875.1 Acutalibacteraceae bacterium
CTTGCAGGTTTTAAGGACGGAGTCCTTAATTCTTTTTCGATAAGAAGTTGAGGCTTTGCCTCAAACTCCACGAGGACGCTGTCCTCGACCTGCCACCTTTGACAAAGGTGGACGAAACTTTTAATCTGCCCGCGCTTAATCACATAAACCAAAATTTATACCTCCATACAACACCACACAATGTTAAATTCAAATTCCAACCGAAAGGACGATGATTCAGATGATACTCAGAAATCTTACAGTAAACGGCACCGCTTCCGACATTTATGTCGAGGAGGGCAAAATTGTAAAAATTACCGCTCACGAAGAGGGCGAAGGTCAGGATTTCGGCGGCGCTGTCGCTATCCCCGGTCTTGTTGAGATTCACTCCCACGGCTGCACCGGTTTCGACACCATGGACGGTCAGTTTGCCGAGATGTGCGACTTCCTCGCAAAGAACGGCACCACCTCCTGGCTGCCCACTACCATGACCATGGATTACGATTCCATCAAGAAGGCTATCTCCGGCAACACCGACGTTCCCGGCACCAACATCATCGGCTTCCACATGGAAGGTCCCTACATCTCCCCGAAGTACAAGGGCGCACAGAACGAGAAGTTCATCAAGGCCCCCGACCTCGATGAGTTCAATTCTCTCCCCGGCTTCAAGATGGTCACCATCGCTCCCGAGATGGAGGGCAGCATGGACTTTATCCGCAACTGCAAGGCTGTTGTCTCCCTCGGTCACACCGCTGCTGATTACGACACCGCAATCGAGGCTATCGAGGCTGGCGCACTCTGCCTGACCCACACCTTCAACGCTATGCCGGCTATCCACCACCGCAACCCCGGTCCTATCTGCGCTGCTGCAGAAAAGGGCATCTACGCTCAGGTCATCACCGATGGTCTGCACATTCATAAGTCGGCTGTCCTGCTGCTCTACAAAGCATTCGGACGTGAGCGCATGGTCATCATCTCCGACAGCATGAGAGCTACCGGTCTGTGCGATGGCGAATACGAGTTCGGCGGTCAGCCCATTCAGGTTGTTGACGGCGTTGCACGCACCATGGACGGCGCTATCGCAGGCAGCACCTCCACCCTCTGGTTCTGCGTCAAGATGGCAACCAGCATGGGTATCCCGTTTGAAGATGCAGTCTACATGGCAACCGAGGTTCCTGCACGTCTTATCGGCGCTGAGACCAAGGGTCGTCTGGCTGTAGGCTGCGATGCTGATATCCTTATCCTCGACAGCGAGCTCGAGCTCGACCGCGTCATGATCGGCGGCGAATTCTACAAATAATCGGGCAGATATTTCCTGATTTCACAGCACCGGCGGATTGGGCGCACCTTTCGCCGGTGCTATTGTTTTCATCAGGCACAAATTGCGTTGATTTTGCAGCTGTCAGATGATAAAATAACAGATAATGACCTGTATTCGGAGGGATTAATAATGTATGACGAGCTTACCGCTCAGGATATAGCCAAGATGGAAGCCGAGCTTGAGGACAGAATTGTCAACCAGCGTCCCGTTCTGCTGGCTGAGGTTGTCCGCTGCCGCGAATTCGGCGACCTGAGCGAGAATTTTGAATACAAGGAAGCGAAGCGCGCCAAAAACCGCAACGAAAGCCGTATCCGCTATCTCCAGCGCATGATAAAAACCGCAAAAATCATAACCGACAATTCAGCAGATGATACCGTCGGTCTTTACGACAAGGTGACGGTATTCATGTCCGACGAGGGTGTCGAAGAGGTCGTGCAGGTGGTTACAACTGTGCGTGTTGACCCCCTTTCCGGACTTATCAGCCGCGAATCACCTCTCGGAAAGGCTATCCTCGGCAAAAAGGTCGGCGACCGCGAGAAGGTGCAGGTCAGCGACACCTATTCCTACGAGGTCGAGATACGCGCAATCGAGAAGTGCGAGGACGACGGTTCGGCTCCCCTGCTGTCGTATTGAGCGGAATTTTTTGATTTTGCCGTCATTTTATCGTCATTTTTATCATTGACAACCGGCGGCTAAAGTGGTATACCTATCAAAGGAAAATGAGGCCCTGCGCTGTAACGGTGCAGGGTCTGATATTTGCCCTTAAACAAACCACACGAAAGAGGAGTTATCATGGAAGTTTTGCTTAGTCTTTCCATCGCGCTTGCAGCAGGTCTGCTGCTCACTCGTCTTACCAAGAAATTCAACCTGCCGTCGGTCACCGGTTATCTCATCGCCGGCATACTCATCGGTCCTTTCTGCCTCGGTCAGCTCGGCATCGACGGTCTTGGCTTCACCTCTATCGAAAACGTCAAGAGCTTCAGTGTTCTTTCGCAGGCCGCTCTCGGATTTATTGCCTTCGCTATCGGCAACGAATTCCGTCTTGAGCAGCTTAAGCACACCGGAAAGCAGGCAACCGTCATCGCAATTCTGCAGGCACTTATCGCAACTCTGCTTGTTGATGCAGCACTTGTCGGTCTGCATTTCATCCTCGGTGACAAACTTCCTCTTCCTGTTGCTATCACACTTGGTGCAATAGCCGCCGCCACCGCACCTGCTGCGACCCTGATGGTTGTCCGTCAGTACAAGGCAAAAGGTCCTCTGACCGACCTGCTGCTGCCCATCGTCGCACTTGACGATGCTGTCGGTCTCATCATCTTTGCTGTATCATTCGGTATTGCAAAGGCTATGAACGACGGACATTTCGATCTCATTTCCATCGTCGTTGAGCCGCTGCTTGAGATTATTCTCTCCCTTGCACTCGGCTGGATACTCGGTCTGCTGCTCTCTTTCATCGAGCGCTTCTTTGAGTCCAACAGCAAGCGTCTGTGCATGAGCATCACCTTTGTCATGCTGACCGTTGCTGTCTCCATGATGAAATTCGAAATCGGCGGAGTTCACATCGGCTTCTCCACCCTGCTGGTCTGCATGATGCTCGGTACTGTTTTCTGCAATGTCTGCGATTTCTCCGAGGAAATCATGGGCAAGACCGACCGCTGGACAGTTCCCCTCTTTGCTCTCTTCTTCGTTCTCAGCGGTGCAGAGCTTGACCTGACTGTATTTACTGATGCAGCCATCGTCGGCATCGGTATCATCTATATTATCTCGCGTTCACTCGGTAAATATCTCGGCACCTTCGGTTCGGCAAAGCTTGTCGGCTGCGATGACAAGGTTGTCAGAAACCTCGGCATCACCCTGCTTCCGCAGGCGGGTGTCGCACTCGGTATGTCGGTCACAGCCGAGTCGCTCTCTGAGGGCGGCGACCTTATCCGCAATATCGTGCTCTTTGCTGTTCTCATCTATGAAATCGTCGGACCTCTCATGACCAAGAACGCACTCATGCGCGCCGGCGAAATCACTCAGAAGCCGGAAAATCCCCGCAAGAGAAAGACCGCCTGAGCTTCATAACCGTCAATATAAAGCCTCATATTCCAATCCGCACCGGAATTCTCCCGCAGTTTTCCGGTGCGGATTTTATTCTGCTCAGGTATCTTTGCTTTGCCTGCATACACCGCTATATTTTACATAATTTTACACTCTCTTCTTGAAAAGCCGCTTTAATTATAATATAATAGCTTTATATTTCTGCTGAATTATCAGCAGTTTCCGACACATGATAATATAAAATAACTTTGATATATACAGATAAATGAATATGAACAACGAACCGAGAGAAAAAAGCTATCTGCTCAGCCCTAAAGGTCTGCTCATTCAGAGCGGCAGGGCGCGCGAGATGGCTTATGAATACGACCGGCTGGCAGTGCCGGCATTCAGACGCTTTTTCCGGCTCAAGGAGCGCGACCGGTATATTTTCGGCAATTCGCAGGTACGCATAGAGATTTCTCTTGCCGACTACGGTTACGCAGGCGTTGTCTGCGCTTCGGTTGTAAACCTTGAGACAAAGACCGAAAAAACGACTGTACTCACCACGCCTCTTTCGCTTGGCTGCCTTGAGCTTCAGTCGAGTCCCGACCGCGGCGATGTAATTTTCCGCGCCGGAAATGTAGCGTCGATAGATTTCAGCAAATCGACAGGAAAACGGTATATCCGCGGCAGAATCGAGCGCTTTGACGACGTTCGCTCGCTTTATATCAACGTCATTCTGGAGGAGCCCGAATCGGAGCAGTTCTGCGCCGCCGAAGGACGCAGCGGCGAACCGGAATGCTTCCGCCTCACTCACAGGGCAATGAATATGACTGCATCAGGCACTGTTGTCTACGGTGCAGACACCTACACACTTTCGGCTGCTGACAGTCTCGGCTGTCTTGACTGGGAGCGTGCTGTTCTATCGCCCAAAGGCGAGTCGAGCTGGTTCAGCGCACAGGGAGTCTCTGACTCAATCCCCTTCTCCTTCAGCTTTTCAGGACAGAAGGATCTTCTGCGCCCTGACGTCAACGCTGTCATTTACGACGGTACTGTCTACAATCCCGGAGATATCAAGGTCTATCAGGGGCGCGACAAGCACGAGGGTGAGCTGACGCTCCACGGCACAAACGGACGTCTTGAGCTGAAATTCACACCGATTATCGACCGCGAGGCAATACCTGAGATACTGCGTATCCCGTTCGCCCACAGCAAGCTGACCTACGGCACGTGGAACGGAAAAATCAAGGTAGGCAGCAGCAAGTCGATAGATGTCCGCGATGTCATCGGTTTTGCTGAGATGAACAGCTTCCGCTGGTAGCCCTTACGGGTGCGATTACAGCCCGAATTTATCAATACTGATACAAACCGCCGCCGGTCTGATGCCTGCGGCGGCTTTTTTAGTGAAGAGTGAATGGTGAAGAGTGAATAAGTGTTTACTCCCCACCGCCGGAAGAAGTGATGTAAATTTTGGTTTAGCAGTTTAACAGCGGCTTGGAAAGTAAGCCGCTGTTAAACGGTACGAAGTTGATCTGGCGGCCTTAAATCGAAGCCGCCAGATACTTCGTACACGCTTATGCCTCCGAACAACGCTTTCACCAAGTGCCATATGAGGAATAACGTGAGTGCGGTATATTTTGGTTTATGTTAGTAAGACGAGCAGTGACGTAAGGCGGCTCCCTCTGACGAGGTTAGCGAAGCGGCCGAGCGGTAGTGAATGGCGTCCGGTGGACGCCAGAGCCGCGAGGTGACCGAGCCGCAGCGAGAGCTGTCAGCGAAGCTGACTGAGGGAGAGACAAATCGCAGATTTAAGCCAAATTTTTCTCTCCCTCCGGCTCTGCGAGCCACCTCCCTCGTCAGAGGGAGGCTCCTTAGG
>JAZNOP010000035.1:0-22818 GCA_045580875.1 Acutalibacteraceae bacterium
ACCCGCAGACAGGAAATGACCGACTTGCTTATGGCAAACGGATGTAGCGAAGTGGTATGGATGTTCCCCGAAGAAACAGGGTTCTACCAACCCATTGTAGTTGCGAAGAAATAACGAATGTGTTAACCAAATTCCAATTTATGAAAAAATATATTGCAAACATCATCACCGGTAGCAGGATAATATTTAGTTTGCCTCTTTTATTTATTCCTCTGTCATCAGCGTGGTTTTATGTATTCTATCTCTTTTGCGGGCTTACCGATATGATTGACGGAACGATAGCGAGAAAGACAGAAACGGATAGCGAATTTGGAGCAAGACTTGATACAGTTGCTGACTTTGTATTTATGTTCGTATGCTCAATAAAGATACTACCCCTAATGCACATACCAGTATGGCTATGGGTTTGGATTATCATTGTTGCTTTGATTAAGATATTTAATATTGCGTTAGTCTTTATTCGCAAGAAAAAACTTATATCAATACATAGCGTATTAAATAAAACAACGGGATTTACATTGTTCATTATGCCGTTGTCGCTGACTTTTATTAAAACCACTTATAGTGTTGTGACAGTATGTGTACTTGCAACCATTGCAGTAATGCAAGAAGTTCATTTTATTGCGAAAGGGCAAGAAGCCCTATAGTCAAATTCCAATTTGTCGGTCGGTTGCATACACTTCTTGGGTTGCATTTCAATGCAACTTTGCAACCCAATGCAACCCGTATCAAAAAATGCGCTATAATTCATCTCCCCATGGAATCATGGATACATGGTTTCATGGAAATTTTTTCGTTATTATGGAAATACATATCTGCTTATGATATAATCCAGTTAAACAAACTCCGCGATAGCGCTTTTGTCGATTCTGTCTGCGCAAAAAATAATATCTCAAAGGAAACCCTGCTGCTGTTTGCGGAAATTGCCGACTTTCGCAAAAGATAAAGACAGGAAAGTTTAATCGGCTGTTGCCGGAAACCTGTACATAATTAAAAGGAGAATATGCTGTGAACAGATTGATTTATGATGGACGCATGGATCGTGAAGATACCGTCGATTATTACTTCGTATCGGAGAATATGGCCAGTGCCACGAAGCTTTTCGAAGAGCTGTACGAAGAAGATATTATAGAATATGCAGCAGAGCGTGTAACCCTGGAAATGGAAGAAGACGGGTATGAGGTAACCGGCTGCTCTGTCTGCATAACGGTAAATAAGGACACTGACGAAATCGAATCAGTGACAATTACCGCAACTGCTGAAACAGATTCGGAAATCATAGACCTTGAACCTGCAGATATTGAACTGGAAGAAGAACAGCTGCAGATTTTACTGGGCAAGGTAAAAGCAGAATGACATCTGCATAAATCGCAGCAGCAAACTGTGCTCACCTGCTCAATTTATCTCACAATGTGCCAACAAAAAACAGGACTGCCTCAGAGCTTATCTGACGCAGTCCTGTTTTGATTTTAATTGTATCTGCAGATTATTGCCATCAGACAGCAGAAGCTTTCATTATCTGACTATCTGATTGTAATTGTACATCTGCGGTCCCTTGACTACCTCGAAGCCCTCGCAGGCGGCGAAGCAGTAGGCACTCCATGCGCAGAGCACGTCGAAGAGCACCCCGCGCGGCGGCATTATCTCTCCGCGTTTGAGCTCGCGCAGAATGTCGTAAGTCAGCTTCATTGCCGGAGCAAGGTCCATCAGCTCGTTCTGCAGAGTGAACAGACTTGCCAGCTGTACCTCGGGCAGCAGCTCCTGTGCGAAGAAGATGTACTCCTCGTGCGAGGGGATATACATTCCCTCGTCAAGAGGCATGGAGCAGAGGGTTGTGAAGTGCTTGGTCTTGGGCTTGTAATTGAGACGGTTGTTCTCCTCGAGTATCTCAACTGCGCGAAGGACATCATTCTCGGTGATGTCACGCATATCGCGGTGGGATTCCTCCAGCATGGTCGCCAGAGTCCACGCAAAGGAGCGCAGGGTGGTCACCTGATCGCGGGAGCGGATTATGCCGTAGTGCAGCTCGCACTCGATATCGTCATTTGCCTTGAACATGACCTCAGGCACATGGAATACCTTGGTTACGTAGTGAGCAGCCTCGCGCAGAGAACTGCTTATCTGAGAATTGACCTCCTCGAGCACGAAGCTCAGGCGCTTCTCGAGATATCCGGGCTCAACCGGAGCAAGCTGGATATCCGGACGCTGGAAGGAGAGTGTCTCCTCCTGCTCGCGCAGAGCCGACTGCAGCGAATCGATGCCCGGAGTGGCTTCGAATGTCATTGCATTGTCAAAACTCTCGACACTGCGGATAAGCATCTCGTCTGCACTGCGCTCCTCGAAAGCATCGTCAGCGCCTGTGCCCTCTATGCGGCTTGCACGGCGGGCATGCTTTACAAACTCGTTGTTGAGATCCTTGTAGTAAAGCTGCTTGAGCACAGTGTGCGACGGAATCATGCGGCTTCTGCGGACAAAATACCGCTCGACCATCTCAACCGGATCAAGATATGAATACTTGACGAACTTGATGAAATAAAGCAGCGGCCAGCCGCCCTCAGAGAGGTCTCTGTCGCCGATTGCATCAGCGAAAGCGGTCAGCATGCGCTCCTGTGTGGCGCGGTCGAAGCCGCGGAATATCATGCCAAGAGACTGTGCGTCGACATCGATATCCTCGCCCGGGGAGGGCAGCCATGCGCTCTGGTTTATCTCGTAGGTGAACTGCAGTCCGGGCAGCGAACGGCTGAGATGACGGCGCACCTCGCCGAGTGCGTAGCGGTTGCCGAACTGGTGGAATATCATGGTCATAACGTGCATCGCCACCTCGACCTTGGAATCGAGTATGGTCAGATGGTTGTTTTCGACCGGAATCTCGTGGAATTTCTTTGTGGACTCAAAACGCTTGGTGAAATCAGCGGCTGTTGCACAGTTGAGCCACACAGCGTTTGCATTCTCGCCGTATATCTCGCAGAGAACCGTCTCGCGGATACGTGCAGCTGTCGGAGTCTCATACTTGATATCGCCGCAGATGTTCTGCATTGCCTGAATGAGCAGCCAGCACAGCTTCTTGCCGCCCTTGATGACCATGCGTGCAGCTTCCTCAAGGTGATCCATCGGGTCGGGCTGCTCACGTCCTCTGGGCGGAGGATAAATGGCGTCGAAGCTGATGTAGACCTCATCGACCACTGCCATGAAGGCATTCTGAGCAACGGTGTAGTCACGCTCGCCGTTCATTTCGGCATAGAGTCTCAGCAGGGTGAATGCCGCCTCCTGAACAACACACTGCTCGTCGTTTACCATGGGAGTTTCGTCGGTGGTCAGCGGCTTTGTCAGCAGATCATCGGTGAATTCGATATTGAGCGGAAGAACAGAACGCAGAACCTGACGGCGAGCGACCGAATCGCCCAGCAGAATGTAGGTCTCGTCATTGACTCGCTCAAACTTACCGCTGTCGGCATGATAGATGAAAACATCGCTCGAGAAGGGGTGTTCATACTCCTCACCGCCGATGATGAGGGTGCAGTTGTAGCGTGAGTTGAATTCGATCATGCGCTTGATTGCAGCAAAATCGTAGAAGTCGATATAGACAATCTCACGGCAGGGCAGCGCAAGGATAAGATCCTGACCGCCTGCGATCTCGTCCATAAGCTCCGGCTTGCAGAGCAGATAGGAGGCAAGGTCGTGCTGTATGTATCTGAAGGAAGAGAACTCACTTGAAGCAAAGGAGTACTTGGGCTTCATGTCCACAAGGCTCATGTTGTGCTCAGCTGCTGCCCAGACATCACGCTCATCGACCTTCCAGTCGGCAATGCAGCGCTGCTCGAGGTAGAGATAGCCCATCTGGGTCTCGATTACAACAAACTGCAGAAGATTGGGCTCCTTCTCGCGGTATACGAGATTGTCAAGCTCCTCGTAATAGCGGCTGTCGCTGACCTCGATGAGGAGGTTGCCGCGGATAGCCTCAAAGCCGAAGTGCTGGAAGCCGACCTGCTCGAGAGTTCTGTAATAGGGATAGCGCTCGTTGGCATAGAGGTTTGCCTTGCCGATATTGTTCTCGAATGCAATACGGCGGTAGCTTGCCTCACGGCGGACAGGCGGATTCTTGAGAATATCCTTTGAACGCAGATAGGAGGAGAATTCATACTCAGGCGAATCCTCATAGAGGGTGTCGCACAGAGCCATCAGGAAGTCGCGGAATATCTCCTCGTCAGCCGTCTCGGAAAGACGGTATACATATTCATTATAGGCAAAGTCGAGCAGCTTGCGCTTGACCGCGCCCGAAGCACGGGAGGCAAACATGAACAGTTTTGCACGCATCTCGGCATCTGTGCCGCCGAGGGTATTGGTGGCAAACTGCGCCATTGCAGCCGCTTCCTTCGGAGCAGAACCGGGATAAATCTTCATGAACTCAGCGTAGAGCTCGGAGTTGGAAAGCTCATCCTCGGAGGTGTTCTGATGGATATAAAGAAGCATACCCATGACACCGGTACGGATAGCCTTCTCCTCGTCGCTGAGCTTCTCGCGGCGCTGATATGCCGCTGCCGCCGCACGCTGGGAAGCTCTCTGTGAGCGGAGCTTGCTCAGGTCGACAGGCTTTGCGAATTTATCATTCTTAGGCAGCTCTGCAGGCTCTGCCGGAGCTGCAGGTGCAGCCGGTGCAGAAGCGGCAGGCTGTACGGGTGCTGTCTGCGCAGGCTGTGCAGGTGCAGGAGCGGGTGCAGGCTGTGCAGTGCCGCGGCTGAGAGTCTCGCTTGTTGCAACCGGCTTGAACACATCATCAGGCAGAAGCTCCTGCTTTTCGACCGGCTCATCAGGCACGACAAAGGGTGCTGCATCGGAAACATCTGTGATAGCATCGGCAGATACCTGACCGAAGGTATATACGCGTGAAGCTTCTGCAGGTGCAGTCTTATGCTCAGGCTCATTCTGTGCAGCTGCGCTGAGAGCCTCCTGCTCCTGCTGTGCCTGCAGCTCGGCTTCCATAAGCGCAAGCTCAGCAAGCTCCTCTGCGGTATATCCGTTTTCATCGACCTCGGGTACTTCAGGCTCAACAACCGGCACGAAGCGCTCGGTCTTGGGCTGTGCCGCCGGTTCAAAGCCGATTGCGGCAATCTCTGCCGCAGACAGGCACTTACCCTTCTGCAGGTCGGAAAGGCGGCGCTCAAAGCGCTCCTTCTCACTCTTGTTGAATATTGCCTCAAACTGCTCGCGCAGTATTTTGACGGCTGCATCGGCACCGCGGCGCGGATAAAGCAGCTTGAAGCCCAGCTTGGTCATAAAGAGCTTGTCGCCGGTGTATGCCTCTCTTGCCATTATCTCTATCTCACGCTGTCCGCCCGGCTTTTCCCATACGGCGGTGGCAGCTTCGATCAGCTCGGCTGCCATGACATCGTCGACACCGGGATACAGCGCCGAAATATCATCGTTGAAGCGTGTGACATCAAGCTCGCTGCGGTACTCGCGGTTATAGAGCTTGAGCAGGAAGATGAGCATTGCGCCCTCTATCTCCTCGTCGGTGGGACGAGGCTTCTCGATTCCGGCAGGAAGCACGATATTCTCGCGGCTTGATGCAAGATGCACACTCTGCCACCTGAAGGCAGGCAGCATGGAGAAATCGCTGTCGTCTATATCCCTGTCGGTGAAATCGGCGTTTTCAATATCAAACTGCGGCGGATAGACAATGCCCGAAATATCGGCGGCATTCTTTATCTGCGCAAATCTGAGGGTGGAAACACGGGAGAAATTACTGCCGGCAATATTCTTTCCGGTAAAGTCTGCCGCCGTGCTGTCAAAGCACTCCGGATACTTGATGCGGCGGATATCCATTGCATTCTTAATGCAGGCAAAGGGGAATACCTTCGCTCTGACCGCATCACTGCCCTTTACCGAGCGTCCGGCAAAATCTGCCTCGTCAAAGTTGAACGATGCCGGATAGATTATGCCCTCGATGTTGCCGGCGTTCTTTATATCGTCCCAGCGCAGACTCTCAACCAGCGAGAAATCACTGCCGGAGATGTCTCTGCCCTCAAGCTCAGCACGGCTGACGTCGAAGGAAGCAGGGTACTTTATGCCGGTTATGTCGGCGGCATCCCAGATGTGCTCCCATTCGAGTCCGGCGACCAGTGAGAAATCACTGCCGGAAATATTGCGCGCAAAGAACTTTGCGTTGGTTATGTCAAAGGTGGCAGGATACTTTATCGCAGCGATATTCTCTGCCGCCTCAATGTGCTTCCATTTGAGCGCATAAACGGCGGAGAAGTCGCAGCCGCGCAGACTTCTGCCGTAGAAATTGGCATTGTCGATGTCAAAGGTCGAGGGGAATATGACACCGCTTATCTCCGAAGCTCCCTCGATGTGCTCCCAGCGCAGACCGGAAACGAGAGAGAAATCGGAAAGGTCGATGGCTCTGCCGTGATAATTGACACGTGAGGTATCAAAACCGGCAGGATATTTAATTCCGTATATATCGGTTGCGTCGTCTATCTCATACGGCTCGAGGTCGTCGCGGTCACTCAGGTCAGCAAAGGCGAGCGACTGCGGATTATCCGACGGAATGCGCATCTGGCGCGGCTTTTTCTGCTTCGGCAGTACCGGTCCGGCAACAGCTTCCTCCTGTACCGGCTGAGAATCTTCTCCGGCAGACTCAGCTGCAGCCTGCTCCTCATTCTTGCGGCGGGCCTGCTCCATCGCCTTGCGGCGGCGGTCAAACCAGCGGCTCTGCGCGGCATTTGTCGGGTGCTCGGCGGCAAGGTCTCTTGCAGCAGCCTTTGCTCCTGCATTGTCGCTTGAACCGAATATTCCGGCGATAGAGTCAACTACCTCCTCCACCTCGGGCTCGGGCTCGTCGGCGGTGGTATCATTTTCGGTGCCGAATGCCATTACAGGCTTGATCTCGTCACTGCTCTCAGTCTGCGCCGTCTCAATATTCTCTGCGGCGGCAGGAGCTGCAGTGCCGCTGACAGCCGCCGTGAGAAGCTGCTCAGCAAGCTGCTCCTCCGGCGACACCTGCTGCGGCGCCGGCTTTTTCTCCTCTATCGGCTTATTTTCCTGCTGACCTCTGTTATTGCGTTTGAATATAGCCATCGTCAAGGTTCATCATGGCTGGCTTTGCCATGATATCCTCCCTCTGTGTGTGATATCGTGATCATGCCGGATCACGGCTTGTATTTATTTTCTTCAATGAATAAAAATCAACCGTTATCTGCTCTTTACTCGTACCAGAACGTCTTCGTAAAGTCCGCCGTTTTCGGGATCACCGACAGTTGCGGTGATCTTGGCGCTGCCTCGTCCCACTGCGGTGATGACGCCGTTTTCGTCGACAGTTGCGACCTTTTCGTCGCTCGATGTCCACTTGACGACCGACAGGTCGGTATCCTCCGGCATGAGCAGTATGCCCATCTTGTAGGTATCACCAACGCGGATAGTGAATTCGCCCTCCGGCTGCAGGGTCATGCTCTCGATCATGATCGGAGCGGTGGTGCTGGTGGGATAGGTTGTTGTGGGATACATTGTTCCTGCGGTGGAATTTGAGCTGTTATTCGCAACGTCGCTCGCCGAGACATCACTGCCCGACGGCACTATCACAGGCGTCTGCTGCTGCACCGTATCCGAATGGTTTGTCTGTTGTGTATTGTTTCCGGCGGTGTAATCTATGAAGCCGGTGTTGCTGTCGGCGGTGCCTCTGCCGATGATGTAGCCGAGTATTCCGCCCACTATCATACCGGCAAGCAGTATTGCCGCGGCAATCATGACCATCAGATTCTGCTCGGATATATGTATTCCAGGCTCGGTGACCTCTGCCACGACCACACTGACGTTGTCAGCGCTGTCCTCGCGGTCAGCCAGTATCATAAGCTCGTTTGTAATCGCAAAAGGCTCGCGGTTGCGGGTCATGCAGGCGGCTATGTCCTCTTCGTCGACATAGTCGGTCAGGCCGTCGGAGCAGATGAGTATCTTGTCTCCCTTGCGGATTTTAAAGGGCTTTGCACGGAAGGGCTCAAGCGGACCTTCAGTCTCGGGCATACCGAGATATTTTGTCAGACCGCCGTTTCGCACGCCTTCCTCGGTCAGCGCAACCGACTGCTGACCGCGCAGCGAAATGTGGTCACGCGACAGACGGATAAGCTGCTTGTCACGGAAAAGATATATGCGGCTGTCACCGGCGTTGTATGCGTGTACGATGCCGTTTTCAATTATGACCAGAGCAATGGTCGAAGCGGTGCGCACTCCGCCGGTTTCCTTTATCTGCTCGCGTACCTCAGCGTTGACCGACTGCATATAGTCGAGCACGATGGTGTCGCAGTCTCTGCCGCTGTCGAATGCCACGCGGCTGGAAACAACGTCCAGACGGGTCGCACCGAGAAGCGAGGCGAAGGAACCGGTATTGTTGCGTCCCATACCGTCAAGAACGGCAAAGACGTTGATATCGGAATAATCGCCTGTCTTTATGGCAAAATCCTGTCTTATTGTACGCGGTGTGATAAAGTCGCCGTTAAAATAAACGTTATCCTCATTGTTGCCGCGGGCGTTGCCCACCTGTGATTCGGCGGCGGCGCGCACGAGCAGCTTTTTGGCTGTACTCATCTTTCGGTCTCCTTGATGACGCCGGCAGACCGCTGCCGGCAGATCATGGTATTTGCGGCGGTTTCTGCACTCTCATGCGCCTTCAGAAAACAGGCGCACCTGCCAAGTGTACAGAATGCCGTTTATATATCATATCACAAACATTCAATAAATAAATATAATATACTATTAAATTTACGAATTATTAATAATTTTCGCCGTAATTGCATTGTTTTGCGGATATCATTCATTCAATGTCATTCTCCTGCCGACAATTTACGTCATTACAAAACATTGAAACCGGCGGCAAAGTGTGGTATGATAAAATGAAATATATTCATTTTCAGGTCTGCGGAACTTCTCCGCGATGAAAGGAAGAAAATATTTATGCTGACTTCACTCCGTAAGTCCACCCTCGGCGCAGCTCTGCGCATGGGCGGCTTTATCGGCTGGTATCTTACCGTTATGTACATCTGCGAGCAGAGTCTTCGCTTCTACCGCGACGATACCATGCTTTCCTCGGTCCACGTGACCTTCCTGCTCGCCTCAGTGCTGACAGCGCTGGCTGTGTCGGTCATACTGCTGCTGCTTGATATCGAGGGCATGCTTGCCGACAGAATCCTGCGCTGGCTGCCCGGTATATTCATGGCGGAAAGCGGCATTGCGCTGTCACTTGCCAACGCATCCACCATGACCGCCTTTGCGGCTGTTGCCGGTGTGGGCTCCGCTTTCGGCGCGCTGGCAGTCATCTCCCACCTTCTGCGAGTCAAGGTCGGTCAGAGACTTCATGCCGTTGCCCTCGGTCTGGCACTCGGCGGCGCTGTCCGGCTGCTCTCGGTACTGCTCATAGGCTCATCTCCCACCAAAACAAGCCTCGCAGTTGCCGCTGCCGCTATCGGCATATTCGCCGCGCTGACCGTTCATTCCCACGGTTACTCCACCGCTGACGGTCCTCTTGTCAGTCTTGCCGAAGCAGAGCCGAAGAAAATGCTGAGCAAGATACCGCTGAGCTACATTGCGCTGTTTGTCATTTCACTCGTTTTCTTTTTCGCTCATTCACACATAGAGACCCTCACCGTAAGCAAGATAGCATCAGCCTATTCCGGCTATGCCGCACTGGCTTCACTCGGCTTCATTGCCGCTTCTGTCATTGCTGTGCTGACGGTCAGACTTCCGCTGGTGCCTATGCTTTTCGTTTTCGGCGCGGGACTTTCCGCCGCCTCGGCAATGTTCTCCGGTCTGCCCTATCTGACCTCCTCTGAAGCAGCGATATTTGCCGCTGTCAGCTACGCTGCACTCGCCTGCATCAGAGCCGGTTTCTATATTCTTATCGTTCTTTTCTCGCTCGACCGCCCGCACCCGCTGTTCTACGCCTTCCTCGGCTACACCTGCGTCGTCAGCGGCGAGCTTGCCGGACGTGCGCTTGACCGCACTGTAAACCCCGATTCCTCCGGGCTGTATATTATTCTGCTCGTGCTTCTGATGCCGGTCTGCGGCGGAGTGATATCCCGTTTCATGAAAACAGCCGGATTCACCCAGAATCAGCTTGACCACCGCCACAACGCACACACCCTTATCCGCCGCCGTGCTGATGAGCTCCGGCTTTCCGAGCGCGAGCTGACCATGCTTGAATACATCGTGCTTGACGGCTGCGGAGTGGACGAGCTCTCCAGCAAGATGTTCTTCTCGCGCAACACTGTGCGTATGCTTCTGCGCTCACTTCTTCCGAAATTCAATGCAGATGACCTTGACGATATCCGTGCCCATTTCGACAGCCTTACCGAAGACGAGGAGCGTTTCCTCGCCGAGGTCCACGCTGCCGAGGAGGAGCGCCGCATAGCCGACCGCACCGAGCAGGCACAGCGCCGCCGCGAGGAAAAGGCCGGGAAAGCCGCAGCCCGCGAGCGTGAGCTTGCCGAAAAAGCTGCCGGCATAAGCAATGCCGATATAGTTATCGGCGGCGATGACTGGGACGATTCCGACCCGTCCGACACCGCTGCAGAGCATGACGAACCTGCGGTCGCTGAACCGGAAACCGCAGGCGAAGCTGCAGAGGCTGAAGCCGCGGAGGAAGCAGCCGCTCCGGAAACCGGAACACCGTCTGACGGCGAAACCGTTCAGGAAGAAGAAACCGAAGCAGAGACTGAATATGTCCAGCCTGCCGACAATTCCGACTACACTGCAGACGATGTTTCCGATGACGAAACCGGCGCAGGCATCGATGATTTCTCCGATAACGATGACGACGCGCAGGACAGCTCCGATGGCGACTATCCTGCGGACAGTGAATATTACGACGTTGAATCTGACGGCAACGACTCCGACGATTACGGAGAAGCCTATGATTCCCTTGATGACGGCGATTATTACGATGAGTCCGATAGCGACGTTTATGACGAATCCGAAGACGACGATTACGACGGTGAGTCTGAGGGTGATGCCTACGATGATGATCCTTACGACGGCGAAGATGATTACGAAACCGGCGACTCGTATAGCGACGACTCCGGATACTGCAGCGACGACGATTATGACGATGAAGGCTATGACGTGGAGGACGGATACTATGATGCCGAGGTTGACGAAGATGATGCCGAAGCCCGATCCGGGGAAGACGACGGGAACACTTCCGCTGACGAATACATCGCCGATTCTGATGAAGAAGATGATGATGATGATTTCTTCGCTGATTACGCGAAAAACTGAGATTGTTAACACAGACGAAACAAAAGAGGAGCAGAATCAGCAGTAAAGCGGTTCTGCACACAGCGTCTGCCGCAGTATACAGACAGGAGGTGCTGACCTGTGCGGCGTTTGATCTGCATACTTATCGCATTTGTGCTTCTTTTCGCCGGCTGTCCGGCGATGCTTGCCGCGCCCGATGACGGTGAACTGTCTGACGGAGCCGAAGCACAGCAGACAGTCACTCCTTCCGATGCTTCCTATTTTGACCGCATCGCAGTAATCCCCATTGACGTTGAGATACCGTATTTTTACCAGCAGGTGCTCAACATTGCCGGAATGTACATATTCACAACCCCTGACGGCATGGTGCACAAGCGCATCTACGGCGCACTCAACGATGTTTACGGCTGGTATATCCCTGTCGGTCCCGAGCACATCGTCAGTGTCGATGCACAGCCCATAGATGTTGCTGACGATATCGTGATGTACGAGGAAGCCATGGCTGCATACCGTCTTGAAAATCCGGAAGAGCACCCCTTCACCGGCATTCTCCCGCCCGAAGACGGCACCTACCGGATAACCGATCTCTTCGGCTATTCGGTCTCCGACCTTGTTAAATATTCCCTGCTTTCAGCCGGCGGACTGTGTCTCTTTATTCTGTTCGGCTTTACACTCAAGCGACTTTTTGGGAAAGGCCGCCGTTAAATTCTGTTTCATATATTTTCCGTACAGAATGTAAGGTTTTACATTTATTTTCATATTTATTCATAGATTTTTTAAGGAGGAATCATCATGGAACAAACCGCAGCAGCTGCCCCCGTAAAGCGTGAGCGCGACTATTCTTTCGATAATATCAAGGCTCTGCTTATCTTCTTTGTCGTGCTTGGTCATGTTCTTGTCTCCGGCAAGAATCACGAAATCAACACCATTGTCTACAAGTGCATTTACCTCTTCCATATGCCGCTGTTTGTCTTCATCTCCGGCTATTTCTCAAAGAAAGCCGCAAAGAGCTTTTCCTATTCGATACACAGCGCGCTCGTTCCCTTTGTAATTTTCGCAATTATCTTCAAAATCGTTGAATGTGTTGTCAGCCCGGCAAAGCTCGGCAGAATGCCCGGATACCTTCTTGAAGTACCCTTCTCCTACTGGTATCTGCTCTGCCTGTTCTACTGGCGCGCAATTTCTCCGGTTTTCTCAAAGCTGAAAGGTTTTGCTCTGCCGCTCGCCATTATCCTCGGTATTGCCGGCGGATTCATACCCAACGGCTCGGCACTCGCTGTCGGAAGAGCCCTCGCATTCCTGCCCTTCTACTGGCTCGGCATGGAATTCACCCCTGACACTGTCGCGGCAATCCGCAAATGTCCGAAATGGGTATGTGCTCTCGGACTTCCTGCAATCTTCGCCGGCGCAGTACTGCTCTTCAAAAACGTCAGCCTTCCCTACACCAGCATTCTCCAGATGAAGAATTCCTACGCCGAAGCCGGAATGACTCCGCTCACGGGCATTGCTGTACGTCTTGGTCTGTATATCATGGCAGTGCTTATCACCGTATGCGCAATCAATCTCATGCCCAACCGCAAGTGCGTGCTCAGCCATGTCGGTCAGGCTACAATGAGCATCTATATCGCCCACGGCTACATCGTTCTTTATCTGCTTCGCGGCACTTCTTTCTGCAAGAATTTCTTTGCTTCACTCAGCCCGCTTGCAAGCCTTGGCACCTGCCTGCTCATCTCGCTGGCAATCACCGCACTCTTCTCCCTGCCCTTCTTTGTCAAATTCTTCTCCCTGCTCACCGACTGGCTTGCAAATCTCTGCAAGAAGGCATTTGAGCCAAAAAAACAGTCAGCCTGACGGGGCTTTCTGTGAGTTTTCTGTGTCATCACTGTAAATTTACAAAATATAATTGAAATTGCACCGGCTGTCGCATATAATGTATTTTCGTCTGAAATTATATGAAAACGCGCCGCAGTAACTGCAATTCTGTGAGGTCACCTGCCTATGTCAAAATCAAAGAAGAAGAAAAAGAGTCCTCAGGCCGCCATTCCGGCTGCCGTCAACACACTCGGCATAGACATCGAGCCGGCTGAAGAACCGGCTGACACTCAGCTGCCGGAGGAAACCGAAGTATTTCTGGAAGAGGATATCTTCTCCCTGTATGATATGCCTGAAGAGGATTACACTCTGCCCGGTGAGGATTCTTTTCCAATAATTGAGAAAATCATCAGCTATTCCACCATTGCACTTTCCATGCTGCTGCTCGGCGGCAGTATCGTATTCTGGTGGGTGATCGGACGGCTTCTTCTAACCGACCCGACGGGTCTTGCCGACTCTGAGCTGATGCGCGGTGTGTTTATCTGCTGTGCGGTGTTCCCCGTAATAATCACCGTTGCGCAGGCACTTCTGCGCCGACCCGTCACTGTCGAACGCTGGCTGATATGCCTGTGCCTGTCCGGTGCAGCAGCCGCCATGGTGATGGTATTCTGTCAGATGGTCATCCGCGGCTTATATCTCGACATGAGCGGTTATTTCACCCTGCTGTGCTGTACCGTATCGGGCTGTACTCTGCCCTCAGCGCTGTGCGCAGGCACACGCTGGCTGATTCCGGTTGTTTCGGCAAAAATCAGAGCCGCACGTGCCAACTCTCCCACCGTTGATGCTGAATGGGACGATGTCAGCGGCGATGTATGCTCAATGACCGATTTCGACCTGTGATCACACTGCCCTGCCGTACTCCGGCAGGCTGACAGTTATCTGCTATAATTCTGCTATAATTCTGAAGATACACTTTATCGAAAGGAAGATATAAATGCAGCACCTGCTCAAGATGCTTGACCTCAGCTCCCGCGATATCGAGGAGCTTCTCAATCTCTCCGAACAGATCAAATACGAGCACACCCACGGTCTGTCGCGCAAATCACTCGAGGGACGTACTCTCGGCATGATTTTCCAGCGCCCTTCCACCCGTACCCGTGTTTCGTTTGAAATAGGAATGTATCAGCTCGGCGGACACGCCCTCTACCTGCCCATCAGCTCTCTGCAGATGAGCCGCGGCGAGGCTGCCGAGGACACAGCAAGAGCCATGTCCAGATACTGCGACGGGCTGGTCATGCGCGCCGCTGACCACAGCGACATCGAGACCCTTGCCCGCTACTGCACTATCCCTGTAATAAACGGTCAGACCGATTTTGCACACCCCTGTCAGGTGCTCGCCGACCTGCTCACAATCCGCGAGCGCAAGCAGCGCCTTGACGGACTCAAGGTGGCATTCATAGGAGACGGCGGTGCTATGATGAATTCGGTCATCGTCGGCTGCCTGAAATCCCGCATGAACGTGGCTGTTGCCTGCCCTGAGGGCTACGACCCTGCCGACGAGGTGCTTGCATTTGCCGCTCAGGCAGGACATTTCGAGCTTTACCGCGACCCGAGAGGCGCCGCAAGAGCTGCCGATGTTGTCATTACTGACGGCTGGATTCCGGCTGGCTACGAGGTGGAGTTCGACCAGCGCATGAGCGCCTTCAGCCGCTTCACCGTCAACGACGAGGTCATGAATTATGCCCGCCCTGATGCCATGGTGCTTCACCGTATGCCGGCGCACCGCGGCGAGGAGATAACCGGAGACATATTCGAGCTTCATTCTCAGGAGATATTCGATTCCGCCGAGAATCTCCTGCACGTTCAGAAGGCGATACTTACAACCCTTTACAGCTGATTTCCAGCTGAAGAAAATGAATAATAAATAAGCTGCCCGCTGCAGATGCCGTAAACCAAACGACATCTGCAGCGGCTTTTTTGTCTTTTATCACAGAATTATCCGCTGAGAATATCACAGAAAACCGCAGCTGACATCAGCCGCATAAGACCTGATTTCCTGTTTGTAAACAAAAAACGAACAAAACGCCGATGCTATTGCCAATTTTTTTTGCTTGTGTTATATTATAAAATAATATATAATAGTCATTTGACAACTACTTTTATTTCAGATGGCATATTTTTATACTCAGCGTGTATCGCATCACGCTCAGCGGAGCAGAAATTGCAGGCTCTGTTTCCGCAGGTACCCATGAAAGGAAAGGTCAAACAATGAGCAACTTCTTCAAACGAACCCTTTCGGTCACACTGGCACTCATCATTCTGCTCGGAATTGCGTTCACTCCGAACACAGCCCTTATGATGACCGCCAGCGCCGCCACAGAGTACGGTCTGTGGGTAAACGGCGAGCAGTTCACATCAGACAAGCTCACCATCACCTGCGGCACAGGTACTGCGGTGTATGACCCCGACAGCACCACCCTCACACTCAACAGTGCTGTCATAACAAAGGCTGATGCCGACGGCGGCGCTGTCTGCGCTGTCGATATCTCATCGCTCACCATACGCCTCAACGGCACAAGCGTAATCAACGCCCCCGGCGATGATGCCATTGCCTCTCTCGCAGGCACGGTCTCCTTCGAGGACGGTCCTGACGACGGCGTAGGCGCACTTACCGCTGTGGCTTCCAGCTATGCGGTCTACGCAAGTGCCAATGTCAATATCCGTGGCGGACGTCTTGATCTTTCCTCGGGCGGCACATACGGCTGCGCTGTCAAGGCTGCAGGCAACGTCAACATAACCGACGGTACTGTCCGTCTGACCGCCAAGCCGGAAGGCAGCCACATTGACGCTGCAAAGATATCCATCACCGGCGGCAGCATCAGCACCAGCGCTTCTGCCTGCTCCATTGCTCCGGTCAACGGCGGCGGCACTGCTGTTGTTCTCACCGAGCACACAATCCCCTCGGTTACCACCGCAACAAAGCTGACCGCTCTCAAGGTCACACTTGACGGCTCGGCTTATGCATACGGCATAAACAACGTTTTTACCGATGAAAACGGCAAGGTAATGCTCTGGCTGCCGGAAGGCGCTGTCATCGCCGAGGCTTCGGCAACAACAACCACCTCTTCCTCCACCACTTCGAGCACAACCACCTCTGCAACCACCACAACAACCACCAGGCCGGCTTCTGACATTCCTGCTTATGTCCGCCTGACCGGCAACAATGTCAATATGCGCTCCTCCGCTCCCAGCGGCAGCGTCATCGAGATGCTCCCCATCTTCGCCTGCTATCCCTGCAGCGAGACCACCAAGGTCGGCTCCACCACATGGTACAAGATCACCGTCGGCGGCAACACCGGCTGGATCTCCGGCGACTACGCTGTTCCTGAGACAGAGGGCAATTTCATTCAGATGACCGGCAACAACGTCAATGTGCGTACCTCCGCTCCCAGCGGCAAGGTCATTGACACTGTCAGAGAGAATACCTGCTTCAAGTATTCCGAGACCAAGAATGTCGGCGATGTCACATGGTACAGGATACAGCTCGGCTCTGTAAGCGGCTGGGTTTCCGGCACCTACTGCAAGGTCATCTCCAGCGGCTCGGGTTCCGGTGCAACCACCACAGGCTCCGGAGCTGGCGCAACCACTACCACCACCGCGGCAGGGCCTTCCTCCGGATATGTAAAGATCACCGGTTCCGGCATCAACGTACGCGGCACTGCCGGCTCGTCCGACCGCGACGATATCCTCACCACCGTAAACAAGAATGCATACTTCCCCTTCTCCGCAGTAACCGACGTCAACGGCACCAAATGGTACAAGATCAAGGTCGGCGATGAAGAGGGCTGGATCAGCGGCAAGTACGCCAATGTCAATTCCGAGAGCGCAAACTACATAAAGATCACCGCTGAGAATATAAACGTCCGCACCAAGGCAGGCACAGGCGATCCCATCTGCACTGTCACCAAGGACGAGTATTATCCCTATACCGAAACAACCGATCTCGGCGGCACAAAGTGCTACAAGATCACCATCGGCAGCAAGAGCGGCTGGGTAGTCGGCACTTACGCTGAGGAAGTCGGCGGCACAGGCGCAGGCGGCACAGGCACCAACTCAGCTGCAACCACCACCGCCACCACTGCTCCCACCGCACCTCCCGCACTCAAGTCCAAGGAATACGTTCAGGCTACCGCAGGTGCTGTCAACGTAAGAAACGCAGCACAGGGCAGCACCGTTGTAACCACCATCACCAATGAGATGAAGAACGGCTGGTTCAAGTATTCCTCCACCAACACCATCGCAGGTGTAACATGGTATCAGATAGTCATCGGCAGCCAGATAGGCTGGGTCTCCGGCAGCTATGTCACTCCGGCAAAGACTGCTCAGACCTTCGTCAAGGTCACCAACAATCTGGTCAACGTAAGAAATGAAGCCAACGGCACCGAGGTTGTCGCTCAGGTACCGAAGAACGTCTGCTATCCCTTCACCGAGACCAAGGCCGTGGACAACACCATCTGGTACAAGATTTCCATTGGCTCGACCACCGGCTGGATCAACGGCAACTACGTCACCGTAGCTGATCCCGATGCTTCCAAGACCACCACTACAACTACAACCACAACTACCACCAAGGCAACCACAACCACCACTACCGCCATCGACGGCACTGTACGCCTCGAAGGCAAGAGCCGAATCGACACCGCCATCGAGATAAGCAAGGAAGGCTGGAAGAACGGCTCCGAGTCGGTTGTTCTCGCATACTCCAGAGGCTATGCTGACGCACTCGCCGGCGTATCCCTCGCAGCAGCCCTCGATGCTCCTATCCTGCTCACCAGCAACGGCAGCACCATTGAGGCGAGTGTCCTGACCGAGCTCCAGAGACTCAGCGCAAAGCGTGTCTATATCCTCGGCGGCGAAATGGTTATCGGCAAGGCAATTGCCGACTCCCTCAGCTCCAAGTTCACTGTCAAGCGTATTGCAGGTGCAAACCGCTACGAGACAGCAGTTGAAATTGCAAAGGAACTGCGCACCGTCACAGGTAAGGATTTCACCACACTTTACTTCGCAAGTGCTGTCAACTTCCCTGATGCTCTCTCCATCAGCCCGGTAGCAGGTATCCAGGGCAACCCGGTCCTTTATGCTCCGGCAACAGGTGCTCTTGATTCTTCCACCGCAGCCTACATCAAGCAGCTCGGCTGCACCAACGGTGTCATCGTCGGCGGTACTCTCGCAATCAGCGACGATGCCCGCAACAGCATCATCACCAACGGTGTCTCCAGCGTAAACCGTATCTACGGCACCAGCCGCTATGATACCTCGCTGAAGATAAATTCCACCTACAACAGCCTCTTCACCGGCAAGGGCATCGCAATCTCCACCGGTAAGGACTTCCCTGATGCTCTCGCAGGCGGCTCGCTTGCAGCAAGCCTCAAGCTGCCGGTAATCCTCATCGACAAGGGCGCAAACGTATCCGGTCTCAAGGATTACATCTCCACCCGCGGCTACAGGACCGCATACATCTACGGCGGTCCGCTGGCAGTTTCCAACGACACCGTTGCAGACATTATCAAATAACAATTCTTCCCCGATGAATCCGACAGGCGGGCAGACGCTCTCTCCAATGCCTGCCTGTCGCTCATAAACACCGTCAGCCCCGGTTATCATAGTTACAGCGGCTGGCAGAAGATCCCCCACTAAATTCATGGAGGTTATCAACTTGGATCACAGCAAAATAATTGAGATTTTCTCTCAGTTTGATGTAAAAGACACCTTTGTAAGCATCAAGCCCTTTGGTGACGGTCACATCAATGACACCTTTCTCGTAACCTGCGAGAACAGCAAGTACACTCTGCAGCAGCTCAACCACAAGGTTTTCCGCGAGCCGGAGCACGTAATGCACAATATCCGTCTCGTCACCGAGCATCTGGCAAAGAAGATTATTGCCGCCGGCGGCGACCCCATGCGCGAGACCCTCAACATCATCCGTACCAAAGACGGCAATACCCATTATTTCGACGGCAACGAGGGCTTCTTCCGCCTTTTCACCTTTGTTGACGGCGCCCGTTCCTATCCGGCAGTTGAGAAGCCGGAGCATTTCTACAACGCCGCCCGCACCTTCGGCCGTTTCCAGAATATGCTGGCTGATTTTCCTGCCGCTGAGCTTTATGAAACCATTCCCAACTTCCACAACACCGTCTCCCGCTACAACGACTTCATGGCGGCTGTTGAGGCAGACAAGGCCGGCAGACGTGCTTTCATCGAGGACGATATAGCATTCGTAACCGCCAGAAAAGAAAAATGCAGCATCGTGCTTGACGCTATCGAGGCCGGCACTGTTCCTGTACGTGTCACCCACAACGACACCAAATACGACAACATTCTTATAGATGACATCACCGGCGAGGGCATCTGCGTTATCGACCTCGATACCGTCATGCCCGGCTCCATGCTTTACGATTACGGCGATTCTCTCCGCTTCGGCACAAACGCAGGCGCCGAGGACGAGAAGGACCTTTCCAAGGTCTGGTGCCGTCTTGACCTGTTCGAGCAGTTCACCCGCGGCTTCATCGAGGAGCTCGGCGGTTCCATGACCGACATGGAGTTCCAGCTTATGCCCTACGCAGGTCAGCTTATCACCTTTGAGTGCGGAATGCGCTTCCTCACCGACTTCCTTAACGGTGACGAATACTTCAAAATCCACCGTCCGAGCCACAACCTCGACCGTGCAAGAGCCCAGTTCAAGCTGGTGCAGGACATGGAAGAGCACGAGGCTGAGATGGTTGAGATAGTAAATAAGATCAGAAGAGAGGTACTGTCATGATTAAGCCTGTACTCGACCATGACTTCATCCCCGCAAAAGTATGGAACGATGAATTCCTCAAGACCGCCAGCCGCCCCTTCACAATGGCTGTTGAGCGTGAAGACGGTCTCGTCTACCGTATTGACACCTTCCTCGGTGATGATTTCGAGAAAAACTGCTTTTTCGTAGAGAGAAAGCTCAAGCACGTTCTCTGGGCCGCCGGCGGCTGGAAGATCATGCTCTGCGGCGACCACGATGTTTACGAATACATCAACGCTGCATACAAGCCCGACGGTCTGCGCGCATTTGACGTTGACTTCTGGGGCACTGTTTATCAGAAGGACTTTGTTGTTGAGGAGAGAGAGCTCTGCGATATGCCTGAGACCTCCTCCAATCCCCTGCCCATCGGCCGTCATCTCGACGGCTGCCGCGTAGGCTTTGACGCAGGCGGAAGCGACATCAAGGTAACCAGCGTTGTTGACGGCGAGGTCGTATTCTCGCAGGAAATCGTCTGGCTGCCCAAGGTAAACGAGGATATCAATTATCACTACCAGCACGTCAAGGAAGCCATCGAGCTTGCTGCTTCCAAGATGCCCCGCTGTGACGCTGTCGGCGTAAGCTCCGCCGGCGTTATCGTCAAGAGCCGCCCGATGCAGTGCTCCCTCTTCATGGCTATCCCCAAGGATACCCTTGAGCAGAAGGAAGCCTGCCGCAACATCTACCTCGAGACCGGCAAGGCTCTCGGCGTACCTATGGTTGTTGCAAATGACGGCGATATCGCTGCTCTTGCCGCTTCCATGGCACTCGACAAGAACGCTGTTCTCGGTATTGCAATGGGCACCAGCGAGGCTGGCGGCTATGTTGATGCTGACGGTCATGTTACCGGCTGGCAGAACGAGCTGGCATTTGCTCCTGTTGACTACAATGTAAACGCTGAGCGCGACGACTGGTCGATGGACTTCGGCGTCGGCGCAAGCTATTTCTCTCAGTATGCAGTTATCCGTCTTGCTCCTGCCGCAGGCATCGAGCTCGGCGAAGAACTGACCCCTGCTGAGAAGCTGAAGGTCGTTCAGGGTCTGCTTGCTGAGGGCCACCGCGGCGCTGAGCAGATCTTCGAGACCATCGGCACCTACTTCGGTTATGCTGTTGCAAACTATGCCGAGTTCTACAACATCGATCACCTGCAGATCTCCGGTCGTGTAACCTCCGGCAGAGCAGGCGGCATTATAATTGAAAAGGCAAAGGAAGTTCTTTCGGCTGAGTATCCTGAACTGGCTGAGAAGATCAACCTCTTCCTTCCGGGCGAATACGAGCGCCGCATCGGTCAGGCTGTTGCCGCCGCAAGCCTCGTAAAGCTCTGATAAAACCTACAAGGCTTTTCCCGAGGGCAGGCGATATATCCATATTGCTTGCCCTCTTGCTGATTAAATCCGTATATAAATAGTAATATTATATAAGGGCAAAAAGAAGGCTTATGCTTATGAAAAAGAAAATGACACCGCGCGCACGCGCCCTGCTTATCTTCTTTGGCGCCGTCGTGCTTGTCGGAATGCTCACACTGCTGGGCATTTATCTGAAAATGAGCCACTTCGAGCTGTCCGGCGAGCCGGTATACGGAGACATCTACGATTTCAACTCCGATGCCGTCACCATGGTGCAGGAAGGCGACACCTACCTCTTTACGAATAATTTCGTCGGAGACGGTGAGAATAAGCTTATGTACGCGTGGTATATCCACATCGACGGCGAGGGCGAGCCTGCCTACCGCCGCCGCTACACACTCGGCAATCAGTTTTCATTCACTCCGCCCTACACCGACGGCACTCACGTCTACGAGATAAAAGCATGGGTGCTTGCTCACGACGGACGGCACAAGACCGCCTACTGCCACCAGACCATAACCACCGGGCTTGACTGTGAGTATCCTGCGCAGGACGCTGAGGAGCTCAATCCGATTTATCTTATCTTCACGATTGATGTCGAGGACGAGCGCGGAAGTGTGCCCAACCTCATCGAGGGCGACCTCGGAGACAAGGGCAGCTGGGGTGTTGACTACATCATGGAGCAGTTCGAGAAACGCGGTATGCGCGGCGTATTCTTCACCAATGTGTACGAGGATATCATCTACACCGGTGAATACGAGAATTACATGGAGGAGCTTGTGCGGCGAATTGACACACGCGGTCACGAGGTTGCACTCCACTCCCACGAAAATCCCATGCTGACCGGCTTCTACGATCAGACCATCGACAAGTACGATGTGGATCATCAGACCGAGATAATCGAGCACGGCTGCTCATTCATCGAAAATGCGACCGGACGCCGTCCGATAACCTACCGCGGCGGTTCATACATTGCCAACGACGACACCTTCGAGGCGCTTCGCCGCTGCGGCATGAAGTACGATTCCACCAGCTTCTATTTCCACTACAACAACCGTTTTTCCGGCTATGCGGCAATCAATCAGAGCTATGCCGTCGGAGATATAATTGAATTTCCGGTCATAAGCATCTACGACCGCTCGGGCGCGGAAAACAAGATGGATCTCGACCGCCTCTTCTGGCAGGAGATAATCGATATTATCCGTCAGATGCAGCGTCAGGACGATTTTCCTGTGGTGCAGATAATGTTCCACTCCTTCACCTTCCTCGAGCACAATCCATACGGCGATGATACACCCATTCACGACGAGGGCAACAAGCAGATCTACGACGTTGATGTGCCTGATTATCACAACTTCGAGACCCTGCTCGATGTCATTGCGCAGGACGAAACCATTGAGGTGGTCACCTTCCGCGATCTTGAAGAGATGGGCTACACCGCGCCGTCACTCGATTCTGATGCGATGTTCCATGTCCCCACCGAAAAGGGCGAAACAGCGGCAGAGGGCTTTGTGCCTGACCTGTCGGCAGGGGAATAAATTTGGTTTAGCGGAGTAAAAGTTTTGATCGACCTTTTTCAAA
>JAZNOP010000036.1:0-2805 GCA_045580875.1 Acutalibacteraceae bacterium
GCTTCTTCCATCATTTTCACAATCTTTGCAAGGGTGGTATCTGCACCGATGCGAGACACCTCCACGAAAATAGCCCCTTGATAGTTCACACTTCCACCGATCACCTCATCGTTCATCTTGATATGCGTGTTGCCTGCGGACTGGATGCGGCACTCAGGCTTTACAATGTCCCCGAAGCTCTGCGAAATCAGAAGATTGAGAAGATCATCGCAATGGACTACAGAAGCTTCGGAAGAAAAATCCTCTCCGACTTCAAGGACTATATCACCGCAGTCAACTGGCAGGCGGTAGAAACGACACGACAGAAAATGATCGCAAAATCGCAAAAAAGCAAATCCAAAAAGGAGGTAATTGCATGAAAAGTAAATTGAAAAGAACCCTGGCGTTTACTGCGTCGCTGACGATGTGCAGTATGACACTGCTGCATTTCCCGTATGGAACATTTTCCATTCCGTTGACCGCATCTGCGGCGGAGGGGATTGCCATTGACGAGGAGAACTTCCCCGACGAGATCTTCCGCACCTACGTTGACGAGAACTTTGACACAACGGACAACAATATCCTGACAGCGGACGAGATCGCAGTGGTGACGGAGCTCGATGTTTTCAATATGGGAATCACCAACCTCACGGGCATGGAGTATTTCACAGCACTGGAAGCTCTGTACTGCGATGACAACCAGCTGACAAGTCTGGACGCGAGCAAGAATACGGCTCTGACCCATCTGAATTGCTCCTACAATCAGCTGACGAGTCTCGACGTGAGCAATAATACGGCACTGCAAACTCTGTACTGCGACAACAACCAGCTCACAAGCCTTGATGTGAGCGATTGTACGGCACTGACCTATCTGAATTGCAAAGGCAACCAACTGAAAAGCATTGATGTGAGCAAGAATACGGCACTGACCTATCTGAATTGCAAAGGCAACCAACTGAAAAGCATTGATGTGAGCAATAATACAGCACTGACCAAACTGTACTGTGCCAGCAACCAACTGAAAAGCATTGATGTGAGCAAGAATACGGCACTGACTGAGCTGGAATGCTACTCCAACCAGCTGACGAGCCTTGACCTGAGGAAGAATACGGCTCTGACATATCTGGCCTGCTACGAAAACCAGCTTACAAGTCTTGATGTGAGCAATAATACGGCACTGGAACGTCTGCACTGCTACTCCAACCAGCTGGAGAGCCTTAATGTGAGCAATAATACTGCACTGGAATATCTGGATTGTGATAACAACCAACTGAAAAGCCTTGATGTGAGCAATAATACAAAACTGACACATCTGCTCTGTAACGGCAACCAATTGCAGAGTCTTGACCTGACGAAGAATACTGCATTGATCTATCTGTACTGCATTAGAAACCCTCTGCTTGCTGTGAATGCTGTAACGGGTATCACGAATTACTATAACGCATCCACGCTGACTTCTTTCGTCGCTTCGACACCTATTATCCGTCTTGCTGACTATGACATTGACAGCACAAAGATAGGCGACTTTTCCGGCTGTGAAATCAGTACTGACGGCAATTACCTCCTCCTGACAGGAGCCGGTACAGCGTCCTATACCTATGATGTGGACGGTGAAAACGGCGAGCGTGCCCTTTCCGCATCCATCAAATTTCCGGAAGGTATTGAGATCAATGAGGAAAACTTCCCCGACGAGACCTTCCGCACCTACGTTGACGAGAACTTTGACACAACGGACAACAATATCCTGACAGCGGATGAAATCGCAGAGGTGACGGAGATTGATGTTTTCAATATGGGAATCACCGACCTCACAGGTGTGGAGTTTTTCACAGCACTGACCAAGCTGGATTGCGGATACAATCAGCTTACAAGCCTTGACGTGAGCAAGAATACAGCATTGACCGAGCTGTCCTGCGGCAGCAACCAGCTTACAAGCCTTGACGTGAGCAAGAATACAGCACTGATCGAGCTGTACTGCTCCGATAACCAGCTTACAAGACTTGACGTGAGCAAGAATACAGCACTGACCGAGCTGTACTGTGGCAGCAACCAGCTTACAAGCCTTGACGTGAGCAAGAATACAGCACTTACCGATCTGGATTGCTCATCCAACCAGCTGACAAGTCTGGACGTGAGCAAGAATACGGCTCTGACCTATCTGAATTGCTACTCAAACCAGCTGACAAGTCTCGATGTGAGCAATAATAAGGCACTGTACTATCTGTATTGCATCTCCAACCAGCTTACAAACCTTGACGTGAGCAATAATACGGCACTGCAAACTCTGTACTGCGACAACAACCAGCTCACAAGCCTTGATGTGAGCGCTTGTACGGCACTGACCAAACTGTACTGTGCCAGCAACCAGCTTACAAGCCTTGATGTGAGCAATAATACAGCACTGAAATATCTGGACTGCTCCGATAACAAGCTTACAAGCATTGATGTGAGCGATTGTACGGCACTGGCATATCTGCTCTGTAACGACAACCAACTGCAGAGCCTTGACCTGACGAAGAATACTGCATTGATCTATCTGCACTGCATTAAAAACCCTCTGCTTGCTGTGAATGCTGTAACGGGTATCACGAATTACTATAACGCATCCTCGCTGACTTCTTTCGTCGCTTCGACACCTATTCTCCGTCTTGCTGACTATGGCATTGACAGCACAAAGATAAGCGACCTTTCCGGCTGTGAAATCAGTACTGACGGCAATTACCTCCTCCTGACAGGAGGCGGTACAGCGTCCTATACCTATGATGTGGACGGTGAAAACGGCGAGCATACCCTTTCCGCATCCATCGAATTTCCGGCAGGTATTGA
>JAZNOP010000037.1:0-4933 GCA_045580875.1 Acutalibacteraceae bacterium
CACTTATTCACTATTCACTTTTCACTCTTCACTAAACAAAAAGCACCGCGTTATCGGAGAGCTTCAGACCCTCCGGCAATGCGGTGCAATTATTTTTATTATTCGCTGCAGATTTACTATTCTCTGCACGCCGGTTTCCTGCGCCTGTTTCACAAAATCTTAACCGGCACTGCAAACGCAGTCACCGACACAGCCGCAGAGAAAATTCCCACTACAGCCACCGGTGTAATTGCTGACATTCAGTCGTCAAACCGTCTTGCGGCTTCGCGGCGCATTGCCGCTGCAATGTCTGCCCCCTCGTAGCCGTAGCGGGTCAGCGTGGCAATACATCTCCGGCAGCCGGCTTCGGTCTCGAGGTCATTTCCGATTCTTCCTGCGAGCAGCTCATCGAGCACTTCGGCAGGGTCCGGCGCCAGCTCATCAGCGACACGGCTCGCCAGATGGCGGTCGATGCCCTTCTGCGCAAGGTCGTAGCTGACACGTCTGCGTCCGTGCTTCCTGAGCCGGTAGGCAGCATCGGCATACATCTGCGCGTACCGTTCGTCGTCCACAAAACCCAACCGCTCCATCTCGTCGGCGGCAAGCTCACACGCCTGCTCCGGGAAGCCTGCCCGAAGCTTTCGCATCAGCTCAGCGCGGCAGTATTCCTTCTTCGCCACAAGCTCGAGCGAACGGATTCTCGCGCGGTTGTAATCCGACTGCAGCTGCAGCTCCTCAAGCCTTTCGACATCGGTCTCACAGCCGACAAATATATCCTCGGCCGCCTCAAGGGTGGTCGAATCAACTGTAATCTCAATATCCCCGTCGGTTATGACGGTGAACAGTCCGCCCTTCACGCGGCGGATAGCAACAACTGTCATCAGTCGTCAGCGTCAATGTCGATGGAGGAGCGGCGCTTTGCCGGAGCAGGTGCCGGATCTCCGTCGGGGTTGGCGATCACGAAATCAAGCGGTGTGTCATCGTTGATGATTACCGAGCTGCCGGGTGCCGGCTTCTTCTCCGGTCTGACCTGCATCAGCTTGGAAGCGTTCTCGCGTACGAGACGGTCGATTTCGTCGGTGAATTCAGGGTTGTTGTCCATGTATATCTTGACGTTGTCGCGTCCCTGACCGAGGCGCTCGCCGTTATAGGAGAACCACGCGCCTGCCTTGTGGATTATATCCAGCTTGACGGCGGCATCGAGAATCTCGCCGGTGCGGTTGATGCCGGTGCCGTACATGATATCGAAGGTGGTCTCGCGGAAAGGCGGTGCGATCTTGTTCTTGACAACCTTTGCGCGGGTACGTGCGCCGAGGATTTCAGTACCCTGCTTTATCTGCTCGACCTTGCGTATCTCGACACGTACGGTGGAGTAAAACTTGAGAGCACGTCCGCCGGGGGTGACCTCCGGGTTGCCGTACATTACGCCGACCTTCTCACGAAGCTGATTGATAAAGATGGCAACGCACTTTGACTTGCTGACAACACCGGTCAGCTTGCGCAGTGCCTGGCTCATCAGACGTGCCTGCTGTCCGACAAGAGCCTCGCCCATTGCGCGCTCGACCTCTGCGCGCGGAACAAGCGCCGCAACAGAGTCGACAACGATGACGTCGATAGCGCCCGAGCGAACAAGCGATTCAGCTATCTCAAGCGCATCTTCACCGGTATCCGGCTGGGAAACGAGGAGAGAATCGATATCTACACCGAGATTTGCAGCGTAGACAGGGTCGAGAGCGTGCTCAACGTCAATGAATGCCGCCTCGCCGCCCAGCTTCTGAGCCTCGGCGATGCAGTGCAGTGCAACGGTGGTCTTACCGGAGGATTCCGGTCCGTAAATCTCGATTATACGTCCGCGCGGAAGTCCGCCTATACCGAGAGCCATATCCAGACCGAACGAGCCGGTGGAGATAGCCTCGACATTGAGGGTGGATTCCTGACCGAGGCGCATGACAGCGCCCTTGCCGTACTGCTTCTCTATCGACGCAAGCGCCGTTTCCAATGCTTTCTTCTTATCGTTTGCCATACCTTAATGCCGCGCCCTCCCGCCGGAGAGACGCGCCTCCTTCTTCGGTGATGTGTCATGCACAGAACAAATCCCACTGCCGCCCGTTTGCGGCGGTGGCAAACACCCTGTGCCGTTCTGTTTCACATTATATTATTACCTGTTCGTTTTTTCAAGGAAATCAGGTCTCACACAGGGGCATTAATAGCTGTTTGTCCCAATAATCGCCCTCTGAACGCCCGAAAAATCGGCTTTGGAGGCTATTTTTGACAGCCCCGACCGAACAAATATTCTTTTGACCTCTTCGAGCTGATCGTAGCCGAGCTCGACCGCAAGCACTCCTTCGCGGCGCAGAAAACGCGTCCACTGCGATGCAATCACGCGGTAGAATTCCAGCCCGTCAGCACCGCCGTCAAGCGCCATTGAAGGCTCCTGCTTTACCTCGCGCGAGAGACCGGCCATGTCGTCTGTTCTGATATAGGGCGGATTTGACACTATCGCATCAAAGCTGCCGGACTCGAAAAGCTGTGCGGCTTCATCGGGGCGCAGGACATCGGCTTTCACCGCCGACACACGCCCCTCGCCGAAGCGTTCGATATTGCGCCGGAGATAGGGCATTGCATTCTCCGACAGCTCGACACAGACAAACTGCGCATCGGGCAGAAGACGCGACATTCCCAGCGCGACCGCACCTGTACCGGCGCAGAGGTCGAGAACGCGCGGCTTTTCCACTCCCCTGAGCCCTTCGGCAGCAAGCTCGACCAGCGCCATTGTATCCTCGCGCGGAACGAGTACTCCCTCGCCCACCGCAAGGCGCATACCGCAGAACTCCCACTCTCCCAGTATATACTGAAGCGGACGCGTCCGCCTCTGCTCCACCGCCTGCAGAAACCGCTCGGCGGTCTGCTCGTCGGGGATATTATCCCCTCGCAGTGTCAGGGCAACGCGTCCGTCAATTGAGAAGAAGTGTTCGCACAGCAGCAGAGCCTCGGTTTCGGGGAAATCGACCGGCAGGGCGGCAAGCTCAGCCTTCGCCCTGCGGTAAAGCTCCATTACAGTGCAATTCATCACAGCATATCCTCGCCATTCTCCGGAATGACCGGCTTGAGAGCGGCGATTGCGCACTCTATCTGACCGTCGTCCGGCTCACGGGTGGTAATTCTCTGCACCCACAGACCGGGTGCGCGGATTATGCGGGTGAAGATGTTGTCGAATCTGCCGCACAGCTTGAGCAGCTCATAGCCCACGCCCATGATGACCGGCAGCATTGCAAGCTTGATGACCGGACGGAGCCATGTGTTGTCAAGCTGGGGGAACATCACGCTGATGAAGATACCTGCGGCAATGCCGACCAGCACGGTCAGCACGATGAAGCTTGTGCCGCAGCGCGGGTGGAAACGCTTGTATTTCTTTACGTTTTCGACGGTGAGCTCCTCGCCTGCCTCGTAGCAGAAGATGGTTTTGTGCTCAGCGCCGTGGTACTCGAATACGCGGCGGATTTCCTTCATTGTGGTGCAAAGCAGGATATAGAGAATAAATACAATTATTCTGATAACGCCCTCGATGACCGACTTCCACACCTTGCCGCCTATGACAGCAGCGGCACCGGGAATCTTAAGCAGCCAGCCGTAGCCCCATGTCGGCAGAAATACGAAGAGAAGCGCGGCGAGAGCAATGCCGAGAATGACCGACAGGAAGGTCCAGCCCTCCATGTCGCCGTCCTTTTTCTTGTCGTCCTTCTTTGCTTTCCTGTCAGATGAAGCACCGTTATCAGCAGCAGCTGTCTCGCCGTGAGGATTGAGCCACTCTTCAGGGGTGGTCTTCTTCTCGCTGCCGCCGAAGATGTCCATAATGTCTCTGGTTTCTGCCGGAGCAGATTCATCGGTGTCTGCAATCTCGACAGCTTCTGCCGTTTCGACAGCGGCAGCGGTCTCATCAGCCCTGCCTGCGCCGATATCGTCAATAATTTCAGCGATTTCCTCTTTGACCTCTGTTATGAATTCTGCTGCCTTTTCCTTGGCATCAGCGGCAAACTGGGCTGCCTCCTCCTTTACTTCCTCGAGCATTTCGGAGATTTCAGCCTTTGTCTCAGCAATAAACTCGGCAGCCGAACCGGCGGGAGCATCATTGACAGCTTCAGCAGCTGTTTCAATTGCAGCTTCTGCATCAGCATCGGGAGCCTTGTCGGGAATTTCGACGGCAGCGGTATCGGAGATTTCTTCGGATACTGTCTCTGCGGTGAATTCAGCAGAGCTCTCCTCTGTTGCTGCAGTATTGTCAGCGGCGGTTGTCTCAGGCTGTTCCTTTGCAGCAAGCTCTGCCGCCTTGCGCTCCTTCTCCATACGCTCCTCGTCCTCGATGGCGAGGTCGGCTGAGCGCATGAGCACCTTCGAGCCGCTTGTCATTGACTGCACGAAGTTGACAACGCCGCGCACGAAGGGGATTTTATTCCACACAGAGGGCTCGGCATTGACGGTTGTTTCGGTATAGATCGAGCCGTCGAGCCGGCGCACCGCCATGGTGGTCAGCTTCGGACCGCGCATCATGATGCCTTCCATCAGCGCCTGACCGCCGATAGAGGTATACTTTTTCTTTGCCTTTTTTGCCATTATGACCATTCCTTTCGTCCGGCACCTGCCGGTCATTCTGAGCGTTTATAATTAAGATATTATATATAATATCATTAAATACAGATTAATAAAGAGGAGAATTGCAGCTTGATGCTCCGCGTGGAAACTCTCCGGCGCAGTGGTGCGGAAAGTTTTGGTTTAGCGCACTCACCTTCAGTGATGCACCAACCGCACACACCCCAAGACCGAGCCGGAAGAATATCGGCGAGGTCTGCCGGCCTGAGATGCTGCACCGGGAGCCCAGTTTAACATTGCCTTTTGAAGTGAGGCAATGTTAAACGACCGAAGCTTATCTGTCGACCTTAAACCGATGCCGACAGAT
>JAZNOP010000038.1:0-2319 GCA_045580875.1 Acutalibacteraceae bacterium
ACATCGTCGTAGCGCAATTCTCTGCGTTTTCTATTGCGTAAGCAGGGATGTTGTGGTATACTGTGACTAAAGATATTATTTTCAGACAGAAAAGAGGTACAAAATGAAAACAGCACTCATTGTAATTGATATGCAGAACGACTATCTCTATGAGAAAAGAAAAGCAAAGTTTGCCTACAACACCGCTGAGCTGACTGCCGCAGTGAATGAGCTTATACATCGGTACGATGAAAACGGCAGTGATGTCATATACATTCGTCACATAATTCAGAACCTGCCCACAAACCGTCTGCTCTTTGGTTTTTCCATTGCGGGAACTGAGGGTGCTGAGCTTTTCGGTGGACTGGATATAGTTTCGGAATACTGCTTTGACAAGCTTGTCGGCGATGCGCTTTCCAATAAAAAGCTGCGTGAGCTTATACAGCAAAAGGGCTACGAGGCGCTGCATCTTTGCGGTTTGGACGAATGCGGCTGCGTGACCTCTACAGCGCTCGGAGCGGCAAAGCGAGGAATAAAGGCGGAGATAATCCGTAGGGGAACAGCAACGGTCTACCCCGAAAAGGTGGTTAAAGCCCGTAAAAAGCTGGATAAAGCAGGGGTCAAGTACATATAGATCGGAATTTAGCGAGTGAGAACAACGCACAGGAGGAATTGTATATGTATGATTACTACAAGGGCTATTTGATTCGTGAGGGAACTACCGGAATAGATGGTGCAAAGCTGAGAGAACTGTATGAAGCTGTTGGTTGGTGTAATAGCAGCCTCCCCGATTGGCAAAATGAAAAATTCGAAATTGCAATGAATAATTCGAAATGGGCATTCACTGTCTGGGACAATGATAAGCTGATCGGTATGGTCAGAGTAGTGTCAGACGGCGTTATGGTCGCATCTATACAAGATCTGATCGTTTTAGAGGAGTATCGGAGGATCGGATTAGGGAAAAAACTGGTTGAAAAATGTATTGCAAAATTACCGTGCGGTAATTGGGGTGCAAGAACGACCCCCGAGAATTATGATTTCTATGAAAAATGCGGATTTTCGATGCCAAAAGCAACAAACGCAACTATGGAATATGACGGTTTCAGACTGTCTAGGAAAGATAGAGTTAAAGAAAGCTGAAGAGGTACTAAAATGACACATACACAAAAAGCTGAACAGTATTTATGCGACAAATTCCACTGCTCGCAGGCGGTGCTTGCGGCTTTCGCAGACGAGTTAGGCATAACCGAGGAGCAGGCTCTGAAGCTTGGTGCTTGCTTCGGCACCGGCATGAGAAAGGGCGAGGTGTGCGGCGCTTGCACAGGCGCACTGATGGTGCTGGGACTTAAATACGGTCACTGCATAAAGGGCGATACCGAGAGCAAGCAGCGTGCCGATCTCGTGAACGACCGCTTTCTTGAGGAGTTCGCAAAGCGCAACGGCTCGTACATATGTAACGACCTGCTTGGCTGCGATGTCCGCACGATGGAGGGCGTGAATTATGCCCTCGAAAACCGCCTGTTCACCGAGTTCTGCTCTAAGATGGTGCGGTCTGCTGTTGAGGTCGTGGAAGATATCATAAAGGAGATGGAGAAATGAGCCTTGTGCTGAAACAACTCTCGCCCGAGGACGGAGAGGATATCTACGAAATGCTTCAGGAGATACCTGCGGACGAAAACGGGCTTATCAACCCTGCCCACGGCAAGACCTATGAGGAATACAAGGCGTGGCTTGAAAGAGCCAACGCAAACTCGCTTCTGACAGGCATCGTGGACGGCTGGAAGGTGCCCGAAACTATCTTCTGGCTGTATGAGGACGGCAAGCCTGTCGGCTTCGGAAAGCTGCGGCATTTCCTGACGGACGCTCTGCGTGAGTCAGGCGGCAACATCGGCTATGCTATCACTCCAGCGGCAAGGGGCAGAGGCTTAGGCAAGTCGCTTGTGGCAGGTCTCATCGGGGAGGGCAGGAAGCTCGGTATTGAGAGCCTGCTGTTCACTGTCAAAAATCACAATACCCCGTCCATAAGGGCGGCGGTGGCGAATGGCGGAGTGATAGAAAAGGTCACTGACGAGCGCCATTACATAACTATCGTACTGTAAAATCACAAAGGAGTTGGAGAAATGAGCCTGATAAAAGGACTTCACCACATATCAATGAAGACCTGCAACGACGAGGAATACCGCCGTGCAAGGAGCTTTTATGTTGACCTGTTGGGGCTTCGCATAGTCAAGGAGTGCGAGGCTTGCCTGCTGCTTGATACGGGCAGCGGAATAGTTGAGATCTTCCGCAACGGCGTTGAGCCACTCGGACAGGGCAACCTGCGCCACTTTGCATTTGCAG
>JAZNOP010000039.1:0-45099 GCA_045580875.1 Acutalibacteraceae bacterium
CACCACTGTCCGGCGCACATTCACCGGAGTTGCGCATGGTGATTGCCAACGCTTTATCATCTTCCGTACTTCCACCCCTCGCCGATATTTTTCCGGCGAGGTTCGTGGGCAGGTGCGGTTGCTTTGTCATCGAAATCTTAATCGTATAAACCAAAATTTACAACTCAGTTCTCCGCAGAAAGGACTTCATCATGGAAATATACAAACTGACACCGGCAACCAAGAATTATATCTGGGGCGGCAGCCGCCTTCGCGAGGATTTCGGTATCTCCGCCGACAGCGAGAATATTGCCGAGGCATGGGTTCTCTCCTGTCACCCCGACGGACGCAGCCGTATCTCCGGCGGTGAATTCGACGGTAAAAGCCTTGCCGGTCTGCTCAGCCGCAACCACGACTACATGGGAACTCACTCCAAAAACTTCAGCCGCTTCCCTGTTATGGTCAAGCTGATTGACGCTGCCGATGATCTCTCGATTCAGGTTCACCCCGACAATGAGTATGCAGAAGAAATCGAGGGCGATCAGGGCAAGTGTGAGCTGTGGTATGTCGTGGATGCCGAGCCGGGTGCTCAGCTCATCTACGGTTTTGCCGAGGATATGACACAGGATCAGTTCCGTCAGGCAATACGCGACGGTTCTGTCGTTGATTACCTCGATCACTACGATGTCGAAAAAGGCGACGTTTTCTTTATCGAGCCTGGTACAGTCCATGCTATCGGCAAGGGTATTCTTATCGCTGAGATACAGCAGAATTCCAACATCACATACCGTATCCACGATTACGACCGCACCGACAGCGAGGGCAATCCCCGTGAGCTGCATATAGAAAAAGCGGTTGATGTAGGCATAACCGTCCCCTCGCTGCGCAAGCCCGGACCTGAGCGCCTGCCGCGGGATATCGACGGACGTTCCGAAACCCTTCTCGCCTCCTGCGAATATTTCACATCGCGTCTTATGGAAATTGAGGCAGCTACTCACTTCAATGTTGACGACACCTCATTCGCTCACCTGCTCGTAACCGACGGCAAGCTCAAGATTCAGAACGGCGACGATATCATCACAGTGAACAAAGGCGAATCGGTCTTTATTCCTGCCGGTTTTGGAAAGGTAAATGTCAGCGGCCGAGCCGAATTCATCGTCACAACCATCTGACACCCTACCGCTGCAGCATATATAACAATCCGCGAAAATCAATGCATATATATGAATACGAATGAAACTACAGGCAATTTTACAGCGCAGATAATATGAAATCAGATGATATTATATTCCGAAGCGCATTATATCGCCTGCTTCGTTTCGCACTGTCAATTCATATATTTTCATAAGCATATACATCTTAACGCACTCCCTGGAGGTCTTTATGATCAGACGCATATTATCAGTTTCCCTCGCATTTCTCATGTTCACCGCCGTTTTCGCGGCAGCGCCTTCTCTATACGTTTCTGCAGCCGCTGAGGGCACAGGATATTACAAGGTGCAGACCACCGAAGGCAATCTTCGCATAAGACAGCTTCCTTCGACCAGTTCAAAGCAGCTCGGCTCTATTCCAAGCGGAATAGTTGTTAATGTAACCGAAGTCAGCGGCAACTGGGGCAAGGTGACATACAAAAATATCACCGGCTGGATTTCGCTCGACTTCGCTGTCAAAACCGAAGCGCCCGGTACCGGCACAGGCGGCGGCACAGGTACAAGCCAGACCTCCGGCAACCGTGCAATACTCGCCCGTCTGGACGAGCTCCGTGAGAAGTTCCCGAAAGGAAAGTACTGGAATCACTACGGCTCTCCGAAAAAGAACCTTGACGGCTGGACAAACACTCCCTGCCCCAGCGGTCATTATCTCAACGGAGTGCAGCAGTGCAACGGTCAGTGTGACGGCTTTGCAAAGAAACTCGGACATGATCTCTTCGGTGTCTCCACCAACGGTTGGGAGCGCACCAGCTACAGCATCGACACCATCTGCGTCGGCGACCTTATCCGATACAACGGAAAGCACACCATCATGGTCGTCGGCTTCACCGAAAACCGCAATCAGCTTATCATTGCTGACTGCAACTGGGATTATCACTGCGTAATCCGCTGGGACGCACTTTTCAGCACCAGCCGCTACTTCCGCACCGTCAACTGGGTTCTTCACTATCCCGGAAACACCTTCACCAGAGCGGTCTATCTCGGCAGAAATGCCGACAGCGTTTCGCTGAACAAGACAACCGCTTCGGTTGAGATGGGCAAATCAACCACCCTTTCCGCAACAATGAAACCCGATCTTCCGTTTGTTGATATCAAATGGAGCACATCAGATAAAAATATCGCCACTATTGACCAGAACGGCAAGGTAACCGGTCTGATTCCCGGTACGGTCACAATTACTGCATCAGCCGGTAAGACCACCGCAAAATGCACTGTCACAGTCACCTCAGGCAAGGACGTAAAGCGTATATCCGGCACCAGCCGCCTTGACACTGCACTTGAAATTGCCTCCGAGGGCTGGTCGGGTGGTGCATCGAATGTCATTCTGACAAACGGCTATTCATTCGCTGATGCCCTTGCAGGAGTACCTCTTTCCAAGGCGCTTGATGCCCCCATTCTGCTGACCGGAAACAAGGACAGCGGACTTGAAGCGGAGGTTTCCGCAAAAATAACCGCACTTGGCGCCAAAAACATCTACATACTCGGCGGCGAGCTTGCCGTCGGCAGCAAAATTGAGCAGCAGCTCAAAAACGCCGGTTGCACCATCGTACGTCTTTCCGGCACTTCGCGTTTTGACACCGCTGTTGCAATTGCAGAAAAACTCGAGGAGCTCAAGGGACCTGCAGACGAGATTTTCTTCACCAGCGCCTATTCCTTCGCTGATGCCCTTTCCATCGGCTCGGCTGCAGCACTTGGCGGTGACCCAATTCTCTACGCACTTCCCTCCGGTGAGCTTTACGGCAAAACCGCAGAATTCCTCGCAGAAAGAAATGTCCCCTCGGCGGTCATCGTCGGCGGTCCGCTCAGCGTAGCTGACGGCATCACCACCGCACTCGGCGCACAGGGCGCAGGCAATGTCAGCCGTCTCTACGGCACCAGCCGCTATGACACCTGTCTCGCAATTCTCAACAAGTATTCCTCACGCTTTGGCACAAAGACCATAGCTCTCGCAACCGGCTCAGCATTCCCTGACGCGCTTGCCGGCGGAGCACTTGCCGCAAAGCAGGGAATTCCGCTTGTACTTGCAGGAAGTTCGGTATCCGACAGCATGAAAAAATGGCTTGGCACAGCCGACCCTGAGCGGATCATAGCCTTTGGCGGCAAGCTGGCGGTCAGCGACCTCGTGATGTATCAGCACGCATACGACTATTGATAATCGTGTATCAATAAGCCTGTATTGATAATATTGAATGTCTGTTCAGGCGCAGCACAAACAGCATAATCAAAGCCCGGGAGCTCCGGCGGCAGAAACCGTCGAAGCCCTCGGGCTTTTTGTTTATTCTTTTTCAGTGATTAAAACCGTTAGCTGTCTGTATGGAAATATTCCCTGCAGTAATCAAAACCATCAGCCTCCAGGGAATTTCCTCAGTTATTCCTCACTGTCAGCTGCGGCGCGGGCGTTCATCTCATCGACCGGAACAAGGCTGCCCAGCAGGATATAGCGCGCGTCATCATACTCGTAGGAGCAGGTTATGAGCGTGACAAGCTTTTCCACCGACTCCGGAGCGGCTGTGGAAACGAAGGTTGAGCGGCTCATCGCGCGGTTGACGTGCTCGGTGAGACTTTCGCCGCTGATTCCGAGGTTGAATGCCGCCTGCGACTCTGCTGAAGTGACGTATCCGGCAAGAAGCTCGAGCACATAAGCCCCGTCAGGGGTGATTATCCACATTATCGGGTGCTCATCGTAGAATTCCTGCGCCGAATACCGCTTGAGGGTGGTGAACATCGAGCCATTCTTCATGTTGTGACCGTAAATCAGCGTGTGGTTATCGGTAAAACCGGCGCTGTTCTGCGAATTGAGGGTTATCGAGCCGGTCTTGTTGTAGCTGCCGTCGAACAGGTGCTCAAGGTAGAAATTGTTGTTGTCGCTCTGCATTATGGGGTAATTAATCACTGTACCCTCGCAGTAAATCCAGCCGACCACGTCGTCATTTGTCTGTCGGAGCGCATCAAAATCGACCGCAAACGGAACAACATATGCCGGCGGCTCGGTTTCATCAGTTGCTGATACCGGCGGCAGCTCGGTTATGGCCATTTCGGTTGCGTCATCATAGGTGGAATCGGCCGTGTTGTACTGAGTAAATATCTGTCCGAGCTTCACGCCCGAGAATATCATCACGCCAAGGCACAGACAAACAAGCACTGCCTTGATTACTTTCTGCCGGTCAAACTGCGGCATCTGATCGCCTCCAAATATTTAAGGATATATACAAAAGCCGGCTGCATTCGGACTCACGCCCGCTGCAGCCGACCGGTCTGTTGATTCTTACTTGCGCTTTTTGCCGATAACAGCCAGAACGATGACTGCAACTGCGCTGACAGCGAAGAGTGCAACCCAGAGAACAATGTTGGAATTGTCTCCCGGCGGTGTAACGTACTCGTTTACGAATTCCGGCTCCTGAATGTTCTGTGCGGTGCCGTTCTTCTCAACTGCGAGGGAAGCGACAAGGTCGCCGTCCTGAGTGACAGTATAGGTGAGCTTGTATACCGAGGAGTCGTAGGTCATACCCTTCTCAGTGCCGATAACCTCGGAAAGCTGGAATGTATAGGTGCCGACCTCGTCAAAGGTGATACCCTCGAAGCGGATGGAGCCGTCCTCAGCATTCTTTGCAGTCTGAAGAACAGTGCCGGCCTCGTCCTTGAGCTCGAAGGAGAACTGCTCTGCCTTGAGCTTGGAGCCCTGAAGGGTCTTCTGAGCGGTGATTATAACGGTCACCGGTGCAGGATCATAGGTATTGGTGAAGATGATCTCAGACTTGGTGGTTTCGTCGTTCTTGTATGCAACAACGTTGATCTCTGTACCCTCGCCGTTCTCAGCATTTGTGACATATACAGTGATATGATAGACACTGTCGTCATAGGTCCAGCGCTCTGCTGTGCCTGCCTTCTGGGAAAGGGTGTACTTGTAAACGCCCAGCTCGCTGAAATTGATCTCAGGAAGCTTGAACTCGCCTGCTGCAACAGCGGTCTCGCACACACCGTCAGCACTTCCCTCGGGCATGGGGTTTGCGTTGTCTTCAGCAGTGAGGACAATCACATATTCCTCAGAAAAGTCTGCCGGATGGTCAGTGATCTCAATTCTGCCGCCAAGTGCCAGCTTCACGGTACCCTCAGCAAAAGCTGCAGGTGCAAAAGCTGATACTGCAAGAACCAGTATGAGCATTGCTGTAATGACTATTCTGAAATGCTTCTTCATTTTCGTCAACATTCCTTTCTTGATAAAGCAGGCGCATGATGAGCGCCGCTCCTTAGAATCGGCTTTTTGTGTGCCGGTCTGCGGCACTATCTGAAAAACAGGCTTTACCTGTTATTTCGCTGCTGTTTCTCCTTCGTACGGTACAATCACCGTTATCAGCACTGTTCGCGCATCGGAAAACTCCGATGAACAGGTAGACAGTCCGAGAAGCTTTGCGCCCTCTTCCGTGCGCAGAAGCGCCGCCGCATCGGGATTGCAGAAGAGCGCCTTTTTCTCTACATAACGAAGGAACTGATCTATTCCAGCCCGCTCAAGTCCCGGATCAAAAATAACCGTATCAGATGCGGGAATTATCACGCAGGCATATATTTCGATTTTATAGGTTCTGTCGGGTAAAATAAGAAGTCCGGTGCTGTTTGTGTCAAAGAAACTCTTGTCCTTGTAAAGCTCAAGATCACCGAACATTCTGCCGCCCTCCATGTGGTGTCCATAGAGAAGCGAGTAGGTGTCGCCAAAGGATCTGTCATTTCGCGAATCAAGAAAAATACTGCCGGCAAGGGCAAAATCGCCATACACATCAGTGTTGATGTAGGTCAGATTGGTCTCGCCCTGCAGCACAGGGTAATCCACACGGGTATTGTCAAGTGTGACCCATGCGCACACGTCCGGATTGATGGCCTGCAGTTCCTCAAACGAGGCGGTATTGTCCTCCTCGCTCACCTGAGGGCGCAGGTTTATCATATCCTGCTGGATATTCTCTGCCGCGGCATAAACCTGGTTGTTATCCCAGAGAGCATAGCCGGCATAGGCGCCTGCCAGACACAGAAACGCCACCACAACAAAGCTTACGACAGCATTTGCCGCCTTTAGAATAAAACCTGAAAGCTCCATGCGGTACTCCAATCGTTGAATGTGGGGAACCGCCCCTCCGGAAGGAATCACCCTTCCGGAGAAGCGTTATTGTTCTGTCAGATAATCGATTTCAGATTATGAAACCAAAATTACTCAGCATCGAAAGCGCTCTGACGCTTCTTGATGAAGAAGTAGCCGAGACCGCCTGCAACAGCTGCAATAACAAGGATGTAGGGCAGGCTGTCGAGGGAGATACCGGTGTCGATGTTGGTGCTGTAGTCGTTGGTGATAACAACTGCAGTGTCAGAAGCCTCAGCAGCGAAACCAACATCAGATGCAGAAACGCCGTTTACAGTGTAGCCGACAAGCTCATAGGGAGCAGGATCGAGCTCTTCAACAAATACGGAGACACCCTCAGGAATGCCGGTGATGGTCTTGAGACCGTCGTTAGCCTTGATGGTGATGGTGTATCTATCACTCTCATAATATTCATTACCTAAATCAGTGAAGGATACAACAGTTCCATCAGGAAGTGTTACATCAGTGAGAATCTTTCTCGGAACAGCGAGATAAACCTCAAGCTCAAACTCATCTTCTCCGTTGGAGAGGTTACCGGTAACAACCTTATCAAGAGTTACATCGCTGGTGGTGTAGATGTTGGTGATGGTGTCAACCTTCTCACCCTCATTGTTGCGGATATCAAACTGGGAAACCTCGCGCTCGGTGGTGTAGGTGCCGGGATTCTGCGGGTCCTCAACATAGCTTACAAGGAACTTGAGGGTGTAGGCGCTGGTGTCGGGTGTAACACCTGCGATGTTTTCATCGTGCTCACTAATCAGATAGGTAAAGATACCAACACCTTCGATAGCCTCAGTACCGGAAAGAACGAACTCGCTGGAGCCGGCTGCCTTTACGATGGAGACAACAGGAATAGCGGCAGGATCAGCATAAGCTGCATGGCTGTACTTCTCAGCGCTGATTGCCTCAACGTCAAACTTGATTTCATAGTCAGGATACTGACCTTCAGCAAGTTCGTTGCCGTTCTCGTCTGTCCATACCTTGGTGAACTTGAACTCTCCGGTAACTTCTGCCGGAGCTGCGAATGCGGTCAGAGTCATGCTGAAAGCAAGAACTGCGACCAGAATGAGTGCCAGAAACTTTTTCATCTTTAATGTTCCTCCTTAAAAATAATCATACCTTACTCAAAATATATGTTAACTCAATGCACAGAGTAAACACACTGAATTACTGCATCTGCCTTCCGGCAGACGATGCGGCGTCATATCGTGCGCCGTCTGAGAATCGTTATCACCTTTGCGGCGATATCCTCGGAAGAAACCGGACCGAAGTCGCGGCTGTCCTCCGCCTGTGTTCGATAATCACCCATCACAAAAACGTGCCCGTCAGGAATCGTGAATGGATACTCAACGCCCTCCTTGGCGTATGTGGGATACATTATCTCACCGGTCTGCGTGGTGCCGTTGACCAGCATTGTGCCGTTTGAGCCGAGCGTGATGACGTCACCTGAGCGGGCGACAATTCTGCCGACCATAAGCCCGCCGTCATGCTCAAAGACTATGACGTCACCCTTGACATAGCTTTCCTGTATGCGGAAGCCGATGACGAGGTCGCCGTCCTTCATTGCCGGAAACATACTGTTGCCGTGCACCTGCGTTATAAGAAAAAGCTGAGAGAATATAAGCCATGCGGCAAAGGCAATGGCTGCGATTCTGACAAACAGGCTGACATAGCCCTGATTTATCACCGCACCCTGCTGCCTGCGCAGGATTATTTTATCAAGGTCGGGCGCTTTGTCCGCCGTGTCATTTTTTGCGCTGCTCTGCTTCGGTGCAGAACCGGCAAAGAATGACTTCACGCTGTCAATCGCCTTATCAATCATCGGAATATTCGTCTTCATCGAAATATTCCTCCCCGTCCGGATCAGACTCGTACTCATCTTGGTCAGAATAGTCAGCATCGGCTTCATACTCGTCGTATTCGGCGTATTCATCGTATTCTTCGGAATATTCTTCGGGGTATTCCCCGTCGTACTCCATCTCTCCGGGCATTATCCCGTAGTGCTCAAGCAGCGCATCGTAGCGGGCGCGCTCGGCTACCAGGGCATCGTCATACATACGGTTGAGCTGACGTATCTTTTTCCACACATCAGCCTCGTCCACTCCGGCAAAAAGCCTCGGACGGAACTTTACGGTCTTCAGCCAGCGCGCTATCTCGCTGCGCTGTGCTGAAAGCATATCCTCACCGGCGTCGCTGTACTGCATTTCTGCATCATCGCCGCCGATTGTTACCGAATCGGTCTCCTCTGCTGCGGCGCTGTGCTGACGTTTTTCAGCATTTCCTGCCGGCTGAGTTGATTTTTTCGGTTTTGCGAAGAAGGAAGCTATCTTTCCCGACAGGTCGGTCAGCATCTGCAGCAGAGAGTCTATCGGGCCGCCGTTTCCGGTACCCGTGGATCTTTTCTGACCCGTCATATCTCTGCGCATGGGTGCTCCGCCCTGCCGGTTATAATTGTTTTTATTTCCCTGCATGGGATTCTCCCTTATATCAGTCGATTTCGGTCAGGCTGCGGCGGCGCATTACGATCACTGCAGCACCTGCACCGGCAATTGCAAGAAGAAGAATGTAGGGCAGGCTGTCGAGGAACACGCCGGTATCGGGTGCGCCGTCGAGCGAGTTGGTGTAATTTACGGTGACATCTTCGGTCATGCCGCTCTTTGCAAAGCTTTCAGACTCGGTCTGAGCTGCAGAGCCCTCTGCAACCTTTGCGATGTAGCCGTCTGCATTCTCAGAAACGCTGAAGTCTGCACCGTAGGGAATGCCCGGAAGGGTCAGGCTCTCGCCGTTTGCAAGGGTGAAGGTAACCTTGCCGGTCTCTCTGTCGTATGTATACTCAGCGCTCTCGGGGAAGCTTACTGTCTCGCCGTTTGCTGCGGTAACATCAAGGGTGAATGTGAACTGCTTTGCTCTGTCACCAAGGCTGCCGGTGGTGGTCTTGGTGATGGTCAGCTCGTTGGTCTCAAGCTCGTTGAAGTACTCAACTGTCTGAGCTGCGGTGAGATTATCAACGCTGTAGGCATTGCCGTCGGTATAGGAATTGGCAGTGCTGAGCTTGTTGCTTACGATGAAGCCTGCCGGCAGATTATTCTCGGTGACCGAAACATCTGCGCCAACAGGAACAGAAATGGTCTTTGTATCGCCGCCGGTAAGGGTGAAGTTGGTATCTGCCATACCCTCAGCCTCAACGGTGAACTCGAACTCCTGATCAGGATCAACATATTCACCGACCTGCTTCTCGACGGTGAAGTCGATGGTCTTGAGGGTGTTGTTGAAATCTACAAGATAGGACTGATCATAGTAGATAAGGAACTCACCGGTGGTTGCGTTGCCGTCTTCATCGGTGCTGTTCTCAATTTTTGTGCCGTCAAGCGAAACATCAGTGCTCTCAGCGTAGGTATCATAAACGCTGTCAGCAAGCTCGGTCAGCTGAACGACTGCATACTTCTCGTTGGGATCAACTGCATCAAAGATAGCGCGCTCGTTTGCCTTGAGCCGGAATTTGCCCTCTGCATCGGTGTTCTTGTCGGATACAAGGGTACCGTCGGGCATCATTACAGAATAGCTTGCATCTGCAATTGCTGCGCCCTCATCGTCCTGAAGAACGAAGGTATAGAGAGCATCCTTTGCGTTCTCGGTAAGATAATCGGTGGTAACGCTCTTCTGAACAGAGAGTGCTCCGTCAGGGAGAACCGGCAGGTTGAAGCCGAGCTCACAGTTGGAAGCCTCACCGCCTCGCTCGAGGAAGAAGAACTGAAGTCTGTGCTCGGTGTAGTCAGCGAAGGAATCGCTGGTGTTGTCGAAGGTGTACTGATCAGCAACGCCTGCCTCGGTGAAGCGCTGCTTGATGCTGGTCTTGTACCATGACCAGCTGCCCTCTACCGGGTAATTCTCCGGGTCGTTGACAAGCTCAACGCCGTCGGGAATATCATTTGCATCTGCATATGTATAGTGCTGATAATAAACCTCACCGGTTGCGAAGTTGATGTCGGAAGCGGTGTGTCTGTGGGTACCGCCCTGGTCAACGACCAGAACGCCGTCGAGGTAGACCCAAACGTCATCGTCACCGGAGAAGTGGAAGATCATATCGCTGCCGTTGTACTGACCGCCGGCCGGAACAAAGAAGGAGAAATCAACACTCATGACAAACCAGTTGTCAGCAAGGTTCTGGGTGCTGTTGTTCTTTATTGCGTGGAGGTTCTTGTAGCACGAGGTGTTTGTTGAAGCATACTGAATCTTGTCGCTGTTCTCTTCGCCCTCGGTAATGACCGAGGTATCAACCACTCCGTTTGCATCAGAGATCTTTACGACATCTGTTACACAGTCATTGAAGGGAAGGAATGCGCCGAAGGTCTGGTAGCCGTATGAAGCGGTAATTGCACCCGGGCGCAGCGGAGAATCGTAAAGAGTGAATTTGCCTGTGGTTGTATCGAAGTAAGCGTGATTATACTTGGAATCATAGGTATAATAGCCTGTCTCGCTGTTGTACTTGAACATATTGTTCGAAGCGGTATAAAGCGCGTTAGGGCCGCCCGGTGCGGTGTCGGAGCTGAAGTAGGTTCCATCAGCCTTCTTGCCTTCAAAGAGCTCCTTTATGGTGTTGGAGCCGTATGCGGTCGTAAACTGAGCCTTGGTCATTCCTCTGATGGGATCCGACTCAATGACGGGGTAGCCGTTGCTGTCAAGCACCTTGCCGATAACGGGATACTTATCGTCGCCAAGGGGCTTTGAGGAATCGTGCGTACCGTCAGCACGATAGATGTTGTTGTTGCCGAAGCGGAGGATATATGCATCCTTCTCTGTCCCGGTCAGATTTCTTATCTGAATCTTGATTCCGCTTTCAACCAGAGCGATCTCGTTCGGAGTCAGACCGCTGTAGCGGACCGAGTCGGGAACGGCCTGCATATCTGCCGCCGCCGCGCTGACCGAAGGTGCTGCCGCAGCGCAGATCATGACAGCTGCAAGCATGACGCTGAGTACACGCGCCGCCGCTCTTCTGAATCTGTAGGGGCTTCTGTTATTCATAAATCTTTCCTCCTGCCGAATTGTTACCGCCGGAATACCGCTGCACATTACGTTATCCGGCCGGTAGGATTATCCACATGGTTTGGTGCCGGTCTTCTGACAATATCAAAAGGTAACGGCACTTAGGACATTGTAACTTTTATCTGATAAATATTAACACATTTTCACTGATGTTTCAATACTTCCGGTTGTTTTTTTATGCACCGGAATATAGAAAATCAACTTTTGTGAGCTTATGATTTATTAAAATTTCAACAAAATTTAATAATTCAGCAATCCGGCTGCAACTCATCACAAATCCATCACTGTTGTGCTGTTTCATACTTTTTCCGTCATCATGCTGTTTTGCTCCCCGGTTCAGGCGCAGTTTTCCGTCTTCCCGTAATAAACCGACGCAGCAGCTGCTGCAGACCTGCTATGGCTTTTCGATGCGTTTCGTTGCGAATCCGCGGTAATATATTCAGGTATCGTTTTTTGCTTGTTTTTGTACTTTTTCGGAGCAGAAAATCAGAATGTAAAAAAAATATTAATTCGGCTGTTTTTTGAGTCGCGAATATTGACAAACCGACCGGTCAGGTTTATTATAAATTTTGTATATTAGTTAAATAAAATAACTGGCTGTATTTTTATATACAGCCGCGCATATGCGCGAAAGGAGGCAATGCCTGTGAATGACTTTGCCGCGTCAATGAAAAAGCTGTGGACAACGGTAAAGGAACAGTCGGTCAGGCTGTGGAAGCTGACCGCAGAAAAGGTCAGTGCCGCTGCGGTCGACCTGAAGACAAAATTCAACACTGACGAATCGGGAAAACAGCGTTCTCTGCGTGAGAAGATTCTCACCGGCGTGGGACTTACCCTCTGCGTTGTTTTCTCCTTCCTGCTGATATGCAATCTTGTCATAATCATCAAGGGCTCGGTTGCACCGGAGAAGCCGCCCTCTGTTCTGGGTATCACGCCGATGGTCGTTCTTTCCGGCTCGATGAGCGGCGACGCTGAAGACCACATAGAGACCGGCGACCTTATCTTCGTCGGCAAGGCTGACCCCGATGAGCTCGAGGTCGGTGACGTAATTGCCTTCATGGAGGGCAAGACCACCGTCACCCACCGAATCATACGCATTGAGACCGCTGAAGACGGCACCGAGCAGTGGATAACCAAGGGTGATGCCAACAACACCGAGGACCAGCGTCCGGTAACCGCTGACCAGCTTGTCGGAATCTACCGCTTCCGCCTGCCTAAGATAGGCGATTTTGCACTGTTTCTCCAGCAGCCGGTCGGAATGCTGATATTCATCGGCATACCCTGTCTGGCATTTCTCATATACGACATTCTCCGCCGTCAGCGTGCGGCTGTAACCGAGACCTCCAAGACCTCCGAGATGGAGGCAGAGCTTGAGCGTCTGCGCAGGCTTGTCGAGGGCTCGATAGCCGCCAAGTCGGTCGAGCAGCCGGAAGCAGACGACGACGATGATTCCGGTGACGATGATGACTATGACGACGAATCCGATGAGGATTACGACGACGAGGACGTCGAGGACGATTATGACGATGAAGACGACGACGGTGATTATGATGAAGACGATGATGACACCGACGGCGATGACATCGATGACGAAGACGAGGACGAATAATTCTCCTCTTCGCTGATTACTTTGTATATCTTCTGCCAGTGCGCGCCACGACACACGAGGCATGAATAGATATAGTTATGAGAGCCAAGGTTCTCATGTTGGGACGAGGATATCGTCCTGAATCACTACGGACGGGGACCGTCCCAACTTGAAAAATAATTAGGAGGCTTTTCACAATGAAAAACAAATTTATGAGAGTAGCCGTTATCATGATGGCTCTCGTACTTGTCACTTCCTGCTTCGTTGGCGGCACTTTCGCAAAGTACGTTGCTGGTAATAGCGCAGACGACAGCGCACGTGTTGCTAAGTGGGGTGTTCAGGTTACTGTTGATGGCGATGGCGCTTTTGCTGAAACCTACGAAACCGATGACACTGCAACACTTACAGCTGCTAACTCTGTAGTTGCAGATGTTGATGTTGTTGCTCCTGGTACCGAGGGCGAGTTTGTTTCTGTTGATATCTCCGGTACTCCTGAAGTTGCTGTTGAGGTAACTTATGAAGCAACCGTAGTTGTTACTGGCGACTGGGTAGACGCAGAAGGCAACTTCTATTGCCCTGTTGTTGTTAGCGTTGGCGGAAACGCAATCACTGGCACTTCCGCCGATGAGCTTGCAGCTAACATTAAGACCGCTATTGATGGTTATTCTGATGTATATGAAGCTAACACCACTCTCGAAGATGAGACTCAGCTCGCTATCACTTGGGCTTGGGCATTCGAAGGTGCAACAGCTGCTGATGCTAACCAGAACGGCATTGACGATACCGATGAGAAGGACACCTTCCTCGGCGACTGGGTCATCAGACAGGGTGCTACTGCTCCTGAAATTTCCATCGATGTCGCTGTTACCGTCGAGCAGATCGACTAATTTTCAGACTATCTGAATTTTAATTCTACATAGCTGATAATTGATCCGTTATTTCGCACCCCGCTCTCGTGGCGGGCGGGGTGCTTTACGGATTCCTCTGATTCATTCGCGCCCCGCATCTGCTTCATTATTCCCTCTGAGCCGAAACAAGGGCTTCTGCCCGTCAGAAACCTTTCTTTCAGTTCAGAACAGACCTTCCGGACATTCTGACAAATCTACGCGCTCCTGCAAACTCTGGAGGAAGAGCTTATGAATTCATTCGTACAGAAGCAGCGCCAGTGGCTGCTGCCTGCAACTTTAATACTGTTCATTCTGCTGGTCGTGACATTTCCCTTCGTCGCGCAGATAACCTATTCCGGCAGAAGCGAGAGCCCCGACCACGTGCTGACCTATGTTCCCGGCGAGCTCGTCTGGGGCAGTGAGACCGGCATCAACGCCGACGGCGCTGCCGAGCTTTCGCTCTTCTCGGCAAAGTATGACAATGTGCTGTCCGCCGACGGCGACAAGGTCATCGCCCCGGGAACAAACGGCATAAACATAGTGCGTCTTAAGAACAGCGCAGGCGGCGCGGTCACATACACCGCCACCGTCTACCGCATTCGCTCCACTGAGACCCTGCCGGTCAGCGTTTCGCTCGACGGCAGAAACTTCACCGACACCACCAGAGCTGTTCTTCCCGAGGGAGTTCCGGCTGACAGCGTTATCCGCTCGGTCACCGGCTCTGTCGGAAGCGGCGAAATTCAGGATTTTGACATAAGCTGGCTCTGGCTCTTCACCGAGGGCGAGGCTCAGGACATTGCCGACACCGGTCTCGGCGATAAAGCCGCCGCAGGCTACCCCGATGACGTCACCGTCGGCATCTACATTGTAATTGAAGACAACAACGAGACCATTCAGCCTGAGATTCCGACCGGCGATAATAATATGATTGGTATGTACATCGTTCTTATGGCCGTCAGCGGATTCTTCATGTTCTTCCTGCTGTTCGGCAGAAAGCGCGAAAAGGACGAGGAGGAAGAGCAGTGCAGCGAGAGCAGATAAAGCTCCTGAGCCGTGTGCTGAGCATTGCGCTCACCGTTTTTCTGGCAATCCTTGTTGTGGCAAATGTCTACACAATAATTGCCCGCGCCGTCACCGACGATCCTCAGCCGACCTTTCTCGGCTATTCATCGGCTGTGATAATATCCGGCTCAATGTCGGACACGATTGAGGTCAACGACTTCATCGTATGCCGCGCCTGCCGCGATTACGACGTCGATGATATCATTACATTCGTAAGCCCCCGCGGCTCGCTGATAACCCACCGCATAGTGAGCGAAAGCGATGCCGGCTTCATTACACAGGGCGATGCAAACAACACCCCCGACAGAGAGCCTGTCTCTCAGGAGAATATCGTCGGCAAGGTGGTCTGCATTATCCCGAAAATCGGACTATTCATTGAATTCATGCGCACTCCGCTTGGTTTGACCTGCGTTGTGCTTATTGGCATGCTGCTTCTCGCTCTGCCCTCCGTACTGGAGCGCACCGAGGAGGAAAGCAGAAAAGCCGCCCCACAGAACGGAGGAAATAATGACGATGGAACGGAAAACGACTTCCCTGAAAAATAAAACACCGTTCAGACTGCCGCTTCGTGCCTACCTGAGCTATCTGCTGGTATTCACGCTGATATTCACGGCGGTCAGCTTCGCCAAGTTTGCCACCTCCGGCGGCGGAAGCGACGGCGCAAGAGTTGCAGGCTTCTCGGTGGATGCCATTGGTGAAGACAATAAGGATCTGAGCATCGAATTCACCGAAACAACCGGCACAAAGTCAGTTTCATATCTTATAACTGCTTATAATTACACAGAAAACAACGTAACCGAGGTCGCCGTCACCTATGATGTCGTCGTCACGGTAACCGGCGGTCTGCCCGACGGTGTTTCGGTAACACTTGACGGCAAGGCTCCCTCGTCTTCCACCGGCGGCGTTATCACATTCGCCACTGCCGGCACATTTGCCGCCAGTGTGGAGTCAAGCAAAACCCACACCCTGACATTTACCGGAGATTCAGCAAAAATAAACACCGATTTTACCGGTGATAACCGTATCGATATAAACATAGACGTAAAATTTGAACAGATCGACTAAGGAGGTGAGCATCATCCCATGAAAGACACTTATACTCCCCGTCCGATGTGGATATCAATCATTTCGATAATGCTCGCCTTTCTTCTGATTGTATCCGCAGCCGGAGGTCCTCAGCTTGTCAGCCTGAGCTATGCAAAATACGCTGCTGCTGTACCAATCGGCGGCATCACCCTCTCCATCAATGCCGCTCCGGCAATCCTTACCACAGGTCCCAGACTTAATGCCGCGATGCGGCAGCTCTCCGGTATGAATGATACAACAGTCTATGCGGAAGACCAGCATAACAGTTATCCAAATAATACAACCATCACCAACGTTTATTTCGGCACCAAAACCCAGTACAGTTCAAAGCTTGCCGGCACCGGTATTGATGTCAGTTCAAAGGGTGACGGCAGCATCATGATGTACAGAAACGGTTCAAGCATCTACATTGTATCCGAAAAGGACAGGACTCTGGCATCTAACGAGAATTTCTCCTGCACATTCAATAATATGACCAAGCTGCAGCGCGTGGAATTCCCGAATGATTTTGACACCACACGCACAAAGCGCTATGCATATTTCTGCTACAAGAGCATAGCTCTGCAATCCATGATAAATCTCAACAAGTTCGATACCTCCGCTGCTACCACCATGCAGAGTATGTTCTATCTCACTGCAGGCGGTGCAGATGCCGGAACAAACACTGTGTTTATCCCGGATGTTTCCAGCTTCAATACAGCGAATGTAACCGATATGGGAAGTATGTTCCGCGGCTGCGGCGGAATTACCTCACTTAACCTTTCGCATTTCAACACCTCAAAGGTCACTGATACAGGCGGTATGTTTGACGGCTGCGCAAAACTGACCTCTGTGAACCTTTCGGGCTTTGATACCTCCAAGGTAACTACCATGCAGGTCATGTTCTCCGGCTGTTCAAAGCTGACCTCTGTTGATCTGAGCAGCTTTACCTGCGAATCGCTGGCAGATACGAGAAGTATGTTTTCCGGCTGCAGCAATCTCAAGACAATTTATGCCGATTATGACTTTGACTGCCGCGATGTTGCAAGCTCCGGCAATATGTTCAACGGATGTACCGCTCTTGTCGGCGGCTATGGTACCAGCTACAATGCGAATGCCAATTCAGCCGACACTGAGATAAAAGGAAATGCAGCAAACGCAACCTATGCTGTCATCGACCTCAAGCTGCATCAGGAGCAGGACGTTCTTCAGTCCACACAGGGATATTTCACCCATTCCAGTATATCCGGTTCGGAAAGTACGGCAGTTCTTGCTACCGGTAATGATTTTAATACCAAATTCAAATCTGTTGCAGGTTCCACTGCCATAACAAAGATCGTATTCGGAAAAGCATCAGACTATCCGGGCATCACAGGCGGAACAAATATTGACGCAGCCAACGCAGGCAAAATAAAGATGATCAAGAGCGGCAGCACAATTTATGTGCTCTCTGATGCCACCATCTGTTTTAACCCTGCAAGCGACTTTATGTTCCAGAATATGTCCACGGTCCAGAATATTGTGTTCGATAACATCGATACCGGCGCCGTGCGCACCATGCAGAGATTCTTCGAAGGATGTTCTGCTCTGAAAGACCTTGATCTGAGCCTGTTCGATACAAAGAACGTACTCGACTTCGGCGGCTTCCTGCGTTACTGCAAAGCGATAACCACAAAGGACGCAGAACACGCTGCCGCTTGTATCGACACATCAAAGGCAAGAGATATCGGCGGTTTCTTCACTGACTGCACAGGCATCACCGGAGCTCTCGACCTGAGCGCCATGTCCTGCGCAAAGACAGAAACAATGGCATCATTCCTTTCGGGCTGCACGAATATTACCTCTGTAGACCTGACCGGTTTCACCAAAGCCCCCTCCATTTACAACGCCAGCAATATGTTCTCAACCTGTAAATCACTCAAAACCATTTACACCTCCGGGAACTTCAATCTGACAGGACTTCCTACAACCAGCCCGGCAACCGGAACAAGCATAAACAGCTCTATCTTTGATGGCTGCACCAGCCTTGTCGGCGGCAACGGCACTAAATTCACAACCTCACAGGTCGGCATGGGCTATGCCCGTCCGGATGCATCCGGTTCCCCCGGTTATTTCACCTCAGTTTCAATTCCGAGCTCTCTCTCTCTGTTCGCCATAGCTCCTATGATGCTTACAAATCCGGACGTAGAGCCTGAACTCAATGATATTACTGCGGATGCTGATGTCGTTACTCCGTCCGATGCGCCGGTCGACAATGTTGTTTCCGGCTCTGACGCACCTGCTCCGGTCGTTTCTGAGAGCGATGTCCCCACCACTACAACAACAGCTGCAGTCACAACCACCACAACCACTGCATCAACCACAACTGCAGCTGCTTCGACGGCAGCAACCTCAGCGACTACCGCTGCGACCAGCAAAACAGAAACAACAGCTGCTTCTGCCGCTTCTTCTGTAACCACAGCAGCCACAACCACTGCCACAACTGCAGAAACTCAGGCATCAACTGCTGCCGCCACAACCACTGCTTCAGCTGCTGTCTCTACGACAACGGCAACGACAAAGGCAGCTGCTCCGGCAGCTGAAACAACAACTGCAGCAACCACCGGCAGCACAGCAGCAACTTCCACCACTACCACCACTTCCGCGGCACCCGCAACCACCACCGCGGCACCGATAAGAACAACAACAACAACTGCAGCGGCGGTCACTACCACAACCACAGCGCAGGCAGTTACAACAACTACTACCGCAACTACAACAACTGCTGCAGCAACTTCTGCACAGGCAGAGTAAAGCCTCTGCAGCTGCAACGCAAAAAAACCATACAGACAAAAGGGAGTCTCTTCACAACGAAGCGCCTCCCTTTTTTCATGCAATTCAGACCGCGTGATATGTTTCACTTTTTTCAGTTTTGCCCGGCCGCTGCGGTCATACCTTATTTTATTATTCAATAGTATTAATACTGAGCATTTTCTGCCCCTGAATTAATATATAAGGCATGAAAATATCCCTTGTGTCCGCCTTTTGTCAAAAGCCGATTGACTTTATCCCCCTGTATGTAATATAATAATCAATGTATGTCGTATGTCGCGCATACTGTATATGTGCGGCTGTATTCAATAACCGAATCAAGACACCTGTTCTTCACATCAGATAAAACGGGAGGAATCCAAGTGGAAACTGAAATTAATATCAAAGACCTGCTGCTCATAATCAAGCGCAATATAAAGACCATTGCGGCTATCGGTATCCTCTGTGCTATCGTTGCCTTTATTTTCTCGTCATTCATCATGACGCCGATGTATTCGTCGTATGTTGAGCTGTATGTTTCCAATACAAACAACAACCAGAGCAACAACGTCAACGTCAACGACATCAACGCTTCCCAGAAGCTGGTCAATACCTACATGGTCATTCTGCAGACCGACGAGATAATGACCGCTCTGCTTTCTGAAATAAAGGTCAGCGATACCTACACCACAGAGCAGATTCTCAACTTCCTCGAGTTCACCAACGTAAACAACACCGAGGTCATGCGCATAACAGCAACCACTCCCGACCCGCTGCTTTCAGCCAACATCTGCAACGGCTATGCAGCTCTTGCTCCCACTGTCATTGAAAACGTCATCAAGGGCGGTTCGGTAACCATTCTCAGCTACGCAAAGGTAAGCGAGGAGCCCTCCGAGCCCAGCGTAACCAAGCTGACTGCTCTCGGACTTATCGCAGGTATTTTCTGCTCTGCAGCCTTCTTCATCTTCCTTCATTTCATTGACAACACCGTCAAGAATGAAAAGGACGTCACACAGCGCTGCAATATTCCTGTCGTCGGCACGATCCCCGACTTCTTCAGCATCAAGGATCTCAAGATTCCTGCTGAGCTCAAGCGCGCAAATGCAAAGCTCAACCGCGGTAAGAACTCCTCAAACCAGAAGATGATCACCGAATATACGCTGCTCAACCGCAACTCACCCTTCGCTGTCACCGAATCCTACAACATGATCAGAACCAACCTCATGTTCTCCATGGCTTCGGCAAAGCGCGGCGCTATCATAATCAGCAGCGGCTCGCCCAACGAGCTCAAGTCCACCACCACCGTCAACCTCGCAGTTTCCACTGCAATGACCGGTGCGCGCGTTCTGCTTGTTGATGCCGACCTGCGAAACGCCACCATTCACAAGATTCTGCGAAAGGTCAACAAGCGCGGTCTTTCCCGCGTGCTTGCAGGACTTGACAATCTCGAAGATGCAATAATTCCCAACGCAATAATGGGTGTTGATTTCCTCCCTGCAGGACCTACACCTCCCAACCCCTCTGAGCTTCTCGGCTCGGCAACCACTGAGGACCTCTTCAAACAGCTCGATGATATGTATGATTTCATCTTCATCGATTCTCCCCCTGTCAACCTCGTTGCTGACGCAATGCTTCTTGCTGCTGATGCCGCAGGCGTTCTTCTGGTCGCACGACAGAACAAGACAAAGTACCCTGAACTGGAGCGTTCCATTCAGAGCATAAAGACCGCCAAGGCAAACCTCATGGGTCTTATTCTGACCGATGTAAAGCCGGGCGACAGTTCCTACGGAGATTACGGCTATGGCTATGGATACGGCGAAAAGAAAACCAACTGATAACGAGAATATACTGGCGGTGGATTTCCACTGCCACGTTCTCCCTAATATCGATGACGGCTCTGACAGCGTCGAAACCACCCTCCAGCTGCTCTCGATGCAGTACGAACAGGGTGTACGCACCGTCTTTGCAACGCCTCACTTCCGCGCCCACAGAGACAGCGTTCAGGATTTCCTTGAGCGCCGCCGTCAGGCTGTTGAACGTGTCGCAGCCGCACTGCCCGATGGTATGCCGGTACCCAAGGTCAAACTTGGTGCCGAGATAGCCATTGAGCACGACGTTTCCGAGGTGGAGGGCATCGAGCGCCTCACCATGGGCAAATCGCCCTTTATTCTGCTCGAGCTGCCCTACAAGCCCTTCCGGCGCTGGGCTGTCGAGGAAATCGAGAATATCGCCTATAATTACAATCTCATACCGGTGATAGCTCACCTTGACCGCTACGCAGAAATCTTCACCGATGCCGATTACGCAGAGATTCTCCAGCTTAATCCGGCTATATTCCAGATAAACAACGAGGGCTTTGCCAACCGCCATGCCAAAAAGCTTATCAAAAAGCTGATAAGCGGCGGATATCCCGTCATTCTCGGCAGCGACTGCCACAATCTGGGCAAGCGCCCGCCCAACTTCGGTCTTTCGAGAAAGACAATGTCAGGCGTTGCTCCCACTGAGGACGTAACCAAGCTTCTGCGCTGGTCTCTCAGATAATAATTTTCATAAAAACCACCGACCGTAATATACTCGCAGTAATATCAGCTGCATGATATTGCGGCCGGTATTTTATTTTCTGAAAAATAAAATAAAAATATCCGAAATTTTCACACTAGCAACACAAAAAACGTTTATACTATAATCAGATCAATGGATCTGTGTTGAAAAAGAGATGTGTGAAAAAGAGAGAAAAAAGAAAGGGAAGTGTCCCAAGGGACATAATCAGCTGATGGAAAACAACGAATATACCTATCCGAACAGCTCACAGGAGGAGATTCCCGAGGCTCCTACCTATACCACAGCAACCAGACCCGACCCCGCTACAAAGGTACGCACCGTTCGCAGACACCGCTTCAGCACTGCCGCCCGCGTATGTATGTGGATCGTTGGAAGCATAGCCGGTCTGACCGTCATCTTCACCTGCGTACTGGTGTGGATTTCCGGTCTGCAGTTTCTTGGCATTCTCGGCACAAAGGAACCCGAAGCTCCCGCCCAGAGCGAAACCCAGGGCGGAGATGTTTACAATTTCTATGTTTACGATGACACCTTCGGAGAGCTTCCGGCTGACGGAATTCCCGACGGCGGTCTTGAAGATTATTTTGACGATTTCTTTGCCGCTCCTGAAAACGGCGGTGAAGAGGAGGACGACGGTAATGCCCAGCCGCAGAGCGGAACACCCGGTCTGGGCATCACCATCATGGCTCTTGAGCTGCAGTTTGCCATCGACGACAAGTATACTGCCGGTCTGGTAATCGACACCATCGAGGACTACAGCTCCTTCGTCGGCACAAAGGTTCGTGTCAATGACATGATCGTTGCCGCAGAGGGCGAGCCCACCCCCACCCCTGATGCACTCAAGTCTCACTTTGCTGACAAGGCTGTCGGCGATGAGATCACACTGACCATCGCACGTTATGAGAGCGGCGTTGCCACTGTATTCGATGTGACGGTCAAGCTCATTGAGATGCAGAACTGATCCCCCTTGCGTGTCGCGGCTGACACGCCCCGAAAAAGCTTATGTCTTATCCCCAATATATACTCTTTTTTCAACACCGGAACGGGCAGCCTCAGGGCTGTCCGTTTCGGTTTGTGCGGAAATTTATAAATACACCTGCATTTTTTCTCTTTCCGGTCTGCCCTTTCCGCTGAATAACAGCCGGGGCGGCAGCCGTTTTCCGGTATATTCCGCCGTCTGCTGTGAAACGCTCCGCCACAGCAGCAGTACCGCAACAGTATTCGGAATAAGCATCAGCCCGTTGAGTATATCCGAAAGCGCCCAGACAGTGCGCACCTTCACCAGACCACCCGGTATAATCGCCAGCACGTAAGCCGTTCTGTAAATCCACGAATATCTCGTACCGCACAGGTAGCCGAATGCCCTCTCTCCGCAGCAGCTCCAGCTGATAATCGTGGCAAAGGCAAAGAGCATCAGCGCCGCGGTGATAAAGCTGCCGGAAAACCTTCCAAACACCGGCTCAAAGGCTGCCGCAGACAGTGCCGCACCGTCAAGCGGCTGACCGTCACTGCCGGTAAGAGACATTGCACCGCCGGTGAGAATGACAAGCGCAGTCAGCGTACACATAACAATCGTGTCGACGAATATCTCGAATATGCCCCACATTCCCTGTGCGCACGGGCTGTCTGTATCTGCTGATGAACGCACCAGCACCGACGAGCCCAGTCCGGCTTCGTTTGTAAAAATGCCGCGCCGCACACCCGCCATCATTGCGCCGAGCACTCCGCCGCCTGCCGCGGAAGGAGTGAATATTCCGGAAAATATAGCTCCGAATGCCGCAGGAATCTGCCTGAAATTCACTGCCAGCACAGCCAGACAGGCAATGATATATGCCGCTGTCATAAATGGTATCAGCTTTTCGGTCAGCCGCGCAACCGAGCTCACTCCGCGCAGTATCGCAGGCGCGGCAAGCAGTGCGGCAGCAGCGCAGGTCACCAGCGGAGGCACTCCCCACGAAACGCTCGCGCTGTGGGCTATGGAATTGACCTGCGTCAGATTCCCCACACCGAATGCTGCAACAGCGCAGAACAGCGCCCACACTCCGGCAAGCTTACGCAGCCCCAGACCATTCGCCATATAGAGCATCGGACCGCCCAGCCATTCGCCTCTGCTGTCGCGCTGACGGTAGATTATGCCCAGCACTGTCTCGGCATAAGCCGCCATCATACCTGCCGCAGCAGCCAGCCACATCCAGAATATCGCGCCCGGACCGCCCAGAGTCAGCGCCGTTGCCACACCGACGATATTTCCCGTCCCCAGCGTTCCCGCAAGCGATGCGGTCGCGCTCTGCAGCGGAGAAATCCCCCCTGAACTGTTCTCAGGACGGTGCAGCGAACGTATTATTTCGCCCAGCCACAGCCGCGGACGAAGCTGAATCCAGCCGTTTGTCATGCTGAACCAGATTCCTGAAATAATCACAAGCCCCACCGTCCACGGACCCCAGAGCAGCTCGCTTAGCTTTTCAGCAAGATTATCAATAATTCCAGACATTATCCGCCCTCCCTGAAAGCTGTAATCAGTCAATCAATATGACAGCATACAAGCCGATTATGCACATCGTGCCGCATCAGTTCCGTCACGCACAATGCACCCATCTGCGCAACAATTGCCCTTGCAAGCAGATTGATAAAGTGATATCATGTACTTTAATCGCTTATTTTCTGCCTATTGCTTAATCAATATAATAAAACGGCGGAATTACAACCGCCGGAAAGGACGTAAAACACGTGGCCAACCGAAACGAAATAGATATGACACGCGGACCGCTGCTCGGCAAGATAATCAAATTTGCCGCTCCGGTCGTTCTCACAAATGTGCTTCAGCTTCTCTACAATGCCGCTGATATGGCTATCGTAGGTCAGTTTGATGCCGACGGAAGCGGCGCACTGGCGGCTGTCGGCGCAACCTCGTCCATAATCCACCTCGTCACCAATATTTTCATGGGTCTTTCCCTCGGTACAGGTGTCTCAGTCGCCCAGCACAAGGGCGCAGGCGAAGAGGAGGACGTAAGACAGACCGTCCACACATCGATTCTTGCCAGCGTAATCTGCGGCATTATTGTCTGCACCATCGGTATGCTTGTATCCACACCGATGCTCAGAATGATGGGAACTCCGGAAAGCATTCTTGACCGCTCGGTGTTGTATATCCGCATCTACTTCGCCGGTATGCCCTTCATGATGCTTTACAACTTCGGCGCATCTATCCACCGCGCTGTCGGTGATACAAAGCGTCCGCTCTACTTCCTGACCTTCTCTGGAATAATCAACGTCTGTCTCAACCTTGTGTTTGTCATTCTGTTCAATATGGGTGTTGCAGGTGTTGCCCTCGCAACCGTAATTTCGCAGATGATATCCTCGGTGCTGATGACAACAAGCCTCTGCCACACAGAGGGCTGCTGCAAGCTGCATCTTAACCAGCTGAAGATCCACTGGCGCAAGCTCGGCGAGATAATGCGCATAGGAATGCCCGCCGGCATACAGAACTCGCTCTTCTCCATCTCGAATGTTCTCATTCAGTCCTCAATCAACTCCTTCGGCGAGATAGTCATGGCGGCAAACACTGCCGCTGTCAGCATCGAGGGCTTTATGAACGCCGCGGTCGCAGGTGTTGCCGATGCCTCGACAAACTTCACCGGACAGAACGTCGGCGCTGGAAAATATCACCGCATACGCAAGGTCGTAACCGTCTGCAGCATCGCTTCGGTGGTCATCTCGGTCGGTATGGGCGCACTGATCCTCACCTTCGGGCGTCAGCTGCTGAGCATATACAACTCCGACCCCGAGGTCATCGATCAGGGTGTCTACCGTCTGCTCATCAACGGCGGAACCTACGCCATCTTCGCACTCATGCAGGTTTTCGCCGGCGGTCTGCGCGGAATGGGCAGGTCACTCGAGCCCATGATTATATCCATCGTCGGTGTATGCGGTCTGAGAATCGTTTACATCTACACCATCTTCGCACTCTTCCCCCAGCTCAATGTGCTTTACCTCTCCTATCCGTCATCGTGGTTCTGCGCAATGGCGGCAAACATGATATGCTACTTCATTGTCAGCCGCAAGCTCATCAACAGTCAGAAGAAGGCTCAGGAGCTCAGTCAGACGCAGTCATAACAGAAAAGCTTCAACAGCACCTCACCGCAGTGCGGGGTGCTGTTTTCATTGCAATAATTAATAACACACGTCTGCAGGTGCATAAATTTCGGGCGGCATGAAAACTTCACGCTGTTTTCTATTTACAATATATTTCTGTCGTGCTATAATTTGATTTAACTTGCTAAATCGCGGCGCGCAGATTTTATCCGCACCGCCGTCTGATAACGGGCAAAATAATCTGAAACAGGGGTAATCAGTATGGAAAACACCAACCTTCCGTCCGCAATTCCCGAGGTAAACGATGCAAATGCCGACACCGTAGCCGGTTTTGCCGCACCCACCTACTCGACCGAGTCGGCCGCTCCGGCGGCTGTTGAGACCGCTGCTCCGGCAGCAGAAACACCGGCAGAGGACACTCACACCGCTGCTCCGACCTATTCCTCGGCTGAAATGGCAGTAACCGCCGCTCCGGCAGCGTCTGAGACTCCGGCAGTGCCTGAGCCTGAGCTGACCAAAGAGGAAATAAAGGCCATCAAAAAGCAGAAGCGCAAGGAGTTCAACATCAATTCCGCTCTCGTCGGCATCATGATGATTCTCTTCGCCGTTATAATGAACTTCCTCGGCGGATACATCAACCAGATTGCAATGTTCGTTGCTATTCCGGAAGAGGTCACCGCAGTATTCAACGACGGCGGTCTGAGAGCTGTTGAAGACTTCTACTACAACAGCTACAGCGACCCCGAGGGCAAGTATTACGCTCTCTCCGGCATAACCGACAACATCGGCTACTGCTTCTTCGTTCTGACCTATATCATTCCCTTTGCAATATTCGCTCTGGCACGCGGTCTGCGCGGCAAGATATTCGGACCGGGCACAGGCTTCAGCGCAAAGTTCATGTTCGCTGCCTGCGGCATCGGCATGGGTCTGCTCTACATCTGGGCTTATGCCTATCAGATCGCATCTGAATACATCACCGCAGTTGACCTCGGCTACATCTTCGAGCTCTTTGCCGAGTCTTCAAATGCCGCCTTTGCTTCCCCGCTCGGCGCAATCTTCTATGCACTCGGCACCTGCGTTTTCGCACCGCTCGGTGAGGAATTCGTCTGCCGCGGCGTCATTCTCGGCTCGCTGAAGAAATACGGCAACTGGTGGGCAATATTCATCACCGCCGCACTCTTCGGTCTTATGCACATGAACTTCTATCAGGGACCGTACGCACTTCTCATCGGTATGGTACTCGGTTACGTCACCGTCAAGACCGGCTCCATCTGGTGCGCTGTGCTTATCCACATGATCAACAACACATGGTCGGTCATGGGCGAGATGGTCTATGAGTATCTGCCCGGTCTCACCGGCATCTACGATGTACTCTCGATCCTCGTTGTCTTTGCACTCATTCCGCTTTCTGTCATTCTGCTCATCGTCTTCGGTGTTCAGGGCAAGATCAGCCTGCCCGGCACCGGCGAGCCGAAGAAGACAAAGCTCAGAGCAAAGACCCTGCGCTTCGCAATTTCTCCGCTCAACTTCCTTTACATCGCATTCTGCCTGCTGACCTGCATTCTGCTCATCATTCCGCAGTAATTGCACTCTGAGCGGCAAATAAACAACAGCAAGCCCGACCTCGCCGGATACCCTCCTGCGAAGCCGGGCTTTTGTTCTGCCGCCTCTCCCCCGCTGTCAGCCGATATCGGGGGATTTTTCTTTTTTTATACCCTCCAATGAGTGCTGTCCGTATTGATTTGCGCAGATATATCTGTTATTATTTACTTTGTATATGCAATTATATCCACTATTGTCTGAGGAGTATTTTCTATGACCAGCCTGCCGGAAAAACTGAATATACTCGAGCATATCGAGGCTGCCGCCGCGGTTATTCTGCCCGACGGCGACGTGTGGCTCAACAGCCATGCTGCTTCTTTGCTTTCCGGCTTCGGAAAGGAAGATCTTCCTCAGCTTCTTGCCGATCATGAACGTCTCGCCGCCTGCGGTCTGAGTGCCTCTGCCGACACCTTTGACGGTATGACGTTATACACCGTTTTTCACGAGGGGACAGCCCTCTCTCCCGATTCTGACGATCGGCACTCCATGCTCGATGAACTGCACGAGCGTAACCGCCGCCGCGAGCTGCTGATAAGTATCTGCCTTGTCTGCGCTTACAGTCAGGGTACGCTCGACGGTGTATACTTTGCCGTCAGTGAAACTGCACGTCTGCTCGAGACCGACTGCGCCGCCCTGTTTGTTGCTGACAACGAAACAGGAACATGGAACAGCATCTGCCTCTGCACAGCTGACGGTGACAACGACGGCTACAGTGTGCGCACCGACATTCCCTTTGACGAGTTCGCTGCAATAGAGAAAAAGCTCGACGAAAAGAGCTGTATAATCCTGACAGGACAGCCTGAGGCCTCCCTGATTTCAGGCGAGCCATCAGCAGTGTGCGCCGGACGTGTTTCAGCAGAGACCGGCTCACGCGCTGTACTGTGGCTTGAGAAGCGCAATGCGCCCGAAACATGGACTCAGCAGGAAACGGCATATATCTACCTCCTGCTCGGTGTGCTCAAGATGGCGCTTCGCCGCAGCCGCATGGAGCGCGAGCCCAAGGACGCCCTGCGCGACGCTTACGAGGCAAACTCGGCAAAGAGCGAGTTTTTCTCCAGCGTCAGCCATGAGATACGCACCCCCATCAACGCCATTCTTGGAATGACCTCGCTCGCGCTTGACAGCAGCGACCCGACCGAGATTCACAGCTGTCTCGAAAAGGTCAGCAGCTCGGGTATGTATCTGCTTGGAATAATCAACGATATACTCGACATCTCCTGCATCGAAGCCGGAAAATTCACCCTCACCCCTGCCAACTGCCCACTCGGGACGCTTCTCGACGAGGTTTGCGGAATGATGTCCTTCACCGCAGAGCGCAAGGGACTTGACTTCATATTCGAAACCGACGGCACTTTACCTGAATATATATTCTGTGACGGGCAGCGGCTCAGACAGGTGCTCATCAACCTGCTCAACAATGCCGTAAAATTCACCGACAGCGGCTATGTCTCGCTGCACGTTTCGACCGGCAGCCACGACGGCACCGAAATGCTCCGCCTTATCGTTTCCGACACAGGCAGAGGCATTGCGCCGGAGGACCACCAGCGCATCTTCTCAGCCTATGAGCGGCTGGACGGCTCTCTTGAACGCTCCACCGAAGGCTCAGGTCTCGGACTGCGCATCACCAAATCGATAGTTGACATGATGGGCGGACGAATCGCACTTGTCAGCGAGCCGGGCGAGGGCAGCAGCTTCACTGTCATGCTTCCGCTGACCGCCTGTGAGGGCGAATCTTCGGCTGATGAGCCGGAATACAGCTTCACCGCACCGGACGCACGGCTTCTTGTCGTTGACGACAGCGAGGTCAGCCTGATGGTGACCACCGGAATGCTGAAAAAATTCGGCATCAGCCCCGACACCGCCGCAAACGGACAGCAGGCTTTTGAACGTGCCTGCTCGTCTGAATACGATATGATACTGATGGACCATATGATGCCTGTAATGGACGGCGAAACCTCCTGCCGCAGGATACGCTCCTCAGGGCTCAACATTGATACCCCCATCGTAGCGCTTACTGCAAATGCCACGCAGGCAGCCGCTGCACTGCTCACCGGCGCCGGCATGAACGATATCCTCACAAAGCCGCTTCTGCGCGGTCAGCTTGCCGAAAAGCTTCTGCGCTGGCTGCCGCCTGAGATGATATGCGAGGGCGCTGACGAAGCCCCTGCCGCCGCAGATGTCTCCCGCTCATACCCGGGACTTACGGTGCATGATGCCCTCGAGCGCATGGGCGGAAACCTTGATCTTTATGCCGAGGCGCTTTCCCTGACCATGAGAGAGCTTGATAAAGCGCTCGAAACAGAGCGTCAGCTTCTTGACTCAGGCGATATGGCGGCTCTGCGCATCGAATCACACGGACTCAAGGGTGTGCTCAACACCATCGGCGCCTATGATGCCGGCGGACTTGCACTGCGGCTGGAAAAAGCCAGCGCCGCCGGAGACATTGACTGCGCGCGAAGTATGTGGAAGGAATACGAGAACACAATAAAACAGCTTTCATCAACCATCTCCAGATACCTTCAGGACAACGGCTATCTTCCGTTCTGACCATCTTTCCGGAAAGGAACATCAACCCAATGAAAAAGCTGAAAAAGACAATAAAGGTACTCAAGGTGCTCATTGCCGTTGTCATGGCGGCGGCATCAGCCCTTGCCGGAATATATATACTGACCGACCGCGATGTGCTGTCGGGACTTGACCTGAGTGCCATCTCCTCATATTTCAACAGCGATGACACCCCCGTTGTCCTGCCGGTTTCAGATTCCGACACGGTCAGCAGCACCGACCCCGAGCCTGTACTTCAGCCGGTGCCGGAGATACAGCCGCTCGACAGCAAGACACAGGAGGTCATTGACTCCATTGCGGTTGATTACGACTGCACAGCGGTACAGATTGCCGTTATCAACGACGGCTATGTTACCAACACATACTCCTACGGCTACGCTGACTTCGCCAGCAAGAGAATGCTCAACGACGACACCAAGATAAGAATTGCCTCACTGAGCAAGATTCTCATCGGCATGGCGGCAATGCGCGCCCACGAGGACGGCGAGCTCGACCTTGACGGCTCGCTGACCGACCAGCTTGGCTACAGGGTGGGCAACCCGTCATACACAAGCCATGTCACCACCCTGCGCGACATTCTCACCCACACCGCCACCTTCAACGATTCGGCTTCCATCGCCGGACGTTCGCTTCAGAATTACATACAGGACCGCAAGTCATATTTCAATTCAGCAAGACCGGGCACGACCGAAAGCTGGGCATACAGCAACGGCGGCATCAGAGTCGCAGGCGGCATCGTCGAGGTGCTTACCGACACCATGATGCACGACTACACCGACGAGCACTTCTTCGACCCCCTCGGCATTGATGCATCATTCTATGCACGTCTGCTTGACGATACCGAAAACATCGCCACCCTCTACTACGGCAACAAATCGGTCTCAAATTCCGTAAAGCAGCAGCTTCTGCGCCAGGATTTCGACAAGCCTGCCGCCAACTGCACTGTATTTGCCGGCGGTCTGACCATCAGCGCACAGGACTTTGCACGGCTCATCTGCATACTCCTGCGCGACGGCGAATACGACGGCAGACAGTATCTCGCTCCCGAAACGGTTGCCGACATGGAGCAGGTCCGCTTTGAGCTCAAGCAGTACGACCAGTGCACTGTCATCCGCCACAGCGACTCGCTCTACGGACGTGAGCTCTATTTCCACACAGGTGTCGCCTACGGTGTGCTCGCCTTTGCCGCCTACGACAAGGAGGCTAACGAGGGCGTTGTCATTGTGACCAACGGCGCCTACCGCAACTCGCGCGACGACCACGGCGTACCGAAGGTCTGCGCCGAGATGGCGATGTATCTTCTGAACCAGACACTCGACGGCAGAAACACCGTCAAATAACGCACAGCCCCAGATTTCCGGGAAATTCCCGGTAACATTCTCTGTACGCACGTTACTGCGCTGTATCGTGCGCACCTTCTCATTGTACACAGCCCTCTGCCATGGTAGAATAAGTACCATAGACAAACGATTCTTTTGGGGCTGTGGAACGAGAGGCAGACGACCCGACGGCTCCTGAATATACCGGGAAGTCGTCCAAGGGCGACATCAGCGCCCTGCGGGCTTCTGCAGGGCGCTGATACTTTTCCGGCAATAATTTATCACCGCAGAACAATGGGACAGCCGCTGTCTCATCTGGAAATAATCAAAATACAATCTGAAAGGAAAGAAAAATCATGCGTAATCTTCTTATGAAAAACCAGCGTACCTCCAAAATCGTCATGGCCTGCATTCTTCTGGCTGCTCTCTTCTGCTCCATGATGCTCGCAGGCTGCACAGGCTGTGCAACATGGCAGCGCTCCTGCAAGACCTGGGAGAGCGAAATGGCAGGCGGTCTCAACCGTACCGTCAACGTCTACACCTACGACGGTACCCTCATCGCAACCTACACCGGCAGAATCGATATCGAGGAAAACGAATCCAAGGTACTCTTCCATCTCGACGGCAAGCGCTACATATACTACAACGCACTCGTTGAGGTCATCGAGAACTAAGCTCCGGTCTGTTTTTTGTAATATTGCAACCAATTATTACATTAAGTAAATAAAAATACGGCGCGCATCCTGCTTTCAGGGTGTGTGCCGTATTTGCTTTTATTGATTATTCCTCCATCTGCTTGCCGAGGAAGCCTGCAGCCACCTGTGCCAGCTTGATTTCGGTATCCTTCGGCGGAGTGCCGGCATCGTTTTCCAGCAGCACGACCGCACCGTTGATATCACCTGCCGCAAGCACAGGGAATACTACAACCGCCCGCCGCTCGAGCCCTTCGACGGGATACAGCTCGTGCTCGTTCGGCTGAGAGGTGTAGGAGCGCCGCGCTTCAATCAGCTCCTCGAGAGCCGGTGAAACCCTGCGTTCGAGATACTCCTTGCGCGAAACGCCAGCCGCCGCAACGACATGGTCTCTGTCGCAGATAAGCGCCGGATAGCCGACATTCTTGCACAGCACTTCAGCATACTGCGCCGACCACGGCGACAGCTCGCCGATTGGCGAATACTTCTTGAAAATAACCTCGCCGTCATTGTCGGTGTAAATCTCCAGCGGGTCGCCCTCGCGGATACGCATGGTGCGGCGTATTTCCTTCGGAATGACCACTCGACCGAGGTCATCGATTCTTCTGACTATTCCAGTTGCTTTCATATATGAATAAAACTCCTTTGTCTACAGATTTCGATGTTATTATCTGTAAACACAAGAGATTTATACTCTTGATTTTGCTCGGGTCTGTAAATATAATAAAGACAGATCGCATAATCTGAGGAGATTTAAATGGTGATTTACTACTTAATGATAGAAGCCGTTCCAAGCCGCAACAATCCTGAAAGCAACGAGTTTGGCGGCGCATACATTAATTGTTGGGTAAAAGCCTCTACGCAAAAAGACGCACTCAACAGAGCCAAAGATTACATCAATGGCGAAAACTGGACATATATAAAAACTGAAGATATATGGGAAGCACAACGGCTGTCCTATATTGATTTACCTGATTCTTTGGAATGCTATGATGAAGCTTGTAAAAACGGATTGAGTGCTATTTTTAACACGTGGCCAGTTGGTGAGGATAACGCCGACTGACCAAAGAAACATATCTGTCTGAAAACTGAAAGCAGCGGAGTGAAATTCACTCCGCTTTTTATGTTTTATTAATCGTCCATTGATTGCCTGATGCATATTAAGTATCCATTTCAAAGTAATACAGGGTACCGGTAAAATCAGGAAACAATCCCCTCGCAGTTGCATCTGCTGAGAAAATATTATATTTTTTATTCATTATACGATATTTTCTGAAAACCGCCCGTCTATACAGGTGTAAGGAGGTGTGAAGCACATGACCAAAGTCAAGGGCCCTGACGACACAAGGGAGCGTGATCTTATATTTGAGCGCATAGTCGGTCAGTATCAGCTGCCGCTCCTGCGAATGTGCTATCTCCACCTGAGCGACAGAACGCTGGCAGAGGACGCCGTGCAGGAGACCTTTCTCAAGGTCTACCGGAGTCTCGATTCCTTTCACGGGCAGTGCAGCGAGAAGACATGGATTATGAAAATAGCCATGAACACCTGCTGCGATATCAACCGCTCGGGCTGGTCACGCTTCGTTTCGCGCGAGGTCACGCCGGATATGCTTCCCGAACCGTCTGCTGACCTTGAAGAGCACGATGAGGCTCTCACCCTTGCGGTGATGAATCTGCCGCGGAAGCTGCGTGAGGTCATACTTCTTTACTATTATCAGGATATGAGCACAATCGAAATCTCAGATTCGCTCGGCATTTCCCAGTCGTCTGTTTCCGGACGGCTGACAAGAGCCAGAGAGAGACTTCGCCGAAGCATTGAAAGGAGCGATTTTTATGAATGAAAAACAGCATAAACAACTCTTTTTGAGCGCTGTCGACCGCCGGCTGTCCGGACTGAACGAAGACCCGTGGCTCGCTCAGCGAATTATGAACAGCGAGAAAGGAAGAGTAACTATGAACAGAAAATTCAGCAAAAAAGCATATGTAGCCGCTATAGCTGTTATTGTATGCCTTGCCCTGTCGGTCACCGCTGCTGCAGCTGCTGCCGGCTCAGGTCTCTTCAATCTTTTTTCAAACGGCGAAGAAACCAACGAAAGCATTACCAACGGTCTTCAGTCGGTCGCGTCCCGGTACGAAGGCAGCACCGTCAGCTTCACTGTAAACGAAGCACTTTACGATAACCTCGGCAAGACCTTTGCCATCGACTGGACTATTGAGAATCTTGAAGACAGCGAAAACCTCTACGTCATCTGCAGCGGTGTATATTTCGGTGAGGAAAGAGCACACCAGCGCACCACCAGCAACTTTTCTGACTTTATCCTCGAAGCAGACACCACAAAATGTATGCTGCTCGGTGAGCTGCCCGAAAACGGCAGCAGCGAATGCCGCATGGAATTCGTTGTGCTGCGCGGACTTGCTCCCTTTGCAGTCGTTACAGATGAGAGCTCGGTCGAAAATCTGCAGGCAGATGCTGAGCGTCTGCGCTCGGAGGGCTTCATTCCGGTCAATTCCATAGATATAGTCTGCGGCACTCCCAACAACGGTCGCAGCTATGCCGAAGAGCTGCTGGCATCAGGCGAATTTGAGCTCGCTGAGAATTTCTCGCTCAATTTCACTCTTGAGCAGAACAAGCTTGACGAGACCGCGCGTTTCTACAACGGTCCCACCGAGTTTATTTTTGACGGCTATGAGATAGTGATCCGCAATGCTTACTGCACCGCCACCGCAGTTTATGTCGATGTTGAATACATCACCACCGAAGCACCCAAGGACGGTGGCAAGGGCTTTGGTCCCATGTGGGGACTGCAGTTTGATGTGCCCGGCATGGAATCCTTTACCGGAAATGCCGGCGGTTCCATCAACGATCCCGTTCAGCTTGAAGACGGACGTTACCTGAACCTGTATGAATATGAGGCAACCCAGCTTTATGTCCAGCCGGACGTTCTTCATATGACTCTGGTAACCTACGACGATGCCTTCAACGCAACATATCACACCGAGGATACTATTGAGCTTATCTTTGAATAATCCCTGACCCTTCATTGTTTTACCTTTATGCAGCAGCGCCTGCCTCCCAACGGAGACAGGCGCTGCGTGTATTTGATTTATTCCGATCAAAGGATTACCTTTCTTAATACATTAATAAACACTACCTGTTTTCACCGGCTATTCTTTCAGCTATGTCAGACCTGCTCATTCCGCCGAATTTTTCCGCAAAATCATCAAATCCGGCATCAGAGGGCAAATTCAGGCAGGCAAACAGCTCGTCTTTAATATATTGATTATGCTTTTCCTGCAGATTATACCTGTACTCATAATGCTGTTCATTCCTGCTTTCAGAAAACATCACCGCCGACGGACGAATACCTATGGACACTCCGCCGTGGGGTGATCTATAGTCATTCAGGTACTCCTTCAATTTATCCGAAAGCTGAGAATACGGCAAAACCGTTGATGCCGTTCCCCACTCAACATAAACGCTGTATTCCCTGGGCTTTTCCGAAAGCTTTTCATTTACCAGCATCATATCCTGCGAGAACACTGTACAATGTTTGTTTTCTGTCAGGAATTTTGTGCATACAAGATTAAATTCCACATCATCAGCAGTGAGTCTCTTTCGGTCAACTATCGGGTGAGTTCCCCAGATAATATCATTATCTCCGCATATTCTGACCCTACCCAGCGGAATATCCTTCAGGTCTTCCGCCTTTAGTTCTCTGTCAGTAGTGAGCCGATCATAAAAGCGGATCATCAGCGGCACCATCATAAGCGAACGCAGACTATGTCTCTGCGGCAGCTGCGCCCACTGCTGTATCTTTTTGATTTCTCCGGTAATCAGCCCGTAGCAGTAATGGAAGCGGTCGACCTCTGCTCTGAAAATATCTCCCGGGCGGTATTTCACCGTTTTGTGCTTTTCTGTCTGCATACGGTGTACCCTGTCAAAATAATCATCAGGGCAGGTTTTAATATAATCTTCTATAAATGAACGAAAATCTGCAGGTGTTGAAATCGCACGGATTCTCTCTTCTTCGCCGATCGCCAGATGCTGATTATTTCTCAGATTACAGGCACCCATACCGGCATACGGTTCTTTTGAAATTGAGTTCAGGCTGAACCAGAACTGACAGCCGAAAGGCGTTATGCTGAGAATATTTGTCGCGGTGACCTTTTTCTTTTTTCCGCGCGCAGTAAGCGGCAGAATCATTTCTCGCTGCTCTGTCAGGATTTCAGTATCATGCTCCTGATAATGACGGCTGTGAATCACATTATCATCAGTCATGCGGTTTTCTTCTGTTATCACTTTGCGAACTGTCGTTTTATCCCAAAACACAACTGTGCGCTTATAACAGAAATTCGTCTTGCTGAAGAACTCGCTTTTCTCCCACTCCGGCGCTATTTCAGCCAGACCGAAGTATTTTCTTTCACTGTTTTTGATTTCTATGTAATATTCACTTCCGAACAGCTCTGCCCAGCTCCACTTCACAGCCGCACCCCTTTTCCTTTAATCATTGTAATTTAATGATAGCATATTTTTCTGCTTTTGCCTATGTAAATGCAGAAATCCCTGTATTCCTGAAATTAAATCCCGGAATCGAACAAGCATAAACAGGCGCAGCTGACTACCGCGACTGTGTCTTATCAGAATATTCCGCCGTAATAGTTATTGATTATTCCGAGGACGATAAACAGGATTATCCAGCCGAGGAGAATGGACAGACCGATTATTGCGGCGCGCTTTTTTATGCCCTTTTTCGCCACAGCTCGCTTCTGGAGCATTTCTTCTTCCATTGCCTCTGCGGTTTCCCTGCCGAAGTTATCCGCAATCCAGTTTTTATTGTAGCGTCTTTCGTTCTTGTCAAAGGTATATTCCACATAAACCTTCTGACCCTTTGTTTTTTCATTGCGGTTGGAGTAATAGCGCAGGTCGTAAAAGAGGGTAAAGAGAGCGATTATGCTTTCAAGTCCGCTGTATTCGTCGAGCAGGAAAATGTAGTACTCGTCAAGATTGTCAACCGTGTGCAGCGGCTTGACTATCGCGGCAATCTGCACGTCATTTTTATATACGGAAATATTGCGCACCTTTCCGGACGATTTGTCGTAGCAGTCATAGGAATAGCCGTCGTATTCGATTACGAAATTAGCTTTCAGCGCCTCATCCTTTACCCTGTGGAAACGCGCGATTTTCCCGCCCTTGCTGTCGTAAACGCTGCCCTTGCTGCCCTTCTGCTTTACGCCGAAGAACTTTGCCTCGCCGGTCTCAGGGTCGGCATTGTTTTCCACCATGCAGAAGGAGTAGGAAGCCGCCGCCTCGACCATTCTGTTCGAATCGCCGAAGCCGACGTCAGCGCCACTCTCACCAAACACTCTGACGGGCACAACAATGTTTGTCTCCGTGTCCCCGACGGTGTACTTCGGCTGGTCATTGACCAGCACCTCGTACTGGCTGTGACGCCCTGCCGCGGTCTGATTCACCTTGATTTTCATAATTAATCCCCCATTCTTTATTCACCGCGGCGCACAGAACACGCTGCGGTATTTTACGTTTTTCATTTTTACCTGCGCTGTTCACCCTGTTATTTCAACGGTCAGCATACTTATACGCGCAGGGCGGTCTCCAGCGCAATGTACAGTTTTCCGGAATTGTGATTTGCCGCCTGAAGCCCCTCAACCTCGTAACCGCTCTCCTCAAGAACATCTCCCGCCTCGAGGAAACTGAACAGCTCAAGACCGTAGAAATCGCACACAGCCTGCACTCCGGCAATCTCCATTTCAACTGCGATGCAGCCCTCTTCCTTTCGCTTTGACACAAGCCCTATTGTCTCCCTGAGCATTGAGTCGGTCGTCCATACCCTTCCCTTTACGTAAGGCACCTTCAGCTCGTCGAAAATTGCGGCAAGCTTTCCGCTGTTTCTGACGGTGATGTAATCAGCAGGCGGGGCGTAGTAATATGAACAGCCCTCTCCGCGGTAGCTTTCGGTCGGAACGACAAACCTTCCGGTCGTCTTTTCTCTGTCAAGACTTCCGCAGGAGCCGAACATGATAAACTTCTTTGCGCCGGTTATCCAGCTTGATTCATAGCAGAGCGCGGAAGCCAGAGCAGAGCCTATTGCGGTCATATAGAATGCAACCGTTTTGCCCTTGCAGACAGTTTTGTATATCGGTATCTCGCCGTTACAGCAGGTCATAGCGCCTATCATTTCGCACTCATAAGTGCAGAGCATGAGAGAGAGCAGCTCTTTCGAGAAAATAATCAGGCATACATCTGCAATATTTCCGGGCTCGCCGTAAAAATATTTCAGGTCTATAAGCGGCTCTGTCTCTATATCAAAGCAATCTGTAATCATAGTAAATTCAGCCTCCTTTTGTAAAAATTCTCTGTAATTCTGATACACCCCCACAGTCTTGGCCGGATGTGGGGGTGCTTTGTCATTTTTCAGTTATGATGTCCTTCATCAGATGTAGAACAGTCTGCGGTATTCGCTTGCGCGCTGCTCAACACTGGTGTTGGTGACGTTTGTCAGGAAGAGGACATCGGTGACGTCATTCTTCTGAATTATCGACTTGAGCGACGGCAGTGCGTAGCGCGGGTCGGCAACGTATATCTCGTCAAAGTTGGTGACAAGGAAGGGAATGAATGCATTTGCGAAGGAATCCTTGAATATCATTATCTTCCTGCCGGTGGTCTGACCGGTGGTTATCTTGACGAAGCGCCAGTCGCCGTTGGTGAAGACCATGTACTTGTTGTCGTTCTTGAGGTCCTTGATGATGAGCGGACCGGTCTGGTGCGAGCCGTCGCGCTCGACCCAATATTCGACGTCGCAGGGATATACCGAATCGATATCGTAGGCGATGACGGTATCGGGGTTGTTTCTCATCTCCTCGCCGCCGCCGACCTTGTCGTACAGCGTACCGAGGTAGTTGTCGTAGACAACGGTGTTCATGCCGGTGATATCCATCGGAGTGCCGCCGATGTTGTTCTCAATGAACTCCTTATAGGCGTAGTACGCGCCGAGACCTGTCCAGTGGTGGTCGGTGCGGAAGTAGATGTATTCGTCAGCCTGTCTGGCAAGAGCGGAGTAGATATCAACCGTCTTTACACGCTCGTCGAGCCGCTCGTAGATGTAGTCAATCATCATCTTCTGGTCGGTTGCCTCGGTGCGGTATTTGTCCGGCAGATAGAACGCCGATGCAATGGGGATAACTCCGCAGTGAACCTGCAGGTCGGGATATTCCTTTGCAAAGTCGTTGACTGCTGCGACGTATTCACGCTGTACGCGCTTGGTCTGATAGGCAATCGTCAGAACGGTGTCGCCTGCAACGTAGAGCGACTGGTTGATCTGCTCGGCATCGTCAAAGGCTGCATCGGGATCCTGCTCAGGCTCGTCGATGACCGGGTCGGTCACTGTATCGGAGCCGCTGGTCACAGGAGGCACGATAACCTCAGGCGGAGTCTCCTCGCCGAGGTCCTCCACCGCGCCGCTGTCGTTATCCTGCACGATGATTATCTTGGCTCCGTCGTCGGTAGCCATGGTGTATTCATCTATGCGCTGGGATATTGCGATAAGCTGCTCGCGGAAGGGGAAATTATCGGCAAAATATACCGAATAGTCAGCGGTATAGCTTCCGTCGAGCAGACCGGCAAGTGTCATTTCGGGGCACTTTGCCAGCTCGCGCTTTTCTCTCTCGGAAACAGTGGGCTTGTCGGGCAGTGTGTAGAACAGCACGCCCACCACCGCAATAAAGAGGAAGAAAAGAATATTCACTGCTGTGCAGCACGCTTTTTTCATTGTATCTCTCACTCCTCTTTAGAATCTGAAATAAAGGAAGGGGTTGTAGCTTTCGCCGACCAGCATCAGCGAGCTGACAACAAACAGAACTGCAAGCGCTGCAAACTGCGCCACTGCGCCAAAGCTCTTCGCCGCAGGAGATGCAAGCACAGGGCGGTCACCGATGGTGGTCAGCTTTTCATTGAACTGACGCAGATACTGCAGGAAGGGTATGCTTGCAATGATACCAAGCTGGCAGTAGATGATGCTGTTGTTTATCTTGGCTATTGCGAATGCATCGCTGAAGGCATTGCCCGAGATGCCGAACATGACCTTGAGCAGCTCTATTGCCTGTGACATATCGGTGTAGTAGAAGAAGACCCAGCCGACAATGACGACAAGCAGCAGGTAGATGTGTCCGATGAACGGCACCTTCTGCAGATATTTTCCGAAAATGAACTTCTCAAGCACAAGGAAAACGAAGTAGTAAAGTCCCCAGACAATGAAGTTCCAGCTTGCGCCGTGCCACATTCCGGTGAGGAACCACACGACAAAAAGGTTGAGTATCTGATGCTTACGGTTGCCGCCGAGGGGAATGTAGATGTAATCGCGGAAGAAGTAGCTCAGCGACATATGCCAGCGGCGCCAGAATTCTGTGACCGACTTTGATATGTAGGGATAATTGAAATTCTCGCGGTAATGGAATCCGCACATTCGTCCCATGCCTATCGCCATGTCGGAATAGGCGGAGAAGTCGAAGTAAATCTGCAGGGTATACATGATAATGCCGTACCATGCGCACAGCACAGTGGTGCTCGCAAGGTCACCGCCGAGAATCTCGGTTGCAGCCTGTCCGCAGGTGTTGGCGATTATTACCTTCTTTGAGAAGCCAATTATGAACCGTCTTATGCCGGCGGTTATATCCTCGGCAGAAGCATGACGGTTGTCAATTTCCTCCGCAACGTCCTCGTAGCGTACTATCGGACCGGCAATCAGCTGATGGAAGCAGCAGATGTACAGCAGCAGCTTCCAGAATGAGCGCTGCACCGGCACCTTTTCGCGGTAGACGTCGATAACGTAGGTGAGTATCTGGAAGGTGTAGAAGGAAATACCGATGGGCAGCGATATCTGCGGCACAGGTATCTCAGTGCCGAGCACCGAGTTGAGCGTCTCGACAAAGAAGCCTGTGTATTTGAAGAAGCCCAGCGAGCCGAGCGATACCATGACCGCCAGCGCCATGTAAAGCTTTGATGCCGCCGTGCCTCTCGTCTTGTCTATCTGCAGACCGAGGAAATAGTTCACTGTCACCGTTGCCAGCATGAGCAGCACCAGCACCGGCTCGCCCCACGAATAGAAAATCAGCGAGAATATAAGCAGTATGACATTGCGCCAGGTTATGTTCTTTGACGCATAGTAAAGCAGCATACATACAGGAAAAAACGCGTATACAAAAAACAGGCTTGAAAAGACCATGTCGGCTCAGTTCCTCTCCTGACCTCCGCTTTGCGGCAGGTCGTTTTTACGCACCGCCGCATCTGCATACAGCTTGCGCATTATATAATTATATATTGGATATTATAAGCCTTTGTCATGGCAATGTCAACATTCCCCATAGTCTGCAAAAGTGCTTTCTCAGCCGCAGTAAATCGCACCGTTGTACGGTTTGTCCGGCATCTGATGCTCCGGCTGAATACAATTTTATCTTTCATTTTTCGCAAAACTTTACAGATAACTTGACAGATGTAAAGATGCGTAATATAATATTGTCTGACATCAAAGAAAATTTTACATTAAACATCATGCCGGCGGCGCAGGATTTATCCTCAATCGTCCGGTCGTGAACGAAGGCGCCCGTCAGGGCTAAGGACAGAAAAACATGGAAAATAATCTGATAAACGAAATAAACCGCCTGAAGGCTGAAAAGAATGCCGTCATTCTCGCCCACTACTACACCCCGGGCGAGGTGCAGGCTCTTGCTGACTATGTCGGTGATTCCTTCTATCTTGCCAAAGCCGCGCAGAAAACCGATGCAGAGGTTGTCGTCTTCTGCGGAGTGGGCTTCATGGGCGAAAGCGTGAAGATTCTCAACCCCGAAAAGACGGTGCTCATGCCCGACATGAACGCCGACTGCGCAATGGCTTACATGGCTCAGACCGAACGCATCGCCGAGCTGAGAGAGCAGTATGACGACCTTGCGGTTGTCTGCTACATAAACTCCACCGCCGCTCTCAAGTGCTGCAGCGATGTGTGCGTAACCTCATCGAATGCGGTGAAAATCGTGCGCTCACTGCCGAACAGGAATATATTCTTCATTCCCGACCGCAACCTCGGCAGCTATGTCGCAAAGCAGCTGCCGGAGAAGAATATTATCCTCAATGACGGCTGCTGCCCGATCCACCATTCGGTCACAGCTGAGCAGCTTGCCGCGGCAAAGGCGGCTCACCCCGGAGCAGTTGTGCTGACCCACCCCGAGTGCCAGCCTGACGTGCTCGCGCTGTCTGACTATATCGGCAGTACGGCTGATATTCTGAAATTTGCCGCTGAGCTTGACTGCAGCGAGTTCATAATCTGCACCGAAAACGGCGTGGGCTATCCGCTCGAGCTTAATAATCCCGCAAAGAAATTCTGGTTTGTCACCGAATCCTTCTGCTGCGCCGACATGAAGCTCAACACACCGGAGAAGGTGCTGCACGTTCTGCGCACCGGCCAAAACGAGGTATTCATCGACGAGGAAACACGCCGCCGCGCACTTCTGCCGCTTGACAGAATGCTCGAGCTTGCAAAATAAGCGAGGCGAATAAAGAATGAAAGCTGATGTTGTTATCGTCGGCTGCGGAGTTGCCGGTCTTTACTGCGCACTCAGACTGCCGCGAGACAAAAAGATAATAATGATAACCAAGAGTGACGCTGAAAAGAGCGATTCCTTCCTTGCGCAGGGCGGAATCTGCGTTCAGCGTGACGAGGAGGATTACGCCCCCTACTTCGAGGATACCATGCGCGCCGGACACTACGAGAATGACCGGCAGTCGGTGGATATAATGATCCGCTCCTCACGCGAGGTCATCAGTGACCTTATCGCCTGCGGAGTGGAATTCGAACAGGAAAACGGCGAGCTTGCCTACACACGTGAGGGCGCTCATTCCCGTCCGAGAATCCTCTTCCACGAGGACCAGACCGGCAGGGAGATAACCTCAAAGCTGCTGTCGGCTGTGCGGAAGCTGGACAACGTCACCCTTCTCGAGCACCACACCATGCTGGATATCATCGAGGTACCCGGCGAGGGCTGGTGCGCGGGGGTTATCTGTGAGAACGCCGAAGGCAAGGTCTTCGCCATTCACGGCGACTACACAGTGCTTGCCACCGGCGGCATAGGCGGACTTTTCGAGCATTCGACCAACTACAGCCACCTGACAGGCGATGCGCTTGCGGCAGCGATTTATCACAGAATCAAACTCAAGAACATCGATTATATACAGATTCACCCCACAACGCTCTATTCTCAGAGCGCCGGACAGGCTTTCCTCATTTCCGAGTCGGTGCGCGGAGAGGGCGCTGTGCTTCTCAATGCAAAGGGCGAGCGGTTTGTCGACGAGCTGCTGCCGCGCGATGTCGTGGCAAACGCCATCTACCGCGAGATGGACAAGGACAGAGCACCCCATGTATGGCTCTCCCTCGCGCCTATTCCAAAGGAAGAGATTCTCTCCCATTTCCCGAACATTTACCGCCGCTGTCTCGAGGCCGGCTACGATGTGACAAAGGAAAGCATTCCTGTTGTGCCGGCTCAGCATTACTTCATGGGCGGCATCGACGTCGACAAGGCCAGCCGCACTTCAATGCCCCGTCTTTACGCCGTCGGAGAGACCTCCTGCAACGGAGTTCACGGCAAGAACCGCCTTGCGAGCAATTCGCTGCTCGAGAGCCTTGTTTTTGCCCGCCGCGCGGCAGATGATATGACAGAAAACTACACGCCGGCGGATATTCCGGCTGAAAGCTCAGCTCTTCCGCCTTCATACTACCGCAACAGAGACCACTTCCGCGAGCTTGTGCTCGAGGCTATTGAAAAGGAGAAAAACAGCCATGAATAATATAACAATGACCATGAATGCCGACCAGCTTATCCTCAGCGCACTGCGTGAGGACATCACCAGCGAGGATATTTCCACCAATTCTGTCATGCGTGAGTATCAGCTGGGCGAGGTTGAGCTCATCTGCAAGCAGGACGGTGTAATTGCCGGTCTTGACGTATTCAAGCGGGTATTCGAGTTGCTTGACGCGCAGACCGTCTGTGAATTTTACTGCAAGGATGGCGACAGAGTTTCAAACGGTCAGAAGATAGGTACCGTTCGCGGCGATATCCGTGTACTGCTCTCCGGCGAGAGAACTGCGCTCAACTACCTCCAGCGCATGAGCGGAATTGCCACCTACACACGCACCATCGCTGATATGCTCGAGGGCAGCGCAACAAAGCTGCTCGACACCCGAAAGACCACACCGAATATGCGTATTTTTGAGAAATACGCTGTAAGAGTGGGCGGCGGCAACAATCACCGCTACAATCTGAGCGACGGCATACTGCTCAAGGACAACCACATCGGCGCGGCAGGCAGCGTTGCCGAGGCTGTGCGCATGGCAAAGGAATACGCACCCTTCGTACGCAAGATAGAAATTGAGGTGGAAAGCCTTGATATGCTCCGCGAGGCTCTCGATGCCGGCGCTGACATCGTTATGCTCGACAACATGAGCGTCGATGATATGCGCGAGGCTGTAAAGCTTGCAAAGGGCAGAGCTGAAACCGAGTGCAGCGGCAATGTCACCCGCGAGAACATCGCCCGTCTTATCGACATCGGCGTTGATTACATCTCAAGCGGCGCGCTGACCCACTCCGCACCCATTCTCGACCTCTCGCTCAAGAATCTCCACGCTGTCTGATAAACGGCAGTTATTCAACCGGCATATAACCGGCTTACAATCGGCTGATTATAATTTTGCTGCATATCGCTGCAGAAATACTTTTTCAGACAGGAGGAAGGCTTTGTGAAAGCAGATGAACGCAGAAAACAGATAGTGAATATGCTGATGAGCGAGTCAGAGCCGGTCTCCGGAGGCGCGCTCTCTGAGGCACTTGATGCCTCGCGGCAGATAATCGTGCAGGATATAGCCATTCTGCGCGCTGCCGGCTATGATATTCTGTCCACCCATTACGGCTACGTTATGAACAGCACTCCGCTCTGCGAGAGGGTGTTCAAGGTACGTCACACCAGCGAGCAGACGGTCGACGAGCTGACGCTTATCGTTGACCTCGGCGGCACAGTGGTCGACGTTTTCGTATGGCACAAGGTTTACGGCAAGATCGAGGCGCCGTTGAACATATTCTCGCGCCACGGCATAGAGAAATTCATGGAAGGCATCAAAAGCGGACGCTCGACCGAGCTTATGCACATAACCGACGGCTATCACTACCACACCGTCCGCGCTGAATCGGCAGAGGTGCTCGACCGCATCGCCGCCGCCCTCGACGACCGCGGCTACATCGCCCCGGAAATATAGTTCAAGATAATTTTGAGTGCGGTAAATTTTGGTTTATGTTAGTAAGTCGAGCAGTGACGTAAGGCGGCTCCCTCTGACGAGGGAGCTGTCAGCGAAGCTGACTGAGGGAGAGACAAATCGCAGATTTAAGCCAATTTTTTCTCTCCCTCCGGCTCTGCGAGCCACCTCCCTCGTCAGAGGGAGGCTCCTTAGGTTTCCGCTGACTTA
>JAZNOP010000040.1:0-63986 GCA_045580875.1 Acutalibacteraceae bacterium
ACATACATTTTTACAACCACGAACGCATTCAGCTTAAAACAAAACTGACTCCACTTGAGCAGCGAAGCCAGTTTGTTCCTTAATTTAATATTTCCTACTTAGGGGCTTTTTGTACTGTCCGTACAATTTGGGGCAGTTCAAAAAGCGAAAGTGTCTTTTTGTTTATTCAATTGTTACTGAACATCACTGGGTGTTACATCAGTATCAGATACAGCACTGCTATCAGAAACAACAACATCATCAACCGGCTTTTCCTTCGGCTGCAGCCATTCAGGCCATACAGCTGATGTTATGTTTTTCTTTATAGGCTCAACAGTAAGACAAGCATCAACAAGATGATAGGAAATGGTGTTATCGCCAACCTCAACAGTGTAGACACCACCCTGACCGTAAAGCATATAAATGAAGGCGTACTGATGCAGCTGATATGCGCTGTAGGTAGCATCGTAAACCGTTTTTATTTCCGGCTGGAAAGCAGCTATCGCTTTACCAAGGCATACATAGTAATAAAGGTAATCTGTGCTGCCGTCTGAAGTGTCAAAATAATGTATGGTTGAGTCATATCCGGGATAATCAACGTTTCTGACAGTGAGATCAACAATCTTGCCGAAACGTGTATTTGCTTCAATTACCACATGACCATCCATAAGCTCTATGGTATTTTTTCCGCCGAGCTTGGCATCCTCGGGAATAAGAACATCTGTATAGCTGGGAATAATTTCATATATATCTGAATCAGATGTTGTTTCAAAGCTGTTGAAACGCTCAATGAACTCGTCAACAGAAACACCAGTGGTGTAATAATTGAAAGTCGTAAGGAAGAAGTACAGAAGAACAGCAATTCCAATAAATGCAGCGGAGCAGGCTGCTATGGTAATCAATGATTTCTTATTATCGACCAGAGTATTTTCAGCCGGCTCAGTATACGAACGGTATGTATTATCAGCAACAACATCATATATGGCCATCACCTTATCGCCAAACACCTGAAGCGCGCTCTCCTGATCATCCTCCGTCTCAATATCGTCTATTTCATAATCATCTTCATCTGAATATTCAGTTTCGTCATCATATTCATCTTCAACATCAATGATATCTTCATCTGAAGAATCCATAAGATCCATCAGCTCATCAAGCCCAAGAAGATCATCGCGTGATTTTTTCATGTCTGCCATTTTGTTTTACCTTCTTTCAAAGTGCATTTATCTTATCTATTATTTCATATGTTGAGGATAAATGCAAGTAGTTTAATCAATCTACACATAATAAACATTACATTTTTCGCTCATACCCGTTGCCTTAAAGCGGCACACTTGTATCAGCAGCCACATAATATGTGTCATGTAAGAAATGGAGGCACTGTATGAGTAAAACAGTTTTTTCGGTCATCGGCGGAGACGAACGCTTTCATATACTTGCAAAGCTGTTCGCTGCTGAAGGCTTTACAACATTTACTGCTGGTTTTGATTCATACCCAGGTAATTCAGAGGGTGTAATAAAAACGGATGCTGTTACCGCTGCTGCAATGGCTGATGTTATAATTCTCCCATTGCCTGCTAGCACTGACGGAGTTGCAGTAAATGCACCGTTTTCGAAACGTATAGTACGTTTCGATTCTGAACTTATCGAAGCTTTTGGCCACAGCCGTATATATACCGGTTTTTCCGAAAAACTCCGCAGACAACAGTCTGCATTAGAAAAAATTATATTATATGATTATAGTATAAGGGAATCATTTCTGATAAAAAATGCCTATGCAACCGCAGAAGCAATTATAATGCTTGCAATGGAAAACTCAAGAAAGATATTACCGGAAACAAAAATCCTGATAACAGGGTGCGGTCGCATTGGAAAATACACTGCAATACTGCTTGACAGACTCGGCTCTGACGTATATATTGCCAGCCGAAGTGCTGAAAACACAGCATTCATATCATCTTTTGGCATCAGAACAACAGGGTATGAAAAACTGCTGCCAATAATTAATACATTCGATATTATAATAAACACTGCAGATGCCATGGTTATCAACGAAAGTGTTATTTCTGAGATGAAATCTGACGCAGTTATCATTGATGCTGCAAGTTATCCCGGAGGAACTGATTTCGATGCTGCTGCCAGATTCGGAGTCAAAGCTATACACGCACTGGGACTTCCAGGCAAATATACTCCGGAAACCGCTGCAAAAATAATTTTTGACACAATTACTGTCATGGAAGGGGAGAACAAAACATGAATGATTTAAGGATCGGATATGCTATGTGCGGTTCGTTCTGTACCTTTGCACAGTCTGTTCCGCAGATAGAAAAGCTCTGTTTTTCAGGAGCATCAGTATTTCCTGTTATGTCAGAAACCGCATATTCAACAGATACAAGATTCGGCAAAGCCGCTGATTTTATACAGCATATCGAAGCGTGTACCGGCAATCGAATAATTCATACCATAGCTGAGGCAGAACCGATCGGTCCGAAGAAGCTTTTTGATATTATGGTAATTGCTCCATGTACAGGAAATACGCTCGCCAAACTTTCAAACGGAATCACCGACACTCCGGTTACAATGGCAGCTAAGGCACATCTGAGAAACGGACGTCCGTTGGTAATTGCACCGGCAACAAACGACGGTCTCAGCGCTTCAGCCAAAAATATCGGATTCCTCATGAACATAAAAAATGTTTATTTTGTTCCGTTCCAGCAGGATGACAGCGATAAAAAACCATCATCACTGATAGCACATTTCGAACTGATTCCAGATACTATCAGAAAGGCGCTTGCAGGCGAACAAATACAGCCTGTACTTGCTCCGCTTTATTAAAACTTATACAAGGGCAGGATTATCTATCCTGCCCTTGTACAACATATTCTATGGCTTAATAAGATTTACCGTTTCAACGGGCTTTAATCCGAAGCGAGCAGCAAATTTCAGCGCAGCCGCCTCAATCTCTGGATTGTTGAGTGCATCCGGTCTATGCGCATCACAGCCAATTACAACTGCATTACCGATTTCTGCAGCAACAGACCAGAATAATTCATTAGGGTAGTTTCGTCCTTCTTCCAGTCCCAGCATATTGATTTCAAGCGGAAGTCCATATTTTTTAGTCTCAAGACAGATTCTTGAAGCTTCATATTTATAAAGCGATGCATCACACTGACAATTGATTATATCCGGGTGTGCAATGTATGAAAACTTTTTTGTTCTGATCGCTTCAATCACCTGATCGGCGTACTTTTTCATAAGTGAACTGTCATCACTTTTCCAGCCGGTTCCTGTACCGTCGTACTCATTATTGAAGCAATGCTGACCAAGAATGAGATAATCGCAGCCGAATTTAGCGATATGCTCAAGCATTGCAGCAAATTCTTTCGGATAATACTCAGCCTCATAGCCAATGAAAATATCAATAACTCCGCGGTAGTGTTCACGTAGTTCTGAAATCATTCTGATGTATTCAGATGTATCTTCAATCTCCATTCTGAATGTAGACTTGTAATCTTTTTTGCTGAAAGGGTAGGGTACATGATCCGAAAAGCCGAGCAGCTTTACACCTGCGCATATAGCTTGTTCAACATATTCTTCAGGAGAACCTGAAGCATGCTTGCATAAATAAGTGTGGGTATGATAATTTGCGTACATATTTTATTTTTGCCTTCCTTTCTGAATGATTCAATTTTAACACCCGCCATCCAATAATTCAACCGCATACCGTTTTTTACATCTTTTTTCATATTAATATACTAAATTAAAAGTAAATTATATTGACGGTTTTCAGGGGCTGATGTATAATTAAATCAGGTTTACCCGAACGGCGCTGTTTGCTGAGCAGGCAGGCTGCTCACTCAGTAATTTGAGGAATGGTGATTGCAATGAAAACAATTTTGAAAAGATCATTAATGCTGTTACTCAGCGTTGTACTGCTTCTTTCGCTTTGCGCCTGCAACAGCGGTGTAATCAGTACAGTAATGACCGTCGATGAAAACTTTGCCGGATCACGTGTTATGTCATTTGACATTAAGAAGTCTGATCTTGGCGGAATGTTTGCTGGACTTCTCGGAGCACCGACAGTTGATTCCATCATCGATACCCTTGAGGAAAACTGTCCTTCTGAGATCAGATTTACCCACGAAAAAGACGGAAATGATGCTCATTGCAGTTTTATTATTGAATTTGCTGATTTTGATGAGTATAAATCAAAGGTTACTACCTTGCTGGGCAAGAACCCTACAATCACTTATGAAGGTCCCTCGGACAACCTTTTTATCAGCGGTATTACACTGAAGGAAAATTTCTCGTCAGTTGATCTTCTGAAGTGGGCAAGTGATGTACTTGCTGAAAAATATCCCAAATATGCAGATGATATTTCAATATCTGATCAGAAAGGCACTACCGTTGTAAATTTTGATGGTGTTGAATATACAACTGAATCACTGATATCCATTGAGCCTACATTCACCCCGTTTGAGCGTGTTCTTGTCAACACAACCCGTTACGGTGACAGCGATTATGTTCGCTCTGTTGAAATTCAGGTTACTCCTGAAAACCTTGCACTTATCGGTAAAGACCGTCTTACTGAACAGTTCCTGCTTCCGCTGACCGCTGATATTACTGATATATCAACTGCCGGCTGGTCTGAAAAAACCGGAAGTTATACCATAAATATGCGCCAGGGCAACCTTGAAGAACTTTCAAGATTTACCTCCGCAATTTTTGACGGCAGTACTGTATCCTACGATGCAGATTCCAATTCCGGAGCATTCACTGAATCAGGCGTACTTAATGAATCTGTTAATTTCAACGGATTTGTCTGCCGCGAAGACGGTTCCGCAAATGTCACCATGACCTACACTACCACTGATGAAACTACATTCAGCGACAGTGGAGACGGCATTCTTTCTGCAGACAAGAAAACATACACAGTTGTTGCTGATGGAATCACATCGAAAGATGTAAAAATCATCAGCGAAACAAGATATATAGTTGAATCCATAAGTGTTTCCACCGCTGTTTCTCTTACAGGTAAAACAACAGTAGCAATACTTATCGATTTTCCGACTCAGAGCAGCCGCTCTGCATCTGAACTTGCTGCGGCATATTTCGAGAAAGAGTTTGCTGATACTGGCGTGACCGTTTCAATTAACACCACCGGATTCAGCGAGAACTCAGAAGCCATTGTTGTAAATGCAGATTCAGAAGAGAAACCCGATTCCGCTCCGGCTGCAGCCGCCGCTCAGAAATATGCTGTAGTTTTCAGCGTAACCGGTAAGCCCGAAGAAATCACCGAGGCTCTTTCTGCTGCTTTTGGCGAAAACAATTCTTTTGCTACTGAAATCAGCGGTACTTTCGAAATTTATAAGACAAGTACTGTTTCTCATTCCATCGATCTTTCTGCTCTTGCTGAGCTTGCTCAGTACGGTGGAAATATCACCTATACATACTCGGGTGAAATGACCAAAGTCCAGAACGTCACATGGGCTGATACAAACGGCAATTCAAACAAGGACGTTCTTGGCGGACAGGTCAGAAAAGAAACCTTCAGCGACAGCACTATTCCGTGTGCTCCGTTTGTAATCAACTATCAGTACAGCTATATCAACGTACTTCTCATTGGTATTGTTCTTATTGCAGGCATTGCAATAATATGTCTCCTTATGCTGCTCTCCAGCAAAGTAAGCAAGAGAATGCAGCTTAAAAAGCGTCAGAAGAAGCAGGATATGGCTATCGAGGCTGTTAAAACAGTCGCTCTTGCAACAATCCCTGAAGAAAAACGCGGTGAACTCACCGAACTTCCTAAGGAACTCACTCAGCGTCCGATGGTTGTTCTTGAACCGAGAAATGACGACGGACTTGATGAAGATGATGACGAGCCCGAGGGAGTACAGCTTTTTGCAACAACACTCAGACTTCTCGTTGTTGCTGTTGCAGTTCTTTTCTTCTTCCCGTTCTGCAATCTTCAGAAGAGCAGCCTTCTTGACCGCGCAGAAACCATTTCCGGATGGAATCTTTTCATGGGCAAGAATATATTCGGAATTGACGTTGATCCTCAGCGTTTTGTGATAATTCTGCTCGTAATTCCTGTTGTAATTCTTCTTCTGCTTATGTGTCGCCGTCAGCTTCCTCGCCTTATTATTCCGCTGGTTGTTACTGCAGCATCACTTTTCTCGGTATTCTATCTCATGCAGCTGCCTGATACAATCGCAAAAACCGTCGAAGCTCTTAAGGCCGGAGTAACTGAATATGTAACAGATCCTGCTTATCAAATGGGTTACTCATATTCAATAGTAATATATGTCCTCCTTGCCATCGGCGGTATCCTTCTGCTGTTCTCTGACGTCTCTTATATTCTGTCACAGAAGCGCAAGGAAAACGAAAAATAAACTAATTTCAGACAGAGTTATTCGGAGTTAACGACATAATGAAATTCAGAAAAATAATTTGTTTATTACTCGCTTTATCGCTGATTACAGGCTGTATGTGCGCTTGCAATAAAGCTAATTCACCTCGTGATGCGGTTGATCGTTTTGCCGCAGCAATGAATAAGAATGACTTCAGAACAGCATTTGCGTACATTGCGGATTATGACAGTTTTGGTTTTACAGATCGCACCGAAGATATAATCAAAGCTGTTTCCTCATCAATGAAAGTTGAATTTATCGGCGAAAGTGCAGGATCATCCAGTGCAACTGTAGAGGTTAAAATAACTACTGTTGACCTTCGCGAGGTTTATATGAACGCTGCTGCAAAGGTTATTCCGGATTTTTATGATGATGCTGTGTCCGGAAGAGTTATTTCCGAACATGAAGTAGGGGACAGGATGATTGACGAAGTAGCCTCGCAGGCAGCTGATCCATATGCCCCGACTGTTACAACACAACTTTCTCTCTACCTCACCAACAGCGACGGCAAGTGGCTGATAAAGCTTGATACTCCTGCATATTATGCAATAACAGGTTATCTTGATGAAGCCAATAATCTTGTTACAACCGGCATGATAATCAATGCTATCACCGGTGGGTCATCGACACCTGTCGCACCGCCGCCTGTTGTAGAAGACGTTTCTCCCACAGATGCACCTGAAAACAGCTCCGAGCAGACAAATGATGCCGCCTGAATATTGAACCGATTTTTAAAACATCTGCAATGCATATTTCTGTATTGCAGATGTTTTAATATTAGCAAAAAAAAGACTGCCCGGAAATCAGATCTCCGGGCAGTCTTTATATTAAATTACCTTGCAATACAAATTATATATTAAACGATTCACATAATTATACATCAGGTTCGAGCAGACCGTAGTTTCCGTCAACTCTCTTATATACAACGTTAATTTCGCCTGTGTCAATGTTTCTGAACATAAAGAATTCATGACCAAGCATATTCATCTGCAGAACTGCTTCCTCAACGTCCATTGGTTTAACCGAGAATTTCTTGGAGCGGACTATTTCTATTTCCTTTTCTTCAATTATATCCGGCTCATTCTCTTCAAGCATTGCATAAGCAGCTGCATCTACATCAGTTTTCATTCTCTTGTCAAGACGGGTCTTATATTTACGAATCTGACCGGAAAGACGCTCAACTGCTTTATCAAGAGCTTCTTCCATATCAGTACTTGTCTGCTCAGCGCGATAAATATATCCTCTGCTTCTGACAGTAATCTCAACAGTCTGACGATTTTTTTCAAGTGTTACTGTCACGTTTGCGTCAGCATCGTCGCCAAAGAAACGATTAAACTTGGAAAGCTTTTTCTCTACCTTTTCTTTGAATGAATCTCTGAGATTTACTTTTCTTCCTGTGATTGTGATCTTCATTGCATGATTCTCCTTTCGGATGGGGATAAGGATAATCTCTACCCTCGACTATATTATAGCATAAATCAACAAAATTTCAATGGTTATATCAAAAATAATATAAATATTAACAAACAATTCATGATTATACCAATTGCAAAGAAAAACACTCCATGTAACGCGTTTCGTCATATTATATAAAATCGCTTATATATTTACATTAATTATAGTTTATGATACAATATTAATTAAAGGTCATATACTTTTATGAATTTTTTTGTTTAATAAAGGAGGCAATTGAAATGTCAGAAACAAAGAAAAAGCTTTTATGGCGTCATAAAATCGGTTATGGCTTGGGAGATGCCGGCGGTTGCATGACATTCGCACTTATGGGTTCTACCTTTGCAATGTATTGCACCGATGCACTGGGTATCAACACAACTCTTTTAGGCGTTCTTCTGTTTATATGGAATATATGGGACTTCATCAATGACCCTATTATGGGTGCACTTATGGACAAGTCATTTGCCAGAAATCGAAACCCGAAAGGTAAATTCCGTCCATGGCTTCTTAGATCTGCACCACTTGTATGCATAACATTTATTGCGCTCTGGTCTGTTCCGCACTTTTTTGACGGACTGGCACTTATCGGCTCTCTGTTCGGTCTTAAAATTCTTTACGAAGGAAGCTATACAATGTTTAACATTCCTATGGGTTCGCTTCTTTCCGCGATGTCCGATACCGATCAGGAACGTGCATCTCTTTCTTCTGCGCGCGGTGTCGGTTCCGGTATAGGAAATATGATCCCTATGGTGGTTATGCCGATGCTTATTAAAGCATACGGACAGACTAATGCAACAGGATATGCTATCGGAGCTGTTATCTGTGCTCTGATAGGTTTTGTAATGTGCTTTTTGCATTACGCAATGACAGAAGAACGCAATGTAGTTATAGCTTCAGACTCAAATGAAGCACAGAACATAAAAATTAGCGACATCTTCAATGTTTTCAAGGTCAACCGTCCCTTTGTAGCACTCTGCATACATGGTCTGTTCATCTGCTTGATGCAGTATACGGGCAACACACTCACCAATTATATGTATTCAGCTGTTCTTGGCGACCTAGCAATCGCAGCATACGCTACTGTTTTGTCGGCTCCGTTCATGGTGCTGATATTTGTCTTCGGTTCAAAACTTGCCAAAAAATTCGGTCTTGAAAGAATGATCCGCACCTGTCTGCTGCTCAGTTCGGTTCTGTACATTTCGCTTTTCGCCGCTCATATGCTCATAAAGGTTAATCCCTGGATTCACGTGGTATGGAGTGGAATCGCAATGGGTCTTGCCAGCATATCGATCTATATGCATTGGGGACTTGTCGGAGAAGCTATTGACTATAATGAGATGCTTACCGGCAAAAGAACAGAAGGCTCTATCTACGGTACATTCAACCTTTCCCGCCGTGTAGGTCAGGCTATCGGTAATTCTTCTGCTGTTATTCTGCTTGGCCTGGTTGGTTATAACGCTGATCTTCCGGTTCAGAGCGAATTCACTGTTACTGGAATAAAAGCCCTGTGCGTCCTTCTGCCAGGTATTTTCGTTCTCGGATCATGGGCTGCATTCCGCTTCCTCTGGAACATGAATGATGAAACAAGAGCAAAACTTAATGAGTTTAAAACAGGAAAGAAGGCGCAGTAATGAATTATATTGTAAATACACCCTGCGGTCCTGTTCAGGGCTGCAGCAGCGGCGTTGACGGTATTGCTGCATACAAAGGTATCAGGTACGCAACAGCCGGACGTTGGGAATATCCTGTGCAAGTCACATCATGGGAAGGTACTTACGTTGCAGACAGTTACGGACATTGCTGCTATCAGCCACGATCTTTTTATGACGAAGAAAAGAACCTTAAGAAGATATTCTATTATAATGAATTCCGAAAAGGTGAAAAATACACCTATAGCGAAGACTGCCTTTTCCTGAATATTTTTACTCCGGAAAAAGCCGAAGCAAATGACAGACTTCCTGTTATTTTCTATATTCACGGCGGTGGATTCACAGGCGGATGCGGACATGAAAAGCATTTTGATGTTCCGATATGGCCTCTTAAAGGTGTAATTGGTGTTACAATTAATTACCGTCTCGGACCGCTTGGTTTTGCTTGCTTTGAAGAAGCTGCCGCTCAGTCAGGGCATACCGGAAATTACGGTCTTTATGATCAGATGACTGCACTGAAATGGGTATGTGATAACATTGCTTCATTCGGCGGTGATCCTCAAAAGATTACAATAATGGGGCAGAGCGCCGGAGCTATGAGCGTACAGCAGCACTGTCTCAGTCCGCTGACTGACGGTCTGTTTACAGCCGCCGTTATGAGTTCCGGAGGAGGAGTGAGTCGAATGCTGGCTCCTGACAAACCGGAAAAGTGGTATCCATTTTGGAAAAATGTAATGACAAAGGCAGGCTGTGAAACTTTTGCTAAACTGAAAGAGGTCGAACCTGAGATATTATTTAATGCATGGCAGGAAGCAAAAAACGAAAAAGGCGTAATGATGATGAGCGGATGTGCGCCGTGCCTCGATAACCTTTTTGTTGTTGGATCTGGCGTGGATTTACTTAAAGCCGGAAAACAGAAGCAGATTCCATACATGGCAGGTTCAACCAGCGAGGATCTTATGCCGCCGATAATGCTTTCACTTGCCAGAAAGTGGTGCCGATCTCAGAAAACAAACAGCTATGCATGGCTGTTTGACCGCAGACTTCCGGGCGATGATAACGGTGCATGGCATTCAAGTGATCTGTGGTACTGGTTTGGCACAATTGATAAATGCTGGAGACCAATGAACGAAAAAGATAAGTCCCTTGCAGATACAATGACTGACTATCTGACCAATTTTGCAAAAACAGGCGATCCTAACAGTTCCGGATTACCAGCATGGTATCCGGCAACGAAAAAGCCTCGTCTTGTAATGCATCTGGGTGAGAAGCAGGCAAAAATGCGCAGAGTCAGGAATGGAAAATTAATCCGCACAATGCTTACAAATAAGCCTGTCGGTGAATAATCGTATACAGCAAAGCGGCGATGCAGAACTTCAAACTGCATCGCCGCTTCTTTATTATTGCTTTATTGTTCGATAATCATTCATACTGCAGCAGGAACTTCAGCAGAAGTCTCGATTGCACTCTCCGCAGAATCAGCAGCTATTGCCGCTTCTGCTTCTTTGCGGACTGCTTCAATATCGCTGAGATTAACCTTACCGGACTTGAGGCGCAGGAAGCTGTAAAGGAAGAGTACAACAACCATGCCGATAATAAAGTACTGATCTCCAGCCTTAAGCGTTGTAAGAAGAGCAACACTTATGAGAAGGTCGCAAAGAATTGCAAGAATGATGGTGATAACAAGTGCCCACTTTGGCATACGGAAGAATCCATCCTTCCATGCATTCGGATACTTTTTGATAAGCGGGAACATGAGGATGTTATTGATAAGATTGATGATCATAGTCGGAATCATCATAAGAGAGATAAGCTCAAGAACACCCATTTCAATAAAAATAGGAACAATGGCAACTACATAAAGTATGCACATCATAAGCCATGGATAACCTTTTTTGTTGGTCTTACCAAGCCATGCCGGAAGCCAGCCATCCTTGATAGTAGCCATTATCGGATGCTGCTGACTTGCTATTGCGCCGTAAAGACTTGTAGCAATGGCAAAACAGGCTCCGCCAAGAATGAAAATAACAAATACGGGATAGGGGAATATAGCCTGAGCAATAACACCCAGATTCTGGTCTGCGACCTGCTCTATCGGAAGAATACCGGTAGTTACAATGCAGATAAGGCAATATACAACTGTTACAACTGCAGAGGCAATAAGTATTGCTTTCGGAAGATTCTTCTTCGGATCACGTGTATCTGCAGTCATAGCAACAGGCATAGTCGCACCCTGACAGGCAAAAGCCATAACAGCAACCGCCATAATAAAGCCCATTGCTCCGTCAGCAAAATAACCTTCCTGCGGGATAAGGGCTGAATAATCAACCTGCGGAAGACCAACTGCAATATAAACTATAAGCGAGACAATAAGTACAGCAACCATTATAAGGTTGAATTTACCCATAAATTTGCCGCCAAGCAGCGTGGTCAGGAAGAAGAGCGTTACAATTCCAGCCGAGATGAACTTGCCATAAGGCTCAATTCCAGGGAATACAACCGCAGCGTATTCAACAACAGAGATTGCATACATTGCAAAAGCAAGACCGGAGAAAATATGCGACATTGCACTTACACCGACAAGAAGTGGTGGCTGAAGAAGTGCCGACTGTGAATACGCTCCGCCAGGAAGCGCAAACATACCTGCCATAAGAGTTTTGAATGCGTAAGCAAACAGAACAACAATGTTTGCAACTATGAGAGCCAAAGTGATCGAATAACCTGTAAAACCAATTCCTGTGCCCAGAGAAACAAAAATACCTGAGCCGATACAGTTGCCAATACCGTAGCAGGCAAGTTCAGCAACGCCTAACTTTCTCTTACTGTTTGGATTTTCCATTTGTTCTTCCTCCTTTATTTTTTATATAATAGAATAACACGCATGATTGACATTGTCAACAAAATTTGATAGCATAATACCATAGATTTGGAGGCGATAAACAATGAAACCAAGAATTGCAATCCCTCAGATGGGAAATGACCTTTTTCGTAAATATATGAAAAGCAAGTATACCCGCAGTCTTAAAAGAGCAGGAGCAGATGTATGCTGGCTTGAATTGACTGATATAGATAAAGCTATCAGTGAAATGATTCAGTGTGACGGTCTGCTGATGCCTGGCGGTGCTGATATTGAACCTTCTCTTTACGGACAGCAGGCGAGCGAAAAATGCGGAAAACCAAATGTAATTCGCGACGCTGCCGAAACAAAGATTCTCCCGGAATTTCTTCTTACCGGAAAACCGGTATTGTGCATCTGCCGCGGCGTTCAGATACTCAATGTCTGCTCTGGTGGTACCCTTATTCAGGATATCAAGGATATACAGAAATGCAAACATTCCGATTTCATGTCAAGAGCACGCAGCACCCACGCGGTTACATTGACTGAAGGCAGCCAACTTCGTGAAATTTACGGTGCTGATTCAATAAATGTTAATAGCATACACCATCAGGCGGTTGATAAAGTCGGAGAAAACCTTATCGTATCTGCTGTAAGTGAGGATGGCTTCACAGAGGCTCTTGAGCTTGAGGGACACAGATTCTGTATAGGTGTTCAATGGCATCCTGAACACATGAGCAAGAAGAGCGCACAACAAAGAAAGCTTTTTGAGGCATTTGTCAGCGCCTGCAAAAGCAGCAATTCATAATCCATTCTTTTTCTACGGAGGTCACCATTCATGAAATACGATTTCAATTCAATTCCCGATCGTTCAAGCTGCGGAAGTGCTAAGTGGAATGCAATGCCGGGAGCAAGCACCGAGAGGGTACCACTTTCAACAGCGGACATGGAATTCCCGACTGCTCCGGAAATTGTCGATGCGCTTTCGAATGCTGTTAAGTCAGATATACTCGGATACACTGAACCGACTGAATCTTATTATAACGCTGTCTGCAGCTGGATGAAACGCAGACACAACTTTGATGTAACCCCAGAACAGATTGTACTCACTCCAGGTGTAGTATTCGCTCTGGGCGTTATTATTGAGGCACTCAGCGAACCAGGAGATGAGGTAATTATCATCAATCCTGTTTACTATCCCTTTGATATGGCAGTTCTTGCTAAAGGCAGAAAAATCATTTATTCAGAAATGAAACTTGAGGGAACAAAATACACCATAGACTATGATGACCTCGAGGAGAAAGCCGCTCGTTCAGATGCAAAGCTTCTGCTTTTCTGCAATCCGCATAATCCGGTCGGCAGGGTGTGGGGGAAAGATGAACTCGAGCGCGTTGTTGATATCTGCTATAAAAATAACGTCTTCATTATTGATGATGAGATACATAACGATCTGATCATGCCCGGTTACAATCATACTGTAATGGCAACACTCTCAGAGAAGGCAAGCCGCATAACAGCTGTTTGCACTGCACCGAGCAAAACCTTCAATCTTGCCGGAATGCAGTGCTCAAACATCATTGTGCAGGATCCGGTTGCCTGCAGCAAAGTCAGAGTAGCATCACTCATGACTCTTAATATGCATCTCAACTGCCTTGCTTATACCGCTTGTGAGGCTGCATATAATCATGCTGAAGCATGGCTCGATGAGCTGCTTGAAGTAATTGATGGCAACGCAAAGTACATAGAAAACTTTATGTCCGAGCATTTTCCTGAAATAACTGTATTCCCGCTCGAAGGCACCTATCTTCAGTGGTGGGATTGCAGAAAGCTTGGCATGACTCATGTTGAGCTTGAACGCCTGATGCAGGATGAAGCAGGGTTATGGCTTGATGAAGGTTATATATTCGGCTCTGCCGGCAGAGGCTTTGAGCGAATTAATATTGCCTGCAGCCGTCTGACAATTGAACGCTCCCTTGATCGATTCAAGGCAGCTGTTGAAAAGCAGCGTGCAATATGGGCTGAAAGCGGAAAGCCATACCATAAGACCTTAAAAGCAGGCGACCGTCTTGAAAACTTTGTATATGACACAAAGGACAAAACCGGACTGCGCCTTGAAGAAACAATAAAACGTCCTACTTTAATATTCTTTTCCAGATATTATTCATGTGCAGTCTGTCAGACCACGCTGAATATGCTTAAACAGAATTATCGCAAAATCCGTTTCCTCGGATTTGATGTCAAGGTAGTCATTCAATCCACTCAGGAATCAGTCGCTGACAGCGACTTCCCGTTTGACCTTATATGCGATCCCGAGGCTAAGCTATACGATATGTACAACGTTTTTGAAGCAGACAGCACTGTCGCAATGGTTGCAGAAAGTCCTGCACTTATTGAAGCCATGGGCGGTGTAAAGAGTCTTGCCGCGGCAATGTTCAGCACTGAGGAGTCAGAAGGCAGAAGCCGCCAGCTTCCGGCTGTATTTGCGGTTGGAAAAGACATGAAGATCAAGCTTGCCCACTATGGAAAAACACTCGATGACATGCCGTCCGTAAAAGAAATGCTCTCGGCACGGTAAGTATCAGCAAATAAAAAAGCACACCGTAATTTGACGGTGTGCTTTTTTATTATTTATCATCTTTTTTATCTGAAGCAGTCTGCTTCTGAGTTTCCAGTCTTTCTCTGGCAAGAGAATGCATTTCTTCTGTTGCAAAGCTTATTTTTGTAACAACATCGCGTTTAGAGAAATAACACCAGAAACTATCATCAGGAATTGAAACATCAACACAATCTCCGCCGCCCAGATAGTCATACTCTATGTGCATACTCTCAAGCGTTATAGCAGGCTTGTCAAGTACATACGGTTTACCATAGTAATTGCACTCAACACGCGTACCCTCGTAGTTCTGAATAAATTTGCCCTTGCCCTGCTTGTAGAATCTCCATGCGTTCGGAAGAGTTTCAATATCAACCGTATCTTCAAAATAATAAGTGCCGTTTCTGACCTCATCACGCACACACTGTCGTTCCCATTTGGACCAATCCGGAATATGCTCGTATTCTGTCTCACCGTTCTGCGCGTGCATCCTACCATATTCGTCCATTGTCCATCGCTTGCCGCATGCATTACACCACAGCTCAGCACCTGAACTATCTGTCTGAAATTCAGCGCCGCAATGAGGACATTTATATAGCAGGCAGTGAAGACCTTCGGCACGTTTCGGGTGGTCAATTACAAGCTTTTTCTCATACTGCCATGCAAAATCATCATAAGCAAAGCTTTCGGCAATACGAGTATTGATCTCGTCAATACTCAGACTCTTAAGCTCTTCTGCAGTAGCAATGGGATACATTTCTGCTTCAACATAGGACTTTTTGTTTATTTTATTCCACTGAGGACAGGTTACAAAGTTTCCGGATATCTTGAGCATTACCAGCGGAACCTTATACATCTTGGCAAGCTTTCCGAGCGACGGCGGGAGATAGGAGGTGCAGCCGTCGAGAGAATAACGTGCCTCAGGATAAAGAACAAAAGTTGTACCAAGGGTTGTAAGACAATATTTGATATTTTTGATAAGGTTAAGGTCGGTTATGAACTTTCTCTTGCCGAGCACACCCAATGATCTCATAAGCGGCTCTGTGTATGTCTTGAACCCCTCAAGAGTCATTACGTTATTTATGGGATCAGGGTGGGTTGCTTTCAGCATAATATTGAAATCAACCATCGAGCCATGATTGATAAGAAGGAGATAAGGCTTTCCTTCTATACCTTCCATATTATGCTTGGTTATTACCGTACCACGCTTTCTGAGATCCGGAAATGAAATGATCAGCTTTGCAAGTGACATAAGAAAAGATGGTCTGTGAGGCTTTTTTTCAAAATCAAAGCGCTTAATACGTTTACTGTTCATTATATCTCTCCAATTCAAGTTCTTAATCCAATCACAAGCAGTAAATATTACATGAATATTAACTCTTTAGATTCAGTATAAACAAAAGATAAATTTTTGTAAACCGTTTTACTTGATTTTGTTCTATTCAATTCATGGAAAACATAATTATTTGGCGAGGTGGTTAAATGTCACTTACTGCATCAGCAAGAATAAGCGCTTGCGTAAAGTTCGACGAGGCTGTTTTACAGATTGGAAAGCAGGTATCAGAAATACTGCTCAACGTACCTGAATTCATAAAACAGAACGCATATGAAATAAGGCTGCGAACAGGGCATGCTGTGATGATAATAACTTCAGACGGGAGATATACCCCTGAAAAAAATATGATTATATCACGAATGCTTATGAATGAAATCTTTTCATCTGTCTGCGGAAATGCAGTATACAGCCATCAGAACGAAATAGCTGAAGGAAGTATCACTCTCACCGGCGGACATCGTGCAGGAATATGCGGACGGGCTGTCAGAGATGGAAGTAAAACAGTAAGCATAACTGATATATCATCTGTATGTATTCGTATCGCTCACGAAATTCCAGGCTGTGCCAACAGGCTGGCTGAAGAATTTCTACAAAGAGACGGAGGTCTGCTGATAGCCGGTCCGCCATGCAGTGGAAAAACAACGATTCTGCGTGATCTTGCAAGGAATTTATCGTCTAACAAAAATGTAGCCATAGTTGATGAAAAAAATGAAATTGCCGCTGTATACAGAGGCGTGCCGCAACTGGATATAGGCTGCGGCTGCGATGTGCTTACCGGTCAACACAAATCAATCGGAATGCTCCATGCCATACGTTGTATGTCGCCAGATATTCTGATATGTGATGAAATAGGCGACAGCGAAGAAGCAAAGGCAATACATACTGCACTATACACGGGTGTTACAGTTATAGCTGCAATGCACTGCGGTACAAAAGACGAACTCGTGAAACGTGAACAATTCAGACATCTGCGCGATTGCGGAGCATTTTCAACTGTCGCTGTACTCGGTCGGGATACTCCCGGAAAAATCGAGTTTATGGCAGATATCTGTGAATTATGAAAGTATCAGGAGCTGTTCTGATTATTCTAAGCTGCACAATGATCGGTGCAGAGCTGTATAACCGTCAGCGCATAGCCAAGAGAATACTCCACGAAGTTTATCAGCTTGCCGTACATATTCTGAATTATGTCCGTTTTGACCGATCCGACCCTGAGTCAATATTACGTTCTTTCTGTTCAGAGGATCATAAACTGACCCAAAAGTGTATTAGTCAAATTGATTACGGGTTCGAACTGTCAGAAGCATGGAGTATTGCCGCAGATAATCCTGCGCTCACAGCAGCTGAAAAAGAGACAGTGCTTGAACTTTTGTGCCAATTCGGACAATTGGATCTTGATGGTGAAATTTCCCGGTTAAAACGGCTGGAGTATGAGCTTGAAACGCTTTACAATCACAGGAGTGAAGAATGTGTCAGGAACAGGAAGTTGTATCTGTCTTCAGGTATTCTGTCTGGAGTGTTGATTGTTTTATTAATGATATAAGGAAGTGTTTTAAATGGAAGTTGATCTGATTTTCAAAATAGCAGCAATAGGAATCATTGTTGCCGTACTTAATCAGGTACTTATTCGCGCCGGCAGGGAAGAGCAGGCCATGATGACTACTCTCGCCGGAATAATCGTTGTCCTCATGATGATGATTACTGAAATAAGCAATCTGTTTGATACTGTAAAATCTGTTTTTGACCTATGAATACAAACATATTCGCCCTTTGCGGCTGTGCCATTATCGCCTGCATACTGATAACTACCGTCAAACAGCACAGACCTGATATTGCAGTAGTACTGACCTGTACCGCTGGAATAATTCTGTTTGCATACATTATTACCGATCTGATTACTGCAATAAAACAGATTTCAGCTTTATCTGATACTCTTGGCTCTTACAGCAGCCACGCAGGAATAATCATCCGTTCGCTTGGAGTGTGTCTTACTATTCAGCTTTCAGCAGATATCTGCCGTGATTCAGGACTTGCTACCGCAGCATCAAGAATCGAAACCGGCGGAAGAATCGCAGTTCTGCTGATGATCATGCCAATCCTGACTGAAATTCTTGAAATATGCAAAAATATTATTCAATTGTAAACATGAAGTTGATCCGGATTATTTCTGCATCTGTCGCAGTTCTCCTGTTCTTCACAGTATGCGCCGCAAAGGCACACGCATCATCTTATGAATACGATACATTTTCTGCGCAGCAGCTTGAAGCCAGCGAAGCTGATAAACTTCCGGATTATCTGCCCGATGATACAGCGGATTTACTCGACAATCTTGCGCTGACACCCGAAAATGCTTCATCTGTATCACTTTCAGATATCATAAACTCAATTTTCGGGATAATCAGTAATTCTTCGGGGCAGATCATCACTCAATTCAGTATTCTGGCATTTCTGATTTTTTTTGCTGCAATGCTGGAAAGATTAGCAGACAGTACAGGTTCATCCGGATTTCGCCGGCTGATACCAGTTATTGTCACATCATCAATATGTCTTACTGCATCACTTCCTGTTTCAGAATATATCAGCTCATCGGCTGTTGCAATTGAATTATGCTGCAGCTTCGACGGGGTGTTTATACCAATATGGTCAGCAATAAACACAGCTGCCGGAAAAGCAGCTTTATCAGTAAAATACAGTACACTTATTCTTGCCGCAGTAGAGGGAACAGTATTCCTTGTCAATAATACAATTCTACCTGTTCTGCGAATTATCCTTGCCATATCACTGTGTTCGTCACTGTCGCCATCACTTCATCTGGGCGGTGCTGTCAAGCTTATTGAAAAGAACATAAAATGGATACTTGGATTCATATCGATTCTTGTTGCCGCAGTTATGGGAATTAGTACCGCTGCCGCAGGTGCGCTCGATGAAATCACTACAAAAACAGTTAGATTCGTATTGTCAAGTACTGTACCTGTAGTCGGAGGAGCAATGGGAGATGCGCTTTCATCTGTCACAAATTCAGTATTATTGCTTCGTACGTCTGTCGGCAGTTTCGGTATGATTGCAATGTCATTTATTCTCATGCCCGCATTAATAAAAGGTGCTTTGTATACTTTCGGTTTCAATATTTGCGCCTTGCTGGCGGATATGTTTGGCATCAGATGTGCAAAAGAAATTTCTGAATCCTGTGCAAGTGTACTTTCAATAATGATCGCCCTTATAATTTTCACCGGTGTCCTTACAATATTCACGCTTGCTGTTACAGTTGGGAGATGATGAAATGACCGCTTTGAAAGAATGGGCAATTTCTGTATGTACTGTACTTGTTATCAGTTCTGCAATCTCACTTGTATCTCCTGATGATAAAACCGAAAAGCTGATGAACACCTGCATTTCTCTGTTTGTTCTGCTGGTTCTTATGGCACCGTTGGCTCATTTATCCGGCTGTGCATTTCCGGAATTGAACATAGAATCAGAAGTAAATGAATCGATTGAGACAAATAACGACTCTCTTACAAACTGCATTGAGATGCAGGCAGCAGAGCAGCTTTCTGATACAGCTGAAAAGCTGATTTCTGCAAGACTGGCAGAAATTCGAATAATCCCTGATGAAATTACTGTTATAATGGATACTTCCGATAACGGCTGCATATCAATTGGACAGATATTCATCACACTTGATCCATCAGACCACATTCGCAGCGACCAGGCATGCGAAATAATCCGTCAGATGTTCGGAACAGAAGAAGTATATACAGAAGGAGCACAGAATGAAGAAAATCTCAGAGTTTATCAGCAGTCTTATCAGTAAAGACTCAGACACCTCAACACGATTGAAGATTATAGTATTGATTGGCATTATGGCAATATTAATGCTTTCTCTTCCTGATATCACAAACAGCTGCAGCCAGCAGGACAATAATGTAAATTATGGATTAAGCAATTCAACACAATACGCTTCGATGCTCGAGGAACAGCTTGAGCAAATGATATCCTCTATTGAAGGGGCAGGAAAAACGCAGGTAATGGTTACCCTCCAGAACAGCATCGAATACATATATGCCAGCGAAGACAAAACCAGCTTCAATTCATCAGAAAATACCGGCAGCAACGGAAGCCAGAGCAGTGAGGAAAAAGAAAACTCAGAAAACAATTATATCATCATAAAGGACAGCAGCGGGGAACGGGCGCTTGTCCGCACCGAGATTATGCCGTCTGTAAACGGAGTTGTTGTAATATGCGAGGGCGCAGATGACCCTGTTACAGCAGAACGCATCAGATCAGTCGTTACCACTGCTTTGAATATCAGCTCAAAGCGAGTGTGTATAACATTATTATCAAAGGAACATTAGGAGGAACGAATAATGATTATCGGAAAAAAGCATTTTGTACTGGCGGCACTTATTCTGGCTCTCGGAGCTGCAGTCTATCTCAACTGGCAGTTTTCACCCAGCGAGACAATAATTACCGACGAACATATCCAGGACATACAGAGTGGTACTATGGGTGAGGATGCTGAATATGTTTCTGCAGTCAAACAGCCTTCATCGACCGATGCTGCAGCATCAGCTGAAGTTCCCGTAATCAAGGAAACTGACAATTTTTTTGATCAGGCACGTAATGAAAGAAAAAAAGCACGGGATGAGTCACTTGCAACACTGCAGGATATCATAGATGATGCTTCACTTCAGAGTTCTCAGAAAACCGAGGCTGTAAATACCGCGGCTGATATTGCCGAAAACATAGATAAAGAGGCTTCCATCGAAACGCTTATTAAAGCCAAAGGTTACAGCGACTGTGTTGTCGTCATCAGCGAAACACAGGTAAACGTCATAATTCCTGCCGGCGATTCCGGCATAACCGCAGCAGATGCAGCAATTATCAAGGATATTGTCATTGGACAGATTAATATTACACCTGCCTGCATAAAGATTATTGAAGCAAAATAGCATTTAAGGTGTTGTTTATTCTAAGCTTTGTGTTATAATATACATACAAATGTATATTTATGATGTAAAGTGGGTAAAATAGGCCCTCCACATCTCGGTGCGGAGGGTTGTTTGTTATGCCGGAAAGGACAGGTCATCAATATGGCTAAAAGAAGAGAAGCACGAGAGCTCGCATTTCAGATTGTATTTGAAAAGGAATTTACTGATTCTTCTGTTGAAGATATTATTACTGCCGCAGAAGAAATACGCGGTGTTGAGTTTGACGAATATGCAAAATCAGTTTCATGCGGTGTATACGAAAACATCGATCAGATAGATCAGATCATAAGCAAATACAGCGTCGCACGCAGCATACGCCGTCTTTCCAAGGTTGTTCTCGCAGTGCTCCGTGTCGCAATATATGAGATTCTGTATGTCGAAAACCTGCAGCCCTCTATTTCTATAAATGAGGCTGTTGAACTTACAAAGACATATGCAACCAACGAGGAAGGCGGATTTGTCAATGGCGTCCTCGGATCATTTGTCAGAACAGAAGGTATGGCATGAGTCTGATACTCGGTATTGATACCAGCAACTACACAACCTCCGCAGCTTTATATGATACAGAGTCCGGCAGAGTTATTCAAAGCAAAAAGCTGCTTCCCGTTAAAGAAGGGCAGCTGGGTCTGCGTCAGAGCGATGCCGTATTTCATCATGTACAGCAGCTTCCGGATATTGTTTCATCACTCTATGACAACGTCATAGGATTACCTTCTGCTATTGGTGTATCAGTAACACCCCGTCCTGCAGAGGGATCATATATGCCTTGCTTTGAGGTGGGGCGTTCTTTTGCTGAAACACTGTCTTCTATGATGAAAATTCCATTGTACCGGTATTCTCATCAGGAAGGGCACATTGCTGCCGCGCTTTATTCTGCCGGCTGCCTTGATAATATGAACGACAAAATGATTGCTTTCCATCTTTCCGGCGGTACCACCGAAGCAGTGCTTGCAATAAGAAATGACCACGGATTCGATGTTGAGTACATATGCGGAAGTCTCGATCTTAAAGCAGGACAGGCTGTCGACCGTGTTGCAGGTATGCTCGGACTGCCTTTTCCCGGTGGAAAGCATCTTGACCGACTTGCTTCCGGATACACCGGAAAACCAATCAAAGTAAGACCAACAATGAAGGGTCTTGATTGCTGTCTGTCGGGAATCGAAAATAAATGCCGCCAGATGATAGATAACGGCGCATCACCGGAAGAAACAGCATTTGCATGCATAGAATATATCCGTGTCACGCTTTCTGAAATGACACGAAGAATCAGAGAAAAATACGGTGAGCTTCCGGTTATCTTCGCCGGAGGAGTATCATCAAACTCCCTGATAAGAGCAGCATTGACAAAAGAGTTCAGCCAGTGTATGTTCGCCAAACCCGAGTATTCATGCGATAATGCTGCAGGAGTCGCTCTTCTCGCTGCAATGGAGAATAAATAATGGGCATTTTTACCGTATCACAGCTCAATGAATACACCAAGGCACTTTTTGATGAAGATGCAATTTTATCTGAAGTTACTGTTTCAGGTGAGCTTTCAAACTTCAAACGGCATTCCAGCGGACATCTTTATTTCTCACTCAAAGATGAAAGATGTTCAATTGCAGGTGCCATGTTCAAATGGCAGGCTGCATATCTTCGTTTTGCACCCGCAAACGGCATGAAGGTAATTGTCAAGGGACGTGTCACTCTGTATGAAGCTTCAGGGCAATATCAGATAGTTGTCACTTCAATGCAGCCTGACGGAATCGGTTCGTTATATGCCGCATTTGAAGCTCTGCGGAAGAAGCTTGCTGCGGAAGGTCTCTTTTCGCTCGAAAAAAAGAAACCTCTGCCGCAGTACCCGACTCGTATCGGTGTTGTCACATCACGTACAGGGGCAGCCTTTCAGGACATTAAAAATGTACTGGGAAGACGGTATCCGCTTGCAGAAATCCTGCTTTGCCCGGTTCTGGTACAGAGCAATGCAGCCGCTGCGCAGATAGTCAATGCTATAAATTGGCTTAACAAAAACAATGCCTGCGATGTTATAATCGTTGGCAGGGGAGGCGGCTCGGCAGAAGATCTGTGGGCGTTCAATGATGAACAGCTTGCACGGACGGTTGCTGCCTCTGATATTCCCATAATATCTGCAGTCGGACATGAAATTGATTTCTGCATCTGTGATTTTGCCGCAGATATGCGTGCACCTACACCATCAGCCGCCGCAGAGCTTGCTGTTCCTGATACCGAAGAATTACTTGATTCAATAAACAATGATATATCAAGACTCAGGTCAATTCTGGCAGGCAGAATTGATTACGAGAAAATGCGCCTTAAAGCTATTAATTCAAGCAAGGCGCTTTCGTCTCCGATGTACCAGATAGAGCTTCGTGCTCAGCGCGCGGATATGCTCAGCAGCAGAATCGAATCAGCTGTACAGTCTGTATCTGCCGAAAAAGCTTCCCGTCTGACTGCTGCTGCCGCAAGACTGTCCGCTCTTGATCCCATGAAGGTTCTTGCGAGAGGATATTGTGCTGCCAGCAGAGAGAATCAGTATATATCTTCCGCTGCACAGACTTCTGTTGATGACGCAATAACGCTCAGCTTTTCAGACGGAAGAGTAAACTGTATTGTTACCGATACGGAGGTAAAAAATGGCTAAGAAAAAACTAAGCTTTGAGGAGTCTATGGAACGACTTGAAGCTATTGCTTCAACACTCGAGCAGGGAAACATCCCGCTTGAAGATGCTCTTAAACTATATGAAGAAGGAGCCGGACTTGCTGCTTCATGCAGCAAAGTACTCAAGGAGGCTCAGCAGCGTATAACAGAAATTGATATTGAGTCGGAGGCTGAAAAAAATGAATGATTACAGTCTTACCGTAAAGACAACTCTGTCCGGTTGGAGAGACATTATCGAAAACCGGCTCAGCTCACTCACTGTAAAGCCTGACAGCTTTCCATATCCGGACATCTATGAAATGGTGCGCTATTCTCTGCTTGATGCAGGCAAAAGACTGCGCCCTATACTGACTCTTGAGTTTTGCCGTGCCTGCGGCGGTGATCCTGTGACCGCCCTCGATTGCGCGTGCGCGGTTGAAATGATTCACACATATTCACTCATTCACGATGATCTTCCGTGTATGGACAATGACGATCTGCGTCGCGGCAAACCATCATGTCATGCAAAATTCGGTGAAGCACAGGCACTGCTTGCAGGTGATGCCCTTCAGTCACTTGCCGCATCAGCAATAGCAGAATGCAAAACTGCACCTGCCGACCGCCTTCTTCGCGCCGGCGGACAACTTGCACGTCTTGCCGGTCCTGACGGAATGATCGGAGGTCAGATGCTTGATATTGATTCTGAAGGGAAGACCATCAATGCTGACACCCTTCTTTCACTTGTTGCTGGCAAAACCTGTGCACTTATCGAAGCAGCCTGTGTAATCGGCTGCATTATAGCCGGTGCTGATGAAAATCAGATTGAGGCAGCACGATGCTACGCCCACGAATTTGGTGCGGCGTTTCAGATAATCGATGATATTCTTGATGTCACCAGCACTGCCGAAGTTCTGGGCAAACCTGTAAAAAGTGATGAAGATAATGATAAATCCACTTATGTTTCTATTTTTGGATTAGAAAAAGCCAGAGAGCTCGCTGCTGAACACACTGATAAAGCGGTTGCCGCTCTGTCACAGTTTACCGGGGAAGTTGAATTCTTTGAGGCTCTTGCAAAATGGCAGCTTGAAAGATTAAGCTGACGACCAGCGCCTTGAATCAATCTCCGCCGCCGGAGGAAAATATATGAGTACAACAAATCTTCTTGAAGATATTGATATACAAAAACTAAAAAAAATGTCGTACAGCGAAGTTGAACTTCTCTGTACTCAGATACGTGATAAGCTTATAAGCACTGCATCTGTAAACGGCGGACACCTTGCACCTAACCTCGGTGTTGTAGAACTTACAGTCGCGCTCCACAGAGTTTTTGACTCACCGTCTGACCAGATAATGTTTGATGTAGGCCATCAGTGCTATACCCACAAGCTTCTTACCGGCAGGGCAGACCGATTTTCTACTATCCGCACAGAAGGCGGACTCGCAGGATTTCCAAAACCCTCTGAAAGTGAGCACGACCCGATGATATCAGGACACAGCAGTACGTCTATTTCTGCTGCCTGCGGTCTTGCACGTGCAAAAACACTCAAAGGTGAACCCGGCAGTGTAATCGCAGTTATCGGTGACGGCGCACTTACAGGCGGTATGGCATATGAAGGACTTAATAACGCCGGCAGATGCCGTGACAATATTATTGTAGTTCTCAATGACAACAAAATGTCCATCTCCAAAAATGTCGGAGCAATGGCAAGACATCTTGCTGTTATTCGTTCACGCCCGTCATATGCATCGCTGAAAAACGGAATGCTTAAGGTAATTCAGAAGATTCCACTTATCGGAAAACCGCTGACCCGTGCCGTTTTCAAATCCAAGTCAGCTCTGAAGAATGCAATTTACAAAAACACGCTTTTCGATTCACTCGGTTTTGCATATCTTGGACCTATAGACGGACATAACCAAAAGCATCTTGAGCAGGTTTTCACTGTTGCAAAAAACCTTAAGCGTCCTGTAATTGTACACGTATGCACCTCTAAGGGCAAAGGATACGGTCCGGCAGAAAAAGAGCCGGACAAGTTCCATGGCATCGGTGGTTTTGATATCGACACAGGTGAACAGCAGATCTCCGGAAAATCTTATTCAAGTGTTTTCGGTGATGTGATGTGCCGCATTGCCCGCGAAGATCCAGCCCTTATGGGAATCAGCGCTGCAATGAAAATGGGCACCGGGCTCGATACATTTGCAAACGAGAACCATCGTCGTTTTTATGATTGCGGAATCGCCGAAGAACACGCTGTTACTTTCTGCGCAGGACTTGCCGCTAACGGCATGAAGCCTGTTTTTGCTGTATATTCAAGTTTCATTCAGCGCGCATATGACCAGATAATTCACGATGTAGCCATTCAGGGGCTTAATGTTACATTTGCTATTGACCGTGCCGGCGTAGTCGGTGAAGACGGTGAGACCCATCACGGTATTTTTGACGTTGCACTGCTTAATACAGTACCTGGTCTCGAGCTGTATGCACCTTGTTATTTTTCCGAATTTGAGCATATGCTCGAATACTGTATAAAAACAGAGGGTCCGGAAGCAATAAGGTATCCCCGCGGTACAGAACCTAAGATGCCCGCTGGTCTGACTCTTTCAATGGGCAATTATGATATTCTCGGCGATCGTGCAGGAAAAACACTTATTGTAAGCTATGGCAGAATATTTGCTGAAGCGGCTCAGGCTCGCGCAATTCTTAATAAAGAGGGACACAGCGGTATATCTGTACTGAAGCTTAACCGAATCAAGCCTGTAGATCCTGAGGCATATGCTATTGCAGAACATTTTGACCGTGTTCTTTTCTTTGAAGAAGGCATTAAAAACGGCGGTATCGGTGAAACCTTTATCGCTGCACTTAGCGAACGCGGTTACAAAGGAAAAACAAAGATATTTGCCATAGATGAACATTTTGTTCAGCATGCTTCTGTCAAGAGATTGCTTGCAATACTCGGACTTGATGCTGCTGGTATCTATCATCAGATCGTCATGGAGGATTGATCGCTTGAGCGCAAAAAAAAGACTTGATCTCGCTGTCTTTGAAGCCGGACTCACTGAAAGCAGAGAACGTGCAAAAACCGCAGTTATGGCCGGTCTTGTATATGTCAACGGCAATAAGGAGGACAAGCCCGGCACACAAGTCAGCGATACTGATAAAATAGAACTGCGCGGCAACACACTGAAATATGTAAGCCGCGGCGGTCTTAAACTTGAAAAAGCAATGAGCTCTTTCGGTGTTTCTCTGGAAGGCAAAATATGCGGTGATATCGGCGCTTCAACCGGAGGATTTACCGACTGTATGCTTCAGAACGGTGCAGTAAAGGTTTATGCAGTTGATGTAGGTTATGGTCAGCTTGCATGGAAACTGCGGACCGACGAGCGCGTTGTAAATATGGAGCGTACCAATATTCGTTATGTTACTCCGGATATGCTTGCTGAGCCGCCGGATTTCTGCAGTGTAGACGTTTCTTTCATTTCACTCACGCTTGTTCTTCCGGTACTCAAAACACTGCTTTCCGAAAACGGTGAAGTCGTGTGTCTCATTAAACCTCAGTTTGAAGCCGGCAGGGAAAAGGTCGGCAAAAAAGGTGTTGTAAGAGATCCTGCCGTACACAGCGAGGTTATCATTAAAATACTCACATTTCTCAGTGAAAACGGCTATTATATCTACGGTCTTGATTATTCTCCCATCAAAGGTCCTGAAGGAAACATCGAATATCTTGTTTACGCGGGTCTTGCGGAGAAGTCTTCCGGAATTGATGATATTGCAGCCGCTGCTGAAAATGTCGTAAAACTTTCTCATTCAGATCTGGGGTAAAAGTATGAAATTTCTTATTGTACCCAATCTTGATAAGGGTGATACCATAAACTGCGTCAGAAAGCTGCATGATGTATTCGCTGATACATCACATAAACTCATGTACAGCAATGAGCATCTTCCGCTTCTTTCTGTTTATGGTGATATCTTTTCTGATAGCCAGCAGTGGCTGTTCGAAAACTGTGATGCAGTCATTGCAATCGGCGGTGACGGAACTGTAATACATACAGCAAAACTTGCTGCAGAAGCAGGAAAGCCGATAATCGGTATTAATTCCGGTCATCTCGGATTTACAGCAGAAATAGAGCCGGATGAAATAAATTTGCTTACCTGCCTGGCTGATGGCGACTATTCAACCGAGCAGCGTATGATGCTTGACGTCAGTATATTATCAGCTGACGGCACAAAAAAGCTTCATTGCAACGCAATAAATGATGCTGTGATAACACGCGGTTCATTGGCAAGAATTATCGCTCTAAGTGTTACCGTTGACAACCGTCCTGCGATCAGCTGCCGTGCCGACGGTTTAATAATCAGCACCCCGACAGGTTCAACCGCTTACGCTCTCTCAGCTGGTGGTCCTGTCATTGCACCGCAGATAAACTGTATTCCGGTTACACCTATCTGCCCGCATGATCTCAGTTCCAGAACTGTTATTTTCAGTGATTCTTCTGAATTAACTGTTACCACAGAACCTGACCGCGGAAGCATAAATTCAAATGCAAACAGGGGAGATATTTATCTTACAGTCGATGGCGAGATGGCTTGTCCGCTAAGTAACGACGATCGCGTGATAATAAAGAGGTCTGCAATATCAGCCTGTTTTATAAAGCTGAAAAATATAGGTTTTTCAGAAATATTAAGATCAAAATTCAACTACTGAACACAAGAGTATCAGCGGAGGGATCAGATGAAAACGTCAAGAAAACAGAAAATAATCGAATTGATCCAGGAAAACTGCATTGTTACGCAGGATGATCTTATGCACCGCCTTGAAGAATGCGGACATTCCGTAACGCAGGCTACTGTATCACGTGATATCAAGGAACTCAGGCTTCTGAAAGTACTTGATGCCAACGGAAAATACCGCTATGTAATGCCGCAGCCGGAAACCCCTGATATGACTTCAAAATTCAGCACATTTTTCGCTGATGCTGTCATTTCTGTCAATAACGGACAGAATATGGTCTGCATCAAATGTCAGGTAGGTATGGCGCAGGCAGTATGTGCATCGCTCGATAACATGCACTGGGAAGGTGTTATCGGCACTCTTGCCGGTGATGATACCATTTTTGTGCTGTGCGATACTATTGCCACAGCCGAAAGCATGGTCGATGAGTTCAAAAAGCTTTATACCCGTGGAGAATAAGAGGAGAACACACCTTGTTAAGCAGACTTCATATCGAAAATATAGCTGTCATTGAGCAGGCTGAAATCGAATTCGAATCCGGGCTGAATGTCCTTACCGGTGAAACCGGTGCCGGTAAATCGATACTTGTAGACTCAATTATGGCCGTTCTTGGAGAGCGAACCAGCCGTGAACTTGTTCGTACCGGAGCTCAGGCTGCATACGTCAGTGCCGAATTCACAGGTATTGGCGCAGAAATCAAGAAAAAACTCGAAGAGATGGGGTACTCATGCGAAGATGAGTCAATAATGCTCGGCAGAGAGATAAAAGTTGATGGCAAAGCGGTATTCCGTGTAAACGGACGCCCTGCCAACGCTGCTGCACTCAGAGAGGTCGGCAGACTGCTTATTGATATCCACGGTCAGCATGACAGTCAGGCACTGCTTTCGCCTGAGCAGCATATTTTCTATATTGACTCAATGCTTTCAGATAAGCATCTTATTGCTGATTTTCAGCAGAAGTATGATGAATATCGTGCAGCCAGCGCTGAACTTCGCAGCATCTGCAGAGATGAAAGTGAAAAAGCACGTCGCATCGATATGCTCAGATATCAGATAAATGAAATTGAAAGTGCTGAGATATGCGTAGGTGAGGCCGCCGACCTCGAGAAGAGGCGGGATATGTGCTTAAACGCCGAAAAGATTGTATCTGCAGAAAACGAAGCACACGCTGCAATAAATGGGGAAGATGAGTTTCCCGGCGCTCTGGCTACCCTGGGACAGGCGGTGGAATCACTGACAGGGATTGCCGGATACAGCGATGATATACGTGCATTATTGACCCGTCTTGACGGACTTGTCATTGAGCTTGACGACATCGGCTCAGAACTAAGAGATCTTCGTGAGCAACTCGAATTTGATCCTTATGAGCTCGATAATATAATGGATCGTCTCGAACAGCTTAAGCGAATTTTCAGGAAATATGGCGACGAGGCACAGACTCTTGAATATCTGGAGAATGCGCAGGCAGAGCTTGAGCAGATCGAGCTTTCTGACGAAAGAAGAGCACTTCTTGAAGAAGAGTGTGCCCAAAAACTTCGCGCAGCAAAAAATGCAGCCGAGCTGCTTCACAACGCTCGCTGTGCTACAGCAAATGAATTTGCCGAACGCGTTTGTGCTGAGCTTGCATTTCTCGATATGCCAAGCGTAGAGTTTCTTGCCAATATCGAACCGCATGAGCTTTATGAACTCGGAACAGATACAGCTGAGTTTCTGATTTCGGCAAATGCCGGAGAACCTCCGAAGCCCATACACAAGATTGCGTCAGGCGGCGAACTGAGCCGCATAATGCTTGCAATAAAAAATGTACTTGCAGAAAACGACTCGGTTGATACGCTCATTTTTGACGAGATAGACACTGGTGTCAGCGGAAGAGCTGCTCACAAAATCGGTCTGAAGCTTAAAGAAACATCAAAACACAGACAGATAATCTGTATTACGCATCTTTCGCAGATTGCCGCAAAGGCAGACACTCATATGCTTATTTCCAAGCATGTCGAAAGCGGCCGGACATATACAGTTGTTGACCGGCTGAGCTTTGATGAGCGAGTACGTGAACTGGCTAGGATCAGTGTTGGAGAACACATTACAGAAGCTGCAATGGAATCCTCTCGCGAGCTTCTGGAACAATCCGGAATAACTGAATAATATATGCATATCACTACGCCTTTTGCTATATAAATTAGCGGGAGGCGTATAATATGTTAGATTTAAGAAAGATAAAATTCCTGTGCCTTGCTGCTGCTTTCATGGTCCTTGTTTCGGTTGTGTTTCTGGTACCGGATCAGAAAACATCTTATGCAGCCAGTGAGACAGTTGATGATAATCCAATTATAATTATTGACGCAGGGCACGGGGGAGTAGACGGCGGCGCGGTCGGTGCTAACGGAACAGTTGAGAAGAATATAAATCTTGAAATTGCTCTTCAGCTCAGAGATGTACTACAAGCTTCAGGATTTCATGTAATTATGACCCGTGAAACCGATATGTCAATACATGACAGCAGTGCTGTAACAATCAGTCAGATGAAAGTCAGTGATCTTCGCAACCGTCTCGCAATAACGCGTACATATCCTGATTCTGTTCTGATAAGTATCCATCAGAACACGCTCTCCGATTCTTCTGTAACCGGTGCTCAGGTATTTTATTCTCCAAATAAGGATGAAAGTGCTCTGCTTGCACAATGTATACAGGATCAGTTCAACGATCGCATACAGCTATCAAGAAGCCGCGAAATAAAGCAGGCAGGTAAAAATCTTTATCTGTTCTACAATGCTCCGAATACAGCTGTTTTGGCCGAGTGCGGTTTTTTATCAAATCCGGAGGAAGAACGGCTGCTCAATACATCAGAACATCAGGCAGACATTGTATTCAGCATTTACTGCGGTCTGCTTGAATATCTCGATCCAACGATTTAATGAACATATTGCAACACCCGGGAGGAAGTGCCTTATATGGCTAAAAGTAAAAGTGTATTTGTATGCAGCGACTGCGGCTACGAAACAGGAAAATGGGTCGGTCGCTGTCCGTCATGCGGTGAATGGAACACCCTTTCCGAAGTAATTAAAAGTGAATCATCCAGTCGTTCGTCCGGAATGACTGCTGCTGTATCCGCTGCTAAACCTGCAAAACTCTCAGAAATCAATACAGCTGACGATCCGCGTTGGTTTACAGGTATGTCAGAACTTGACCGTGTACTCGGCGGTGGAATAGTAAAAGGCTCTCTTGTTCTGCTCGGTGGTGATCCTGGAATCGGAAAATCCACTCTTCTTCTTCAGATATGCGAGCACCTCGGCAGACAAATGCAGATTCTCTATGTCTCCGGAGAAGAATCCGCAAGACAGCTGAAGCTTCGTGCGATTCGTCTGGGTGTAAATTCAGAAAATCTGCTTGTGCTTACTGAAACAGATTGTGAGTCTGTCATCGAAACTATAAGACAGGTTTCTCCTGATCTTGTGATAATCGACTCAATACAGACGATGAGTCTCCGAGATATAACATCGTCACCAGGAAGCGTCGTTCAGGTGCGTGAATGCACAAATGCCTTTCTGCACGTAGCCAAAGGACTTGAAATCCCTGTCTTTCTAGTCGGTCACGTCAACAAAGACGGAGCTATTGCCGGACCTAAAGTACTCGAGCATATAGTTGATGCTGTACTTTATTTTGAAGGCGACAGGCATTTGTCTTACCGTATCCTTCGTGCGGTAAAAAACCGTTACGGTTCTACAAACGAAATCGGCGTATTTGAAATGCGCGGTGACGGTCTGCATGAAGTTGAAAATCCCTCGATGATGCTTCTGTCGGGGCGACCCGTGAATGTTTCAGGCACATGTGTTGCCTGCGTACTCGAGGGAACAAGACCGATTCTGGCTGAAATACAGGGACTTGCCGCACAGTCAAGCTTTGGTAATCCAAGAAGAATGTCAACCGGATTTGACTATAATCGTATGTCGCTGCTTCTTGCTGTACTTGAAAAGAAAGCCGGATATTATTTTTCAGGAATAGATTCCTATGTTAACATAGTCGGTGGATTGCGTCTTGACGAGCCTGCTGCAGATCTCCCCGTTGCACTTGCACTTGTAAGCAGCCTGAAAGATATACGTATGCCTGAAGATGTGGTAGCGTTCGGCGAAATAGGTCTTGCCGGAGAGATTCGATCTGTTTCCGGCGCCGAATCAAGAGTGAGGGAAGCATACAGACTAGGTATGAAAAAGTGTATTCTTCCGGCTCAGAACCTGAAATCACTCAAAACGCTCAAGGGCATAGATGATATGGAACTTATCGGAGTAAAAACAATAAGACAGGCTGTTGAAGCAATAGAGTAAATATCAGTATGCAATTTGTCAAATCACCTAATCTGCCGCAAAACAGTACCAAACTGGCTGCAGTCGGCAATTATCCTCCTGTAATAGACGCACTGCGTTCATTAGGTACCGAAATATTTATAATCCAGGATAATCCTGATATTCAGGCTCCAGTGAAGTCACACGCAGATATGTCATTACTTCATCTGGGAGAAAACAAATTCCTGTCTTATAATGATGAAGTAAATGATTACCTTCGTATACTTGGCGCCGAAATAAATAAGCCTTCGATTGTCCAAAACGCCAGCTATCCACAAGATATAGGCTTGAACTGTCTTTTTATAGACAGTTTTACCGTATGTAACACAAGATATAGTGCCAGCGAAATAATTGATTTCAATAATTCATCAAATAGAAAAGTAATACATGTGCAACAAGGTTATGCACGTTGTGCAACTGCAGTTGTAGATGAAAAATCGATAATCACTGCAGATTCTGGAATTGCAGTAAAAATGTCAGGGGAGAACTTTGACGTACTTCTCATTAATGAAGGAAACATTCAGTTGCCAGGATATGAATATGGTTTTATCGGAGGCTGTTGCGGAAAGATCAGCAAGAATCAGATGTTGTTCTACGGAAATCCGCTGAAACATCCTGACGGCGAGCGTATCGTTGATTTTATACATAAACGAGAAATTGATATAATCGCAGTCGGAAATACAGAATTAATTGACTTTGGCGGAATAATACAGATAATGGAATAAATAGTGCCTGTCAGGAGCTGTAATCAACTAAAAGGAAAGAAGCTCTTGACAGGTGCTATTTTTTGATGTATAATTGCACAAAATGAATATTTTGTGCAATTCAGGGAGGGAGTAATTATAATATGAAGATTCAATATATGAATGAATCACCGCAGATATTCCGGGAATTCTTTGGATACCTTGAAACTGTTCGCGGCAAAGCACCTTTAACTGTAAATGAATATTATCTTGATCTGCGTAGTTTCTTCAGATATTTCAAACTGCTGCATGGATACGTTCCTGCAGATACTGATTTTGAATCCATTGATATTATGGATATTGATATTGAAATGTGTTCCAAGGTTACGCTCAGCGATGTCTATGAATTTATGAATTATATGGCATCTGTGCGTAATAATAAAGCTGCGGCAAGATCGAGAAAATGCTCTTCTCTCCGTGCTTTCTTTGGTTATCTTACTTCAAAAACCGGCAAACTTAAGAGCAATCCGGTTGAAGAGCTGAATAATCCAAAGCTCAGCTCTACCCTTCCAAAATTCCTCTCCCTCGAACAAAGTTTCGATTTACTATCCGTTGTTGATGGGCCAAACAAAGAACGCGATTACTGCATTTTAATGCTGTTTCTCAATTGTGGAATGCGTCTTTCCGAGCTAGTTGGCATAAACTATCAGGATATTCTCGATGAAAACAGACTTCGCATTTTTGGTAAAGGCAGCAAAGAACGTATTGTCTATCTTAATTCAGCCTGCATTGAATCGATAAAACAATATATGGAAGTTCGCCCCAAAGATGGCGTCAAGGATAAGGATGCGCTTTTCCTCAGCAACCGCCGGCAGCGAATCAGTCGTCGTATGGTACAACATCTCGTAACAAAATATCTTGGTGATATCGGTCTCGAAGACGGTTATTCTGTACATAAACTTCGACATACCGCCGCAACACTTATGTATCAGCATGGTGATGTTGATATACGTGTACTTAAAGATATTCTCGGTCACGAAAATCTTGGTACTACCCAGATTTACACCCATGTTTCTGATGACAGAATGAAAGATGCAGCTGAATCAAATCCTCTTTCCAAAATAAAGACTCGTCCCAAAAAGGACCCAGACAGTTGATTTATATAAAAAAAGCAGCGCTTGATTAAATTACATCATGCGCTGCTTTTTTTATCATTTTTTATATACCAAGCATCTCTTTGAGTTCTTCTTCGGTTATTACTCTGATTCCAAGCTCATTTGCCTTCGTAAGCTTACTTCCGGCATTTTCTCCGGCAAGCACAAGTGCTGTTTTCTTGCTTACTGATGATGCAACCTTAGCGCCATGCTGCGTCAGCAGCTCTGAAGCCTCAGTACGTGATAAAGTTGGAAGTGTACCGGTTACAACAACCGTCATACCAGCAAGCTGGTCACCATGCTGTACAGCCTTCTCTGCTACAGAATTAACACCATAACCAATAATACGGCGTACATACTCTGCATTACTTTCATCAGCAAAATAATCTGCTACTGACTGTGCCATTATTACGCCAAATCCATCAATTGCTGACATTTCCTCAACAGATGCAGTGATAATCGCTTCGATAGTTCCAAAGTGCTCACAAAGCAATTTGGAAGCAGTAACACCGATATGCCTTATACCTAAAGCAAAAATCAATCTGTAAGCATCATTACTCTTGGATTTCTCAATCGCATTTACAAGGTTATTCGCAGAGGTCTCACCCATTCGTTCCAGTGAACTTATATTTCCGGCTTCAAGCAAGTATAAATCTGCAGCTGAAGATATCAGACCGCTGTCAACCAACTGTTCTGCGACAGCCGGACCAAGCCCTTCAATGTCCATAGCATCACGCGATGCAAAGTGTATTATATTGCGTAAAAGCTGTGCCGGACACTGCAGATTAGTGCAGCGCAGTGCAGCTTCATCACCGAGATGCATTACCGGCTCGCCGCATGACGGACACACTTCCGGCATTTTATACGGAACAGAATTCTCACCGTGTTCAACAACAGCGATTACCTCAGGAATAATCTCACCGGCTTTTCTGAGAATTACTTTGTCACCAATCCGGATATCCTTTGCGGCAATATATTCCTCATTATGAAGAGATGCACGTGCAACAGATGTACCTGCGAGCAAAACAGGATCAAAAATTCCGGTTGGAGTCAGAACGCCTGTGCGTCCGACAGTAATCTCTATATCACGAACAGTTGTCACAGCCTGTTCCGGCGGATATTTATAGGCAACTGCCCACTTAGGATACTTTGAGGTGCTTCCAAGAGCTTTTCTCAAAGCAAGTGAATCGACCTTTACAACAGCGCCGTCTGTATCAAATTCAAGATTCTTTCTTGCATTTCCGATTCGCTCTATCTCTGCAATCACATCATCAGCGGACGTATATACATTATAACTCGGAGAAACAGAAAAACCAGCTTCAGTCAAATAATCAAGCGTCTGGGAATGTGTCTCAAACTGCACGCCTTTGTTCTGCTGTATATTAAAAACGAAAATTTCAAGCTGACGTTCTGCTGTAATCGCAGAATCCTTCTGGCGGAGCGATCCAGCGGCAGCATTTCTGGGATTCTTAAATGTTTTACGGCCGGCAGCTTCCTGTACTGCATTAAGCTGAGCAAATGCAGTTCGCGGCATATAAACCTCGCCACGAACCTCAAGGAATTCAGGCGCATTATCAATATGATGAGGTATTGATTCAATGCACATCAGGTTTTCCGTCACATCTTCGCCTGTGGTTCCATCGCCTCGTGTAGAACCTCGTACCAGAGTCCCGTTGCTGTATTCAAGCGAGACAGAAAGTCCGTCTATTTTGAACTCAACAACAAATTCAGCATCAGGATATTCCTCAAGAATCTTTGTGCAGAAATCCCTGACCTCCTCATGAGAAAATACATCCTGCAGACTTTCCATTTTCACCTCATGAAAAACCGGCGAAAACCTCTGCTGCGCCGCACCGCCGACACGCATTGTCGGTGAATCCTCCGACATGAGCTGCGGAAATAATTCCTCAAGCTTTCTCAATTCACGTGTGAGCGCATCGTACTCGAAATCATCAATTTCAGGATTATCCTGATTATAGTAAAGATCATTATGACGGCTGATTTCGTTTCTCAGCCAGCTTACTCTGCTGCGAGCATTCTCAAAGCTAATCTCTGCCATAGTTTAACTCCCTGATATTTATTTACACTTGATATTTTACCATTTTTCAAGTAAAAAAACAATAAGCCCGGAGTAAATCCGGGCTTATTGTTATGCCAGTTAAACAGATTAATCAGAAGTTTTCTGCTTCTTCAGCAGTAACAGCAATGATTGTCTCTTCAGCATACTTGCTTTCTGCGCCGCCGATGCCGTATACGAAATAATCACCCTTTGCAGTCTGATAGAGAGTCTCTTCATAACCTGCAGGATCGCCAAAGTAGCTGTAGGTGTTTGTCTTAACAGCAGTAGCGGTATCAGTATTGTACACCTTGCGCTTAATAGTCTTCTTCATAATTATTCCTCCATTACAAATAGGATTTTTATTATCTTCTTTGCTTAAGAACAATTATACTCATTTATTCAACTTATACAAGATGTTTTACTAAATTCCTACGTATCATACAAATTACACGTGAAAATGCTGTGATTTCAGTTGCAATTTATGTATAAAAAGCTAGTCAAAATATTATACTCAGCGGAATAAGCCCATAAACCAGGCTATAACAGTATCACTCAGCCATACAAATCCTGCGAGAAATGCAAGCGCCATAAACGCAAGCAGAACCTTGTATACCGTCGCCAGAACAGGATTATCAGGCATAAGATCATTCAGAGTCTGCGGAGTTTTTTCAGACTGTTTTTCCTCAGCAGACTTACCGCTGACCGACTCATCTTCGGTATCTTCTGAATTGATACAGCCTAATACAGCAAGAACTTCAGCAGCCTCTTCCCTCTTATCTTCGGGAATAAGAATATCAAAACTGTCAGGACAGCCCATAGCTCCGGGAAGACCAAGAACACTTTCAGAAGCTGTCGGCTTGTATGATGCTTCAATACCCGCATCTTTCAGTGCCGCTACAGCAGAAGCAGCCTCAAATTCCTGTTCAACCTGTGCCGCAACAATGATTTTTATATCACTCATCTTCAGCTTCTCCTTGTCACTTTTTTATCCTGCGATAAAAACAACTGTAGTTTCCTGTATGGCATGCAGCACCAGTCTGATGAACCTTTATAAGCAGAGTATCGCAATCGCAGTCAAAATGCATTGCACACACCTTCTGCAGATGACCCGATGTAGCACCTTTGTTCCACAGTTCATTTCTTGAACGGCTGTAAAACCATGTATAACCGGTATCAATGGTAAGCTGAAGTGATTCGGCATTCATGTAAGCAAGCATAAGAACTTCGCCATCATCAACAGACTGAACTATCGCCGGAATCAGCTCTGATTTTTCAAAAAAAGGTGACAGATCAGGCTTTTTCGCAGCCTCATCAAGTGCATCTTCAACGGAGAGTGTACCTGAATAAAGTGATTTGCCACAGATTGCACCAGCGCAGAATCTGTCACGCAATGCAGTTATATCATTTATATCACGTATACCACCGCTTGCGATTATCTCACATGAAACAGCATTATTAAGAGCTTCCAGCTGTTCAAGATTCGGACCGGAAAGCATTCCATCTCTTGAAATATCGGTAAAGATAATTGTCCGGACTCCGATTTTCTCCATTTCTGCAGCAAAATCAAGATAATTTATATCTGATGTCTCAAGCCAGCCATTCGCAGCAACCATGCCGTCACGTGCATCGATCCCGACAGCGATTTTCTCACCATACTTTAAAACCGCAGTCTTCACCAGTTCTGGATCACTGAGCGCAGAAGATCCGAGAATTACTCTCGAAATGCCGGCCTCAAAATATTTATCTATTGTCTCCATCGAGCGTATGCCGCCTCCGACTTCAACTTTAAGACCGGTTTCTGCTGCGATTTCTGCAATTATATTAAAGTTTACCGGTTTTTTATCTTTTGCACCGTCAAGATCAACCGTGTGAAGCCACTGTGCTCCTGCATCAGCAAACCTTTTGGCTGCTATAAGCGGAGATTCTGCAACCTTATGCGCAGTTTCATATTCTCCCTTATGCAGACGGACACACATTCCACCACATATATCAATAGCTGGATATATTATCATTCAAACGATCCTCCGGAAGAAATTTATCAAAGGCAGCCTTTGGTTGATAAGGTGCCTCCGTCGTTAGGCTTGCACGCCGCCTTGAGAGCATGCGCCGCTGCTTTATACAGAGCTTCAGTAATATGATGTGCATTTGTTCCATACACAGCATTAAGATGCAGTGTGACACCTGCATTTACTGCAAATGCACGGAAAAACTCCTCTGTAAGACAGGTATCGTAATCACCGCAGCGCTCCTGAAACATTTTTGCCTCATAACGTACAAAAGGTCTGCCGCTTATATCTATAACAGCAAAAGCAAGCGCTTCATCCATCGGAATGTAAGCAGAACCGTAACGCGCAATACCGCCCTTATCGCCAAGAGCCTCATTAAGAGCCTTGCCGAGCACAATGCCTACATCCTCCACGGTATGGTGACCATCTACGTTCAGATCACCGCTGCACTTTACCGACAGACCAAATCCGCTGTGTTTAGCAAGAGCAGTGAGCATATGGTCGAAAAAACCGATTCCGGTATCAACAGTAATGTCTCCGCCGTCAAGATTAAGCGAAAGGCTGATATCTGTTTCAAAGGTTTTTCTGTTTACTTCTGCTGTTCGCATAAAACGTTCATCTCCTTGTGTATTAAAGGATATTATTTACCAAGAATATCATCAAGAGCATCAAGCAGTTCAGCATTCTCCGTTTTACTTCCCGCTGTGATGCGAAGCTTATCACCAAAGCATCTGATTATTATTCCGCGGACTTTGAGATTCTCGAAAATATCAAGAGCGAGCTCACGCTCCATATACAGCATTACAAAATTTGTATGTGTTTCATTCAGCGTAAAGCATCTGTATTTTTCAGAAAGTCTGCAGAGACCGGTATAAAGTTCATCTCGCTGAACATTCATATCGGCAATTCTTTCCCGAAGCTCATCCGGATGCGAAAGAAGCGCAGCTGCTGCCGCCTGTGTCAGCGAACTGACATTATATGGGGACTTGACAGCCTTGATCGCACGAATAACAGTCTGCGGACCTACAGCAAAACCGCAGCGGATTGATGCTGCACCGAAAGCTTTTGAACAGGTTCTCAGAACAAGCAGGTTATCAATTTTGCCGGCTTTATCGAGAACGGACTGATTCCAGAAATCCATATAAGCTTCATCAGCTATTATGAGACAATCCGGACAGAGCGCTGTCAATCTGATGACTTCCTCCGCAGAAACTCCGGCACCAGTCGGATTACAGGGATTTGAGAAAATGTATATTCCTGCCTTTTCAGCATTGATTATTTCTGCAATGTGATCAACATCAAAGCTTCCGTCAATGCGCTTTTCTGCGATAACATCAATTTCTCCGATATGTGCATAGAAGCTGTACATGGAGAAATCCGGCTCTGCAACAATCATTCTGTCACCCTTCATGAGCATGGACTGAATGATTATCGACAGAAGTTCATCAGAACCGTTACCAGCTGCAACACACTCTGCCGGCACATTGTAGAAATCGGCAAAAAGAGAGCATATCTCAGCGGCAGTGGGATCAGGATATCGGTTGAAAGCGAGCGAATTGATTCTCTCAACGAATGTATTCATTACATTCTGAGAGAAATTCATATATGATTCGTTAGCATCAAGCCTTATTCTGTAATTGCCGACTGAGGGTTCATAGGGCTCAAGCGAACGTATCTTATCACAAAGCTCGTAACTCATCGGTTCTCCTTATCCGCAGCAAAACGGATGCTGACAGAATTTGCGTGAGCGGTCAGACCCTCTGCATTTGCAATTGTAACCACCTTGTCACTGACAGCCGCAAGAGCCTCGCGGCTGTAGCTGATAAAGCTTGACTTCTTAAGGAAAGCATCAACCGACAGCGGAGAGAAGAATCGAGCAGTGCCGCTGGTGGGCAGTACATGGTTGGGACCGGCAAAATAATCACCGAGAGGCTCGGGGGAATAATTGCCGAGGAAAACCGAGCCGGCATTATCAATCGCACCGATGTATCCCATAGGCTCAGCTACGCACAGTTCAAGGTGCTCCGGAGCAATCATCTCAGAAATTTCTATTGCGCGGTCGATGCTGTCGCAGATAATAACGCCGCCGTAATTATCAATAGATTTCTGGATAATCTCCTGTCGGCTCATCTTCGGAAGCTGAATCTGAAGCTGCTCATCAACAGCATAAGCAAGCTCCTCGCTGGTGGTCAGAAGAATAGATGATGCAATTATATCATGCTCAGCCTGACTCATCATATCTGCAGCAAGGTATGCAGGATTGCCGCTTTCATCGGAGATAATGAGTATCTCACTGGGTCCGGCAAACATATCGATATCAACAGTGCCGTAAACCAGCTTTTTGGCAGTGGCAACATAGATGTTGCCCGGTCCGACAATCTTATCAACCTGCGGAACCTGCTCTGTACCGTAAGCAAGAGCCGCAATGGCCTGAGCGCCGCCCATCAGAAATACTCTGTCTACACCGGCGATAGCAGCAGCAGCAAGGATACCCATGTTTACGCTGCCGTCCTTACAGGGCGGAGTTACCATGATGATCTCACCTACACCAGCGATTTTAGCCGGAATGATATTCATCAGAACAGAAGAAGGCAGGGGCGCTGTACCGCCGGGAACATAAACACCAGCGCGGTGCAGTCCACGGATACGCTGACCAAGGATAATGCCCTTCTTGTCAACATCGAGCCAGCTCTGCTGAGCCTGACGACGATGAAAATCCTCAATATTTGCAGCAGCTTCTTTGAGTGCTTCGATTAATTCGGGAGCGCAGTGCCGCTCTGCCGAAGCGATGACATCTGCCGGAACCTCGTAATACTGGGGATTCGGACAGTCAAACTTAGCTGTATATGCGCGGACAGCAGCGTCGCCGTTCTCGCGTACATCAGCAAGAATAGCAGAAACGGTCTCGGTCACCCGCTTGTCAACCTCACTGTTTCTTTCCTTAAGCTGATCGAGGAACTCATACTCCTTCACTCCATCAGCCTTGATAATCTTAAGCATTGGAATCACCTCAATATGTAAAATAAGCTAATTTACAGATTTTCCTCGAGGCGGCTGATTATCGCCTCGATGTCATTCTTGCGCAGCTTGAGACTGGCTATATTGCAGACAACACGAGCTGAGATATCGCACACATCAGCTATGACCTCAAGACCGTTCTCTCGTAATGTCGAACCTGTCTCAACAATATCAACTATAGCATCAGCCAGTCCAAGCAGCGGTGCAAGCTCCACCGAGCCCTCAATTTTGACTATGCTGACATCCATACCGATTTTCTCAAAATATCTCTTGGATACAAGCGGATACTTTGTTGCTATAGTCTTGTCGCCGTTACCCTCAAAGAAATTACTGTCTTTCTTGCCGGCAACAGCAAACTTGCATCTGCCGTAACCGAGGTCGAGAATCTCATAAAGGCAGGTGCCGTGCTCTATAATTGTATCTTTACCTACAACACCAATATCACATACGCCGTTCTCAACGTAAGTGATAACATCGGCTGCTTTTGCAAGAACTACTTCAAAATCATCGCCAACCGGAAGTATAAGCCTTCTTCCTTTGTCGTGCAGCTGTGTGCAGTCATAACCGGCTTTTTCAAATAATTCTACTGTTTTCTTCTCAAGCCGACCTTTAGTCAGCGCTATTCTGATAGGTCTCATAGCATTTCCTCCGGCTGACTGTTTTCAGATATTCTGATAAGGGATTTATATCCATTATTCTTTGCATATACCAAAGCATCTTCGATGCTGTCAATGACACAGAATTCAGCAATAATTTTCTCTTTGTTTGCCAGTGCAATATATCTGAATGCAGCAGCCTCACAGTTATCATCAGCAAAAACAAGCACAGAAGCATTTTCTGCAGTCTCTGTTTTATTCGGCATTGCCTTTACGAGTGAGCCGATATTTATACCAAATCCACAAGCACAGACATCATATCCGAAATTGGCAAGCAGACAGTCATAACGACCGCCGGAAAGTACTTTTTCTCCAGAACCATGACTGTATGCAGAAAAAACTATACCGGTATAATAATCATTCTGATTAACAAGACCGAGATCGATCATCAGCTTATCCTCGTAGCCCATTTCAGCAAGAACATTATACAGATGCTCAATATAATCGAGCTGTTCATGGATAACATTGTTGTCGATAAGCTGTGCTGCCAGACGAAGTACATCCTTGCCGCCAAAAAGACGCGGCAGCTGTTTGAGCGCCTGCACCTCAGGTATGTCACCTATAGTATCAAGCTCATCAGAAAGAGCAGCGTAGTTCTTCAATTCAATATATTCGCGTAAAGTCTCACGTTTGCCGTCATCTATCGGCAGCCCGGCAACAAGAGCTTTGAATACTCCAGAGTATCCGAGTTCAAAACGGAAATCATCAAGGCACTCAGACAATGACTTCATTGCAAGAACAAGAACTTCTATATCAGCCTTTACGCCGCTTGCACCGATAAGTTCAATTCCAGCCTGATGTATCTGATTGCTTCCGCCTCTTATATCGCTGATGCGGTAACACGGCTGATTATAAAACAATCTGAGCGGCAGCGGAGAATTTCTCAGCTTTGATGCTGCCATACGGGCAATCGGCATTGTATTATCCGGGCGGAGAGCCAGCAGCCTTCCGCGCTTATCTGTCAGTTTATACATCTGCTCCTGACGTATCGGCTCAGAATCAATACAGAACACATCATAAAATTCAAGTTCAGGTGTGCGAACCTCACGATAGCCTGCCTTCAGAAAAACATCGCAAATGGTGTTTTCTGCCGCACGTCGTGCCACACAGCTCTCAGTAAGCAGATCTCTTGTCCCCTCCGGGGTTATCAGATGGTTGTGTCTCATTTCAATTATCCTGGTTACTGAACATCGGCGAGATCAATAAACTCATTTCCGTGTACAGCAATATACTCCTTTCTTCCGGCAAGATTATCGCCAAGAAGGATATCAAACATATTTGCAGTTGCTTCCGCCTCAGACGGTACAACCTTAATCAGTCTCCTTGTCGCAGGATGCATTGTTGTAAAGCTCATCATGTCAGGGTCGTTTTCACCAAGTCCCTTTGAACGCTGAATCGTGAATTTCTCATCACCGATCATGTCCATGACTTCAGCTTTTTCCTGCTCATTGTATGCAAAATAGGTCTGCTTTTTCGTGGTTATCTCATAAAGCGGAGATTCTGCAATAAATACCCGCCCTTCTTCAATCAGCTTAGGCATAAGGCGGTATATCATCGTGAGAATAAGTGTTCTTATCTGGAATCCGTCAACATCAGCATCGGTACAGATGATTATCTTGTTCCAGCGAAGAGCATTGATATCAAAATTCGAAAGATTCTTGTTTGCTTTACTCTGCACATCAACGCCGCAGCCAAGCACCTTGATAAGATCAGTGATTATCTCACTCTTGAATATCTTCGGATAATCAGCTTTCAGACAGTTAAGAATCTTGCCTCGAACCGGCATGATACCCTGGAAGTAAGGATCACGGGCAGATTTACAAGCACCTGCCGCAGAATCACCCTCTACAATGTACAGCTCTCGCTCATTGACGTCTTTTGATCTGCAGTCAATAAACTTGTGTACACGTGTTGTCATGTCCATATTGGAAGTCAGTGTCTTCTTTATGCTGACACGCTGTTTTTCAGAATGCTCGCGGCTCTGCTTGTTGATAAGTACCTGACCGCAAAGCTTGTCAGCCTCAATCGGATTCTCAAGGAACCAGATTTCCAGCTGCTGACGGAAAAATTCAGTCATAGCTTCCTGTATGAACTTGTTTGTAATCTTTTTCTTGGTCTGATTCTCGTAGCTGGTTATGTTCGAAAAAGATGAAATGATTATAACCAGACAATCCTCAACATCCTGAAACTTTATCTTACTCTCGTTCTTGGTATATTTACCTGTCTGACGGAGACGCTGGTCAATCATATAAACAAAGGCATTCTGCACAGCCTTATCCGGCGCACCGCCATGTTCAAGCCAGCTTGAGTTATGATAGTATTCGGTTCTTGTTATGCGATTTGAAAAAGCAACTGCCGCATTAATAACAACGTTATACTCAGGCTTGTCCTCACGGTCACGACCGCGGCGCTCACCCTGCCAGAAACGAACTGACGTAAGCGCATCATCACCTACCAGCTCACGGGCATATTCCGCAATTCCTTCATTGTAAAGAAATTCATATTTTTCGCCGCTTGCTTCGTCAATAACAATAAACTGCAGACCGGCATTGACGATAGCCTGTCTCTTGACTGTTTCAATGTAGAATTCGAGCGGCACATCAATATCGGTAAAAACTGAAGAGTCAGGTTTCCAGCGTATCTTTGTACCTGTATCCTTCTTGCTGTACGGAACCTTCTGCATACCGCCGACATTCTCACCGCGCTCAAAATGGAGCGTATACCGGAATCCGTCACGGCGTATGTCTGCATCCATGTATTCAGATGCATACTGCGTGGAACAGAGACCGAGACCGTTCAGACCAAGTGAGTATTCGTAGTTCTGTCCGTTCTCTGTATTATATTTACCGCCTGCATACAACTCACAGAAAACAAGCTCCCAGTTGAAGCGTTCCTCTTTTGTGTTATAGTCAACCGGAACGCCGCGTCCAAAATCTTCGATTTCCACCGAATTATCTGCAAAGCGCGTGATGATTATTTTATGACCAAATCCCTGACGGGCTTCGTCAATGGAATTTGAGAGAATCTCAAAAATAGAATGTTCGCAGCCTTCTATTCCGTCTGATCCAAATATTACACCCGGTCTGAGCCTGACTCTGTCAGCACCTTTCAGACTCTGTATACTTTCATTATCATAAACTTTTGAGGCGGAAGTTTTCTTTGTTCCAGTACTCATTTTTATCCCTCATCAGTGAATTTTTATTCTTTATATTATATCACGCTAAAGTGAAAATCACAACACAATGTTTTATATATGTATATTATCTGCCATTTGCACAACTATGTATAAATATAAATAGAAAAACGTATTAAAACCGCCGGAGATGGCAGCTTTAATACGTTTTTTCTATGTGATCCCCATCACACAAAAATATCTGCTGCAACACCGTGGCTTGCAAATATTTTTCACATAGATAATAACATACACGTAATATTTTGTCAACAACAAAAGCGAATTAATTTCACATAATCCAACGTTATTATATCATAATACGAAACCTTGTTAATTAAATATAAAGGACTGCACCAAACCGGAGCAGTCCTTTTGTTATCACATATATCCAAGAGTTTTTTGTTTTACATATCAGGATTCTGGATTTTCACAATATTATCCCAATCTGCGGATTCCGCTGCAGCAAGTGTTTTATCAAACAGTTCATCGCTCGCCATTACACAAAGCACCATATTATCCTTCTCGGCAATAAATGCATCTGTCGCAAATACACATACCCACTTGCCCCAGTCAAGATTGCTTTCAAAGTCCTCACGGATTTCAGGAATAAAGCTCTTATCTTCTGCAGTAACAACTATAAACGAATACGGTGTGGTCATCATAAGCGGATAACAATTGGTTCCGTTCACGATTCCTTCTCTTTCAGTGAGTCCTGCCACTACTTCAAAATGCTCGTCCATAAGAATATCATTTATTCCAAAGGCGTCAAGATTTTCGATACCAGACCTTGCAAGTATGTCCAGAACTTCACCAAGTACCTTTTCATCAATATCACCTGTGATAACAGGACACGGAACATATTCGCCAAGCTCTGCAGTCAGCTTTGTGAAGAAGCTTTCCATATTTGCGTAACCATCAGTAAACTCCTGAGGTATTGTTCCGGAGAAATCAGCAGAAGCAAACGTACCGTCTGCAAACTGGACAAACATAGATGCATAATTCTCGCCTTCCTCATAGACGCTCTGCCCGTCCATTGCCGCTAAACCACAATCAGCAAATTGTGCAGTAATACAGCTGAATGCTTCAGGCACAAAATTACCGATTTTCTTTTCATCTCCGATTAATTCAACCCTGCAGGCACCCGATTCATTTTCGTATGCAGTAAGTGATTTAATATTTTCCATATCACCAATGCTTACCGAAAAATATACTATCGGATTCTCTGACACATCTGAAGCTAATTCTGCCGGAATCTCATACACCTTATTAATTGCCTCGAGATCAAAAGACGGAACCTCGGTATCCTCGTCACTCTTACCGCATGCAGCACATGAAATAAGCATGAGAATCACCAGTGCAAAAACCAATATTTTTTTCATTACATCTATCCCCTTTTATGTATTGCTAATATCTTACCATAGCTTACCCTCCAAATCAACATCTCAAAACTTTTTAAAATTATACCGATGCAGCAAAAAACAGTTTGTTTTGTGATATAATAATACTGACAGGAGGTGCCGAGGTATGGAAAACAGACAATATATCGCAATTGACCTTAAATCATTCTATGCTTCGGTAGAATGTATTGAACGCGGTCTTGACCCAATGACCACTAACCTTGTCGTTGCAGACGAAAGCCGGACTGAAAAAACAATTTGTCTTGCAGTCTCTCCTTCGCTGAAAGCCTACGGAATCCCCGGCCGCGCGAGACTTTTCGAGGTTATCCAGAAGGTCAGAAGAGCCAATGACACAAGAAAACTTAATGCCCCTTACCGCAGATTTACCGGTAAATCATACAGCAGTATTGAACTGGACAGCAATCCGGCACTGGCAATTGACTACATTGCTGCACCGCCCAGGATGGCATATTATATGGAGTACAGCACCCTTATATATAACGTGTATCTGAGATATGTCTCCCCTGATGACATACATGTGTATTCCATAGATGAAGTTTTCATAGATGTCACAGACTACCTCGAAACATATCACCTTACTGCACATGAGCTTGCGATTAAAATGATTCTCGATGTGCTTGAAACCACAGGTATAACCGCAACTGCCGGAATCGGCACCAATATGTATCTGTGCAAAGTAGCTATGGATATAATGGCAAAACACGTTCCTGCCGATAAAAACGGCGTCAGAATTGCAGAGCTTGATGAATTCAGCTACAGGCAGGCTCTGTGGTCGCACAGACCTCTGACGGACTTCTGGAGAATCGGCAGTGGGTATGCTAAAAAACTTGAAGCCAACGGACTTTTCACTATGGGTGATATTGCAAGGTGTTCACTCGGAGGTCCGAACGATTATTATAACGAAGATCTCCTGTACCGTCTGTTCGGAATAAACGCTGAATTACTGATCGATCACGCCTGGGGCTGGGAGCCTTGCACAATAGCACAGATAAAAGCATATAAACCGGAAAGCAACAGTATCGTCTCAGGTCAGGTACTGCAATGTCCGTATACCTTTGATAAAGCAAGACTTGTCGTCAGAGAGATGACCGACCTTCTCGTCCTTGATCTTGTTGAAAAGAAACTTGTCACAGACCAGCTTGTGCTTTCGGTCGGTTATGATATAGACAACCTGAAATCATCGCAACTCAGAAAAGCATATTCCGGTGAAATCAAAACCGATTACTATGGTCGTGAAATACCGAAACACGCTCACGGAACAACTAATCTGAAAAGCTACACCTCTTCTACCAGAGAGATAATGTCCGCTGTAACAGAGTTATATGAACGAATTACTGACCCGAAACTACTTATCAGAAGAATAAGCATCACTGCCAACAGGATAATTGACGAAACTTCTGCACCCGATACTTCTGTATTTGAACAGTTGGATATGTTCAGTGATTATCAAGAAAAACAGCAGGACGAAGCAGCTAGGGCATCAGCCCTTGAACGTGAGCGAAAAATGCAGGAAACCATGATATCAATCAAGAAACGCTTCGGCAAAAATGCAATTATAAAAGGCATGAACCTGGAAGACGGCGCAACTGCAATCGACAGAAATGGACAGATCGGAGGTCACAAGGCATGAACAACAGCTACGAGGATATCATCAACCTTCCTCATCATGTCTCTGAAAAGCATCCACAGATGCCGCTCAGTGACCGCGCGGCGCAGTTCGCTCCATTCGCAGCACTTACAGGACATGATGCCGCTATAGCAGAAACAGCAAGACTTACATCAGAACGAATAGACCTTGGTGACGATGCAAAAACAGAGCTGGATATAAAGCTGAATTATCTTCGTGATTTTGTTTCATTCAAGCCTGAAATATCTGTAACCTACTTCAAACCGGACAGCAGAAAATCTGGAGGAAGTTACCTCACTGTTACCGGACAGCTGAAAAACATTGATGACATTGAACGCATTATAAGTCTTACCGGTGGAATCAATATCTCCGCCGATGAAATCATAGCTATTGATAGCGAAGTATTTGCAGATATGTTCTGATATCTTATCAGACTTTTTTGCATTGAATACAATCGTCTGTTTTTTTGCATTTCATATGACACAGCCGCACATTTGAACCATATATTCATAATTGAATATCAACGCTTGATTGTGTATACTTGATTGTGTATAATCAAAATCAAATATATAACCCCAGAGGAGAAATGTTATGGAAATAGTACTGCTTACAGCTCTTGGAGTTGGCGGTGCCTCAGTTTTCGGTGCACTTATCGGTTTTCTGTTTAAGAATATCAGCCACAAATTCAGCGATATAATTCTATCATTTGCAGCTGGCGTAATGCTTTCCGCCGCTGTTATAGGTCTTATTCTGCCCTCTCTTGAGCATGGCGGAACTTTCTCTCTGCCCGTGACAATCGCCGGAATATTCTGTGGTGCAATATGTGTTAATCTGATTGACAAGCTAGTACCACACCTTCATCGCCTCACCGGAGCAGATCAGGAATCTCACCCTCAGAAAAATGCTAAACTGGATAAAGTACTTCTTTTTGTTATTGCAATTGCAATACATAATCTTCCGGAAGGTATCGCTGCCGGAGTTGGCTTTGGTACCGGCAACACAACCGAAGCTCTTACCATAGCCGGTGGTATTGCACTGCAGAACATTCCTGAAGGTATGGTCATAATAGCTCCAATGCTTGCTGCCGGTATAAGCCGTAAGCGCACTTTTCTTATCGCTCTTGCAACCGGTCTGGTTGAGGTTGTAGGTACACTTATAGGCTTTGCCGCCGTAACCGTTTCATCGGCAATTCTCCCCTTTGCACTCGCCTTTGCCGGCGGAACAATGATATACGTTATAAGCGATGAGATGATACCCGAAACACACTCACATGGCAGCGAGCGAGGCGCTACCTATTCCCTCCTGGCAGGATTCTGTCTTATGCTTGCGTTTGATATCCTGCTCGGATAATATCTGTCCTTAGCTGCAAAAATATTAAACTGCCATTCAGACCAAGCAGCAGCATTTATTACAAAAATTAAAAGCGTGATCCGTGTTTTACGGACCACGCTTTTTTTTACTTTATCAGATAACCATTTTATTCATAACTCTTTTGAATTCGTCTCCAGACATCTTCTCGTGAGCTACAAGGTAATCAGCCACTGAATCGAGTTGATCGCGATGCTCATTGATTATCGAACATGCACGATCAAGGCAGCTGTGTATGATTTCGCTGACCTCTGCATCGATCTTTGATGCAACTTCATCAGAGAAATCCTTTATCTGACCCATATCGCGACCAAGGAATATCTCGCTGCCTTCAGATGAGCTGAATGCTATCGGACCAAGCTTCTCGCTCATGCCATATTTTGTAACCATATTGCGCGCAAGCTTCGTTGCACGTTCAATATCATTGGAAGCTCCGGTTGAAATATCATCAAGCGCAATGGATTCAGCAGCACGACCACCGAGAAGTGTGATAATTTCCTCAATAATCTCATTCTTGCTCTGATACATCTTATCTTCACTCGGAAGATGCATGGTGTATCCGCCTGCCATACCTCGAGGAATGATTGAAATCTGATGGACAGGATCCTGCGAATTGCTGTAATAGCTTACAACTGCATGACCCGCTTCGTGAACTGCAGTGAGCTGCTTTTCCTTGTCAGTAATCTTTCTTGATTTCTTTTCGGTACCGATCACTACCTTGACAGTAGCCTCTTCAATCTCTTTCATGGTTATAGCATGAAGATTCTTGCGAGCGGCAAGAAGAGCAGCTTCATTAAGAAGATTTTCAAGATCAGCTCCGGTAAATCCGGCAGTCGATTTTGCTATTGTGGAAAGTTCTACATCGGGAGCAAGAGGCTTGCCTTTTGAGTGAACCTTGAGTATTGCCTCACGACCGACAATATCAGGATATCCGACCATAACCTGACGGTCAAAACGACCGGGACGGGTAAGTGCGGGATCAAGAATGTCAGGACGGTTTGTTGCAGCAATAATGATAACGCCTTCGTTTACGCCAAAGCCATCCATCTCAACAAGCAGCTGGTTAAGGGTCTGTTCACGCTCATCATGACCGCCGCCAAGACCGGCACCTCTGTGTCTGCCAACTGCGTCAATTTCATCAATAAATACGATGCACGGTGTATTCTTCTTTGCCTGTTCAAACAAGTCACGCACACGACCGGCACCTACACCGACAAACATTTCAACAAAGTCAGAACCGGAAATTGAGAAAAACTGTACGCCTGCTTCACCAGCTACAGCTCTTGCCAGCAAAGTCTTACCGGTACCCGGAGGGCCTACAAGGAGCACACCCTTAGGAACATGAGCACCGAGGTCATTGAACTTTTTCGGCTCCTTGAGGAACTGTACGATTTCTGCAAGCTCCTCTTTTTCCTCGTCAGCTCCGGCAACATCATCGAAGGTGGTTTTTCTCTTCTCATCTGCGCCGTTCTTAATACGAGCCTTGCTGAAGCTCATCTGCTTTCCGCCGTCACCCATACCGCCAAGACGTTTCATAAAGAACATCCATATAAACACCATGAAGATTATCACGATAAGAGTCGGAATGAAAGAAATCAGCAGACTGGTATCCTTCATCGGTGTTATATCATATCCATTAAGCAGCGGGTGTTCACTGTATTTCTTTGCAGTCTCTTCATCGAGCGTTCCGCTGGCAATAAGTTCACGCAGTTCACTCTGAGCCTGCTTCATGTCATAGATAAAAAGATCATCATCAGGTATCTCATATCTTATGTCCTTAATTCCCGATTCTTCGGTAAAATTAATGATAAGGACATTCTTGTTGAGGGAAAGTTCATATGACTCGATATCATCGAAATTTTCGTGCTCAACATTCATATAGGCAATTATTTCAGAATACTTCGGTATTTCTTTCTGTTGCATTCCGTTAATCATAACGAAAATCATAATTGCCAGAAGAGTAGGAATACCCAGCGCCATAATTAAACTGCGCACAGACCGTTTGTTTTCCAAGATTATTTAGTCACTCCTTAAAATCTGTAAAATGAATTACTTCATGAGGAAGTCAGTTATTTTTTATGCAGGAATCCTTAGGAATACCAATATAAGGCAAATTACGGTATTTTTCATCATAGTCAAGACCATAACCGACAACAAACTCATTTTCAATTGTTATTCCGGTATAGTCTGCGGTAATATCTGCCTCGCGTCTGCTCGGTTTATCAAGCAGTGTGCATATTTTAAGACTTCTGGGCTCACGCGCAAGAAGCATCTGCTTAAGGTTAAACAATGTATTTCCTGAGTCAAGTATATCCTCGACAATAAGGACATCGTAATCTTTTATATCAGTCTGAAGATCGTATTTGATTTCAGTTCCGGAATGTACCGTACCGCTTCCGTACGAAGATACAACCATAAAATCAATTCTGCAGGGAAGCTTTATCTCTCGCATCAGGTCAGTAAGAAAAACAACAGAGCCCTTCAGAACGCTAAGAAGCATAAGATTCTTGCCTGCATAATCACGGTTGATCTGCCTGGCAAGACGTCTGACTGTACGTGAAAGCTTGCTCTTTGAGATATAAATACGTTTGATATCATTCCTAAGATTTTTATCAGATGACATTACGTGAGTCCTCCTCAATATTTCCTCTTTCTCGTAATAAAAATGAATCAGTTAAGCAAAACTGATAATGCACACTTTATCGGTACTGCATGACGGCGCAAAGCCTTCTGCAGCGCCAAATTCTTCAATCCAGACGATTCTGCCGTCACATTCCAGCATAACAAGCTCTTCACGTCTGTCAAGACCGAGATGTGATTCATTAAACAGTTTTTTCAAGGTCTTGGTAACTCCTCTGCCCGAAGGAGCAAACCTGTCTCCGTTCCGTCTGTTGCGAAGAATACAACGGTATTCAGATTTATTGATTATATCATAATCCACCGCAAATTTGAAGAGGGATTTATCAAATTCATTCCTCTTCACAAATTCAGCACAATCAAGCACTTCGACCCTGATGCATCTTCCATCTGGCAACTCAGTACCCGGTTTGAATTCTACCTCCCATTCTGCCCTTACAGCGGAGATTTGTGTTCTTTCACACAGGATACCATTACTGATACAAACAACCTTGCCGCCAGAAAGCGTAACCGCACCGCTGCCTGCATTCAGCATGTTAATGAGAAGCTGCAGTTGTGTAAAGTCTACCGGCTTGCCGGATATAATTTCTCCAACTTGCATCAAAGCTCTGTTTCTGATTGCAATCGGAAGCCCGTAAACCCCATTAACTTGCCACGCATTTTCACCTTCCGCCGCAGCATTCAGTGCATTAATAGCTTCATTACCGAGATATTGGTCGTCTTCATAAGCAGTGTAACTAAGTCTTTCAATTGCACTCAGAAAATCCGGGTTCAGTTTTTTCAGTTCCGGAATAACTCTTAGTCGGACTCTGTTACGGCTGTAGCTGTCATCAAAATTCGTCTCATCCGTAACATACTCAATACTATTATCTGCACAATAACGCTCAATATCATCTCTTGACGAAAGTATCAGCGGACGAATAATTCTGTCTCTTACCGCCGGAATTCCGCGAAGACCTGCTATTCCGCAGCCTCTCGTGATATTCAGCAATACTGTTTCAGCGCTGTCGGAAAGTGTATGTGCTGTCGCTATCCGCAGATTATACTGTTCGCTTATCTTTTCAAAACAACGGTAGCGGTATTTGCGTCCGCACTCTTCAAGTCCGATACCTTCTGCTTTCGACAACTGCGGAATGTCAAAACTGAATACATCGACGGGTACCTGGATTTTTTCACAAAGTCTCCGGCAGAAAAGCTCATCTCGATCCGCTTCTGCCCCTCTGATTCCATGATTGATATGTACAGCACGAATAATCTTGTTCTTTTCTGCACATATTTCTCTCATAATATACAGCAGCGAAACAGAATCAGCCCCGCCAGATAACCCGACAACCACCCCTGAGCAATCGTTAAGCATGGACCAACGCTCTATAGCTTCATTGACTTTGGATATCATATAGATCACTTATTCATCGCAATTGATGTGTATCTTGTTGTTGCACCGTCCCAGTGAAGCTCAATATCTGTAGTTTCACCATGACGGTTTTTTACAACCGAACATACAGCCTTGCTCTGATCAATCTCCTGAACATTTTCCTGCCCCTCTGTTCCGGCATAATATCCGGGTCTGTAGAGCATGAGAACAATATCGGCATCCTGCTCGATTGAACCGGAGTCACGGAGGTCTGAGAGCATCGGCTTATGCTCTTTTCTGCCTTCAGCCATTCGGTTAAGCTGCGACAGACACATAACCGGAACGTTAATCTCCTTTGCCATGATCTTCAGAGATCGTGTTATATCAGAAATATCCTGAACGCGGTTTGTTGTATTCTTACCGCTCATAAGCTGAAGGTAGTCGATCACAACAAGACCTACATCGCCCATACGGCGAAGTTTTGCTTTCATTTCAGTAACTGAAATATTACCGGCTTCATCAAGATAGATGGGCGCATTGTGCAACCGGCTTGCGGCATCTGCAATAGCTGTCCATTCATCCTGAGAAAGGCGTCCCTCTCGCAGCTTATGGCTTCCGACACCTGACTCAGACGACAGAATACGCATAGCCAGCTGTTCACGTGCCATTTCCAAAGAGAAGAATGCAACCTTACGATGCTGCTGAACTGCAACGTTTCTGGCAATATTAAGCGCAAAACTGGTTTTACCCATACCAGGACGCGCAGCCAGAATTATCAGGTCGGATTTATTGAGACCTGAGGTTACATCATCAAGCGCTGATATACCAGACGGAATACCGACAAACTCATCTCGCCTGTCAGTATCCATAAGCATAAGGCGCTCAAAAACGTTCAGCATTACCTCATTAAGCGGACGCAAGCCTTGAGATGCACGCAGATTGGCTATATCATAAATACGCTGTTCCGCCCTGTCAAGCACTACAGAAGCTTCGTTTGCTTCATCAGATGCATCAGCAATAATCTCCTTAGCCGCAAGGATAAGAGAGCGCATTTCATATTTTTCACGGATAATCTTTGTGTACGCCTCTACATTGCTGACTGACGGCACCGTCTCAGCAAGAGCAAGCAGATAACGCTTTCCGTAATCTTCGGAGAATACACCTATACCTACAAGCTCATCAAGAACAGTAACAAAGTCAACCGGAGAACCTGCACGGAAAAGACGGTGCATGGCTCCGTAAATCTCGCGGTGATGCTCACTGAAAAAGCACTGCGGACTAAGCAGTTCAAGCACACGGTTAAGGCAGCTCTGGTCAACAAGTACTGCACCTAATACCGCCTGTTCAGCTTCTATGCTCGCAGGAAGAGCCGCTGTATCACCCGATGGAAATGGAGTATCGATATTATTCAAATCGGTCAACTCCCCTTATCTCTGAAAAAATAATTACTCTGCCTGACCTACAGTAACATAAAGCTTTGCACTGATGCCCTGATAAAGCTTGACTTCGCATGAAAAAGTACCAAAGCTTTTGATATCGTCCATGCTTACCTTGCGCTTGTCAATATCAATACCGGCAATACGGCTGAGCTCCTCTGCTACTTCCTTGGAAGTAACAGAACCGAAAAGCTTGCCGGAAGCACCTGCCTTGGCACGGAGCTTGACAGTAATACCCTCAAGCTTCTGTGCAATTGCACGAGCAGCCTTCTTCTCTTCCTCAATATGATATTCCTTTGCGCGCTCGCGATTCTTGATATCATTCATTGCCTGAGCGGTTGCCTCTACAGCAAGCTTGCGAGGAAGCAGAAAATTGCGTCCATATCCGTCAGACACATTTACAATTTCATCTTTTTTGCCAGTACCCTTAACATCCTGGAGAAGAATTACTTTCATTTTTGTTACCCGCCCTTTTCAGGGCTTTTCCTTCCTGTATTTGTAAATTATAAAATAAAAATATTACGCGGGAATTACTTCTTGTCTATTGCATCGTAAAGCATATTCAGCGCATTTGTCATAGTTGTATCCCTGAGCTGAGCCGCAGCAGATGTAAGATGACCGCCACCACCAAGTCTTTCCATAATGAGCTGAACATTGATCTTTCCGAATGAACGGGCAGAAATATTAATTACATCATTGTCCTCAAACAGAACGAATGAAGCATTTACGTCACTTATTGCAAGCATATCATCAGCTGCCTGTGATGCAACGATTCTCTGGTTAGGACTGTTCTCGGCAACCGATATCGCACAACCGTTATGAACCTTGGCATCTGCAACAACTCTCGCTTTTGCAGCATATGTATCAAGAGATTCATCAAACAGCCTCTTAACCTCTATTGTATCTGCACCGCGTTTACGCAGAAAAGCAGATGCTTCAAATGTTCTTACACCTGTATTGACAACAAAGTTTTTGCTGTCAAGCATGATGCCCGAAAGCATCGCTTCCGCTTCAGTTCTGCCAACAACGCGTTCATCGATATATCCTGCAAGTTCGGATACGATTTCGCACGTCGAGCTGGCGTACGGCTCATGAATGAACAGTCTTGTATTCTCAATGTGTCCAACAACCATTCGATGATGGTCAATAACAATGACATTATTGGCGCGCTCGTAGAGCGGCTGACTTTCGACCATCGTCTTTGCGTTTGTATCTACTATAATTACAAGCGTATTCTCGCCTACATAATCGAGCGCATCGAACGGATCCAGAAAAACCTCACCCTCACAGGTACGGTTGTAATAACTGATAAGAGAGTTTGCCATCGAGTTTTTTCTGTCGACTGTAATGAATACCTCTTTGCCCAGACTTCGGACAATACTGTACATTCCTATCGCGGCACCAATGGCATCAAGATCGGAATGATGATGTCCCATTATTATACAGTTATCACATTCGCTGACGATTTCAGAAAGCGAATTGGCAAGCATTCTGATTCTGACCTTACTCTGTCGTTCAGACGACTTGCTTGTACCGCCGATAAAGCTGTAGCCGTCAGGAGAATGAATAACCGCCTGATCACCGCCGCGGCCAAGTGCCATATCAAGTGCCTGAAGCGCCCAGGCTTCACATTCCTCGATATCACTGCCGCCGCGACCGATACCTATTGAAAGCGTGACAGGCGTTCCATCCTCAACAACAATCTCGTGTGCTGCGTCGAGCAATGTGAATTTTTCGTCTATAAGCTTCTGCGCCACAGCTTCCTCAATAATTACAAGGCTCTTGTCTCTGGCATCAGCCCAGCATATACCGGCATTTGAGCCTACCCAGCCACTGATAAGAGCATCAACAGCGGACGTAACTCTCATGCGTTCACTTTCACGCGCCTTGAAGAGTTCTTCTTCGTTGTCAAACACAATTATCATAACTGTAGGACGGCTCTCATTGTAACGCGCCTCAGTATGCTTGAGTTCTGTTATCTCCTGAAAATACAGAACAAACTTACCCGCATCTTTATTGGACATCTCCGCAGGAACACAACTGAACCACTTTTTATCCCAGCGAACTTCGAATTCATTAAGCGAATACACTGCCTGCATGTCAAATCTCGGATTTACTTTTGTTATGAGAGCTCCATGAGCATCGCCGTTTATCATGCTTTCGCCAAAAGAATTATTATACCATACAAGCTCGCCCTTTTTTCCGACAACAGCTACTGGTACAGGTACACCGCTGAGCGCTTTTTTCTGTGACGGATCAAGCTGATCAGCCATGCGCTTAAGAAAGCTTCCGACATCTCTGCGCTGTTTTTCGCTGAGAAGCAGCATCGCAACTGCAGAAGCAACAGTCAGAACGAGATGGATATAAAACAGCTTTTCATTGTCCTCAACTATTCTCGTAAAAACGGTCATTAACGCCATTATTCCGACAAGACCGAAAATCTGAACTGTAACGGGCCAGAATTTTTTTATGAATTTCAATGCAGCATTCACCTCTTTTACTGCCTTCCGTAAATAAGGATTATGCCTCCATTATAACCGGAAGAATCATCGGACTGCGCTTCGTTCTCTGATACATAAGACGTGACAGTTCATCGCGTATGCGATTTTTGATGGCCGCCCAGTCACGCACACCTCTTTCAGCACAGTTCTCGATTATTTCATTAACTATATCACATGCTTCATCCATGAGCGGTTCTGAATCACGCACATATACAAAGCCTCTTGACACAATATTCGGACCGGAAAGCAGATGTCCGTCAACTGCATCAATAGTTGCAACTACAACAATCAGACCATCCTGACCAAGATGCTTTCGATCTCTCAGAACAACACTTCCTACATCACCTACACCAAGACCGTCAACAAGCACCCGGCCGCTTGGAACCTTTCCGACAAGCTTTATTTCGTCTTCGGATACCTGTACGCTGTCACCAAGGTCAGCAATCATTATATTCTTATCGCTCATTCCCATCGCAGAAGCCAGACCGGCGTGTTTCTGCAGATGCTTCTGCTCACCGTGTACAGGAATAAAATACTTCGGCTTTGTAAGACCAAGTATGATCTTCAGTTCTTCCTGACAGGCATGTCCGGAGACATGAACCTCATACATTTTTTCATATACGACCTCACAGCCGCGTCTGAGAAGTTCATTGACAACATTGCTTACTGTTTTCTCATTTCCGGGTATCGGGTTAGCCGAAATAATTATGAAATCGTCCGCACCAACCTCTACCTGACGGTGATCCGCAAACGCCATTCTCGACAGCGCACTCATGGGTTCACCCTGACTGCCTGTCGTGATAAGCACCATCTGTTCTTTCGGATAACGGTTTATCACAGAAATATCCACCATAAGCCCTTCAGGCACCTTGAGATACCCAAGCTCCTGACCAATGGTAACGGTATTGATCATACTTCTGCCGCTGACCGCGACCTTGCGGCCGAACTTTGCAGCACAATCGATTATCTGCTGTATGCGGTGAACATTCGATGCAAATGTTGCTATGATTATACGTCTGCCCGTTGCCTCCGCTGACTGGAAGAGTGTATTGAATGAATCACCTACAGTGCGCTCACTCGGAGTGTATCCTGCACGTTCCGCATTTGTGGAATCAGAAAGCAGGCACAGCACCCCTTCCTTTCCGAGTTCTGCGAATCGGCCAAGATCTATCATGTCTCCATGAATAGGTGTTGCATCAATCTTAAAGTCACCAGTCTGAATAATGGTTCCTCCGGGAGTATGCATCGCAAGTGCGCAGGCATCAGGTATGGAATGGTTAACGTTGATAAACTCCACATCAAAACAGCCAAGCGCAACAGTCTGACCCGGTGTCACAACGTGCAGATCAGCCGAAGAGAGCAGATTATGCTCGCGGAGCTTGCCCTCAACCAGACCAAGTGTCAGTGCCGTTCCATATATAGGACAATTGAAGGACTTGAGAAGATACGGGAGTGCACCGATATGATCCTCATGGCCATGTGTTAGTACAACGCCGCGCACCTTGTCACGGTTCTGCTCAACCCATGTAAAATCAGGTATTACAAGATCTATGCCGAGCATGGTATCATCAGGAAATGCCATTCCGCAGTCAACAAGAATAGCATCCGAACCACACTCATACATCGTTATATTTTTTCCTATTTCATTAAGACCGCCAATAAACGAAATTCTCACCGGCTGTGCATTCTTCGGTGTTCTCTTCTGTTTTCCGCCAGTGTTCGACGTTTTTTTCTTCGATGCAGCTGCAGACGAAGTCTTTGCAGAACTTTTCTGCTTGCTGCTCGGCTGAGATCTTTTTGAATCTTTTGTTTTGCTCTGCGCGGTAGACTGGGCCGCACCCGCTGTTGATTTTTTAGATTTTACTCCGTTCTGATTCTGTGATTTTGCCGGAGAAGTCTTCTTTGACTTTGTATTCTGCTTTGCAGTCTTTTTTGAATTCTGCTTTGTATTCTGCACAAAATTACCTCTGCTTTCGATTGTTACTAAAAATTTATAAACTCAAAATAGGATACCTGTCAGTCTCAAATCTGCCTGGATAATATCTTTTTTATAATGCAATGATATCATAAAAACGGCATAATATACCATTTTGTATATTTATATAATTTTACAATTTAATATCATATATGTCAAGGCAAATAATAATTCATGCTGTTGATTGAATTTATGTTCCCATGATCAGAGCAATCTTACTGCAAGAGCAATTATCATTCCAGCAGCAATATGCCAGACATCCTTTTTCTGTATTTCAGACACTGTACATATTGCTGTGCCCGATAACAACGACCCCAAAAGCGGCAGCAGAAGCACCGATTTGCTCAGATCTTCGCTGCAGACCATAACCGCCGCAAAAGTAGCAGCTGCTGCAATCAGGAACTTTATACACCTGCGGCTATTGCATTCACCAAGAGCCGCCGCAATAAAAAACAAATCTGCAGCACTCAGCCCACCGCCTGTACCATGTACCGCAGCAAGAACTGCACCACAGACTGCTGTCAGCATTTTAATTGCAGTATAAATTCTCCTGTTGCTCATCTGAAATGATGTAATCACTACGGCACAGCCAAGTATGAATATAAGCAACGACAAAACATCGCCCGCATCTGTGCCGAGCGAAGCAGATAATTCCCACCCGGAAACAACAGCAGACAGCGGCAGCGCATACATCAACAGCAAACCGGAACTTAAAGCCAAAGCTCTGTCTTTATCATAACACACTCGCAAACCATTCATACAACTCCTCCCGGAAGGTTATAAATTATTGCAATCATAATACAAACGTGCTAAAATATCTGTCAACTGGAGGCGAATGAAATGAGAAGTGTTAATATATATACAGACGGTGCCTGCTCGGGTAATCCCGGTCCCGGCGGTTGGGGCGCTGTTCTCGTTTACGGAGTACATGAAAAGGAATTGTCCGGCGGCGCTGCTCAGACAACGAATAACCGGATGGAGCTTACCGCAGTAATTGAAAGTCTGCAGCTGCTCAAAGAGCCCTGTAATGTGACTCTGACCACAGATTCGAAATATGTAGTCGATAGCATCACTCTCGGCTGGGCGAAAAGCTGGAAGGCACGCGGCTGGATCAAATCCAACAAAGAGCCGGCACTTAACGTTGATCTCTGGGAAAAGCTTCTCGCTTTACTGGAAATCCACAACGTGGAATTCGTGTGGGTAAAAGGTCACGCCGGTCATCCGTATAACGAAAGATGCGATCGTATGGCTGTAGCTGAAACAGCAAAGTATCGTTCCTGATTTTGCATATTAAAAATCAAATGACCCATCACGAACAGTTAACGTGACGGGTCATTTTTAATTATCTGCTGGAAGCGACGAAGCACCTGATGCTTTCTGCTGCAAATTCAGCCGTCCCTTCTCCCCATTTATCAATATTTTTACGGAATCTCTCATCTGCACAATACATTTCACCAAGTCCGTACAGTATCTCGTCTGTACATTGATAGAAATGCTCCGTAATAAACGCCTGAAGCTCTGCGGCAATACTCAGTGCATCTGCATCTCCGGGCAAGCAGCCGAGTTTCATCAGGTCAGCAAATTTGCTGAATATTAGTTCCATTCCAGATCCTGCTTCAGACCACTGTGACTGAGAATAATTCTTCGTTTTGCTGTTGTATTCTCTGTAGGCTTGTGTTCCACCCCAGCGTGCCTCAGCCTCTGCCGCATATTCCTGCCGCAATGATTCGTAACTATTATTATCAAACACACTCATATCAGTTATCTTACCTCCTGTCTCTGCCGCTTCAAGAGCAGCAATCAGTTTTTCGATCCGCATTTTCTTGATAATCATCAGTTCTTTTTGTTTTCTGAATGCTTCTATTCTGTCGTAATCAGGTGATGACAATATTTCAAGAATGTTTTTCAGCGAAAAACCAAGTTCACGGAAAAACATGATTTCCTGCATTCTTTCAAAGGAGCGTTCATCGTACCACCGATAACCGTTTCCGTCGTCGACAAATGCAGGCTTAAGCAAACCTATTTCATCATAATAGTGCAGTGTGCGGACTGTAGTACCGCATATTGCAGCAAATTCCTTTATCAGAAGCCTCATGACTTTTACCTCCTTCATCTGCTACTATAACCTATGACGGAAGGTGAGTGTCAACAGGTATTTTCAATTTTCAGAACAAATAACCGCAGGCAATACCGATAAGCGCCGACAGGATTATTATAACTATCGGGTGAACCTTCTTAAATGCCAGAACAGTCATCAAAATAAAAATGCAAACCGATGATATAAAAGCTGCGCTGCTCATTGTCTCCATGCTGAAGCCTGTTGGTACAAAAACAGTCAGAGCCATTGAAAGCACCGCTGAACCGATAAGCCCGACTACAGCCGGCTTTAATCCGGACATACACCCTTTTACTATCCGATTCTCTCTGAACTGCATAAAAAACTTAGCAACAAGCAGAATAACAATAAATGACGGAATTACTACGCCTGATGTAGCACATATCGCTCCGGGAATACCGGCAACCTGCGAACCGACATACGTGGCAATATTAACAGCAAACGGTCCGGGTGTGCTCTCACTGATTGCTATAAAATTGATTATCGATTCTGCGTCGAGCCAGCCGCGTTCAGCAACCTCCCTCTGAACAAGCGGAAGCATTGCATATCCTCCGCCGAATGTAAATGCACCAATCTTAAAAAAAGTCAAGAACAGTTCCAACAATATCATTTCTTGTCCCTCCCCGATGCTATCAGCGAGGCTGTAAGACCAAGTACAGCGCAGAAGACAATGACGATCAATATGTTCATCTTCAGGAATGCCGCCAGAACAAATGATGCACCCATTATAAAGTATGCAACCGCACCCTTCGGACTTTTTCTGTACATTGACCACAGTGCTTTGATGATAAGTGCAAGTACACCCGCCCTTATTCCGCTGAATGCATATCTGACAGCTTCTATGTGCTGAAATTCCTGCATCACATATGAAATAAGTAAGATTATCAAAAACGACGGAAGTACTATCCCGACCGTTGAAACCAGCGCACCCCAGAATCCGGCAGTACGATATCCAACAAAAGTCGCTGCATTGATTGCTATCGGTCCGGGAGTTGATTCAGCAATTGCAACAATTTCCAGAATATCAGCGTCCGTCACCCATTTATGCTTTTCTGACGCCTCTTTCTGAATCAGCGGAATCATGGCATACCCTCCGCCAAATGTAAATGCACCAATTTTCATAAATGTCAGAAACAATTGCAGATATATCAGCATTTTATCTTTCATATTTTCAGACCTTTCGTTCTATAACATCAAAGCTCTGCGAGTATCTCCGCTGCATTGGTATCAGGCTTTACTTTAGGCATTATTTTTTCAATTGTTCCGTTTTCATCAATAATGAATGTTGTACGTACAACACCCATACTTACTTTGCCGTAGAGTTTTTTCTCCTGCCACACTCCGTATTTCTGAATAGCCTCAAGTTCAGGGTCAGACAACAGCACAAACGGAAGACCATGCTTCTGCGCAAATTTCTCATGCGATGCAGTACTGTCTTTACTGATTCCGATCACTTCAACACCTTTTGACTGAAATTCGCTGTAAAACCCTGCAAAAGCACACGCCTGGCGGGTGCAGCCCGGTGTATTATCCTTCGGGTAAAAGTACAGTACAACCTTTTTGCCCAAAAAATCCGAAAGAGAAACCATATTTCCGTTTTTATCCTGCAGTGTGAACTGCGGAGCTTTCATTCCTGCTTCAAGCATAATTAAATATCTCCTTACTTTTTTTATTTGATTATAACACAACACCCGTTCCAAGTCATTATTTTATATGTAATAAATATCCCCCGGTCAAACCGGGGGTATTTCATATGCGGGCAAAGCCCTATGTTCTTCGCGTAACACGTCAACGCGTAAGTACGATCTGCCAGCTGCTTAAAGATTGTTACTTGCGACCTGTAAACGGGCTGACTC
>JAZNOP010000041.1:0-15268 GCA_045580875.1 Acutalibacteraceae bacterium
GCCTCCGACTTATAACCGGGGGTTTTCGTTAAATAAAAAAAAAGAAATCGTTTTATAAAACGATTTCTTTTTGGTAGCGGCGGTCGGAATCGAACCAACGACACTGCGGGTATGAACCGCATGCTCTAGCCAACTGAGCTATGCCGGCGTGTCTGTACTAAACAGCTTTTTCATTATACCAAATAATTTTACGTTGTCAAGTCCTTTTTTTACGCTTTTTAGAGCAAATATATTTTATTTTATCTCAAGGTAGTGATTTTATGGATAATCGTCAGCTTCAGATAATCCGCACACGAGTCGAACAGATCCGCGAAGAGAGCCCGTGGATGGAAGAATACGAGATTGAAGCGATCATATGCAGCGAGTTTTCGCTCTCTGAATTCGACAGTACTTCCTTTCTGAGCACCGTTCATTCGGTTGTTGACAGCGGACCAAAGGTTCCACCGCCCCTGCCGGAGGAAATCACCATGTCCGACCGCCTCATCGAGCATTATTCCGAGATCCAGCCCGATGCCATCGGTAAATTCGGCGCATACGAGGGCGTCAAGACCGGACCGGCTCAGCGCCGCGACGTTGCGACACGTGCTCTTTATGATCTTGCAAAGGCGGCCGAAAGTGACGAAGCCTCCTCAGCCATCGTTGCAAAGGCGCGTGAGACCATCAGTCAGAATATCCGCCGCGAGTCAAACAGAATCGGACTCACCCTGCTGCTCTCGCATATCATTCAGGTAGCACTCAGCTTTGTGCTGGTAGTGTTCACCGTACTCATCATGGGCTGGACCCTCGACGAGGTCTATAATTTCATAACCCAGCCGTCCAGCATGGCACTTCTTCACGCCGGGTTGCTGCTTCTTGCGTTCGCTTTTCCTTTCGTTACATATATTTTCATACATAAACTGCCCATTGGTGAAATCATTCCGCTGCATAAACTCCGCCGCGGCGAGCTGCTGCCGATGGTCGGAATGGGTCTCGCCATGATGATGGCTGACGGTGTTCTGTGCAACTACATCAACTATCCCGGCGCTGTAAGAGGCGCAAACTACAGCTACGAAGCTGTTTCATTCGGCAACAATCCCAACGATATGATACTTACATTCGTATGTCTCGGTATCATTCCGGCACTCATTGAAACCTTTGTTTTCGACGGCGTTATCCTTCAGGTCATGCGCCGCCGCGGCGGTGACGGCTTCGCGCTTGTCATCAGCTCGGTATTCTACGCACTCATGACCACCAACTTTGTCGAGATGCCCGGCGCATTCCTCACCAACCTGATGCTCGGCTATCTGGTCATTTTCTCCGGTTCGCTTGTACCGGCAGTTGCTGTACGTCTTGTCGAGCGTATCCTTTTCTTCGGCGTAACCCAGCTCGGATTCATCGTTTCCGATACAACCATTGTTCAGTACATCGACTGCTTTATCACCATTATTCTCATCGCCTGCGGAATCGTCGGCTTCTTCCTTCTCATCGCCCGATTCCCCGAGCTTTTCATGCTCAAGAAGAGCGACCCCTGTCTCACCATGTGGCAGAAAATCAAGCTTTCGGTTCTCCGTATCCCTGTGCTTATTCTCATGCTTATCGCAATTGTCTCCTCGCTCATGCAGGTCTTTGACATAGATACCATTCTCACCCAGATGGAGAAATTTATCTATGAATGATCGCGACGAAAAATTCATGCAGCTGGCTATCGAGCAGGCTATTCTTGCCGCTGAAGACGGCGAAACACCTGTCGGTGCGGTGTGTGTACTTGGTGACCGTGTGGTTTCTGTCGGGCGCAACCGCCGCGAAAAGGACAAGGATGCTCTTGCCCATGCCGAAATTGAAGCAATCCGGCTTGCCTGCCGCGAGCTTGGCGGCTGGCGGCTGTGGCAGTGTGAGCTGTATGTCACACTCGAGCCCTGTCCGATGTGTGCCGGCGCGATAATCAACTCACGCATAAAGCGTGTCGTCTACGGCGCAAGCGATTTCAAGGCAGGCTCCTGCGCCAGCGTAGTAAACCTCTTCGAGCTGCCCTACAACCACCGTCCGGAGGTTGTCAGCGGTTTTATGGCAGAGGAATGCGGTGCAATTCTGACCGGTTTCTTCCGCCGTCTCAGAGAGCAGAAAGCACGTGAAAAAGCCGAAAAGGCTTCCGCAGCTGACACTACCGACAACTGCACCTGCTGCGAATAATACGAAAATCAAACCGAACGCACTGATTGAGGTAAGCATCTCAGCCAGTGCGTTATTTATGAAATATTGTGAATATACGGTAAATTATTCCCAATCAACCGAGGTCTGTTATGATTTATCTGTCATCTTTTTGCTTTCCCGACGAAGAGTGTGAGCTCGCTGCACTCGGTCCGTATGCAGACATGACCTGCTACAGCTCCTACTACCCGTTCCGCCTGCTGAGCCGGAGAGATTTTACAAAGCTGACCTTTGAGCCGGTCACAGTGCTCTACGGCGGCAACGGCTGCGGAAAGACAACCATACTCAATATCATCAGTGAAGCCCTCGGTCTTATGCGTGATGCTCCGTTTAACCGGAGCTCATTTTTCGACCGCTATGTAAAGCTGTGCAGCTACGAGATGCAGCGCACTCCTGACGAAAACGGGCGATTCATCTCCAGCGATGATGTCTTTGACTTCATGCTCAGTCTGCGCCGAATAAATTCCGACATTGACGACAAGCGCGAAGAGGTTTTCTCTGACTATATCTCCGACCGCCGCTCGGAATTCAGACTGCACTCGCTTGATGACCTCGATCAGCTCAAGCGGGTCAATCTTGCCCGTTCAAAAACCCGTTCAAAATACACAAACTCACGTCTGATAAAGAATATACGCGAGCATTCCAACGGCGAGAGCGCATTTCTCTACTTTTCCGAAAAAATAACCGAAAACGGAATTTATCTGCTCGATGAGCCGGAAAACAGCCTTTCTCCTGAGCGGCAGCTTGAGATGCTTAAATTCATCGAAGACTCGGCGCGCTTTTTTGGCTGTCAGTTCATAATCGCCACCCACTCGCCCTTCTTCCTTGCCATGAAGGGTGCAAAAATCTACGACATGGACAGCACACCGATAGTCACAAAGAAGTGGACCGAGCTGAAAAATGTCAGGATATACTACGATTTCTTCATGAGCCGCCGCGACCAGTTCGATTGATGTTATTGCGTGCGGCGCCGTTCAAAAACAAAAGAAAACGCGCCGGCTGTACTGTGACCGCAGCCGGCGCGTTTATGTTTTGTTGTGAATTTATATGAATGCAGATGAAATATTTCCTGACCGAACCTGGTCAGATGAACATCTGCTGGCTTTCGCTGAGCGAAATATCCTGCTCCTTCATCAGCCAGTCAATGACCTTTTCGCGCCGCTCGCCCATTATCCGGCGAAGCTTGTCGACATTCTTCTGCCAGCGTTCATAGCTGATGATGTCCCAGCGCTCACAGTCTCTCTCCATCTCGTCTTCGATCTGCTCAAGTATCTCCCCGAGCACCTTGTCGAGCTCCTCCGGCATGAACGCGCTGTTGAGCAGCTCGGTGTAACGCTTTACATACATATCCACAAAGCTGTCGTTTTCAAACAGCTGACGGATAATGCGGTCGGTGCGCGCCAGATAGAGGTGACCGATGTTGCTCTTGCTGTCCTCATGGAGGGCGGCATCAAGGTCGAAGAATATCCACTGCCACTTGGTGTCCGGAGTCTTTATGCTGCGGATATTCTTGCTGTCGTAATTGTCGAAAAAGGCCTCGAATATGCAGTAGTCAACCGCGCTTTCAATATCCACCTGCGACTGGACATATTCCCACACCGCCGGGTCGTTCATGTCGTTTGACTGCATATATTCAAGCAGTTCGGTATAGGCGTCCATCGTGCCGGCAATCGCCTTGCTCCGGTTGTAGATGATATCCACCTCGGTTTTCGGCAGACTGTAATTCGCCTCGAGGTAGTCCTCATTAATCTTTTCTCTGAGATAATACATACCCCAATACTGACCGTTGATGTACACCGCAACCGGCTGCCAGTCGGCAGAAATTACCGAACCGGAGCTACGGCGCAGTACCTCGGCACAGAATTCATCGCGAACCATTGCCGCTGTCTGATCCTGACCGCCTCCGCGCAGTACCAGCGATTTCGCCGTACCGGGGGAATCCTCGCCGAAGAATGGGTAAACCACCGACGATGCGCCGTAAATTCCACGCACGTGCAGCGCGAAGGATTTCTTGTCAAGCGCACGGGAGTAGTATCCGGTTATCTTTGCACCGGCGGAAAATGTGACCTGAAGTCTGCCATCGACGTAATATTCGACGTCCATCTCGCGCTCCCAGTCCATCCAGAAATTTGATGTGAAATAGGGTCGCACCTTGTCCTTGCGGGTGTTGTTGAATATGCCCGATTCCTCGCTGAAAAGTCCGTCGGGCGCTGAACTTACGCATATGACAGGAATGCTGTGCTCCTTCTCCACGAGGAAGGTAGCAAAAACACGGTCGCTCGGCAGCTTTCCCTCGGCAAAGGAGCGCACCTTGAGGGTCATGCTCTCCTCTATCTTTATCGGACCGGTGTACTCGGGCGATGAGCTGTCCGGCTCCGAGCCGTCAACGGTATATCGGACGGTACATTTCTCCGGCACCTTGATTTCAACCTTTGTGCCTGACGAAACATAGCCGCCCGATGCAAGAATTTCCGGCATTGCCGCGTATGAAGAGCAGCCGGAAGCATTCGGCTCACCCTTTGTCGGTTTATCGTAGAAGTATCTGTCAGCTGTGCCGTCACCGCTTCTTCCGCTGGTGACGCCTATGCGAAGCTTGCCTGTGGAAAAGCTGTCTATTACCCTGCCGTCAGGAGCAAAAAGAAAGATCTCCTCACCGCCGCAGTCGATGTTGAAGCCTGCCTGTCCGCTGACCGCCTTGTCGCCTGCCGCCTCAATTACGAAATACTCACCTGCGGCAAGCTTTGTGCTGCCGAATGAATAGAGACCGGGCAGAGCTATATCGTTGCTCAGCGTATAGCCGCGCAGATCAATTACTGACGAAGAGCCGTTGTACAGCTCAATCCAGTCGGTCTGCGGCAGACCTGTTTCGCTGTCTGTCTGCGCCGCGCACACCTCGCTTATCATCAGCGAATCAGCAAGCGGTCTTAAGGCAGAAATTGAGTTGAAATACAGATCCTCATTCTCCTTTCCCGGTGTGGGAAGGGTGAAGAAAACCCACTCGCCGTCAGCCGAATATCCGGCTGAGATATTCTCGCCGAGGTCGGCAAGCTCAATATCATCGATGGCGCGGGTCGCGCTGTCGCACAGGAAAAGCCGTGTATCCGCGCGGCTCAGTCCGAATCCGGCGTGAAGTTCGCCATTTTCGTACTTGTCCTTGCCCGAAAGAAATACCACAGCATAGCTTTTAGCCGGCAGGATAAAGCCGTCAGGGAATGACCATTTGTCAAGCTCCTGCTCCGAATCGCTCAGGAAGCAGGCGGTCAGGTCGATATCCTCTCCGGTGGTGTTGTAAAGCTCGACCCAGTCGGAATAATCGCCGTCACTGTCGTAGACCGTGCGGGTGTTGTCATTCATGTATTCATTGATGATTATACCGGATACAGGCGACGGCAGCTCGTATATATTCGCTGCATATTCGCCCTCATTGTTTGCGCCCGGAGAAGGCTCTGCAAACCAGAAATACCTTGCGCCCTCTTCTGTCAGCACTCTGCCGAGTGAAATATCCGCCTGAGACTCTCCGACTTCCGCCCTCTCGAGCACCTGACTGTCAGGGTTTGTCAGCACGATTTCCTCGCCGCTGCTGGAAATTCTGAAATTCGAGTGATACTCGCCTGTTCTTGTATCGTATTTATCCTTGCCCGATGCAAAGACAACAAGATACTCACCCGGCTGCACTGTCACCGGCGGAAATGCCCATCTGTAGGGCTCATCGATGCTGTCGGAGAGATACCACCCCTCCATGGACATCGGCTCGTTTCCGGCATTGCACAGCTCTATCCAGTCGTGATATTCGCCGTCGCTGTCGGTCAGTGTGCTGAGATTCTTCGCCATCACCTCAGTGATAAGCATCGATGCATTTTCCTCGTGATAGGTGTCACCACGTCCGGCAATCGCCATGACGGCTATCATCACCACCGACAGCACAAGAAAAACCGTCAGCAATATATTCCCCTTTCCGGAAAAAAGGGATTTCATCTTTTCGAATATTTTCATAAAGACAATCCTTGTGAGTGCTGCAACTCCGACACAGCACTGCAGTTATTTTTCTTCTGTTGTTTCGCCGCAGAGTTCAAGCAGAATCTGGGTGAATCTCTGTGCATTTTCAGCCGCGCAGAAATTCTCACGCCACTTTACCTGCGCAGTTTTCCTCATCTGCATATATTCTTCCTGTCCGATATCTGCTGCTTTTATCAGCGTATCGGCAACAGCCTGCGCGCATGGGTCGGCTTCCATCAGGAATCCGTTGGTATTATCCACAATCTCCGGCACACCGCCGACATTTGTTGCGATAACCGGAATGCCGAAGGAGCAGGCCTCGGCAATAGATACCGGAACACCGCCCTCGGTTTTTGTGACTGTGACAAAGAAGTCGTAGCCGCCGGTTTCAAGCATACGCTTGACCTCGGTGTTCGGCATCTGTCCGGCAAATGTGTACTCTATATTCGGCTTTTTGTCGAGCTTTTCAGCCGCCTGCTTCTCAAGATGAGCACGAAGCTGACCGTCACCGATGTGCGTCCAGCTGATTTTTCTGTCATCGACCAGCGCGAGAGCTTCGATGAGCAGCTCAATGCGCTTGACCTCTACCATGTTGGAACAGCTGATGAGCCGCAGTGTCTCAGACGGAGCCCACGCGGCGGTGGAGGTGTTGTCTGTGCCGAGATAGGCAATGCTGCTCTTGGGCGGGTCGGAGACCGAATAATTGGTGTTGTAATAATCGTAGCCGGCTCTGCAGGCAAGGAACACTCTGTCGAGCAGTTCGTCCGACTCCTGCTTGTAGGGAATGTATCCGGTGGAATATCTTTCAGCAAAGAGGTCATAGCCATGCGCTCTGGCGATAATTTTCGCACCCGGGTAGAGCTTCTTTGTTCTCAGAATTCCGAAGAGAGCAGGACGGTGCCAGTAGCAGTAGATTATATCCGGCTTGCCCTCCGCCTCGACGACAGCCCTGAACTGTTTTGCAAAGCTTTCGCTCTCGCCGTAGTAATCAATACACTGCAGAACAGCCAGCGAGGGGTGTTTTGCCCGCTTGAATGCGCGGCATATCTCGCGGTAGAGCATAGGATCAAACACAGCCTTGATGCAGCCTGTCACCCACGAAACCTTATTTTTCGGACATCGATAGACACCGATATTCGCAGGCAGACCTGTTGTACGCTCGGTGCTTGTGCCGCAGGAAATTATCGACACATCGAACTCTCTGTCGAGCCACTTGAGCTCCGGCAGTATGAAAGAGCTCTCGCCCGGACCATAGGGAAAGCTGTCGGTTATCAGGAACATTTTCTTCTTGCTCATACTCAATCACACCTTCGCCGCCCGCCGGCGGACGCATATACACAAATTCAGATATACCTTTAGATATACTTATTTATAATAGTATATCATCAAATATCTGCAATGGCAATAAACAGCGGGATAAAATTTAGTAAAACCGCGGCTGAGTAAGCAAGCCGCGGTTTTACGTCCGAAATTGATTTACCGGCCTTAAATCAAAGCCGGTAAATATTTCGGACACGCTTAAGCCTCCGAACAGCGCTTTTGCCAAGTTCCATACGGGGAATAACGTGAGTGCGGTAAATTTTGGTTTTGCGCACTCACCTTCAGTGATGCACCAACCGCACACACCCCAAGATCCGAGCCGGAAATTTATCGGCTCGGGGAGTGACCTGCGTGAGATCATTTGCAAAGCGAAAAAATGAGAGTACACCGCCTGAGACGACGAGCTGATGATAAGTCATGATTGCGCATTGCAGATCGGCTTTAAACGGTATTTTGGTTCCTTTTTTACCGAACAAAAAGGACCCGCCCCGCCGGCGCAAGGCGAAAGCTGAATATCAGCAGACCATTATGGCGGTTTGCTCAGCGCAACGACAAAACGTTATTTTGTTTGAGGGCTTAATATTACCCGATTTCCGTTATAGATTTCGGAGTTTCAACTTATTTTCCGCCTCAGGCCGGCGGAGGCCCATACTTTGCCAACAGCGGCAAAGTATGCAAAACGCCGTTTAAAAGGTCGTCTCGTATTTATATCGAATTGCATGTGTTTCAGAAATAATTCTGAGCGAATCATTTCTGAAAACCTCAATTCGGAATAAATACATGTAGCTTGCGCCACTATCCGGCGCACATTCACCGGAGTTAAGTATGGTGATTGCCAGCGCTCTATCATCTTCCGTACTTCCACCCCTCGCCGATATTTTTCCGGCGAGGTTCGTGGGCAGTTGCGGTTGCTTTGTCATCGAAATCTTAATTGTATAACCCAAAATTTTCCGCACTCACGCTTATCTGTATTCCCGCGCGTTTCTATGAATCAGCATGAAATCGACGGAAAATAATTGCGCCGGTTTCCTTCTTTTTCCTTAAAATGTATTGACTTGTGAAATATGATGAAATATAATGAAATTATCAAAATTTTAGGAGAATATGGAAATGGAAAAGCTTTATACAGTTGAAAATATCGCTCAGATGACCGGCCTTACCAGTCGTACTATCCGTAACTATATCGCTGACGGCAGACTCCGCGGACGCAAGATCGGCTCGCAGTGGAGATTCACCGAGGCAGACGTCGAGGCGCTTTTCTCCGAGCGCGCAGTCGCAGCTGAGGCTGCAGCGCAGGACGAGAACGATATCGTCGCAGCTTTCCTCGCTCCCCAGACACGCACCGGAATCACCACCTGCTCCATCATCGACTATCCCGCCGCATCAGCAGATGCCGCCGCTGTGCTCGATCAGATGCTCAGCGATCACATCGACTCCACCTATCCGAACGGCGAGATCAGCTACTCCTTCGAGTACATGGAGGAGAACGGTGTCGGCAGATTCATCTTCGCCGGACCGGCAGACTATGTCTCCAAGCTGGTCAAGATCGTCCGCAAAAAGGGCTGATAATTCAAAACACAATAATCCGCCGGAGACGAGCAGACAGGGCTGGTCTCCGGCTTGCCATTTTCACCCGCCTCAAAGCCGGAACGCCGGCGCGGCATACGGTCGGTGCGCAGACAGCCTGAATTGTAATTGCCGCATCAACTGCAGGTTGACCTCACCTTTCCAACCTGTCGCTGTTCCCGGGGCGGGCGCCGTGATACAATGGCGGTGCAACGAAAGGAGTGCTTGATATGTCAGCAAACATAGGCAAACAGATAAGAAACAACCGCCTGCGCTGCAGCATGACGCAGGAGCGGCTGGCTGAAATACTCAACGTGACACCGCAGGCTGTGTCAAAATGGGAAACCGGCGCAGGATATCCGGATATCACCCTGCTGCCCGAGCTGTCTGCGGCGCTCGGAGTGACGGTTGACGAGCTTTTCGAGAGCAGCATGGACACCCATCTGCGCCGCATCGAGCAGATGCTGGAGGTCTCGCCCCGTCTGAGCCAGCGTGATTACGATTATGCCGAGGCGCGCCTGACCGAGGGTCTGACCGACCTCGCGACACGGGGCGAATGCCTGACCATGCTCGCCGAGCTCAACAACCACCGCGCGCAGATGTACTACGACAAGGCGGCAGACTACGCGAAGCAGGCGCTTGCAATTGAGCCGAAAAAGAAGGCGAATCATTCCTCGCTCAACATTGCCTCGCACGGTGCTGTGTGGGACTGGTGCTGCACCAACCACACACAGCTGATCGATTTCTACAAGGATTTTGTACAGAAATATCCCGACTACCGCTCCGGCTATCTGTGGCTGCTCGACCAGCTGCTTGACGACGGGCGGCTCGATGAAGCCACCGAAACGCTGGAGAAAATGCACACCCTCGGCGAGTTCTATCACTATCCGCTCTACAAGGGCTGGATCGCATACGCTTCGGGAGACCATGCCGCTGCCGAGGCGATATGGGACGAAATGGTCGAAGCCGAGCCGGATAACTGGTATGTCTGGAGCTGCCGGGGCGATGCGTACGCCAAGCGCGCGCAGTACGGCAAAGCCCTTGCCGATTACCGCAAGGCAGCTGAGCTGGAGCAGAAGCCGCGCATGACCGACAACTACGAGTCGATCGCGCAGGTCTGCCTGCTGATGGGCGATAAACAGGGCGCGGCAGAGGCATACCGCCGCGTGGTCGAGATACTGCGCGAGGACTGGGATATCCCCGAGGGCGAGACGGTGCAGGGATATCTTGATAATATAGAGCGCCTGAGCAGAGAATAATAACCTGTGAGTCACAGTGGAAAATTGAATGCAAACGCAAAAAAAACACCCGCCGCAGGAGTTTCAGCCGGCAGGTGAGCGTGGTTATAATTGAATAAAACAACCTGACAGAACAAAACGGAGACCTCTTCAGCGTGAAGAAGTCTCCGTTGCTTTTTTGTGCAGAATGGAATTAAAATCAACCGTCGGGCATTAACCAACTGCCTCGACAGCCTCATACATGAATACGTTCATACCCTCGCCGAATGCGATGAGAACAGCGTCGTTGATGAGGAAAACGGTGGTGCAGGCAGCGCCGTCAGAGGTGTGGACGGTGACCGAGGTGACCGATGCATCTGCGCCGTAGATGTCCTTGAGACCGGAGGGGTCGATGCCGAAAGCGGTCATGTCATCGAAGGAAGCCTCGGTGTTGGTCTTGTAGACAGGGTTGTCGATGGACTCGCTGTAGCGGGAGAAGGAGCCGTATGCAAAATGAACGCCCCAGGTCTTCTCGCGGCTGATAGCCTCGTCGACGGTGATGTCGGAAGCCAGCGCCCACTGATAAATCTCGACGTAGGACCAGCTGCCTACCATGACCTCGGGGATAGCATCGCCGCCCTCGGGAATGTAATCCTCAAGGCTGTCGCTGCCGGTTGTCGGAATATCGACGATGTCGTCGGTTGCAGGGGGAGTGTCCTCGCCGCTTCCGCCGACCGGAAACTGGTCAAGCTCGTCCTGCATGTTGTTGTTCTCGAGGTAATTCTCGAGCGAGCCGTCATCGTTGCCGCAGGCAGCGAGCGCAAAGAGCATCATCGCAGCCATGAGCAGGCAGATAATTTTTCTGAAATTTTTCATGGTAATCTCTCCTGAAATAAAACGATATATCTATTATAAATGGATTGCGGTAAATTGTCCACAGAAAACTATTCGCTTTTCTTCCGGCGGTGGGAAGTAACCACCTCTTCACTTTTCACTATTACTTCTTCACTTCTTGAACACCATGCAGCTCCAGCCGCCCTGACGGACCGGCTCGACAAGCTCGAAGCCAGCGTCGAGGATAGCCTGCATGACCGGCTCTTCGCGCTCCTCGATGATGCCCGAGGTGATGAATATCGCACCGGGACGTGCGTGGCGGTATGCCGCCGGAGCCAGCGCGATGATGACGTCTGCAACGATGTTTGCAACGACGATGTCGTAATTATCGCCTACAGCCTCAGCGAATCCGCTCTCGTCGAGCACGTCGCCGACAAGTACGCGGCAGCGCTCGGAGGGAATGCCGTTGAGCTCAAGATTCTCGCCGACAACACGGGGAGCGGCGGCGTCGATATCCACAGCGGTTGCGCTTTCTGCGCCGAGGAGCAGAGCGAGTATTGCGAGAATACCGCTGCCGCAGCCGAGGTCAAGAACCTTCTCGCCGCCGTGGACGTATTTCTCGATGCGCTCGAGGCACATTCTGGTCGAGTAGTGGGTGCCTGTGCCGAAGAGATGACCGGGGTTGAGGGTCAGCACAACGCGGTCGGTATCCTGCTCAAGGCTCTCCCATTCGGGGCAGACAAGCACGCGCTCGCCCACCTCAAAGGGCTTGTAGTACTGCTTCCAGTTGTTGACCCACTCCTCGTCGTCGCGTCCCTCGACCTCGATGCGCAGGTCGCCGAACTTCTTTTCGGTGTCGAGAATGCGCATGGCGTTGACGCCCTCGCGGATAAGTGCCAGCTGATTTGCACCTGCCTCGTCGTCGGTCAGATAGGCTGTGACGCTGGTCTCGCAGGTGTGCAGATACTCGAGCGATTCGTCGATGTAGTCCCAGTTGGGGGTCTTGGTTTCAATGAATTCCTCAAAATCGGCGGAATCCTCAATCTGAACGCCGCCTACGCCAAGGCAGTAGAGTCTGCCGGTAAGGGGATCGATGCCGTCGCGCGAGGTGTAAATCTTAACAGATATCCATTTCATAGTGATACAATTCTCCTTGTTAAATTGTGTTTTGGTGTCAATTATTTTCCAAGTGACCTGAGAAGCTCTTTAAGCTTTGGCGGCTGTCCGTAACGGAGCATTCCGCGGCGGTAGAGTCTCGCCGAGAGAATGGCGGCGCAGGCGGTGCAGCCGAGCTGCAGGAGCATGGATATGATTATCTCCCAGACCGCCGCCTGACCGAGGCAGATGCGCGCCGGCATGGCGAAGGGGGAGAGTATCGGCAGGAAGGAGGCGATGGTCAGTATTGCCGAGTCGGCAAGGAAGGGGGACATCATCGCGATAAAGTAGCCGAGCATGGGAAGATGAAGCGGAATGGCGGCGAAGCCGGAGACCGTTTCGGTGTCGGAGGACATGGCGCCGAGACCGCCGTAGATAAAGGCGACAAGAACAAATCCGAGCAGCATATAAATGAATATGGCGGCGATGTTTCCGCCCGCTGCCGAGAGCATTTCCGAGAGCAGTACGGCGATTTCGTCTGTGCCGGGGAGCCGACTGACAAAGCCGGCGCCTATGGCGAGCATAGCTGAGTAGAAGAGCAGGATCTGCGAGAAGCCTGCCGCGCCGACACCCAGCACCTTGCCGCAGAGCAGTTCGGCAGGTGTGGCTGAGGAGGCGAGCACCTCGATCATGCGCGAGTGCTTTTCGTGCATGACCCGTCCGGAAACCATTTGTCCGTAGAGGGAAATCGAGAGGAACATCATTGATGCAATGAGGTAAACGACCACCGAAGCGCCGGTTTGCTCGAAGCCTGCGCCAGAAGTGGGGGAGTCGCCGGTGTCTTCCGGCTCGGTCATAAGATCGGTGCGGCTGACCTCGCTGTAGTTCATCACGCAGGTGGTGCTGAGAATCTCAGCGGCGTCAGAGGGAGAGATGCCGTAAACCGCCATGGCGTCCTCACGTGCGATCTGGTTGAGGGATTCGCGCACCATGTCCGACAGGCGGAAATCAAATGCAAACGGGCTGAAGTAGTAGAGCGCGCTGCCGTCCTCGTGGATTATGAGACAGGCATCTGCGCCTGCTTCAAAGACAGCGCGAATTGCGGCATCGCTCAGCGTCTCAGGCCGATATTCGATAACCGTCTGTCCGCCGGAGAGCCTTTCGGTAAAGCCTGCGCCGGAGCGGTCATCGATTGCGACGGTGTATTGTGTCTGCCCGCCGGTCGTGCCGCCTGTTATGCCGACAAGGTCATCAGGCACGAGTGATGTCAGTCCGCCTGATGGTATAAATCGAAACAATATCAACCCAATAAATGCCAGAAGAACAACAGCGCCGAAAAGTATCGAGGTGCTGCGGAAAAAGCGCGAACGAACCGTCTCGCGGAATTCCCGCGCGAATACAAGCGGAAAATTCTTCATCGTCCGGCACCTCCTTTTCCGGCGGTGTTGCTGACCGGGGCAGAGTGCCGGTCAGTACCTGCGGTCTTTTCATTGTCCTCGCCGGCGGCTGTGTTTTTATCATCGCCGCACATGGTGACGAAAAGCTCCTCAAGCGAGGGTGCGCACTGCTCGAAGAGAAGCACCTCGAGGGGTGAGTCGGAGAGGGTGCGCAGCAGTTCGTCCTTGCGGCAGGCGTCATCAAGGGTGAGGGTCAGCCCGTCACGTGTCTGAGCGGCATCTCCGAAGGGGGAGAGCAGAGCCAGCGCGGCGGAGTCGTCACTCGTGCGTATCCGCACACTGCCGCCCGAAGCTTTTGCATGAAGGTCGGCGAGGTCGGCATCAAGCACCACCTTTCCGGCGTTGAGCATTGCGACATGGCTGCACAGCGTTTCGACGGTGCTCATCTGGTGAGACGAGATGATGACAAGCTTTCCGCTGTCGGCAAGCTCGGAAACGATGGAGCGCAGCTGCAGGGCGTTGACCGGATCGAGACCGCTGAAGGGCTCGTCGAGAATGACCGCGTCAGGGTCGTTTATCAGAGCGAGGGCAAGCTGTATGCGCTGCTGGTTGCCCTTGGAGAGGGTCTCAGGCTTAGCCTTGCGGTAGTGCTGCAGCGAGAGCCGAGACAGCCAGTAATCGCAGGCGCGCACTGCCTCCTCGCGGCTCATTCCGCGAAGGCGCGCGATGTAGCACAGCTGCTCGCCGATAGGCATACGGGCGTAAAGTCCCCGCTCCTCGGGCAGATAGCCGATGGAGCGCACCTGCTCAGCGGTAGGTCTGCCGTCGAGGGTGACAGTGCCGCTGTCGGGCAGGAAGATATTCATGATTATGCGCATGAGGGTGGTCTTGCCGGCGCCGTTTCTGCCGAGCAGCCCGAGCGGCTGCCCGCTGCGCGCCGAAAGTGACACACCGCCGAGTGCTGTTTTATCACCAAAGCGCTTGGTGACGTTCTGAATTAAGAGTTCCATTGTGTCAATTCAACTCCGAAATGAAAAGAGTCGTAAAATGCCCTGTGTGATTCGGGCTTGCGGCAGGTTTGCAGTATAAGACAGAGAGATAAATTCTGGTTTAGCAGATTAACCTTAGGTGATATGCAGTCGTACCTGATTGTTCGCACCGCTCACAAAATTGCACTTACCGCCCCACCCCAAGACCGAGCCGGATATCAATCGGCGAGGGGTGGACAGGTGCGGTGGTCGCGGTAAATTCGGAGGCAGCGGATTACCTTTCGGTGATGCACAGGCTGCGCCCACCCCAAAGACCGAGCCGGATATCAATCGGCGAGGGGTGGACAGGTGCGGCGGTCGCGGTAAATTCGGAGACAGCGGATTACCTTTCGGTGATGCACAGGCTGCGCCCACCCCCAAGACCGAGCCGGATATCAATCGGCGAGGGGTAGAATGTTGGAAGATGATAAAGCATCGGCAATCACCATACTTAACTCCGGTGAATGTGCGCCGGACAGTGGCTCAAGCTACATGTATTTATTCCGAATTGAGGTTTTCAGAAATGATTCGGTAGAATTATTTCTGAAACACATGCAATTCGATATAAATACGAGACGACCTTTTAAACGGCGTTTTTTGCTTCATTTTTTTCGCCGAACAAAAAAAT
>JAZNOP010000042.1:0-55341 GCA_045580875.1 Acutalibacteraceae bacterium
GGTTTATGCGATTAAGCGCAGGCAGATTAAAAGTTTCGTCCACCTTTGTTAAAGGTGGCAGGTCGAGGGCAGCGCCCTCGTGGAGTTTGAGGCAAAGCCTCAACTTCTCATCGAAAAAGAATTAAGGACTCCGTCCTTAAAACCTGGAAGGGCGTTGCCCTTGACCCACGACCTTTTGAAAAAGGTCGGTCAAAACTTTTACTCCCCTGAACCAAAATTTACACTTCTACACCAGTCGGTCTATTGCCACAAAGAGTCTGCCTTTCTTTGTTTCCTTCTCCATGCCGCGGTAGATAAACTTACCAAAGCCTCTTGCTGAAACAGTTTCGTCCGGCTTGAGCTGGTAAGAACAGCTTTCACAAAGGCGCGACGAAACAAAGACACGCTGTGCTTTTATCAGCTTTGCGCTGTCACCGCGTGACATTCTCCACACTGCACTGAGTATGGCATCGAGCCGCTCGGAAGCAACATTTACCCTCGCCGACTCCATGCGCACCTCTGGCAGAGGGGGCTCTTCCACGATGTCGCAGGAAACGGTAGTGCGGCGCACCTGAACAAGATTGTCAGCAACATACGGGGCAATTGTATCCATGCAGAAAAGATATCCGCAGCCGTCAGCGATGAAGATATCGCCGAGCACCTCGCGGCGTATTCCGAGTGCCATGAGCGATCCGAGAAAGTCACGGTGAGTGAGTTCATCGGCAAATTTTTCGTTTCTCGGTGCAATACGCACGCACACGATCGGCAGAGACGGCTCGTAGCCGCAGAGTTCCTTAGACCCGAACACCGCTATGCGGCGCTCGCAGTTTTCATGTCCGCCCTCAAGAGAAAACGGAGACGGTATCTCTCTGCTGTGACAAAGCAGATCACTCTGCTGTGCAGCATCAAGGAACTCACTGTATGTATAGCAGCAATGTGCATCTGCCCGTCTTGAAAGGTCGGCAAGACGTTTTAGATTCTGTGCATCTGCCTGCATGACTACGCCTGCTTTCTGACTACGCCATATTCGTCATTGAGGCGGAAATAGGGGCAGCCGCTGGCACTGCCGTGCATCATGCGCTCGGTGTCATCCATATCCATGTTCGCATCACACACGTAGCACTCCCAGTCCTCGTCCCATGCGTAATAAGCACAGAGTTCGCAGCTTTGACCAGCCATTATCTGTACACCACAGCGGTGCCGCTGGCTGTTACCATCAGCATGCTTCCGCCCTCTCCGAGGGATTCATAATCCACCTTGACGCCGACAACCGCATTTGCACCCAGCTGATGTGCGCGCTGTTCAAGCTCCTGCAGTGCAGCGCTTCTTGCGTTGAGAATCTCGCTCTCGTAGGAAGAAGAACGACCACCGAAGAAATTGGTGAGTCCTGCCATGAAATCCTTGACAAAATTCACGCCGGCAATTACCTCGCCGAATACAACGCCTCTGTATTCAACTATTGCATGACCTTCAATATTTGATGTTGTAGAAATAAGCATTTTTTATACCTCCGTAAAATGACAGGCAAAAATCGTACTCTATCCGGAAATCATCAATACCGATATTTACCTATAATATAGTATAACGCAATTTCCTGCTTTTGTACAGCACTTATTATTGGTGAATAAATGATGAAAATTACATACCCTACGAAACAGCAGAACAGCCGGACCTGATGCCCGGCTGTTCTTTCTTGATCCGTTATTATATTCGTTTACCGGTCGGAATGCTCCGCAAGCTCGCGGCTGTCGCGGAAGAGGAGCGACACGCACCACAGTCCGGCAAGACCTACCAGTGTGAAAATTATCCGGCTGATAACGGCAGTCTGTCCGCCAAAGAGCCAGCCGACAAGGTCAAATCTGAAAATTCCGACCAGACCCCAGTTCACTGCGCCTACGATAGACAGTATCAGTGCCAGCTTATCCAACATTGCACTCAACTCCTTTTTATACTGTTCTGCAAAATAGTATCTGTTTCATTCCGTTAACTATTTTGAGGATAACTGCGGCATATTCAGCTGCATATGCAGTTTTCCGTACAATTATCCCGCAGAGTTATTTTATGTCTGCATTCCTGATAAATTCATGCGCAAATTTTCATGGTATTCCATAAAATCCCTTTTATTTTTCAGCAGGCTCAGAGCGCATTGTCTTCAGGCCGTTGATCCCGGCATAATTTCAGTTCATTCAGCATTATAGATTAAATAAAAAATTGGATGTGTTGCAATGAATGTAAAGCGTAAAAACGGCACTGTTTACGGAAGATTTGTCAGGAATGCCGCTATTCTGACAGCAACCTCGCTGCTGCTGCGCGCCGCAGGAATGCTTTTCAGGATTTATGTTTCCAACCTTGTCGGTGCAGAGGGCATGGGGCTTTATCAGCTTATCATGTCGGTCTACGTGCTCGGAAGCGGCTTTGCCTCCTCCGGTATAGTAATCGCTGTCACGCGAATGACAGCCGACGAGATGGCGCGCGGCTCGGTGCGCTCTGTACGTCTGGTGTTGAGGCGGTGTCTGACCGTCAGCGTTGCTATGGGCATGATTTCTGCCGTTGTCATTTCTGCTTTTGCCGGCCCCATAGGTAACGGCTGGATTTCCGATCCGCGTTCGGTCAGTTCGGTCAGGATAATGGCACTGGCACTGCCTTTTATGAGCATTTCCTGCTGTCTGCGAGGATATTTCACCGCACGACGCAAGGTTGTTGTTCCTTCAGCAGCACAGATTATCGAACAGGCGGCACGAATTGTTCTGGCGCTCTTCTTCCTCAGGCACTGGTCTCCGCTCGACGCCGAAACCGCCTGCCTTGCAATAATGCTTTCAGACGTGATTTCGGAGGCTGCCGGCTGCCTGTACGCTGTAACCGGTTATCTTTTCGACCGCAGACAGCTTAATTGTCCCTGCAGCGGCAATATTAAACCTGATTATCCGGTGTGGCGCAGAATCTGGGATATCGCTGCACCTATAACAGCTTCGCACTATCTCACAACTCTTCTGCGTACAGTTGAGAGCATACTCGTTCCCGACTGTCTGACAGCGTTTGAGCAATCACGCGAGCGGGCGCTGGAGCTTTTCGGCATGGTCAAGGGAATGGCACTGCCGCTGATTCTGTTTCCTTCGACGCTGCTCACTGCCTTCTCCTCTCTCCTTATCCCTGAAATCTCCGAAGCAGCTGCCCTCGGTCGTTCAAAGCGCATAGAAGCAGCCGTACACCGGTCTATACATATAACAATGACCCTCGCGGTAATAATAAGCGGAATATTCATGCTTTATCCTGATGCGCTCGGTCTGCTGATTTACAATGAACCGCAGCTTGGACACATAATCCGCTGGCTGGCACCCCTGCTTCCGCTGATGTACGCAGAAAGTGTCGTTGTCGGGATACTTCGCGGGCTTGGAGAGCAGAACAGCTCCCTGCGCTACGGTCTGCTCGATTCTGCTGTCCGTATTATACTTATCATAATTGCAGTACCAGAATACGGTCTTGACGGCTTTATGGCAGTTATGGCAGTCAGCAATCTGCTGACTCCGCTGCTGCATCTTCACCGGCTTCGCAAGGTCAGCGGCATACGGGCTGACATCGGCAAATGTTTGCTCAAGCCAATACTCTGTGCGCTGATCGCCTGTCTTGCCGCCTCATTCACCGACCGCCTGCCAATTGAACTTCCGCTCCCTCTACTGGTCATTGGCGGCAGTATTTTTTCCCTGTGCAACTATTGCGCACTGCTATGGCTCTCAGGCGCTGTCACAAAAGACGATTTGCAGCTTTCCAAAAAGTAAAAATCAAGCAATTTGCATCATGTTAATTAACCTTATTATTTATGTGAGCAAAATAAACAAAACCGCTTGACTATTCTTGTGCAGGTGATATAATCTCGCTTGAAATTCCGAGTAAGGAATTCAATTCAGATTATTAAGAAGGTGTTCACATGAAAAGGGTAAACAATCCCGAATCCAAAGGTTACATTCTTAGCATGACGCTGCCTATTTTCTGTGTTCAGCTCATGCAGATACTGGTCAACAACGTGGACCAGATGATGATAAGCGCATATTCTCAGGAAGCAGTTGCCGCAGTAGGCAATGCAAATCAGATCTCGTGGCTGCTGATGATGCTTTTCACAATTCTCAGCACAGCTACCGTCATTCTTGTCACTCAGTACAAAGGCGCAGGCATGGATAATGAAGAGAAGGTCATCTATCCCCTTTCGCTGGTTGCAAATGTTGCAGCCGGACTTCTTATCGGTGCGATCTGCATCTTCTTCGGCAGGCAGATCTTCAGCCTGATGAACATCAGCGATCCTGTTGTCTGTGCATACGCATATCAGTACCTCAGCATCACTGGCGGCAGCATAGTTTTCATGGCTGTGATGGCCACCTACAATGCATTCTTCCGCAGCAATTCGCTGATGAAGCAGTCGATGATCATCTCCATCATCGTAAATCTTGTAAATATCCTCGGCAACTGGTTCCTCATCTTCGGTCACGGCCCTTTCCCTGAACTCGGTGTGGTAGGCGTTGCTCTCTCCACCATGATTTCACGCATTGTCGGCGCTGTGCTTCTTGCAGTTGTCTACCGCATGAATCTTGGCAGAATCGACTGGTCTCTTATCAGAAAATTCCCGATGAAGCAGTTCACAAAGATGCTCTCCATCGGTATCCCTGCTGCAGGCGAGAGTATGTCCTACAATTCTTCTCAGCTGGTTGTAATGAGCATGATAAATGCACTTGGCATTGCAGCAACCAACACAAAGATTTATATTTATCTCATCGTTTCCTTCTGCTATATTTTCGCAAGCGCACTCTCCGAGACAAATCAGGTTGTTGTCGGTTATTTCATGGGCGCAAAGAGACCTGATGAGGCAGACAGGCGCATCTGGAAGGTTCTCGGCGGCGGCATAATCTGTGCTGTGCTGATGACCGGTCTGCTCAGCTTCTTCAGTGATGAGATTCTCGGTCTGTTCGTTATGATGGGCGGCGAAACCTCTGCTGAAATCGCCGCTGAGATTCTTGACCTCGGCAGACAGGTGCTGATGGTTGAGATATTCCTCGAGCTCGGCAGAGCGGCAAACATCGTCATGGTAAAGGCACTTCAGGCTGCCGGCGACATAAAGTTCCCTGTCGGAATAAACATCGTCTTCACATGGCTCTTCTCTGTCGGCATCGGCTATCTGCTGGGCGTTGTGCTTGGCTGGGGTCTTGTCGGAATATGGATCGCAATGTGCCTTGACGAGGTGGTACGCGGCATCATTCTGATAATCCGCTGGAAGAGCGGCGTATGGCGCGGCATGAGCGTTATCGACGGCAATTCCTCCGCCGCCGGCAGGAACAAGCTGGCTCACTCGAGAGCGTAAAAATTCTGGCAAAACACAAAACCACCGCACATCGGTCGGGATTCCGGCTTCTGTGCGGTGGTTGTTTTTTATTGAATTTTACAGCTGACTATGCAGTTCTTTTCCTGATTGGCGGACAGATTACTGAACCTTTGCAGCCCATGCCTTCTTGATGATGACGGGCTCGATGGGTCGGTCGTTGGCACCGGTCTCGACTGCTGCAATCTTGTCAACGACATCCATGCCGCTGTAGACCTGACCGAAGACGGTGTGACCGAGATAGCGTGTGACGTTGGTGAAACCGCCGTCAAGCGCCGGTGTGCCGCCGAGCTTTGCGTAGGTATCAGCAGCCCAGCGCGGCCAGCCCTTTGCAGCAAGCGCTGTTGCAGAATAGTTTGTGGTCTGTGCCTGAACAATGAAGAACTGGCTGCCGTTGGTTGTCGGCTGACCGGTGTTTGCCATGGAAAGTGCGCCGCGGAAATTGAAGAGATTGCGGGAGAATTCGTCTTCGAAGGTACCGCCCCAGATGGAGTGTCCGCCGGTGCCGTCACCCTCGGGGTCACCGCCCTGAATCATAAATCCGTCAATTACTCTGTGGAATGTGATTCCGTTGTAGAACTTCTTCTGGACAAGACCGATAAAGTTCTCGCAGGCCACCGGGCACTGCTCCGGGAAAAGGCGGATTTTTATATCGCCCATGGTGGTTTCCATTATTACTACTGTATCGCCCGAATGGGGTCTTCTGGTCTGTTCATAATCCTGTGCAGGAACAAAATCTGCCATTTGGATCATTTCCTTTCATTAATTGTATTCATTACGATAAAAGCAGGGAAGCAGGGTATCCCCTGCCTCCCGCCGGATTCTAACCAAAAAATTACTGTGCGTTTGCAGTATAGGTCTCGAGATATGCTCTGACAATGGTGACGTCCTCAACAGGAACATTGCTGTTTACCTCAACGTTTGCAATAGCGTCGACAACATTCATGCCCTCGATTACCTGACCGAAAACAGTGTGACCGTTGTATCCGGTAACATCATACAGAATGTGGTCGCCGAATGCGTAACCGCCGACTTCCTGATAGATATGGGCTGCCCATGCAGGCATACCGTAGCTCACAAGCTGCTCCTCAGTGAAGTCGCTGTCAGACTTCTGAACAACGAAGAACTGGCTGCCGTTGGAATCGGGCTCGCCGGTGTTTGCCATGGAGAGTGCGCCGCGGAAGTTGTAGAGACCATTGTTGAACTCGTCCTGGAAGGAACCGCCCCAGATGCTCTCTCCGCCGCCGCCTGTTGCAGTGGGATCGCCGCCCTGAATCATGAAGTCCTTGATGACTCTGTGGAACTTTATGCCGTCATAGTAACCATTAGTGATATGGGTGGTGAAATTCTCAACTGTCTTGGGAGCGCGATCCGGGAAAAGGCGGAACTTGATAATACCCATGCTGGTTTCGAATACAGCGATGGTCTCACCTTCCTTCGGAAGCTGGAACTGCTCTACGTCAGAAGCAGATACAATACCTGCATTCTCGATGACATCGTCATCCTTGCCCTCACAAGAGGTGAACTCTGCCCACTTTGCATCACATGAATCGCAGGCTGTGCAGCTGTCGCAAGCCGGAATGAAGATTACCATCAGGGATGTAAGAACAACGATGACAACCAGTGTGATGAGCCACAGCCAGTTGTTGATAAAATCCCATACACGGGTATCCTTCGGCTCGTTGCGCGGGCTCTTTTTCTTGGTATGTGCTGCCTGCTTGCGTTTCTTGTAATTCTTGCTCATTGTTATCTGACCTTTCTTTGCGTCCGCTGCCGGACGCTGTTGTTTTATTTGTCTGACAGCCGAAGCGGTATGGCTGTCAATAAAAATACATCTGATAGAACGGCAGGTTTCTGATTATAAAAAACAACAGATATGCCGCCAGAATGATATACATTCCCTTTTCCCCGACACGGGGCGCGTATGGCTTATAATCCTTTCCAAAGCAGGATATGACAAGCCTGACAAATATATACAGACAAACCACACCTGTCAGCACGACCATCGGATTATAATAGAATGCTCCGGCAATATCCAGCTCTGCCAGTGCGCGGACACAGCGCGTGCCGCCGCAAAGCGGACAGCGCAGTCCGGTGAGTGTGAGCAGCAGACACGGAAGTATCCATCTTGCTGCAAACTCGTTTATCTGTCGGAAGAACACCACAAACAGCAGCGCCGTTCCGGCAATGACCGAAACAAGGACTATGGCGTCCTTACGCTCCGGCAGGAGCTGCGGCTGACTGCTGTCTGTACGGTTATTTGCTGTATGCTTCAATTACTCGGAAAGCTCGCTGGTGCAGTGCGGGCAGCGGGTAGCCTCGATGTCGATTTCGGTGCAGCAGAAGGGGCACTTCTTTGTGGTGGGTGCTTCCTCTTCCTGCTCTTCTTCCTTCTTCTTGGTAAGCTCGGTTATCTTGTTGATGCCTTTGATGAGAAGGAATACTGTGAGTGCCATGAGAACAAAATTGATAACGTTGGTGATGAAGGAGCCGTACTTGAATGCGCCGATTCCGGCAGCCTCGAGCTCAGCGAGGGTAGCGGTAGCAACGGTAACAGCATCGGTCTCGCTGGTTGCCGGAGTGATAACATACTCGGCAGACTTGAGCGGAATAAAGCTGTTTGTGAAATCAATACCGCCGAAGAGCCAGTTGATAAGCGGCATGATAAGGTCATTGACGACAGAATTGATGATCTTCTGGAATGCACCGCCGATGATGACACCGACTGCCAGATCCATTACGTTGCCCTTAAGTGCAAAGGCTTTGAATTCCTCTAAAAACTTTTTCATTTCTCATTTTCCTTTCGATTATGTATTTACCGCACCGCTCTTCACGGTGCTTTGTTCCTGTAAATAAATATACCGCGCGCTGCATATATGATATGTAACTATATCATTATATAACAAGGTTTACCGCGTTTCAACTTGTATTTGTATGTTTTTTCGGTGAGCCGTCATATATCCCACTCGGGAATATATGAACTGTCGGCTGCTGAAAGCTCCTGCATATAACCCTCTATGCCAAGCTGTTCTGCGAGCCCGCATATCCGCTCGTATTCTCTTTCTGAAAGCGGCCGGTCTATTTCAGAAAACTCCGGTGGCAATCCTTCAGGCGGGGTATACTGACTCATCAGGCTGACCGGCGTTCCTGGAAGCTTTGAAGCAAGACGTCGCAGCGCTGCCACCGAATTGCGCAGATTTCCCGGCAGGATCAGATGGCGCACTATCATGCCTTTTTTCATTATTCCGTCTTCAATAATGTTTTCCGGAGCATGGTGCTTCATTCTCATTATTGCAGCGAGAGCTGTTTCCGGATAATCAGGAGCGCCGCTGTATCTGGCGGCAGTCTCTGTGAGTGCATATTTATAATCAGGCAGCCATATATCAACATATGGTGCGAGAGCATCAACGCTTTCTGCCGTTTCATAGCCACTGCTGTTCCACACGACCGGAATGTGCGGTCGGTACAGCCGGAATGCGGCAATTATCATCGGTATATAATGGGTGCCGGTGACAAGGCTGATGTTGTGTGCGCCGCGTTCTTCAAGCAGTCTGAAGGTCTGCGCAAGCTGTTCGGGTGTGTACAGCTTTCCGACCACTCCGCGGGATATCTCTCTGTTCTGACAGTAGACACAGCCAAGCGGACAACCTGAGAAGAAAATTGTTCCTGAGCCGTTGGTGCCGCTTATCGGCGGCTCTTCCCACATATGCAGCGACACAAGCGCCACATACATATCCACCGGCATTGCGCAATAGCCGTCTCCTCCGCGTTCATCACGCACTGCATCGCATCTGCGCGGACACACTGAGCAGGTTATCATACCAGAAGTCCTCCGTCGAGTTCTCCTGTAAGTGCCTTTTCTATCGCCTTGAGTACGATGTAATCGGTTGGCTGTGAGAACACGTCTGCCGAATCCTCCGACGGAATATTCAGCATCTGATAATAGATGACTCGAGCGAATATATCATTCGCTCGTTCAACATCTATTCCGGTGAAATCATCAAGCACTATAGTGGTCATTTTTCCTGAGGTTACGGTAACGCTTACCGTGGCAGACAGGTGGGAGCTTTCATAGTATCCGGAATAGACACTGTCGGCAAAATCAGTTATATCGGTCTCTTCGACCCTGAGCTCGTAGACGAGCATCTCATTGATGGTGAGCAGCATACTAGGAATTATCACGCAGGCAAGCAGAATGGAAACTGCAAGCACAGCGACAATGTATATTGTACGCTTCTTCTTTTTCTGCTCCTGCTGAGTATTTCTGCGCTTCGCCGGCTTTTCTATCTTTACTTTGCCGGTGCGGATATCTTCGCTGTTTGAATCCAGCAGGCTTATCGGGCGATTATTTCTGTTATCTGTCATTTACTGTACCTCGCTGTCAGATAAGTATCTCTTTCGGCTGGTGCTTTACAAAATAAACCACACGGTCAAAGCCTGCAGCCTTTGCAAGTGCGACACCTTTATCAAACGAGCCTCCGACACCCTCTGCTCGGTGCGCATCGCTGCCGAGAGTGATGTATCTGCCGCCAAGTTCACGGAAACGGCGCAGAATATACTCATCAGGAACGATGTACGGATTCTTTCTGCCTCCGGCGGTATTGATTTCCAGTGCTTTTTCTTTCCGCGCAAGCTCTGAAAGAATGGCATCGTATTTATCGTAATAGCGGCTCTCGTCAAATTCGATGCCGCTTCTTCCGATGATATAGCGCAGTGGATACTGTATATGAGCCAGCGAATCAAAGCAGCCCATATCCACCACCTCAGCCACCTCATCGAGATAGCTTGAATAGACCTCATACGGGTCATTTTCTGTTATATAATCAAGAAAATAAAAATCACGGCGGTCGCGCAGGTAATGCACCGAGGCAAGCACACAGTCATATTCGCACTGCTCGAGCACCCTGCGGGCGGTTTCCGGATGATGATGGGGCTGACCGAGTTCAATTCCGGCACAAATCTCAAGCTTTCCGGCATAATGCTTTGCTGCTGAAACAGCCGCATCATGGGAACGCTTCATGCTTCTGAAGCTCCAGTATTTGTTTTTGCCGCCTGCAACGCATATCTCGCAGTGGTCGGTGACAGTGACCGCTCGCAGCCCTGTATCCATTGCCTTTTTGCATATATCATGGATTCTTGTCTTCGAGTCGAATGAGTATCTGCTGTGTATATGACAGTCAGCATATCCGTTGTTAATCAACGCCAACACTTCCTTCCAAAGCTATATATTATCACATTTATCCGTCGAATAACAGTATTATTATTAAAAATTTATATTTATTCTATATTATCCACAGGTATTTTAATTCGTTTTTCACTGTTGAAAAAAACTGATAAAAGTGGTAACATAAGATGATAGTTAAAGCTTGGACAAAGTCCGTTCTGACGGACAAAGCAAATCTGAAAGGAACAGTTAAAATGAGAGCAGTTATCACAGTTATCGGACATGATATGGTCGGTATTATGGCAGGCGTTTCCAACATCTGCGCAAAGTCCGGCGTCAACATTCTCGAGATCTCACAGTCCATCATGCAGGACCTTTTCTGCATGATCATGATGGTAGACATCTCCGGCTGCAATCAGCCCTTCGCTCAGCTTCGCGAGGATCTTGAGAACTACGGCAGCGAAATCGGTCTTTCCGTTCACGTCATGCACGAGGATATATTCAACTCGATGCACCGCATCTGATTATCTATTTCTTACGATTATTTCTTACGATATACAGGAGACAGTATGCTTAACACAAACGATATCATTGAAACTATACGAATGATACAGGACGAGCATCTTGATATCCGTACCATTACAATGGGTATCAGCCTGCTTGACTGTGCCAATCCCAATATTGAAAAGGCATGCGACGCTGTTTATGACAAAATCTGCCGTTATGCCGAAAAGCTTGTACGCACCGGTGAGGACATCGAGAACGAATACGGCATTCCCATCATCAACAAGCGTATATCGGTCACTCCGATAGCCATGATCGAGGCTGCCTGCCAGACAAGCGATCCTGTCCGCTTTGCTCACGCTCTTGACCGCGCCGCTGACACTGTCGGCGTAAACTTCATCGGCGGTTACTCTGCTCTTGTTCACAAGGGCTTCGCTCCCGGCGACTACGCTCTCATCGAGAGTATTCCGCGCGCTCTGGCAGAAACCAAGAAGGTCTGCTCCTCGGTCAACATCGGCTCCACCAAGGCCGGCATCAACATGGACGCTGTTGCAATGATGGGTCGCGTTATAAAGCAGTGTGCCGAGGTTTCTGTAGATGACAAGTGCTTCGCTGCTGCAAAGCTGGTCGTATTCTGCAACGCTCCGGAGGACAATCCCTTCATGGCAGGTGCATTCCACGGTCCCGGTGAGCCCGACTGTGTCATCAACGTCGGTGTTTCCGGTCCGGGTGTTGTCCGCGCTGCTCTGGCTCAGGCTCCAGACTGCGACATCACTGAGGTTGCCAATATAGTCAAGAAGACTGCATTCAAGATTACCCGTATGGGTCAGCTTGTTGCGCAGGAGGCTTCACGCCGCCTTTGCGTACCCTTCGGTATTGTCGACCTTTCGCTTGCACCCACACCGGCTATCGGTGACTCGGTTGCCCATATTCTTGAAGAAATGGGACTTGAAAGCTGCGGCGCCCACGGCACCACAGCCTGCCTTGCACTGCTCAACGATGCAGTCAAGAAGGGCGGGGTCATGGCAAGCTCCCACGTCGGCGGTCTTTCCGGCGCATTCATTCCTGTTTCGGAAGATGCCGGCATGATCGATGCTGTCAACGCAGGCGCACTCAACATCCAGAAGCTCGAAGCAATGACTGCTGTATGCTCGGTCGGTCTTGATATGATCGTTGTTCCCGGAGACACCACTCCGGAGATTCTCTCTGCAATCATTGCTGACGAAGCAGCTATCGGCATGGTCAACAGCAAGACCACCGCTGTCCGCCTTATCCCCGCTATCGGAATGAAGCCGGGCGAGGTTCTCGAATTCGGCGGTCTCTTCGGCAGCGGTCCTGTTATGGACGTCAATACCTTCTCCCCGGCAAAGTTCATCAGCCGCGGCGGACGTATCCCCGCTCCGATGCAGAGCCTCAAAAACTGATTTATCCAAAAGCAGCATGACCATTACAGCCGGTTGCGCTGCTTTTTTGCCCGTATTACGGAAGCTGTGACCAAGGAGGTCATAATCTATGAATGAAAACCAACAGCTTATACAGCGAATAATCGACATTGACAAAGAAGCCCGTCAGATGATGAACGAGGCTGCCGAGCGCCGCACCGGCTCTGCAAGAGCTGTTCAGATGAAGAAGCAGGAGGTTTCTGACAACTTCATCACCATGGCAAGAAAGCGTGTCGAGGTTATCCGTACTACCGAAATGGAGTACGCCGCACGTCAGCTTGAGCAGGGCAATGAACGCCGCAGAAAGATAGCTGAACGCATGGAGCAGCAGTATCAGGCAAACAGAGAACGCTGGGTCAGCGGCATTGTAAGCCGTGTTACAGCCGGAGATGATCTGATATGAGCCTGTCTTCAAACGCCTCAAACGTACTGCTCGCCAAATGCCGTGCGAGGTTTGGCAATCATCTTACCGGAGCGGACATAAACGCACTGGTAAACTGCCGCTCGGTCAGCGAGGCTGCGGCTTATCTCAAAACCTGTCCGCTCTACCGCGATATGCTCGGTCAGATTGATGAAACTTCGATACACCGCCGTCACATGGAATTCCTTCTTGAGCGCGGATTTTACGAGAAGCTCTCGACTCTCTGCCGCTACGAGATGCAGGTCGGTGAATGGTTCAGCTCATATATTCTGATGAAGGGCGAAATCAGACAGATTGTTTCATTCCTGTGGAAGCTTGCCTCCGGTAAGCCTGAGGAATTTCTCTTCTCTCTTCCCGATTTCTTTCTGAATTCCTCTTCGCTGGACTTTCCCTCACTCATGCAGTGCCGCAGTTATGATGACTTTCTGAAGGTTATGGAGGGCACTCACGTTTACAAAACCCTCAAAAGACTTGCCCCCAGACCAGGAAAGCCCATAGACTGCGCTATGATAGAGCACGCTCTCTACCGTCAGTTTGACAGTGAGATATTCAGCATAGTCGAAAAGCATTATTCAGGAAAAGCCCGCGACGAGCTTTCCGACCTTCTCGGTACTCGCACGGACATGGACTGCTTTGCACACATCTATCGACTCAAGAAATACTACTCTGCCGACAGCGCGGCAATCAAAGCCATGCTTCCGGAGCGAACTGTAAATATCCGTCCGAAGGTGCTCTCTGAACTCATTGCTGCACCTGACGCACAGACTGCGCTTGATATATTCATCAACCGCACTTCATACGGCAGGCACATTGACACCGATGTCATAGCTCAGCGAGGTATAGAATTTGCCTCAACAGAGCTGATATACAAAAAAGCTCTGCGGCTTATGCGCACATCGGTTCACCCGACAAGCGTGCTGCTCGCCTATGTCACACTTGCAGAAACCGAAGCAAGGGATATAATCACCATTATTGAAAGCATATTCTACAAGCTGCCGCCTGATGAGATAAGGCAGCTGATAACCATAGATGACCATTCAAAAGCATAAGGAGAAACACAATGGCTGTTACAAGTATGCGGCTGGTAACTGTTACCGGCTCACTCAGACGGCTGGACGGCGTTCTTGAGGCGTGTGTCTCAGGCGGCGATTTCCAGTTTGAACAGGCAATGAGTTTTTTCGGCGCTCAATCGGACTTCACTCCGATAAACGACGAGAATCCATACAGCCCTCATTACAACCGTCTGCAATCAGCTCTCACAGGGGCACGACTTATCCCTGACGAAGATGACGGCGAATCGCCTGATGTTGCATGGGATGCCGTCGGCACTCTTATCAACGACTTCACAGCAAAGCTTGACGAACTCAACAGCGCACGCGGAGTCATCGAAGAGGAACGCGACCGGCTGACCACCGAGCTTTCTCAGCTCCGCCACTTTGACGGACTGGATATAAAACTGGGCGAGATGTACGACTGTGAGTACATTAAAATCCGTTTCGGCAGACTCCCGAAGGAAAGCTACGACAAGCTGAAGTTCTACGATGACGACCCTTACATCATGCTGGTTCCCTGCAGCAGTGATTCAAAGTGGGTATGGGGTGTTTATTTTGCTCCGCTGACCCACGCAGCAGATGTTGACCGCGTATTTCAGAGCCTGATGTGGGAGCGTCTGCATCTGCCCCACGCAAGAGGCACTGCCGCCGAGGAATGTCAGGCTATGGAGACACGTCTTGCAGAGCTGGAAAGCTACATCACTTCCGCTGATGAGGCAGTTGCTGCCTTCTGGGAGGAAAACAGAGAATTCTACAGCAGTCTGCTTCATGTTCTCGACCGACGCTCGGCAAGCTTCGAGCTTCGCCGCCACGTTGCCCGATACAAAACCGGTGACCGATTCTTCCTTGCCGGCTGGGTAACCGAAAAGGACGCCGATGCACTTGCTGAAAGAATCCGCGCGGTTGGTCACGTTGAGTGCGAGATCGAGCAGCCCGACACAACCGAAGGTCACGAGCCGCCTGTCAGACTCAGAAACAACTGGCTGACGCGCCCATTCGAGTTTTACGTTGGTATGTACGGTCTGCCTTCATACAACGAAATTGACCCGACACCGTTTGTTGCAATAACCTATTTCCTTCTCTTCGGCATGATGTTTGCCGACGTTGGTCAGGGTCTTGTACTCTCACTGGTCGGCTGGTTCATAATGTGGAAGAAGATGAACAACCCGCTCGGAAAGATTATTGCTCCCTGCGGTATTTCATCAGCCTTCTTCGGCGTACTGCTCGGCTCGGTATTCGGCTTCGAACACTGGCTTGACGGCTTCTGGAACTGGATGCACGAAAAGACAGGTGTTCCGATAAATCACGGAAAGCTGATCAATGTTGAGGACACCAGTGTAATCAATATGCTGATATATGCAACCATCGGCATCGGCGCTGTGCTGGTCATCTGTGCAATACTGCTCAGCATATACACCAAGTTCCGGCAGAAGCACATCGGCGAGGCGATATTCGGATCAAACGGCATTGCCGGACTTGTCTTCTACAGCTCGGTAGTCTATGCCGCTGTACAGATGCTCGTCTTCGGCAACAGCGGTATTCTTTCCACCGCCTACATTGTCTGTCTTATTGTCATTCCGCTTGTTCTCATCTATCTCAGAGAGCCGCTCGGTGAACTTATAGAAGGCAGCGAGCACTGGATGCCTGAAAAAATCGGCGATTTCCTGATGCAGAATTTCTTTGAGCTCTTCGAGGTCATTCTTTCCTACGTTTCCAATACGGTCAGTTTCCTGCGAGTGGGCGCATTCATTCTTGTCCACTTCGGCATGATGACCGTTGTTTTCACCCTTGCTGAGATGAGTCCTGAGGGCAGCCTGCCTTACATTATCGTTGTGGCACTCGGCAACGGTATTGTCATTGCACTTGAGGGACTGCTGGTCGGCATTCAGGCTCTGCGTCTTGAGTTCTACGAGATGTTCAGCCGCTTCTACACCGGTTCGGGCAAGCCCTTTGCTCCCACTGAAACACGTCTGCCGGCAAGACAGGGTTGATAAAACCGTCTTGCCAATATAATCAACTATAATTTCGGAGGTTTAACCATGGAATACATTGCTTGCTTTATTATCACCGCAGTTCTTGCTGCATCTGTTGTTTTCTCTATCCGCTCCTTCCGCAAGACCGGAAGTGCAAAGAAGGCTATCCGCGTCAATCTTATTGCCGCTGTTCTTCTCTTCGCTGTATGTCTGACCGGTCCTTTCATTGCAAACGCTGCTGAGGCCGACACCGCTGTTGTCAGCGCTGCAGATGCAGAGTCTGAGGCTCCCGCTGCAGTCTCCTACGACCCGACCAAGGGTCTCGGTATGATCGGTGCTGCTCTGGTTACCGGTATGTCCGGTATCGGCGGCGGTATCGCTGTTGCAGCTGCAGCTCCTGCAGCTATCGGCGCTACCAGCGAAGATCCCAAGGCTTTCGGTAAGGCACTTATCTTCGTTGCACTTGGCGAATCCATTGCACTTTACGGTCTCGTTATCTCCATCATGATCCTCGGTAAGTATTAATTATCAAGATGAAATTCTTTCTTATAAGCGATTCCACCGACTCGGTCATCGGAATGAGACTTGCCGGCATAGAGGGTGTTGCCGTCGACAATCCTGACAGCACCCGTACAGCGCTGGAAAAGGCTTACGCTGACCCGGAAATAGGTGTCATTCTTATTACCGAGCATCTCTCTGCCTCCTGCGGCGACATCGTTTCTGAGATGAAGATGAGCCACACCCGCCCCCTGATCGTTGAAATTCCTGACAGCGAGGGCGGCGGCAGAGCGTCTGACAGCATAACCCGATATGTCCGTGAATCTATCGGGCTCAAGCTTTAGGAGGATATCCCATGCAGTCACAAAATGAAAAGCTTACACAGTTTTACAACGCTATAAACAGATATGTCGAACGTCAGCGCCTGCAGATGCTCTATGAAATTGAGGAGCAGTCGGGCACAGAGCTTGCCCGCGCTGAGCAGGAAGGCCTTAGCGACGCATATCGCATGATACAGCGCGAAACCGACGAGATGCGCGCATCTGTCTCGCGCGAACTGGCAGCGCAGGAATACAACGGACGCCGCAGTCTTTTTGAGCAGCGTGTTGCCATCGAAAAAAGAATATTTGACGAAGCAGCCGACCGTCTGCGCGAATTTACGCAGACTGCCGGTTACACCGAATATCTTCACAAGACAGTTTCTGCTGCAGCACGAGCATTTTCCGCTTCTCCTGATGATGCCGTTTTTCATCTGCGCGAAGATGATATGAAATTTGCCGACGAGCTGAAAAATATTTACGGCGCAGGCTGCTCCTTTACCGCTGACGACAGCATCGTTCTTGGCGGTCTGCTGGCTCTCAACGAGCAGCTCGGCATTGCCATAGATGCCACACTCGACGCCCGTCTTGAGCAGCAGCGTGAATGGTTCTGCGAAAATGCAGAGCTTTCTGTTGAATAATCCGCACTAAAAAACACAGATATCTTCTATCATCAAGGAGGTTGGAATATGAAGCCAACCAATGTCATATTCAGCATCAACGGTCCGGTTGTAACCATAAAGGGACGTACCGGACTTGCGATGATGGAAATGGTCTATGTCGGTGAGCAGCGCCTGACAGGCGAGGTCATCGGCATAGATTCAGATGCTACAACCATACAGGTTTACGAGGAGACTACCGGTCTTCGCCCGGGTGACCCCGTCTATTCCACAGGCAGCCGTATGTCAGTCACCCTCGGACCCGGCATACTGGACAACATCTTCGACGGCATCGAGCGTCCCCTGAAGGCTATTGAGGAAGCAAGCGGCGCATTTATTGCCCGCGGCGCTGATGTTTCGCCGCTCGACACTGAGCGCAGATGGACTGTCACCATGCGCGTCAAAGCAGGCGATGTCCTGCAGAGCGGTCAGATTTATGCTACCTGTCCGGAGACCTCTGCCATTGAGCACAGATTCCTTGTCCCCAACGGTATTTCCGGCAAGGTCAGCTGGGTTGCTCCCAACGGTGAATACACCGTCAACGATGTTGTCGTCCGTCTTGCCGACAGCAAAAATATTACCCACGAGCTTACTCTCTGTCAGAAGTGGCCTATCCGTCAGCCCCGTCCGGTGGCAGAGCGTCTTTATTCCAATATTCCTCTGCTGACCGGTCAGCGCGTCATTGACACCCTCTTCCCCATTGCGAAGGGCGGTACTGCCGCCATTCCCGGCGGTTTCGGCACCGGAAAGACCATGACTCAGCACCAGCTCGCGAAGTGGTGTGATGCTGACATCATTGTATATGTCGGCTGCGGCGAGCGCGGAAATGAGATGTGTCAGGTACTTGACGAGTTTTCATCGCTCATCGACCCGAAATCCGGCAGACCGATGACCGACCGCACCGTACTTATCGCAAACACCTCAAATATGCCGGTTGCCGCCCGTGAGGCTTCCATCTACACCGGCATCACCCTTGCAGAATATTACCGTGACATGGGCTATCATGTAGCCATCATGGCTGACTCCACATCGCGCTGGGCAGAGGCTCTGCGTGAGATTTCCGGACGTCTTGAGGAGATGCCCGCCGAGGAAGGCTTCCCGGCATATCTCCCCTCCCGGCTTTCTGAATTCTATGAGCGCGCAGGTCTGGTCAGCGCACTGTGCGGAAGTCAGGGCTCTGTCACAATAATCGGCGCTGTTTCACCGCAGGGCTCGGACTTCTCCGAACCTGTCACTCAGAACACCCGCCGCTTCACCCGCTGTTTCTGGGCGCTGGACAAGTCACTGGCTTATGCCCGTCATTATCCGGCGATAAACTGGACCGGCAGCTACAGCGAATACGGCTCCAGCCTTGAAAAATGGTACGATGAACACGTCGGACCGGATTTCATGCGCTGCCGCACTCAGATTTCTGCTCTGCTTCAGGAGGAAGCACGTCTGATGGAAATCGTCAAGCTGATCGGTGCAGACGTTCTGCCTGACGACCAGAAGCTGATAATTGAAACCGCAAAGGTAATAAGAGTAGGCTTCCTGCAGCAGAATGCTTTCCACAAGGACGACACCTATGTGCCGCTCGAGAAGCAGCTTTCAATGATGCGCGCCATTCTTTATATGCACAATCGCACCATGTCAGCGCTGTCTGCCGGCATACCTCTTTCACGGATCATTGCAACTGGACTCTTTGACAAGCTGACACGAATCAAATACGATGTACCCAACGATCAGCTTTCGCTGCTTGATGAATACCCCAATGATATAGATCAGGCGATATCGGCGCTTAGCGGTGCTGCGCCGAGAACCGATGCCTAAAGGAGACTTCACAATGGTATTTGAATATATCGGAGTCAAGGAAATAAACGGCTCTCTCATTGTCCTTGACAACGTTGACAGTCCGTCGTATGAAGAGACTGTTGAGATAAGACTTGACAACGGTGCGGTACGTCACGGCAGAATAGTTGCCATTGAGGGACGCCGTGCTGTCATTCAGGTCTTTGAGGGTACCTCCGGCATTGCTCTGGACAACACCCGCACCCGTCTGACCGGACGCCCTGTTGAGCTTCCTCTCTCCGGAGAGCTTCTCGGACGTGTTTTCTCCGGCTCAGGCAGACCGATCGACGGTCTTGGCGATATTTATCCTGAATGCCGCCGCAACATCAATGGTGTGCCGATAAATCCTGTCTCCAGAATTTATCCGAGAAACTTCATCAGCACCGGTATTTCTTCAATTGACACTCTGATTACTCTTATCAGAGGTCAGAAGCTGCCTATTTTCAGCGGCTCAGGCATGAAGCACAACGAGCTTGCTGCTCAGATTGTCCGTCAGGCTCGCATTTCCGGTGATGATGCCTCCAATTTCTGCATTGTATTCGCTGCTATGGGCGTAAAGCAGGACGTTGCTGACTACTTCAGACGCTCCTTTGAGGAATCGGGCGTACTTCAGAGGGTAACCATGTTCCTCAACCTCGCAAGCGACCCCATAATTGAGCGTATACTTACACCGCGCTGTGCTCTTACCGCAGCAGAATATCTTGCTTTTGAGAAGAATATGCACGTTCTGGTCGTTATGACCGACATGACCTCTTATGCTGAGGCCTGCCGCGAGTTTTCTTCCTCCAAGGGTGAGATTCCCGGCAGAAAGGGCTTCCCCGGCTATCTCTACTCCGACCTTGCCTCTCTCTACGAGCGCGCAGGAATGATAAAGGGCAGCACCGGCTCGGTTACACAGCTTCCGATTCTCACCATGCCCAATGACGATATCACCCACCCTGTTCCCGACCTTACCGGATACATCACTGAGGGTCAGATAGTTCTTGACCGCTCACTGGACAATGCCGGAGTTTATCCTCCTGTCTCTATTCTGCCCTCGCTTTCCCGTCTGATGAAGGACGGCATCGGCGAAGGCTACACCAGAGAGGATCACTCGGCGCTCGCAAATCAGCTTTTCTCATGCTATGCAAAGGTTCAGGAGACCCGCTCTCTTGCTTCGGTCATCGGCGAAGAAGAACTCTCTCCGTCAGACAAAAAGCTTCTCGAGTTTGGCAAGCAGTTTGAACAGCAGTTCATTCAGCAGGGCATGAACGAAAGCCGCACCATAGAGCAGAGCCTTGCACTCGGCTGGAAGCTGCTTGCTTCTCTTCCGAAGGATCAGCTCGACCGTGTGGACAACGAAATTCTTGCAAAGTACTGGCACTCCGACAGCGAGGAATAATTTGCCCGAATTCATCTCATGAATCAAATCAATAACAGAAAGAAAGGAGGCAATGCAATATGGCAGCAGTCCCCACAAAAGGAAATCTGATAGCTGCAAAGAAATCTCTCGAGCTCTCTTCGCTCGGCTATGAACTGCTCGACCGCAAACGCAATATTCTTATACGCGAGATGATGACCATGATGGACAGCGCCAGCGAGCTTCAGTCGCGCATTGACTCCACCTATACCGCTGCGTACTCAGCACTGCGGCGTGCAAACATAACTCTCGGTCTGTGCGAAACCATAGCTGATGCTGTTCCAGTCGACAACGGTCTTGAAATCAGCTACCGCTCGGTCATGGGCGTTGAGCTTCCCACCGTTACCCTTGCACCGCAGCCGCTGCGCATACCTTACGGTCTCAATACTTCAAACTCTCTGCTTGACGAAGCTTATCTGAATTTCCTTGAGGTAAAGAAAATGACCGCCCAGCTTGCTGAGATCGAGAACAGTGTATACCGGCTTGCTGAGGCCATCAAGAAGACTCAGAAGCGAGCCAACGCGCTCAAGAACATTCTCATTCCGCGCTTTGACAGCGAGGTCCGCTTTATTACCGATGCTCTTGAAGAGAAGGAGCGCGAGGAGTTCTCACGTCTCAAGGTTATAAAGCTGAGAAAGAAAAAATAAGCTGAAACAACAAGCAAAGCCACCCGGCAAGCGGGTGGCTTTTTTTATTTGTTTTACACAACAACAAAAGCGGCACCCCGACCGGAGCGCCGCTTTTTTCGTGATTGAGAATTATCTGTTGATATTCTTTCTGCCGCTTGCCTCAGCTGCGCGCTGGATCTTCTTATCAAGCATGATTCCGTATACGGTCACGCCGAATACACCGATCGCGCCGAAGAGCAGGCTCATTGCCACGATATATCCAACACTGGACTCACCTGTGGGAATATCTTCCTTGTAGATTATCTTTGTGGTGGTAGTGGTGCTGATCTTGTATGTGGTAACAGTGGGCAGTGTTGTGGGAACAGTAGTTGTGGTTGTTGTAGGCGCCTGTGTAGTTGTGGTAGTAGTGCTGGTGGTTGCGCTTGTGCTGGTACTTACAGTTCCGCCGCTGTCCTTATCATACTCAAATTCAACCTTGAGCTCAACCTGAGTAGCATCGACCTCTTTGGATGCACCGGTTGCAATGTTATCGATGATATAGGAAGTGATGACCTTGTTTGCCTCGCTCGGCTCGGTTCTTGTAGTACCTGTGGTTACGTTGGTTGCCTCGGGAACAATTACAGTATACTCAACGTAGATTGTCTCACCCGGCTCAAGGGAGCTGATAGTTGTTTCGCCCTTATTGCCGCCGGCAGAGGTGAATTTGTTGCTCAGCGGATAATCATTGCTGCCGGGCTTGTTCTGACCGGGAGCAAGAATGTAAATCTTGTAATTATTGCCTGCCAGCATGATCTGGCTGTCGGTTATACCAACGTTTGTAAGAGTAAATGTACCGGTATTCTTGTAAAGCAGGACGTATGTGATGGTGCTGTCCTCCGGCTTTGCAGCGCCGGCATCCTCAAAGGACTTGAGTGCCTTTGTGATAGTCAGCTCATACTCATCATCATAAGACGGAGCAACTGTGGGGATATCATCTTCGACCACCGGACCGTCCTCACTGAGCTCAGTCTTTACAGTGTTGCTGACGGGATAATAATGGGTATCGGTCTTTACGTTGTAATTCGACCATCTTGTTGCATTGTAGTCAGCGTAAAGCTCGTATTCACCGATAGCCGGCAGATACCATGTGACGTCTACCTTGAACTGATCCCTGACGTTCTCGATATCAAGAGCAGATGCGTTATTTACCGACATATTTGCATTCATTCCGGTAAGCTGGAATACCTGACGGTTGATTTCGTCAACCAGGCGGATCACACGCTGATTGCTGCCGGGATCGCAGTTGAACTTTTCCTTTGCTCTGACAACAAGATCCTTGTATATCTCGGAAGCAACTACATTTTCGGTGCTCTCTGCACGGTACTCGTCAACCGGAATAATTGATGCTGTAATACCGGCAGAGGAGCCGATCTTTGCCGCGAAAGCATTTGCAGCCTTGTCTGAGTTCGGGGTGATAACAACAAGCTGAGCGTTGTTTGCGTCAGCAAGAAGACCCTTTGCCTCGAGCATTGCTACATCAAACTGTGCATCGAGAAGATCACTCTCTGCTGTGACTGCCTGCTCATAATTCGTGGAAGAAGCACCGGAAGATGTGCCTGCGTTTCTCTCAGTGAAGGACTCGCAGTACTCCCAGAGGTTATGCTGCTCACTCTTTGTTGCGGTGAAGCCCCAGATCTCGTTCTCTGCCTGCGGCATGAGATAGGTCTGTCCGGTGTATACGCTGTTTGTGTAATCGTACTTGTAGGAATCTGTCAGCACAGCATCGCTCGGAGAAACGCTGACAAACTTGACGCCGTATTTATCCCAGTCTTCCTCGGGCTCATCAGCGCCGATATCAGCACCGATAGCAATGACGGTAACCTTTGCAGTACTGTCGTTGGAAAGGAGATCCTCGATCTGCTTGATATAGCCGGGGATATTGCCAACTGTTCCGTCGCTGTCATTGAAACCGAAGACAGACTTGACTATGCCGTTGTTGACAATCTGATTGGGCTTGCCACCGCGCACGTTGCTGAAATCGAGAATGAAGACAAACTCTGCTGCGGTGTTGTCAACACCAGCTGCTGCGAGATTGGCTGTCATATTTTCATCGTCAGGAAGAACTATTTCAGTATAGCCTGCATTCTCGGTAACCACCGGCTGTTCGACATCATTATCGGCAAGAATGACAAATCTGTTGTCATTGCTGAAACGGCTGTCTGTAAGAATAAACTCTTCCGGCTTGATTATGCCGTTGACATATTCAGAGGTGGACTTGAGCGACGGGCTGGAAAGATCATAAGTGGTAAGCTTTGTACGGGTAAGACCTGCTTCAGCAATAACGAGAACACTGTCCTCAAGGTTTGCAGTATTTGCTCTTATTGCTTCAGGATCGATCTCATTTCTCTGCAGAGCAGAAACATAAACGAGATAATCATTGCCGCCTGCAAGAAGATCATTCTTGCCGCTGATCTTATAGCTTACGCTGTATGCATCCTTGACGGAAGCAGAACCCTTCTCAAGAAGCTTGACGGTCTTGACAAGAGTTGTCTGCGGATCTGCAAGTGTATCAAGAGAAAGCTTCTTGACTGCAATATTGTACTCCTTGGCAGAACCGTCTGCAGCCTCAACAGTTATGGTGCAGTGATTCATACCTGCTGCAAGCTCGCCTTCCTGAGCCCACGAACAGGTTGCCTTTGCCTTAGGATCTGCAGTAACAGCATTGATTACCATATTGCCCTTAACTGTATCGTAAGGAACAGTAATGAAGTAATCATTTATTTCAGGATCGAATTCGGGATTAAGAACAACCTTTGTATTTTCTGCACCCTCATTCTTAAGCTCGATGGAGAGCTCGGAAAGAGCACTGTTGCCGTTCTTCGGATATATCATGTACATCTCGTCAAGACCGCTCTTTACTCTGAGCGAAGCCGGCAGTACAGTGGCATCGTTCTTGATTGATACAGCAATAGGATCTTCGCCGGTTGACTTGACTGCCTCAAATTCAAAGTCAAATATCGGCATTTCATGAGCCTGCAGCTTTGCCTTGCCGTTCTCTGCCTTATATGTAACGACAACAGCTGTGCCCGAACCTGTGCCTGTAACGGTGAACTCCACGCCCTCAATATTTGATTTACCGGAAATGAACTTGAGGTGAGTGCCGTTGTATGCAAGGCTGAATGTTACCGCCTCAACGTCAACAGCGTTGCTTACAGTCTTCTGGGTCTCGCTGTCAATGCGTGTATCATTGGCAGTGGTATTCTCCATTGTTACAGAGAGTCCGACCTTGTCTCCGACCGCAACGCTTGCACTTCCGTCCGGAACGATATCAAAAAAGACATCTGCGTTGTCAGCCGAGCCGTTTTCATCGACAAGGAAGCCGTTATCACGCAGAACGCTCTCGTATACCCAGGTATCAGTGACAGTCTGGGTCATACGGTCATCATCGGTCGATATTACATCGTCAGTATCCAGCAGCAAGCCGGACGATGATGAACTCGACGCAGATGCGAGATATTCTCTCTGCACGTCAGTTTCAGCATTGAATCCTGCGGCAATGTAGGTAAGGCTTCCTATCATGACCGCAATGGAAAGCAACATACTTATCCATCTCATGCTGTGCTTGTTCATGATCATTCCTCCCAAGGGCAGACGCATCCACCTTGTTATAGTTAGTCTAATTGTAACAAATAAATTGCAGAAGTGCAATAGATTTTATTTTAATAAAGTATTAATTACATAATTTATTTTATTTATACCATAAAAAAGCACAGGCTGCCAACCTGCCGGTCAGTAACCTGTGCTGTTCTGAATCGGAATATCCGGTTTATTTGCTGATTTCCACGCTGCGGATAGCCTTTATGCAGAGATCATCTCCGCTGACCTCAAGCACAAACTGCATGGTCTGGTAGTAGCCTTCAGTAGCTACACCGGTTTCGTCGAGATATCCTACAGTAAGAGTAACTTCTGAGCCCTTCTTGGATATGCTGATTATTTCCGGCTGCGGTCCGCTGATACCGGTAGCAGCAACATGGAAGCAGTCATCAGTATCACTGTAGTAGGCGTCGCCGCTGTCGAGAGCATTGAGCGCGTCGTCACCCAGCACTGCATCGTCACCGTACAGCTTTTTGACTGCATCGGTAACATCGCCTGAAGGAATTACTATCTTATTTGTATCGTCAGTCTCATAGTAAGCCTCTTCCATATTGGTAAGAACATGGAAAATTGCACTCTGCAGGAGCTTTTCAGAAGGAATTGCACTCCACGACTCAAACGGCTGTACCTCGCTCATTACAACAGGAGCAATGAAATCGGTATACTTCTCCTTGGTTTCATCGGTATTGCCTATTCCTGCAATTGCACCGAATGCGTACTGAATTACCCACACAAAGCCAACCATAGCGAAGAGCATGGTCACTGTGCCGATTATAGTCGATACTCTGCGTCTGATACGCTTATCTTTAATAGCCATATCTTCTCCTTCATTAAGCCACTGCTCAAGAAATTCATCGTCATCTATATATGTGGGAAGCTTGACACCCTCCGGAAGATTGAACACCTCAGTTCCGCCGCTGACCTTTTCCTGTCTGATAAACAGTGAATCGTCCTGGTCATCATCGGAATCGTCTGTGCTGCGTTTCTCGCTGCTTACTCTGAGAATGCTGTGCGCTGCCGGCACCATAGAGGAAATCTGACGGTCATTCGGTGAATCAGCTACAACGATCATATCATCGTCGTCATCTGCTTCCTCTTCCTCATCTTCGCTGTCCGGAGTTTCCCAATCAACACTGTCGAAAGGATCTGTGTAGTCCTCATCGGAGGTATCTTCCTCGTCAGAGGTATCTTCCTCGTCGGAGGTATCATCCTCGTCGGAGGTATCATCCTCGTCAGAGGTATCATCCTCGTGAGAGGTATCGTCCTCATCAGAGGTATCGTCCTCATTAGAGGTATCGTCCTCATCAGAGGTATCGTCCTCGTCGGAGGTATCGTCCTCGTCGGAGGTATCATCCTCGTCGGAGGTATCATCCTCGTCGGAGGTATCATCCTCGTCGGAGGTATCATCCTCGTCAGAGGTATCATCCTCGTCAGAGGTATCGTCCTCGTCGGAGGTATCGTCCTCATCAGAGGTATCGTCCTCGCCGGAGGTATCGTCCTCGTCGGAGGTATCTTCCTCGTCGGAGGTATCTTCCTCATCAGAGGTATCGTCCTCGTCGGAGGTATCTTCCTCGTCGGAGGTATCTTCCTCATCAGAGGTATCGTCCTCGTCGGAGGTATCAACTTCATCTGAAGTATCTTCCTCGTCGGAGATATCGTCCTCATCGTCAGTTTCGTCAGCAGAGAAAATCTCCAGCGGAGGAACAAACTTTGCTGATTCCTCATCATCTGAGAAATAATTAGCATCAAAGGGATTCTCCGGTGCTTCAGCCTCATCAAAGCGTTCAGGATCGAAAGGCTTGCTTTCTTCCCTGCCGCCGCGGCGGAACTTCGATGTCAGGCGCATGCTGCCCCAGTCGGTATCATCGTCATCATCGTCATTATCACTGATGTCTGCCGCTGATGTATCAGCTTTCGCAGCATTCTCTGCTTTTTTTGCTGCTCCGACTGCTGCTGCGCCGATTATCGACTCGGTCAGCACATCGGTCACCATTTCTGCAGCAGCCTCCTCCTGTATCGCCTGAAGATGCTGGCGCTGCTCCTCGCTTATCTCACCGCGCGGTGCATTATTTGCTGAACCGCTGCCCTTGCGGTGTTTGCTTTTTGCTCTGGACGAACCCTGGTTGTTCTCCTTACGTTCTGCAGTCTGCTGTTCCCTTTCAGGCGCTTCAGCAGCCGGAGCGTTGTTTCTGGTGTTTTCGTTATCCATTTTACCCTTCACTTCCGTACTGCTTACCGCACGGCTTGCCGCGGCAGCCGCGAGGTCGCTTGCACTTGCGGTCATCATCTGACTGACCTTTTCCATATTTACCGATTCGGGGTGATAAAGCTGACCGGCAGGTGCAGCACCCGGCGGCAGGTATCCGGTATATGGATTGGGACGGTTTGCGCCGTATCTGTCGCTGTATCGCGGTGACTTGCTGTTTCCGCCTTTCTTTCCGGCCATGATTCATCACTCCTTTCCCATAATAATCAGTGCGGAGGTTTCAGATTATCTGATCTGTCCCTCACCCTGAATAATAAACTTTGTACTTGTAAGCTGACGCAGACCCATAGGACCGCGTGCGTGCAGCTTCTGGGTGGAAATTCCTATCTCTGCTCCGAGACCGAATTCGCCGCCGTCAGTAAAGCGTGTCGACGCATTGACATATACAGCCGCGCTATCTATCTCTTTTGTGAAGCGGCCGGCATTTTCGAGGTCACGTGTGACAATGCACTCGCTGTGACCGCTGCTGTACTGTGCGATATGGTCAAGTGCCGCATCAATATCATCTACCACGCGGCAGGCAATTATATAATCGAGGAATTCTGTATCATAATCCTCATCGGTGACAGCGACAACACTCTCACCGAGAATTGCGCGGGTACGCTCACAGCCTCTTATCTCAACATTCTTTTCTGCGAGACGTGCGGCGATGACCGGCAGAGCTTCCTCTGCGATATCCTTGTGAACAAGAAGAGTCTCAAGCGCATTGCACACACTCGGACGCGAGGTCTTTGCATTGTATACGATATCCGCAGCCATAGCGATGTCTGCAGTTGCATCAACAAAGCAGTGGCAGTTGCCTGTGCCGGTACGGATAACAGGTACGGTGGCATTCTTTACGACCGAATTGATAAGACCTGCTCCGCCGCGGGGAATGAGTACGTCAAGATATTCATCAAGGCGCATCATCTCATTGGCACTCTCACGGGAGGTATCCTGCACGAGCTGAACCGAATCTGCCGGGAGACCGACCGACTCAACAGCCGCTCTGAGCACATCCATAACAGCCATGTTTGAATTGAATGCTTCCTTGCCGCCGCGCAGTATGCAGGCATTGCCTGCCTTGAGACAAAGTGCTGCTGCATCAGAGGTGACGTTGGGACGTGCCTCATATATTATTCCAATCGCGCCGAGCGGTACTCTCACCTGACGGATATTGAGTCCGTTGGGGCGGACTGCACCGGAAAGTATCTCGCCAACCGGGTCATCAAGCATTGCGACCTGACGGACACCGTCTGCCATGCCGGCAATTCTTGCCTCGGTCAGGCGGAGACGATCCTGCAGAGACTCGCTCATGCCGTTCGCCTTTGCAAGTTCAAGATCCTTATCGTTTGCAGCAATTATTGCTGCAGCATTGTCAAGCATAGCCTGAGCCATGGCCTCAAGAGCCTTGTTCTTGAGCGAAGTATTTGCTCTCGCCAGTACTCTTGCCGCTTTTTTTGCATCTGCACCCATTTTCTGTATGGCTGTCATTTCATATCACCCTGACTTTCCGGAAATTGATCTGGTTGTGAATTTATCTGACGGTATTGCTCAGTGTATTCAGACATCGCGTCTTGCGACAAAATGTGTTCCCACCTGCTTGCCGTCTGTGAGATCATAAAGTATCTCAGGAGAATCGCCTGCAACAATATAGGCATCTACACCTTCTGCAGTTGCTCTTTCAGCAGCTGCAAGCTTGGTTGCCATTCCGCCGGTACCGCGTTTTGAACCAGTGCCGCCGGCAAGAGCCTTTATGCTGTCATTTATCTCAAGCACCACAGGAATCCTCACCGCTTCTGTGAACTTATGCGGATCATGGTCATAAAGACCGTCAATATCGGTCATCATAATCAGCGCATCGGCATTTATCATTCGCGCAACAACCGACGAAAGATTGTCATTGTCACCGAAATTGTGTCCCTCGAGCTCATCGACCGAAACCGCGTCATTTTCATTGATGACCGGAATTATCGACAGCTCAAGCAGCTTGTCGATGCAGTTGCGAAGATGCTGCAGCTGACTCTCATGGTCAACAATATCGCCGGTTATGAGCACCTGCGCGCAGTTCTTGCCGTATTCAAGAAAGAACTTGTCGTACATCGCCATCAGTTCGCACTGTCCGACAGCCGCCATCGCCTGTCTGCCTGCAGTGTCAGAGGGGCGCTCGGAGAGACCGAGTCTGCCCACGCCCATTCCGACTGCGCCTGAAGTGACCAGCACGATATCTCTGCCGGAATTGCTCAGGTCTGCCAGCACACGGCACAGCCGCTCTATGCAGCGGATATTCGGCTTGCCGCTTTCATGGGTCAGTGTCGATGTTCCTACCTTGACTACGATTCTTTTTGCCTGTGATGCCTGCATTTTTATCTCTCCCCCGTCTGTCTGCACGACTCTGCCGGCAGACGGTACACTCTTTCATGATTTTATCAGAATAAAGTATATTATATCAGAATATAGCCGATTGTACAATAGAAAGGTAGCTGTCTTCATCTCTAACTTTTCCCACTGCACAGAGTGAAAAATTATCAAAAACGATGAAGTCGCGAGCCGCCTGATTGACCTGCTCAATGGTAATCGCATCGAGGGTCGCGAGTATTTCATCCTCGCCGGATATTTTCCCGCGCAGCAGCTCGCCTCTGCCCATGTGACCTGCGATGGCGGAATTGCCTTCAAGTCCCATGATTGTGGTAGCTTTGTGCTGCTCCTTGGCGCGGGTGAATTCCTCTTCGGTTACTCCGTCACGTTTCAGCCGGCAGAGCACCGCAATAAGCTCACGAATCGCCGCCTCTTCATTGCGCGGATTCACTGCCGCATCAACTTCAAACATTCCCTCTCGCATATAGGGTGTGAACGAGCAGCCGACAGAATATGCCAGCCCCAGTTCCTCTCTTATGCGCTGAAAAAGGCGCGACGATGAGCTTCCGCCGCATATTGAATTGAGCAGACCGAGAGCATGGCGGCGCTCGTCGGTGCGCGACACGCCGGGGAATCCGATGCAGAAATGTGTCTGCTCAAAATCCTTCGGCATGAGATTGACCCGGTTTCTGTAAACTGCCTGTTCTGCATCAAACGGCAGACCGCCTGAAGGCAGACCACCGAGCAGATGCTGTGCCATTTCTACAAATGAATCACAGTCAAACGCTCCGCTGACCGCAACAACTATTCTCGGTGCAGTATACTGGTCAGCCATGTGTGCGCGCAGATCATCGACCGTCATGCGTCCGACCGTTTCGCGCGTTCCTGCGATATTCGCACCAAGCATATTTCCGCCCCACATGGCATCGTACATACCGTCGAGCATGAGATCCTCAGGGCTGTCCTCGTACATTCCGATTTCCTCAAGAATGACTCCGCGCTCGGTCTCCATATCCTCCGGAGCGAGTTTGGACGAGGTTATCATGTCGCAGATTATGTCAAACGCTACAGGCAGGTGGCTGTCAAGGGTACGTGCATAAACGCAGGTATATTCCTTTGTTGTATATGCGTTGAGATTGCCGCCTATTCCGTCCATCTGCTCTGCTATGTCACGGGCTGTGCGGCTGTGCGTCCCCTTGAATATCATGTGCTCGATATAGTGCGATGCACCGCTTCGCTCAGGCAGCTCAAACCGCGAGCCTGAGCCGATCCACACACTTACCGAAACACTGCGTCCGCGGTCATCGGGCAGCATCAGCAGCCTCAGTCCGTTGGGCAGGGTCACCTTTTTCATTCTGTCAAGCTTCATATTTGCAGCCGTGCGCATTCAGGTACATTCAGCCGGAACAGCTGTTATCCAGAAATGCACACGTATCTCCTTATCTGTCTGGAAGTTTTATGGATTATGTAAATCAATCGATGCAGACCAGTTCGTATTCTCTGCTGCCGATACCGAGCTCTGCAGCCGCCTCAACAGTATGGATACCGTTGCGCGATTCCATTCTCTCTATGAGGTGCGACTTGCCTTCATCTTCCGATGCGTAGACCAGATCGACGCAGGCCTGATCGAGCGCTACGGGATCGAGTGAGGAAAGAATTCCTATGTCCGCGATCTTCGGATCTTCAGCAACGGCACAGCAGTCGCAGTCGACCGACATATTGCACATTATGTTAACAAACGCCATTTTACCGTCCATTCTGTCAACGACCGATTTTGCAGCATCTGCCATCGACTCAAGGAATGAATCGTGATCGGCTGTCCAGATTTTCTCCGGCTCACCAGCGCCGTGGATATATGCCTTACCAAATGAAGATGCGATGCCTATCGAGATATTCTTCAATGCGCCGCCAAAGCCGCCCATCGGGTGACCCTTGAAATGTGACAGCACCAGAACGGAGTCGTAATTTTCGAAATTTGCTCCGACATGGTTTTCCTTTATGCGCCTGCCCTCCGGAACGGGAAGTATGATATCACCGCTCTCGTCCATTATGTCAACCTTGAACAGTTCTGTCCAGCCGTGCTCGCGCATGGTCTCCCAGTGGGCCTTTGTGGTGTTTCTTCTGCCCTCGTAGGCAGTGTTGCATTCAACAACAGTGCCGTCTACTGCATCTATCATCGGCTTGAGAAACTCAGGGCGCAGGAAATTCTGATTGCCTACCTCGCCCGAATGGACCTTGACGGCAACCCTTCCGGGGAGCTCAACGCCAAGCGCCTCATACAGCTTTATTACATTTTCGGGCGTTATATTCTTTGAAAAATAAACCTTTGGTCTGCTCATTTTATACACACCTTTCAGGAGTATCCGGTGCTCCGGAAAATCAACGCCGTAACTGTCTCCGACATTGCAGACTACTCCATTATAGTATTAAATTATTCTATCATGACTGCAATTGATTGTCAATCTTCCGCACACTGCAGGCAGCTGCGGCTCTTGCGAACAAAAGGCACCCTCATTTCGAGAGTGCCTTAGCTCTGTGTTTTATTATGTAATTCTGCCGACAGCTTTATCAGAAAACAACGTCAATGTCGATATCGCCGCTGGAGGTGGAGATTCTGCACTCTCCCGCATCAGGATGGGAGTAGGGTACATCAATATCACCGCTGGCAGTACTGGTGATGAAATTCTTGTTTGAACGGATATGTCCCTCTACATCACCGCTGGCAGTTTCGATATCGTAGGTCTCGGCATCAACACCGTCAAGACGAACCTCTCCGCTCGAAGTATCGATAACACACTCACCGAACTCAGAAGCGCTGAGTCTGATATCTCCGCTGGCACTCGAGAATATCGCCTTTCCGCCGGCGAAGTTCATATCGTGGTCGTATCTGCCGGCAGTCAGCGAATAGGTCTCAATTCTGCCGCTGGAGGTTGTTACTTTTACGGAATCTGCCGAGGTATTGCTTATTGATATGTCACCGCTGGCTGTATTAACAGAAAGCCTTTCTATTATTGTCCTTGTTTCGAGAATTATATCGCCGCTTGCACTTTCTGCTGTAAGGCTTATGCCGTCATCTGCGCCTGCCCCGACCTCAGCAAGGAAAGTAATATCTCCGCTGGCGGTATTGAGCTGAACCTCATTGAAGCAGAAATCCTTCGGTATATCAATATCTCCGCTGGCATTGTCAACGGTCAGACCACCAAAATATTTCTGCGGCAGATAGACTGTGGCTGTTATACTCTCGAAATTAATGCCGATATGCTCACGCCATGTGCTGTTATCCTCCAGTCTGATAACAAGTGTATTATCGACAACCTCTACGGTGTGTGTGATGGATGCGGTTTCCTTGCACTCCACACGGCTGGTGGTCAGTTCATCGGACAGCACAAAGCGGATATCGCTCTGAGCACCGTTTATCTCAATATTTTCAAAAGGCTCTTCGGTAGTGTATGTATTGGACACATACTCTGCAGTATTCAGCCCGTTGAGCATATCGCTGAAGCCCTGCCCGCCGCTGTAGGAAGATGTGACAGCGGCCATTGCTGCACAGCCTATAACAAGACCTGCGACAACAGCAAGAGAAGCGATTATAAGTAACCATTTCTTTGTATTGCTCATCTTTATTTCTCCTTATTTTATGAATAATTTCTTCAATCCTCTGACCGAAAGCACACCAAGCTGTATTACACCCTTTGCGGCAAGCGCAGCAAGGAAGAACAAAAGCACCGAAAGCCCCATCAGTATCAGCGCGGCGCCCAGTGCCACCAGACCGATCAAAACATTGCCCGATGCTATCAGATATGCACAGAGTCCGAGAGCGGCAATGCCTGAAACGGCAATGGCAAAATCAGCGGTGTAAAGTGATACTACAACCGCCCAAAGTGAAATATAAACCGCAAAAATGACCGCCGCAGCAGCAATCAGCAGCGACACCCACAGCGGTGAGCCGAGCACCAGCAGTACTATCTCCCACGCGCGATACGAACGCGAAGGATTCACCTTTGCTTTTATCAGCTTGGGCAGCGGTGTTTCAAGCAGTATCTGCTCTGCCACCTCGTCAGCCGTGCCGATTGCGCCGATGGCTTCATCTTCCGTCATTCCGTCTTCAAGGCGGTCATCTATCATCTCAGAATAATAATCCAGCCAGTGGTCAATATCGCTCTGCGGCAATCTGCTCAGTTTTCCTCTGACCTCGGCAATATAGCTTTCCTTATTCATTGTGGTCATCCTCTCTCGTCACAAATTTATATATCGACATGATTTCTTTCCACTCATCAGTAAATGCTGCAAGCCGCTCAAGTCCGCCCGGCGTGATGTGATAATATTTTCTCAGCCTGCCATTGTGCTCAACCGAGTACACGGTGAGATATTCGGCCGACTCCAGCCTGCGCAGTATAGGATAAAGTGTCGATTCAGAGATGGATACGTACGGACTGATATCCTTGATTATCTGATAGCCGTATGAGTCTTCGTTCTTTATTGCCGCAAGAACGCAGATATCAAGCAGCCCGCGTTTAAGCTGTATATCCATAACATACCTCCCTTCGTACAATACTATACATCGCATAGTATTATCTGTCAAGAGGTATTCAACAAATTTCCAGGCACAAAAAAACACGGAGCAGCCATTGACCGCTCCGTGTCTGTTGTTAAAGGGTAAAATTATGCAATGATATCGCCGTAGACAGTGCCTGCGCAGCCGGCAGCGTTGGACTCGTCGGTGTCGATGTGCATTGCTGCAGCAAAGTTCGGATTTACACGAACAACAACATCACCGTAGGTGGTGGTACGTCCGTCGGTGGTCAGCTTGACCTCGACAACCTGGCGGTCAGAAAGACCAAACTCAGCAGCCTCATCGGTAGAGAGGTGTATGTGTCTCTTTGCTGCGATAACGCCGCAGGTGAGCTCAACCTCGCCCTTGGGGCCAACAAGCTTGCAGCCGGGGGTGCCTTCGATGTCACCGGACTCGCGGACCGGAGCGATGATGCCGATCTTGCGGGCATCGGTCAGAGAAAGCTCAACCTGGGAAGCAGGACGTGTGGGTCCGAGAATGGAAACACCAGCCATCTCACCCTTAGGACCTACAACAGTTACGCGCTCTTCGCAGGCAAACTGACCCGGCTGGGAAAGATCCTTCTTCTTTGTGAGCTCGTAGCCCTCACCGAACAGAACAGCAAGGTCTGCAGCGCTGACATGGACGTGACGTGCAGAGGTTTCAACTAAGATTTTCATGTTGGTTATCTCTCCTGTATGTAAAATTAGTAAAGCATAGCAATACAGTTTTATTTTACAGCATAATACGACTTTTTTCAAGTATTAACACCTTAATTCTGCCATTTAGTTTATCAGGCTCTTGACAGAAATGTATTCCCGCGCTGTGTGTATATTGTATTTTGTCTTGACTAATTCAACGCGTTGAAGTATCATAGTAATGTTATAATTCAATTAATGGAATGGAGTAAATGCAATGCAGGACACACTTAAAGCACTGTACGACACTGTCGTGGCTCGCCGCGACGACCCGCAGGAGGGTTCTTATACCTGCTACCTGCTCAACACCGGTCTTGACAAGATACTCAAAAAGGTCGGCGAAGAGTCTGCCGAGACAATTATCGCTGCAAAGAACGGCGCTCACGATGAGCTGGTCGGCGAGATCGGCGATCTGCTTTATCACCTCACTGTTATGATGGTTTCCTGCGGTATTCCGCTGGAAGACGTTCAGGCTGAGCTCGACAAGCGCAGTCTGAAGACCGGCAATCTCAAGCAGTTCCGTCAGACCGACAAGAACACCTGATAAAGCACTGCGGCGCGGCAGCTTTTGCGTAAACTGCCGCGCCGTGAATATATTTACTGATTATCTGCCTTTCTCATCAGCTCGTCGGCAAGCTTTCTGAGCTGACCCGCACTGCTGATTTCATCGCAGCTCATCAGTATGCTTTCCCTTACTATCGGCGGCAATGACTCAAAGCAGCTTCTCATTTCAGGATCTCTGCGGATATGATCCGCTGTGCCTTTGTATTCAGGATTGCTGTTCATTGTCTGTAATTCTCCCTTCAAATCATTTGCGGCATCGCTGTATCCCGGCTGATGCCATAATTATTCTGCGGAACATCGGTCGTCTTTATTCGCTGTTCTGCCCTATTATCTGAACGACGGAGGCGAAAATCATGTTTTCACGCCTTATGAGCATGGGTCTGCAGGGTATCGATGCTTACCCTGTCGAGGTTGAGGTATTCCTTTCTCAGGGTATGCCCAGCTTTGATGTTGTCGGTCTGCCTGATGCGGCTGTGCGCGAATCACGCGACCGTGTACGCGCGGCTATACGCACCTGCGGCTACGAATATCCCACTGCGCGCATTACCGCAAACCTCGCTCCGGCTGATGTCCGCAAGGAAGGTGCGATATATGATATTCCTCTGCTGCTGGCAATACTTGCCGCTACCGAGCAGATTCCTCAGCCTCACGGCGATGAGGTGTTCATCGGCGAGGTGTCTCTTGACGGACGCATAAGACGTGTAAACGGCGCACTTCCGATGGCGATTCAGGCGCGGCAGATGGGAATGAAAGCAATTTATGTTCCTGCCGAAAATATTGCAGAAGCTTCGGTTGTCGAAGGAATAGACTGCTATGCGGTCGACTCGCTTTCCATGCTCATCGGACATCTTGACGGTTCGGCAAGGCTCTATCCCGTTTCGGCAGACAGTGCTGAAATCGCCGCAAGCGCCGCCGCTCCGCTTGATTTTGCAGATGTATGCGGACAGGAAAGCGCCCGCCGCGCACTGGAGATTGCAGCCGCCGGCGGTCACAACGTTCTGATGGTCGGTCCTCCGGGCTCAGGCAAGAGCATGCTTGCAAAGCGCCTGCCCTCCATTCTGCCGGACATGACCTTTGATGAATCGATAGAGACAACCAAGATACATTCCATCTCCGGGCTGCTGCCCAGCGGCACACGTCTGATAACTCAGCGCCCGTTCCGCTCGCCACATCACAACGCTTCGGCAGCTTCGCTTGCCGGCGGCGGTCAGATTCCCATGCCCGGCGAGGTTTCTCTGGCACACAACGGCGTACTATTTCTTGATGAGCTTCCGGAATTCGCTTCAGCTTCCATGGAGGCGCTGCGTCAGCCAATGGAGGACGGAATGATAACCATTTCAAGAGCTGCCGGCAGACTGACTTATCCCTGCCGTTTTCAGCTTGTCGCCGCAATGAATCCATGCCGCTGCGGATTCTTCGGTCACCCTACACGCGCCTGCACCTGCCCTCCAGGCTCTGCCGCAAGATATCTCGGCAAGATTTCCGGCCCGCTGCTTGACCGGCTTGACATTCACATTGAAGTGCCGCCGGTGGATTACATGAAGCTCGCCGGACGTCCGGTCGGTGAATCCTCCGCCGAAATAAGAAAGAGAGTCAACGAGGCACGAAAGCTGCAGCAGGAGCGCTTCAGAGATACCGGTGTACTTTGCAATGCACGCATAACACCTGCGATGCAGCGCGAATACTGCGAAATGACAGACGCAGCTTCCAACCTGCTCCAGAAAGCCTTCGAGCGCATCGGACTCTCCGCCAGAGCTTATGACAGAATTCTCAAGATATCACGCACTATAGCCGACCTTGACCATGAAGAAAAGCTCTCCACCACCCATATCGCTGAGGCTATTCAATACAGAAGTCTCGACAGGAAATACTGGAACAGCTGACATGGCAATCCACCCGGAATACGACTGTAAAGGAGGTTTTGTGCTATGACCGCACAGGTTGGAGATAAATTCTGCTTCAACGATCAGAAATATGTCGTCGTGGCTCTCAGCCAGCCCATTGACTTTCACCCGTCTCAATACAACATTACCCCGTCTTACTGCTGCACCGCCTGCTGGAGGGGATACTGGTGCGAATACAGCATATCCTCCGAGGGGATTTTCCTCGAAAAGCTGTTTGTTCACACAAGTGATGATATCTATCCGCCCATAAACGGTATTGTGCCGTCAGCCAAAAAGGCACACACGCAATACATGGGGCATGAAGTGTATGAAGGTCTGCATATCAGAATTCCCTACACGGGCAAAATTCTCGCAGGCGACGATTTCATGCCGGAATATTATATTCACATGGGACATCAGCGAGCGTGGGCTTATAAAATCCTTGTTGAGTTCGTCTTTGAAAACGGTGAGCTGACCGGACAGAACGACCACAGTCATATCGCAGAAAATCTGCGCGAAATGCTGAAGAACAACGACAGCCTTCCGGGCATGAGAATCCCCGGTCATGACATTGCATCATTTGTTGATGAATCTTTTTCACTTGACTATGCAGCAAAGGCATGGTGGCTGTAATTACAATTCCATAACCAGACAGCAACAAAAAATCCGAAACGACAGTTTTGCCGTTTCGGATTTTCTTTTTCGGTTATATTCTATTTTATCATGCCGCGTCTTTCTGCCTCGGCTATCAGCTTCGGTTGAATAAGCGGATAGGTCCATTCGGTCGGCAGTGAATCAAAAAGGCAAACCTTTTCTATCTCACTGTGAATCTCCTCAAAGCGGTCAATTTCAGCAAAGAAAAGCAAACCGAAAGTCTCTTCTCCAGTTTCATTGACGCGGTTTCTGCCGGTCACTGAATAGACGCACACCGGACTTATCGAAAACTCAACAGCGCCGGTTTCCTCGCGGAGTTCGCGGCTGGCGGTTGTCTCTATACTCTCGCCGGCTTCGCGGTGACCGCCCGGAACTTCATAGGTATCGCGCTCTCTGTGCTTTACAAACACCCATTTTCCACCCGAGCGTGAAATTATTACAGCAAACTTAAGCAGGCTGTCCTGAATTTCATTTATCTCATAAAAACGGACTTCCATTTTATTTCCTCACTTTTGGGCTATCAGCTTTGCAATTGCTTCGGCACATTCCTCTGCGGTGAGTATGCCCTGCGGAAGTTCGATTCCTGCCTGACGCAGACGGTGTGCAAGCTCAACCGGCTGAGGCACATCAAGCCGATGCTCACGCAGAAGCTCGACCTGCTCAAAAACCTCGCGCGGCGTACCTTCAGTCAGCACCTTGCCGTCGTCCATGACTATGATGCGGTCAGCAAGCGCCGCTTCGTCCATGTAATGAGTAATGAGGACTATTGTGACCCCCTGCTTTTCGCGCAGAGCAAGCAGTGCCTCCATTACCTCCTGACGTCCGCCCGGGTCGAGCATCGCTGTCGGCTCATCAAGAACAAGGCAATCCGGCTGCATGGCGAGTATTCCGGCAATTGCAACCCTCTGCTTCTGTCCGCCTGAGAGCTTGTGAGGAGCATGGCGGCGGTAATCGTACATTCCAACCGCCTTCAGGGCATTATCCACCCTCTCACGCAGTTCGGGATTTGGCACGCCGAGATTTTCCGGTCCGAATGCAACGTCCTCCTCGACTATGGCTGCAACCATCTGATTGTCAGGATTCTGGAAGACCATGCCCACTGTACTGCGCAGCTGCAGCAGAAGTGATTCATCTGAGGTATCCATATCCTCGACCAGCACTCTGCCGCCCGACGGCAGCAGTATTGCATTGAGATGCTTGGCAAATGTCGATTTGCCCGAGCCGTTGTGTCCGAGAAGGGCAACAAACTCGCCTTTGTTTATATCTATGCTGACACCGGAGAGGGTCTCGGTGCCGTCATCGTCATATCTGAATGAAATATTTTCCGCTGAAATAATAAGTTTCTCGTCCTTCAAACCTTTATCCTCCGTGCGCTCACATGACAAGCCGGCAATTGCGGCAGCAGCGCTCAAAATTTATTGCATCACTGTATACATTGACAAACGGACCGCCGCACTGCGGACAGCGCTCCGGCTTGCGCTCAAGATGGCTGTATATCGGATAGAATGTGGTCACGCCTGTTCTCTGCTCAACATAACCGGCTATCCGTCTGCCATGAACGGCAAATTCCGACCGGCAGTTTCTTATCATATCATAGGCGTAGCGCGAATTGATTCCGGCGCGGAACTGCTCGATATAGCCTCTGTATATCTTTCGCCAGCGCAGGAGATTGTCATATTCACGCTCGTTGCGGTCGGGCATAAGACGGTAGAGCGGAACGCTGCTTCTGCAGTCGCCGCACATAACCGGAGAGCCCATCCACTCGGGAACATACTGAAGCACATAATGGCTTGATGAACTGCACTTGCAGTGCGGAATATCAACGCAGTTTTCCCGTTTGACTATCTGCACCGGTGCGGCGCATTTGCCGCGCAGCAAAGTCAGCGCCTTGCGTGTATCGTAATTCATATGCTCCTCGCTCAGACCGTTTTCACTGAGCGCCGAATCATCCTGAGCTATCACGCGGCAGACATACTGTCCGTTTTCAATATACGACTGCACTCCGCCGTCGAGAATCAGACCGTTTCTTCCAAGCTGATGCAGAAAATCACCCAGCAGTTTTATAAACCGGCTGTCAAAGGTCTCAATGGCACCGCCGTTGTTGCCGCTGAAACGCATTTCAAAAACACGCAAGCTTTTCACCTCCGGGCAGATTATTCGCAATTGCCCATAATAATACAGGATAATTTTAACAGACAGCTTTTGCCTTGTCAACGAAAGGCAGCGTATTCTTCCTCATATTCACACATTATTGTCACATTTTGTATGCCTGCTGTACTTGAAAACAGACCGTTTCTGGTGTAGAATTATTGATGATAATATTTTATAATATTAGGAGTAATAATCTGTAATGTATACAAAGCAACAGCTTCTCAGACAGCTCGGCAAAACCGGTCTGCCGTCAGATGCCTCTCTGCTCGTTCATTCATCGATGAAGGCTGTCGGAGAGGTACGCGGCGGTGCAGATACCGTGCTTGATGCCTTCTGCGAATATCTGAAGGACGGTCTGCTGGTCATGCCCACCCACACATGGGCAACGGTAAACAATGAGCACAACACCTACGACTACCGCACCGAGCCCTCCTGCACCGGAATTCTCGGCACGCTGCTTTCACAGCGCCCCGGAGCTGTACGCTCACTGCACCCTTCGCATTCGGTTGCCGCATGGGGACACGACGCTGCAGAGTTTGTCGACGGGGAGCATTACGCTCAGACCCCCTGCCCGCGCGATGGCATAATGGGCAAGCTTCTCGACCGCGGCGGAAAGATACTTTTCCTCGGCTGTCCGCTGAGCAAGAACACATTTATCCACGGCGTCGAGGAATGGGCGCAGATTCCCAACCGTCTTGGCGAACCGGAGCTCAGAAACATAATCATGCCGGACGGCAGCACCTTCTTCACCATGGTATCTCCCCACAGAGCGCCGATAAACGACGTATCGGTGAATTACGCCAAGCTTGAGGAGCCCTTCCTTGAACTCGGCGTTGCATCGGTACATCAGATCGGTGATGCGCGCTGTGTGCTGTGCGACTGCGCAGGAATGACCCGTGTTGTCTCCGAGATGCTTATTCTCGAGCCCGATCTTTTCCTTGACGGAGAGCCGGTCAGCCGCCGTCTTATCGATGCCGTAAAGTAAACCAGGACAATCAAAAATGCCATTACGGGAGCGGAAGCACCGTTCCCTTGCAAAAAGGAGAAATTGCTATGAAAACCAAGCGCACGATTTTCCGCATTTTCGCATTCGCAATGACACTGATCATGTGTTTTGCCATGACCGGCTGTGCTGATCTCTCCAGCATGATGGACATGATGGAGATGATGCAGGGACCCGACATCGAGCAGCTCGAAGAGGGTGCCGACATCTACACATTATCAATGTTTGACGATCTGCCCGACGATTATTCCGATTCCGATCCGCTTTTCTGGGTCGCTGAGGGCAAGAACGGCGGCAAGGTCTATCTGCTCGGTTCGATACACATCGGTGATGAGCAGGCTTACCGCATTCCTGAACACATCATCAACGCCTACCTCGAGAGCGATGCTCTTGCAGTTGAGTGCGACATCGTTGCCGCTGAGAGCGACATCATGGGTCAGATGGAGCTGATGGGTTATTATATGTACACCGACGGTTCCTCCATCAAGGATCACGTTTCAGCTGAACTCTATGAGGGCATGGTCGAGTATCTTGAGAACAATCCCAGCGATCTGCTCGAGAGCTACGGCTACACCCCTGAAGTACTTCAGACCTGCAAGCCCAGCATGTGGCAGTCGGCATTCGAGACCATCATCACCGAGAAATCCGGTCTTGATTCCAACATGGGTATCGACCGTCATTTCCTCATGCTCGCAAAGTCTCAGGGCAAGAGAATAATCGAGGTTGAATCGGTCAAGTTCCAGGCTTCCCTTTTTGACAGCTTCCCTGATGAGCTCAACGAGCTTCTCCTCTGGGACTATGTCAACAACGATGCTCAGGAATACGCTGATTACTACTATGAGTCCTACCTTGAGTGGCTCAACGGCAACGCTGAGTTCTTCTACACCGAAACCGTCACCGACTATTCCGGAACCGGCATGACCGAGGAAGAAATCGCTGAATACGAGGCTCTCCTTCAGCAGTATAACGATGCTCTTCTTAACGACCGCAACGTCGGCATGACCGACACTGCAGAGAAGATGCTTGAGCGCGGTGACAATGTATTCTATGTTGTCGGTGCAGCTCACATGGGCGGCGCTACCGGTATCGTCACCCTGCTCCGCGAGCGCGGCTGGACCGTCACTCAGCTTGGCGGCATGGACGCTGATCCCTACACCACTCCCGGTGTTGAGATTCCCTCTCAGACCATAACCGCTGAAGAGGTCGAGCCCGAGAAGGAGGAGCCCTCCACCAACGGAAATACCCAGACCTCCACAGCCGGTGATTTCACCCTCAGCGGCAATCTCGACAACTACTACGATGAGTATGTAGAGCTGTTCGAGCACTTCGGCGGCACTACCCGTCCGGCAACCACCACAACTACCACCACATCTTCCTCCCAGCAGAATAACGATGATGCTGAGGATGACGACCCCTGGTTCAACTGGGGCAACTGAGCCTTCCGGTCAGCTGACCGTCCGCTAAGTGCAATATATTTTCTTTTCAGCATGAATAACTGATATCTGACGCGATGCGCCGGATTGATTTCCGAAAGCGCTGCTTTATGCTGTGCTGAAATCCTGAACCGACAGAATATCTCCGCTGTACTGTAACGGTGCAGCGGAGATTGGTTCTCTCATAACAACTGCTGTCACATCAGCAAACAGGAAGGAATTTGTCCTATGGATAAAACTGCTTCACCGAAGCGGCGCATGACTCTGCTTGACACACTGCGCGGATTTGCAGTGGTCATCATGATAATATTCCATATAGAGTATGATCTTGTTTTCATGTTCGGCGCCTCGTGGCTTGCCAGCTCATTTTACTGGCAGTCGAATTATTCATGGATGGCCACCTCGCTGTTCGTTCTGCTCGCCGGCGTGACCGTGCGCTTTTCCCGCGAACCGGCAAAGCATGGAGCGAAGATACTGGTCATTGCCGCAGGTTTCACACTGGTCACTGCATTCATCTTCCCAGGCAGTGCCATCTACTTCGGTGTACTGCATCTCATTGCTTCCGGTATGCTGGTCTACAGCCTTATCGGTACTTTTACCGACAGGATTCCGTGGTGGGTCGGTGCGCTGCTGTGTGCTGTTATTTTTGCACTTACCTTCAACACACCAAACGGATATTTCGGATTCGGGGAATTCTCGCTTGATGTTCCTGAGATGCTGCGCAAGGGCAGCTTCATGTATCCCTTCGGCTTCATAAAAGGAAACTACCGCTCGGTCGATTATCTGCCGCTGCTGCCGTGGCTCTTCATGTTCCTCTGCGGAACATTCATCGGCAGACCTGTGACACAGAACAAAATGCCCGAGTTTTTCTATAAAGACATCTGCCCGCCCCTCACATGGCTCGGCAGACACTCGCTTATCATCTACATTCTTCATCAGCCTGTTGTATACGCTTTGCTGTATATTATTTATCTGTTCATCTGAACTGCACACCCATAATCAGAAAGGATATTATCGCAAATGGATTTTGTAACCCCTATTTCCGCCCAGTTCAATGTAAAACCGGAGTATATAAAGAATATTCTCCAGCTTCTTGATGACGGCAACACAGTGCCGTTCATCGCCCGTTATCGCAAGGAAATGCACGGCACCCAGGACGACCAGACCATACGTGAGATTTCTGAGCGCTATGAATATCTGCAGGGTCTTGAGAAGCGCCGCGCTGAGGTTCGTGCTTCCATCGAAAAGCTGGAGGTTATGACCGAGGAAATTTCCGCCGCTCTTGATACCGCTGAGACACTCGCCGAAATCGAGGATATCTACCGCCCCTTCAAGCCCAAGAAGAAGACCCGCGCCTCCGTTGCGCGTGAAAAGGGACTTGAGCCGCTTGCTCTTGCGATTTACGCACAGGAGCCGGACAGCGATTATCCCATTGACATGGCACAGAACTACATAAACGAAGAAAAAGGCGTTGCCACTGCGCAGGATGCTCTGCAGGGTGCGCTTGATATCATTGCTGAGACCATATCTGACGATGCCGGTATCCGCAAGCGTCTGCGCTTTGTCACCTTCCACAACGGAAATCTGCGCAGCAAGGCTTCCGACCCTGAGGCTGAATCGGTCTATACTGTTTACTATGACTATTCCGAGCCGCTCACAAGAGTCGCAGGTCACCGTGTTCTTGCCATTGACCGCGGCGAGCGCGAGGGTTTCCTCAAGGCAAGCATCGACTTCGACAAGACAAGAGGTCTGCGCATAGTCTACTCTGTTGCCGTCAAAGAGGGTTCTCCCTGCACTGATGCTGTCATCGAGGCGGCAAACGATGCTTATGACCGACTCATCTTCCCCTCCATCGAGCGCGAGGTGCGCAGTGAGCTTTCAGCCAATGCTGCTGAAGCCGCAATCAAGGTATTCGGTCTCAACCTGCGCCAGTTGCTCATGCAGCCGCCCGTAAAGGGACACACTGTAATCGGTCTTGACCCCGGCTACCGTACCGGCTGCAAGGTGGCTGTCGTTGACCCCACCGGACGTGTTCTTGACACCGGTGTCATCTATCCGGCACCGCCCTACAAGAAAATTGATGAAGCCCGCCGCATTGTCGCCGGACTCATAAAGAAATACAAGGCAACCGCCATCTCCATCGGCAACGGTACTGCCAGCAAGGAAACCGAGATATTCGTAAGCGAACTGCTCCGCGATTATCCTGACGTTCACTACATGGTAGTCAGCGAGGCAGGTGCTTCGGTCTACTCTGCCAGCAAGCTTGCTGCTGCTGAATTTCCTGAGTATGATGTCAGCCTGCGAAGCGCGGTATCCATTGCCCGCCGTCTGCAGGATCCTCTTGCCGAGCTTGTAAAGATAGACCCGAAATCCATCGGTGTCGGTCAGTATCAGCACGATATGCCGCAGAAGCGTCTTGACGAGGCTCTCGGCGGCGTTGTTGAGGGCTGTGTCAACTCGGTCGGTGTCGACCTGAACACTGCCTCCCCCTCGCTGCTCTCTCATATCGCAGGTGTCAGCGCGGCTGTATCAAAGAACATTGTTGCATACCGCGAGGAAAACGGCGCCTTCCGCAGCCGCAAGGAGCTTCTCAAGGTTTCCAAACTCGGACCGAAGGCTTTCGAGCAGTGCGCAGGCTTCCTGCGTGTTGCTGAGAGTGCAAACGTGCTTGACAACACTGCTGTTCACCCCGAAAGCTACGATGCTGCTGCAGCACTTATCGAGAAATGCGGCTACTCCATGAAGGACGTCAGCGCAGGAACTATAACCGAACTGCGCGAGCGCGTTGCTGAGCTTGGCGAAGAAAACGTCGCTGAAGCAATCGGCGTTGGTGTCCCCACAATGAACGATATCGTCACCGAGCTTCTCAGACCGGGCCGCGACCCGCGTGACGAACTGCCCAAGCCCCTCCTGCGCAGCGAAGTCATGGACATGGAGGACCTCCTCCCCGGCATGGAGCTTGACGGCACCGTAAGAAACGTCGTCGATTTCGGTGCATTCATTGATATCGGCGTTCATCAGGACGGTCTTGTCCACATCTCCCAGATATGCAACGGTCCGAGAATCAAGCACCCGAGTGAAAAGCTCAAGGTCGGTGATATCGTAAAGGTATGGGTCCTCAGCGTTGATGCTGCAAAGAAGCGCATCAGCCTCACCATGAAGGGAGAGCCGAAGAAAGATGATAAGAAAGCATAACGAGCGCCTGCTTATCATTCTCGCCGCCGGCGTTGCAGTGCTGCTCATAGCCGCCTGCGTTCTGCTTTTTTCTGACTGCGGAGACGACGACTGGATTTCTCCCGGCAGCTCTGACAGCAGCTTTTTGGACTCTGAGCAGACATCTGAACTTGAGGGTATCCACGCTGCGCCTGCATTTAAGGATGGCAGTTATACTATGCTCTCAACCGTTTCAAGTTCAGAGGATTACACTGACGGAAATGGCAAGGTGATGTATTCCTACACCTCCACAACCAAGTACTGCTACCGCCTTGATATCACCAGAAGCGAAAGCGGACTTACCTGCCGATACACATTTTCAAGCATTTACGGCGCAGTATCCGACAACGGCTCACTGCAGGTTGACATTGACACCACCGACCCTGCCAACCGCAATGACAATACCGCCCTATATTTTGACCTCATCGGTCAGAGCTTCACCGTATCAGTTGACAATGCCGGCAATATCACTGCAATCGACGGCATTGACGGAATAATTGCAGCAAAGCCTTCTGTCGGAAATCTTCTCGACGAGGCTTCACTGCTGAATATGGCTTCCGACCTGTTCCACCCGATGCCGGTATCGCTCAGCAAGGGCACTTCATGGACGGTCAGCTCATACGGTATGAATAACACATACACCGCAAACAGACTTTCAGCTGGCCGTTTCGGAATCGACATCACCGGCGGGGAATACACCCTCCCCGACCCTGTGACCGATTCTTACGGCTACACTACCACTTACACATCCGTTTCTCCGATGACCGGAACACTCAATATCAACCAGAATGACCGCGCTGTTCAGGAGCTGACCACACGTCAGCGCAGCGAAGGCACGCTTTCTGACGAAGAGGGCTACGGTATGTATTTTTCCATCACTTCAACCAACTCCTGCGTTATAAACGCAGCAGAATGATTTGACAGCTATGAAGAGAATCATTGCCATTTTACTCTGCATTTCCATCATTGCCGCCCTGTTCTGCGGCTGTGATGCCGATTTTCTGCCGGTCTCGATATTGCCCAGAGAGCCTGAACTGCAGCTCACCGGCGAATATCCCTATGAGCTGCCGGTGATAGTCAATGTCAGGTGGGGCGATGAGGCTGCAGAGATTATCGCTGAGGCTCTTGAGCCCATGATGAAAGCCCTTGAATCAGCAAATGCTGAACAGACTGTAGCCTGTGCAGATTATGAGCTTTTCCCGTCTGAACCGGACGGATTCACGCTTGATGTCTACATAAGCAGCCCTGCTTCCGGCGGACGTATACGGCTTACATCAATCGATATTTCAAAAAGAGGAAATGTGAGCATTCCTGATTACGTCATTGCGGATTATATGACCGACGGAGACTGGCTGAACGGCTGTCTGCGTCTCAGCCGCCTCGGTATTGACCCCTCGCTCTCTGATCTCGGCATTGTCCCCAACACCGCCGAGATGAGCCGCCTGCTCATCGACTACTATGAGGCATATACAGGTATCACGACCGATATCTCACGCGTAAAAATTCAGAGCGAGGACGAATATCTGCTCAAGGCACTTGCTCTCGGCATCTGCGGTGAGTGGGAATATGAAGAAGACACCTACGGCGTTTTTATTACCCAGCAGAACAGAATGTTTGAAAGTCTCCTCAGTCACATTTACACCGACTACCTCGGTCGGGGAGATCTGGAAATTTCTCTGTCTGACATGACTGATGCGCTGGAGCTGTTCTTCCGTCTGTATTTCAACAACCCCGTCTGCGCTGATGCCTATATGCCGCCGGTCAGCGGTTCTGATCTGCCTGAGCCGGACGACCCCGAGGCAATAATGCGTTCTGAGATTGCGCGCATCTTCAACGCCATCTATGAACACTGCTTCGGTGAAGTTGTTTCCCCCAGTGTACCCTTCTTCTACGATTACGCACCCGAGTCGATGGAAACAGCATACAACATGGCTTTTATCGACTGCTTCCCGAGCTATGCACTGGCAAGCTACGATTATCACCCGCATGAATATCAGCTTTTTTCGCTTGCTGAATATTTTGTGAACACCTGCTACTGGAATCAGTGGTCCGACCTGCGCAGCGAATCGGCAATCGACCGGCGCGCGCTCGTAATAACACTCGGCTGGATTGACAGCTTTCTTGACAGCTTCACGCCACCTGCCGCCAGCACTGTTGAGGTTAATAATTCCCGCAACTACAGCTGGTATTTCGCTCAGTTCAACACAGGTGATTATTCTGAAATAAACTGTATGCCAACCATTGCCGCAATGGGAATAAAATGGTACAGTGCCGACTCTTCTGTTACTCCGGAGGATCTGCGCAATCTGTGGCTTCCTGAGCAGGACGGCGGCTGGTATATGTCGCAGGTCGCTGACTCGCTCGCCGCCTACGACATTCCCTATCAGTGGCATGATACGTCCGAAAGCATGACCGGGCAGCTTGACAACGGCCGCATAATCCTGACACAGATGTCTGAAGCGGCATATGATGCCTCCGGTCACTGCTTTGTCATCTACGGCTACCGTCAGGTAGGTGATTCGGTACAGTACATGATTCATGACCCGGGCATTTACGACGGTCTGGACGAACTTGGAAAACCGCCCGGAGAATCCATGCTGCTTGACAGCTCATACGTACACTGGATAATTGAACGCATGACCTATTCCTACATAACAATCGGATAAAACTTACGCCGGTGCTCATCAGAACACCGGCGTTTTTCTGTTTTAACAGCTTCAATCTTTATTATGATACACACCAAATGAGCCGCATCTGGAGCTGCGGCTCAAACTTTTTACACCCGTACAATTTAATTTGCACATCGGGCTTGCATAAAATGAACATTGGTGTATAATAAATATATTCTTTACTGTTTTAAATTGTTGAAAAGGAGCCGCGTTATCCGCGATAGAATGTCATGAGTAAAACCGCAACCAAAGCTGCAGACAATATATACTATATCTCGAGATATGAGGCATCTCAGGAAGATGAGTCTCTGTCCAGCCGTGAAAAAGCCGCCGAACAGCTCGGCATAGACCGCACACGTCTTGCCCGCATCGAGCTTGGCTCGGTCAACCCCTTCCCTGACGAGGTTGCCGCTATGGCGCGCACCTACAACTGTCCGGAGCTGTGCAACTATTACTGCTCCACCGACTGCCCTATCGGCATGAACACTGTAAAGCGAGTCCAGCTTGACGACTTTGACAGGCTTTCTCTCAAGGTTCTCGGCGCGCTCAAGGACGTCGGCGACCTGCGCGATTCCATCATCGAGGTCTCTGAGGACGGCATGGTGCATGACTATGAGATGGAAAAATTCATGTCCATTCTCGAATCACTTGACAAAATCGCCACCACAGCACAGGCTCTTTCCATCTGGGCACGCAAAAACGTACACATTGAAGAGCACGAAGATGAATGACAGCTGCGGCTTCTGATCTGATACCGCTTTATCTCTCAAGAACACAAAACCGCCGGCAGGACAATCCCTGCCGGCGGTATGTTTTTATCAGAATTACAGTCTTGCATCAAGCTGTTCCTTCTTCTTTTTGCGGTTGACCTTCTTGAGACGGATATTGAGCTTTCCGCAGCAGATAAAGCCGATTGTAACAACAACAAACAGCAGTATCAGCCAGATGAGAAGCTGTGCATTGTCACTGCTTGCCTTTCCGTAGAACATCTCGCTGACGGTGCCTTCAATACCGCTGGTGCTGAAGGATTCGCCCAGTTTGGTGATAGTTTCGAAAATCTTGATAAGCGTTGCAACTGCGCCAAGTCCAAGCACAATGTAAAGAATCGACACAAGACCGGACATCATCGGACCGTTCTCCGACTCTGCGATATTGTATGCAACGCGTGTGAACGGGCGCATAGACGAAATATCGCCCTTGCGGGCCTCTCTTGCCGCAAGCATGGTCTGAGCGTTGATGGTGGCAAGGCTTGCTGCCTCATTTGCCGCTCTTGTTTGTTCGTCCGGACCGCTTTCCGGCGCCGAATAGGAAGCCTCTCCTGCTGCAGGGAGCGGTGCGCCGCATTTGAAGCAGAAGCGATCTCCGTTATCATTGACTGCTGAGCATTTTGTGCAGATCATTACCCTGTCACCTCTCTGTTAAGGAATACCTTTTATTTAGTCCTGAGTTCTGTTGTAAAGTCTCTTGATAAGTGTGATTATACCTGCAACACCGATAACGGTGAGCAGAACGGCTGCACCGATTATAAGAATTACAGTAAGACCTGCCTCGCCGGAGACAGAGCTTGCACCGCCGGTAACAAAGGAGCTGTCCTCACCAAGGTTTGCCGACTCTCCGTAGGTGCCGTTGAAGATGGTCTTGATTGCATCGAAAATATCCTGAGTCCATGCATAGAACCAACCTGCAGCCGATACGAGAATAGCTGCCAGCGGAGCGAAAATGCCTGTCTTCAGCTTCTTTTCCTTCTTTACTTCGTCCTTCCTGCTGTCTGCTGCAGCAGATGCTGCCGGCAGGAAGTTCTGGGGCTGATTTTCACTGAGCAGCTTTCCTATAGGCTCTTCGGTCGGACGGCGTCCGCATACAGAGCAGCTATCGCTTCCGTCGGGTACAAAATTTCCGCAAAACTTACAGTTCATAGTTATACTTCCTTTCAGTTTTCAGTTTCTGTTATGTATATTCAGGTCGGTCAGTTCTGCTGTGTTTCATCTTCCGTCACAGTTTCCTGCTGAGCAGGCTGCTGTGTGGTGTTCTTTAGGTAGATTATATCATTTTCTGCGCAGTAGTCGATTATTGCCTGAAGTTCGGCATCACTCTGTGCATCGCTGAGCATTCCCCACAGTGTATCTGCGTGATTTCTGTAAAGATCAGCATCGTCAACATAGAAGAGACCGAGCAGGCCTCTGTCGGAATAGCTCTTGAATTTCTTTGCAGTAAACTCGGTGTAAAGCACCATGTAGCAGCAGTTGCGGAACTTTACCGCTGTCGGGTCAGCATCGTCGGGAACACGCTCCTTGAGAAGCTGCTCGTAACGCTGGAGGAAATTGTAATCCTCAGCTGCACCCTCCATATTGATAAGGTCGTCAATTATATCATCGAAGTTGCTGTTGCGCACCTCGTTGACCAGCGCCAGACACTCGCGGTAGCTGTCTGTTTCGACTTCCTCAAAGGCACTTGTCTTGAAAGGATCTGTGCTTATCCACGCTGCAACAGCAGCTGCTGCCAGAGCAATCACAAGCACTGCCACAACACCGGCGACCATCTTGCCGTAGCGAATCATTCTCTTCTTGGAAATAGGTCCGGTATGCGGCGCCAGAGTGATAAGCGGCACCGTTGTAAGCATCTCTTCTCCGGTTGCTGCCGGATTGGTACCCATCTGCGGTGCAGCCGCTCCGCAGGAGGAACAGAAATCCGCACCGTCACGGATAGGATTACCGCAGGAAGAACAAGTCCTCTTCATAACTTTCTCGCCTTTGCCGGGAGCCTATCAAATTGCACATCCCGGGGCAAAAGCTGCCTCCTTTTCTGTAATATAAAACCAATTTATATTATGTCACAAATATCCCTGAAGGTCAATACCTTAATTTAAAGCACTTTAAAGCATCACGAAAGCTTCCGGGCGCTTTTTTACCGGAAAAGCGATGCAAAACGCATTACCGAGCTGATGTCTCCGCGCACCTTTATTTTCCCGGTCATAAATGCCTGCATTGGCTTTAATCTGCCGCTGAGCATTGCTGCGAGCACATCAGCCGAAGCAGAAATGCTGCACACTGCATCAGGACGCGGACGCCGCTCAAGAGCAATGCGGTTATTATTGATTTCAGCTGAAAACACTCCGCCGCCCTCTCCCGGAACGACAAGCTCATACGCACACGGCTGCGGAGTAAAACCTCTTGCATCTATGCGCGAGACAAAGTTGGAAGCCATTTCGTAAAGTTCATTTATATTTATGTTGTTCATAATCGCCTATCCTTTCCCTGACTGTATTTATTTATATTATATCATCTCCTGCGCAAATATGACACACCTTTCTGTTTATGGTGTAGAATCCTGCCGCTGATGCTTGACAATCCTCTGACAAAAGGGTATCATATATCAGATATCTAAATGTTAAGATAAGGAGCGAATTCTAATGAAAAATACAGAAAAAACAATGGATAAAATTGTTGGTCTCTGTAAAAACCGCGGTTTTGTCTATTCCGGTTCCGAAATCTACGGCGGTCTCTCCAACACATGGGACTACGGTCCTCTCGGCGTTGAGTTCAAGAACAACGTCAAGAAGGCATGGTGGAAGAAGTTCGTTCAGGAAAACCGCCTGAACGTCGGTCTCGACTGCGCTATTCTTATGAATCCTCAGGTATGGGTCGCTTCCGGTCATGTCGGCGGCTTCTCTGATCCTCTGATGGACTGCAAGGAATGCAAGACCCGTCACCGCGCAGACAAGCTCATCGAAGATGCAGGCGGAGACCCCGCAGGTATGTCCTTCGAGCAGATGAGCGCTTACATCGTTGAGCACAACATCGTCTGCCCCGACTGCGGCAAGTGCAACTTCACTGATATCCGCAGCTTCAACCTTATGTTCAAGACCTTTCAGGGCGTTACCGAGGATTCCAAAGCAGAGATCTATCTGCGTCCTGAGACCGCTCAGGGTATTTTCGTCAACTTCAATAACGTAGCACGCACCACCCGCAAGAAGATCCCCTTCGGTGTCTGCCAGATCGGCAAGAGTTTCAGAAATGAGATCACTCCGGGCAACTTCATCTTCCGTACCCGTGAGTTCGAGCAGATGGAGCTTGAGTTCTTCTGCAAGCCGGGCACTGAGCTTGAGTGGTTTGCTTACTGGAAAGACTTCTGCAAGCAGTGGCTGCTCTCCCTCGGCATCAAGGAGGAGAATCTGCGCCTGCGTGACCATTCCAAGGAAGAGCTTTCCCACTATTCCAACGCAACCACCGACTTCGAGTTTGTCTTCCCGTTCGGCTGGGGCGAGCTGTGGGGCGTTGCAAGCCGCACCAATTTCGACCTGACTCAGCATCAGAACACCAGCGGCAAGAGCTGCGAGTATGTCGAGAGCAACACTGTTGTTGATCCTGAGACCGGCAAAAACAAGGCTGTTACCGAGAAGTACATTCCTTACGTCATCGAGCCCTCCCTCGGCGCTGACCGTGTGGCTCTGGCATTCCTTGTTGACGCTTACGACGAGGAAGTCATCAACGAGAAGGACACCCGTGTCGTTCTGCGTCTGCACCCGGCACTTGCTCCCTTCAAGGCTGCTGTTCTTCCCCTCTCCAAGAAGCTTGAGACTCCGGCTCTTGAGATCTGCGATATGCTCAACAAGCACTTCCCCTGCGATTACGACTGCGGCGGCTCTATCGGCAAGCTCTATCGCCGTCAGGACGAGATCGGTACCCCCTTCTGCATCACTTACGACTTCGATTCCGCTGGGGACGGCTGCGTAACTGTCCGTGAGCGCGACACCATGGAGCAGGTAAGAATGCCCATCAGCGAGCTGGTCGACTATATCAGCAGCAAGCTGGAGTTCTAAATTGATACAAAAGTTTCGCCCGCCTTTTCAAAGGCGGCAGGTCAAGGGCAGCGCCCTTGCAGGGTTCGGGACAGCGTCCCGACTCTCCACCCTTCATAAATAATCATAAAAAAGCCGTTTCTGACATTGCATCGGAATCGGCTTTTTGCTTGTTTTTCATTGTCGTTTTATTTACTGCCTGCTATAATTGTCATCGCGAAAAAAACGAATTTGATGAATGGAGACAGATATGAGCAATAGAAAAGTGGTTTTATACATTGGTATTAGCCTTGATGGTTATATTGCAACCAAAGATGATTCATTGGAATGGCTATTAAATACTCAAGGAAGTGGAGATAACGGTTTTGGTGAATTTTATGACACAGTGGAAACAATAATTATGGGAAGACGAACCTATGATTGGATTATGGAACAGGAGAATGGTCAATTCCCTTACATTGGAAAAGAATGTTATGTTTATACCACACAAACGATTGATGATACAGAGCATGTGAAATTTACTTCTCAAAGTCCAGAAAATCTTATTGCAGGACTAAAAAAGGAAGGAAAGAAAATTTGGATTGTTGGAGGAAGTCAAATCATCGATATGGTCATGAAGAAAAACCTCATAGATGAATACATACTAAGTATTGCGCCAGTAATTCTTGGAGAGGGAATTCCATTGTTTTGTGGAAGTGAAAGAAAAGACCTTGTTTTTGATAAAGCTAGAACATTTGGGCAGTTTTTAGAAGTTAGCTACCACACAGACAAATAAGGAATTTCTCTATTTGACAAACTATAACTTATATGCAAGATATTAAACAACCCGTGAAAGATCATCTTCACGGGTTGTTATTGTTGAATTCAATTATTTTTCGGAATCTATTTTTCGGAATCATCGTCGCTGTCAAGTCTGCGGCGCTCGATATATATCGGGCGGTGCTTGCTCTCCATGTAGTTTCTGCCGAGATACTCACCGATGATGCCAAGTGCCATCAGCTGTATGCCGCCGAGGAGCAGGATAAGGCTGACGATGGTGGGATATCCCGGGACATCGCCGCCGTTTATCAGCTTGTCAATTACAACCCACGCAAGATAGATGAACGCGCACACTGCCAGCGCACCACCGATGAATGTGGTGATCTTCAGCGGAGCGGTGGTGAATCCTATGATGCCGTCCATCGCGTAGCGGAAGAGACCCATGAAAGACCACTTGGTCTTGCCGCCGCCGCGCGCTCTTGCGACATAGGGAATGAATTTTGTTCTGAATCCGACAAAAGCAAAGATACCCTTGGAGAAACGGTAATATTCGCTCATGCCGAGGATTGCATCGACCACCGGACGGCGCATCAGGCGGAAATCACTTGCACCTGAGACAAAATCGACCGACGACGTTTTATTGATTATCTTGTAGAAGGTATTCTTGAAGAAAGACAGCACACAGCCCTCGCGGCGGGTCTCCTGAACAGCTGCCACGCAGTCGTATTCCGGATCGTTCTCGAGAATCTCCAGCATTTCCATGACAACGTCAGGCGACTGCTGCATATCGCCGTCCATGATGACGGTGTATTCGCCCTGCGCGTTGTTCAGACCTGCATAGATACCGGCTTCCTTGCCAAAATTGCGCGAAAAGTCAATGACTCTGATATGGCTGTCAGCGCGCTCGGTTATGCCCCTGAGCAGCTCGTAGGTTTTGTCGGACGAGCCGTCGTTGACAAAAATCATCTCATAATTTATGCCGTGCTTCTTCATTACGCTGTCGACCTCTTCGTAAAGGGGAACAACCGTCTCCTCCTCATTGTAGCAGGGAACGACCAGCGAAAGCTTATATCTGAAATCACTCACTGACATGGCGATTCCTCCATTCAATACAGGTTTGTATCATGTATAATAGTTTATTATAGAATAATTTCACTCATGCCGCAAGGGCTTTCGGCAAAACCGCCGCAAAATTGTGTGTATGGCTTCTGCCCGTTTATCCTGCACTTGCTTTTGCTGCGTGCGGATACTATAATAAAATTAAAAATATTGGGAGTGTAAATTTGGGTTTATATGATTAAGTCAGCGGAAACCTAAGGAGCCTCCCTCTGACGAGGGAGGTGGCTCGCAGAGCCGGAGGGAGAGAAAAAATTGGATTAAATTTGCGATTTGTCTCTCCCTCAGTCAGCTTCGCTGACGGCCCCCACGACAGAGGGAGCCGCCTTACGTCACTGCTCGTCTTACTAACATAAACCAAAATTTACGCACTCACGTTATTC
>JAZNOP010000043.1:0-22656 GCA_045580875.1 Acutalibacteraceae bacterium
AATTTTCAAGGTCCTGTGCGTCTCGTTTTCCGCGTGGTTATCACGATTTCGAGCTGTCCGCTCTCTTTCGTTTCTGCCCCGCTCTCTCGAGCGCTTGACTATAATACCATACCCCGATTCAAATGTCAACACCTTTTTTCAAACTTTTTTTGATTTTTTTCGACGCCCTGTTTTCGTTTTTTTCCAAAAGCACAAGGTGTAGACATTTCTAATTCAGAACTGGTCTACAGCTTGTGTATTTCCTGCCCGAAAGTTTTTTCAAAATCTTTTGAAAAATCCAGTCCGAAAACGCATTTTGAGGGTATTATCTCAGAAAGCGGCACTAAAACAAAGGCTCTTTCCAGCATTCTCGGATGCGGCAGAAGCAGTTCCTTTTCGCAGCCTGTTATCATCTCATTGTTTTCATTGCCGCACAGAAGAACATCAAGATCGAGCACTCTGGGAGCTTTGTCCACTTCGCCGCGCTCTCTGCCCACTGCCGCTTCTATGCCCATACATATTCCCAGCAGCGCCGCCGGCGAAAACTGTGTCTCTATTTCTATTACTTTATTAATGTAGTCAGGCTGGTCTCCGACCACTCCCACCGCCGCCGTCTCATACAACGACGACTGCGCTGTCACGCGCGTACCGGGCAGACGGTTTATTGCTGTCACTGCTTCATCGAGCGCGGCGATCCGGTCGCCGAGATTCGCGCCCATGCTTATATATGCTTTCATCATTGACCTCACAGCGGCGTCCCCTGACGGAAACGCCGCATCACTGTTTATAATTGTTTTATATTATATTATTACTATTTTATCTTCAGCCATGTATTCATGACCATCTTCGCCGGCAGGAATTTCGCCGCCATGCGCTTGAGCTTGGTATTGAGACCCAGCACCGAAAGATCCCTGCCGCGGCGGCTGTCGCGCAGAGCCTTGCGCACGACGTCCTCCGGCTCGTACATCGGCTTGAAGTTTTTGCAGGTGTCGGGATTCTTTGTCTGCTGTGCCACAGCGAAGAACTCGGTGCGCACGTAGCCCGGGCAGACGCAGGTGACGGTTATGCCGCGTGATTTGAGCTCGACATTCAGCGCACGGCAGAAATGCACGACAAACGCCTTGGTCGATGCGTACATGATAAACTCGGGCAGCGGCTGGAAGGCAGATGCCGAGCCGATGGTCAGCACTCTGCCGCCCTTCTTCATGTAAGGCAGCACACTGTAGGTCACATGGACGGTGGATTTCGCATTAAGGTCGATCATCGAGTCGATTTCCTCGTCGGTCAGGTCGAGGTAGGTTCCGTACTTGCCGAAGCCTGATGCATTGACCAGCACACCCACCTCGGGATTCTGCTCTGCAAGGGCGGCGCGCAGACTTTCGATGCTCTCCTTCTTTGTCAGGTCGAGCACCATAGGTACGATTTTTGTGCTGCATTCAGCGGCAAGCGCCTCCAGCCGCTCGAGACGGCGGGCGATTACCCATATTTCATCAAAGCTTTCCTTTTTGCTGCTGCTCAGCTGACGGACAAACTCAGCGCCCATTCCGGACGACGCGCCGGTGACTATGGCTATTCTCATTGCACTTCTCCCTCTCATATATAATTGTAATTAATATTATAAAGATTAATACCAATAAATCAATATAAATCTGCGCCGCCGTCAGCCGAGCTCTATAACCCGGGTAGCTATCCGCTCGCAGAAGGCGGCATCGTGCTCGACAAAGAGCATTGTCGGCTGATACTCCAGCAGCAGCGATTCTATCTGCATTCGCGAGATGACGTCGATGAAGTTAAGCGGCTCGTCCCACACAAGCAGGTGTGACTCCTCGCACAGGCTGCGGGCAATGAGCACCTTTTTCTTCTGACCGCCGCTGAAATTGCTCATATCCTTTTCAAACTGCGCGCGCGAGAAATCCAGCTTGCGAAGGATAGCGAGAAAGCGCGTAAGGTCGATGCCGTATTTCTCCGCGTAGTCCTCAAGACTTCCGCGCAGCGCCGAGGTGTCCTGCGAAACATAGGAAATACGCAGGCGGCTTGCGGTCTGCATCTCGCCCTCGTGGTCGATGCTCTCCCCCATCAGCAGGCGCAGTATGCTCGATTTGCCGCAGCCGTTGGCTCCGCGCAGCACCGCCCTGTCGCCCTGCATAACCTCGAATGTGACCCCCTCTGTGACCACTCTGCCGTCATAGCTTATCGCCAGATCACGCACGGTTATCAGCCGCTGGGAGTGGTGCCTCAGCTGTGTCAGGCGCAGCGACTCAGCCGTTTCGATATTCCTCAGAAGCTTTGATTTCTCTTCAATTTTAGCCTCGATTCTGCCCTCTATCGCCTTTGAGCGGCGCATTGCCTTCTCAGCCTTTGCTCCCTCGTAAGGCCGGCGATTGAGGCTCTTTTCGGTTTTTGCAGGATCAAATCCTATCTTCCTGCCCTCGGCGGTATCCGACCAGCGCGCCTTCTCTCTTGCAGTCTGCTCCAGCCGCTTTATCTCGCGCCGGTGTTTTTCATTCTCGGCAAGCTCGAACGCGTCCTGCCGCTGACGATTCTCAAACCACGAGCTGAAATTGCCGCGCTGAACTTCTATATCCGCCCTGTTTATCGAGAGAATATGGTCGACACAGCCGTCGAGGAATTCTCTGTCGTGAGATATTACAATATAACCCTTCTTTGTGCCGAGATAGCGGCTGACAGCGCGTCTGCCGGTTATGTCGAGGTGGTTTGTCGGCTCGTCGATGAGCAGAAAGCTGTTCTCTCGCAGGAACATCGCCGCCAGCATCAGTTTGACCTGCTCGCCGCCCGACAGCGTACAGTAGGGCTGCCAGAGTATGGCATCGTCAGCCTCGAGGAGCGAAAGCTCGCGCACTATCTGCCACTGCTGCGCCTCGGGGCATATCTCCTCCGCCACCTCAGCCGCGGTCAGGTTTTCATCGGACACTCGGTAGGGAAAGTATTCAAACTCCACGTTTGACGATATATTCCCCTGATATTCGAGCTCGCCCGTCAGCAGGCGGAAGAAGGTGGTCTTGCCGCGCCCGTTTCTGCCGGTAAAGCCCAGCCGCCAGTCGGTGTCGATCTGGAAGCTTACGTTTTCGAAAATGTTGTCGAAGCTGCCCTCATAGCCGAAGGTCAGTCCGGAAATGCTTATCAATGACATAAATATCTGCCTCCTGTTTTGTGAAATTCAAAAAGCCGCAGGAGAATACTCCCGCGGCTCGCAGATTTCTCTTGCAGGCGCACAGACCTCGCCGCATAGCGGCAGAGCAGTCATTGAGCGCTACAAAAAAGAGCCTTGAGAAGACAACTCTCCTGCAGGGCACAGCAAACAGGACGGCAATGCCGCCTTATACCATTATTCGGCAGATATCCGGAAGGAATCGTCAATAAAAGCAGATCCGCCCGCACTTCCGCCAAGCAACAGCATTACTCACTGTGCGTAAATCAGCAGGAAAAATTGTACATTCTTTCAGCTCCGTTTCATTCAGATTACGAGGCTATGATATCACACCCGCGCCGCAGATGCAAGGATTATTTCACAGCGGCGCAATACGAAGCCGTATTGCGGTAAGTTTTTGGGTATGCGGTGGAATTATCCTCAGCTTCACGTTACTTCATGCGTCTGCGCATGGTGCGCACGTCGTCCAGAGCGTCCATTACAGCGCTGAGAATAATCAGCAGTGTACCGTCGATTGCCGCTGTCAGCACAAGTCCGAGCACTCCGGCAATGACCGCACCGCCTGTGATATCCACCACAGCGCGCAGTATGCCGTAAAGCGCCACGGCAATAACCAGCACGAGCGCCGCCGGACGTACAAGGCGGTGAACATCGCGCCCGGGCTTTTCCTTCGCGCCGTCACGCCGCTCGCGTGATTTCTCCACATATTCGTTGTAGCTTTCCGCTTCATCGCACGAGGCAATTACTCCGTCAAGGAATCGTCTGACCTCGTAATCGCCGCAGCCGAGTGCGTGTTTCTTGAGCTGTTTCAGCGCTGCCTCTTTGGTTTTATCGCTGTCAAGAGCATTCATAAGACCGGCACACGCCGAGCACATCTCAGCCTCGCTGCCGTCACGGCGTATCATCAGAACATAAGCGGCATCCTTGTTTTCCGCGCCGCATACCGCGCATTTTGCCATAGCTTTTCATTTCCTTTCGGTTGAAATGGGCTCATTCATTCTGCCCTTCTTCGCAGTAAATCTCCGCCATATCATCAAGCCTGAGCAGCATGGGTGCGCCGCCGCAGCCGCAGCCGGTGTCGATGCATATCCATGTATCGGTGCGCACCACTCTCCCCCTGTACTTCTCGCCGAAGCACTGCGTCGGAGTGTGTCCGAATACGGTCATTATGCCGTTTTCAAAATATCTGTCGGTGAGCGCCGGACGGGTCCAGATAAGCTCATCTGCGGTGTAGTCGGACAGCCTGCGCTCAGGCGAAAAGCCGCCCAGTCCGCTGTGGCAGAGGACAAAATCCCTGCCGCCGGCCGTCACCGTCTCGTAAAGCGGAGCCTCGCGCAGATATTCAAGCATATACTCCACCTGCTCGGGTGAGACGCTCAGCAGCCTTGTCAGCCGGTCGAGTGTCGGCTTGGCGCCGTTTGCACACCACGCCGAATAAAGCTGCAACTGAGAGGACTTCAGACCGTCTATGCTCTCCTCGGTCACCTCATCAAACAGAAAGGCGCAGGAAAGCATCATCGCCTCGTGGTTGCCGAGGATAAGCTGTGCGTTGTGACTTTGCATCAGCCAGGTCAGATATCGCAGACCGTCTTCGCCGCGGTCTATGACATCTCCCAGCACAAAGAGAAAATCGTCGTCCGAAAAGCCTGCTTTATCCAGCAGCTCAAGAAATTTTTCAAAAGGATAGCCGTGCAGGTCAGACACTGCGTAAACCGCCATCGCATTCACCTCCGTTTTCGTTCCCCATCATCTTTGGTAAATCACACATTCCGGTTGTTCCCGTGATTTTTCGTTTTTACAATTAAAGCCCGGTTATTATTTTTCAATTAAAACCAGACAGCCCATCCGGTCATTTTCCGCCGGTCACTTTCTGCCTGTGCTGCAGGGGCTGATGACAAACTCCAGCGTCATCGGCTCGCGGGCAGGAATTTTGAACTCATCATGCACCGGAGCGCCCCACGAATCGTCTCCGCCGACGCCCATCTGCTTAGCAGCGATACGCACCCACGTATACTGCACCTGCGGCAGCTCGTTTATGTGGCTTGCGTTGTCCAGCTCATGCGCGCTGTAAGGCAGAACACTCATCTCAAACGGCTTTTCGGTGTGGTCAAAGCGTATGCCTGTGCCGTTTTCATCGACCACGCGAACATATCTGACCCCTGTGCGGTTGCCGCACTCCTGCGGATTGAGATATCCGGAAAGATTCTCAGCCGCCGTCATGCCGTAGATGTCAAGCTTTGAGCCGTTTGCCCTGTCGATGTAATTCTCGTTCGGACCGAGTCCGTAGTATATGAATCTGTCGTAAGCTTTCGGAAGTTTGAAATCCATTGCAAACACAGGCATATCAGGCAGACCCGCGGCGCCCGGGTATTCGGCTCTGACTCCCAGCCTGCCGTCGTAGTAAGCCGAATAGACCACCTTGTAATCAAAGGAAGGCACTGTGGCGGCGGTAAACTCAAAGCTCACCTCAAGGCGGTCGTCTTTTTCTTCTGTTGCAAAGCGGTCGGCATGGTATTTCGCATTTCTTCCGGCTATGAGCCACTGAGCCATCTCATTCGGATAGCCTGCGCCGATGTCATTGTCGGTCGGTGCGCGCCAGAAGCTGACCTTCGGAGCGCGTGTTATGTACTCTCTGCCGCCGTAGACAAGCGAGCTGATACCGCATTCCTTCTTGTCGAAAAGCATGGAGAAATCCCTGCCGCGGACACCAACACTGAAGTCGCCGTAAACTACGACGGTATCGCCCTTTTCGCACTTTTCTGCAGGCGCGTCGATCTTGATGATCTCCTGACCGAAGGCAATTTCGTGACCTGCATCAGCCCACTGAGTGCTCTCTGCCAGCACGCAGGAAACGGTATAGACATACTCGCCGCTGTCGGTCGGTCGGGCAAGACCCAGCTCAAAGCTGACCTTTTCCCCCGGTGCGGCGCTGACCTGTGCAATTCTGCAGTCGAGTACTGTGCCGCCCTCCTTCTGCAGTATCATCACAAAGTCATAAGCCGATGTGTCAGCAAACAGATTTCTGTTTTCTATTGCCGCCACTCCGTTTTCGACGGTTATTCTTATATTCGAGTAAAGCGCCTTTGCCTCTCTCAGCTTTGGCGAGGGAGTGCGGTCGGCATAGATAAGACCGTTGGTGCAGAAGTTGTAATCGGTGTTTCTGTCGCCGAAATCGCCGCCGTAAGCCAGTGTGCGGTCGGTTTCGTCATCGGTCAGCCACAGCGCCTGGTCGATGTAATCCCAGATAAATCCGCCCTGATAGCCCTCGTATCTGTCCTCGAGGTCGGTGTAGAGCTTCATGCCGCCGAGGGAGTTGCCCATGGCGTGCATATACTCGCAGCTGAGATAGGGCTTGCCGGTATTCTGCTCGAGATATTCAGCAATCTCGCAGGGCTTTGCGTACATACGGCTCTCCATGTCGGAGATATAATCGTACTTTCTGTTATGGAAAACACCCTCGTAATGCACAAGGCGGCGGCTGTCAACTGAGTGGAAGAATTCCGACATGGCGGCGATATTGTCATCGGCATAGGATTCGTTGCCGCATGACCAGATCAGCACGCTGGGGTGATTCTTGTCGCGCTGATACATCGACACAGCTCTGTCCACCACCGCACCGCGCCACTCCGGCAGGGAGTTGGGGACATCCAGCCATGCGCCGTGGGTCTCGAGGTTGCTTTCGTCTATAAGATAAATGCCGTATTCATCGCACAGCCTGTACCACAGCGAGTTGTTTGGATAATGGCTGGTGCGCACGGCGTTGATATTGTTCTGCTTGAGCAGGCGGATATCGTAGAGCATATCGCCCTCGGTGATTGCCCTGCCGCGCTCTGCCGAAAACTCGTGACGGTTGACGCCCTTGAAGATGATGCGCTTTCCGTTGAGGCACATAATGCCGTCCACCATGGCAAAGGTGCGGAAGCCGACCCTTGTGCTGGCAGTTTCGATGACTCTGCCGTCAGCAGCGGTGAGCTTCACTGTGAGGGTGTAGAGATTGGGACATTCTGCGCTCCACGGCAGCGCCTTGTCTATCTGTGCCGATTCGAGCATACTTTCTCCCGCCGGAGAAGTTCTCGCAAAAACAGCATTTCCTTCGGCATCAGTAAGAGCAATTTCTGCGCTGACCGCGCCCGATTCAAGCCCTTCGCCGACAAGCTCAAGCCCGACACCGAGCGTTCCTGCGCCGGTCAGGTGGTCATAATCAGCAGTAACGCGCATATCGCGGACGTGCACCTCGGGAATGGCATAGAGATACACATCGCGGAAAATGCCGGAAAAACGCCAGAAATCCTGATCCTCGAGCCAGCTTGCGGTGCTGTATTTGTAAACCTCTACTGCGATGCGGTTTTCGCCCTCGCACAGGTAGGGGGTGATATTGAATTCCGACGGGGTGAAGCTGTCTTCGGAATAGCCGGCAAAATGTCCGTTTATCCACACATAGAAGGCATTCTCCACGCCCTGAAAGGAGACGAAGCAGGTCTTGTTTTTCATGCTCTCATCAAGGGTAAAGGTGCGCACATAGCTGCCCACAGGGTTTGATTTTCCTGGAACCTGCGGTGCTTTCACCTGTTCGCAACCGTCCCACGGATAATAATTGTTAACATACTGGCATCTGCCCCAGCCCTGAAGCTGGATATGCCCCGGTACGCGGATATCATCGAGGGCGCTGATGAGATAATCAGGCTTTACGATATCGGCAATGCGCTCCTCCGGTCTTTCGGCGTATGCAAACTTCCACACGCCGCTGAGAGACTGCCTGAGCGAACCTTCGGGGGTGGAAAAATCGTGATCGGAATGAGCCTTTTCGCGCCCGACCTGAAATACAGACGGGTCATAAAGCCAATCAAGCGAGAAATTCATGACAGATGCTCCTTTCAGCTGATGAAAACAAAACATAAGCCGAAACATGGGCGAAAGTCTGCGTAATACGCCCCGTTTCGGCTTTAGTCTATCATAGCGCGCGATTAAAATCAATCGGTCGGCATATTTTTTAACCGCTTGAAGTGAGTGTATTTTTCCGGCTTCACTGTGCGGTTTTTCGTGTGGTGTTTTTTTACAGGGAAACGAGATGTTTTCAGCGAATATGTAAAATGAACATCGGACAAGCAGCAGCACCCGCCGCCGGAAGAAATCCCGGGTGCGAGATTTCTGCACTCACACCCGGGATTTTATCTCTTAATTTATTGCCTGTAAGGCGCTCAGTTCCTGCCAAGAGCCTCGATTGCGTTGAGGGCTGCATCGAGCCAGTCGCCCTGAACGCGCTCAACCTCGCCGGCGTCGATAGCCTCGATAATGGACGGGTCGATGGGCATCTTGCCGAGTACCGGCAGATGATGCTCAACTGCAACCTCCTCGATGTGGCTTTCTCCGAAGATCTTTATCTCCTTGCCGCAGTCGGGACACTTTGCATAGCTCATGTTCTCAATTATACCCAGCATGGGGATATCCATCAGCTCTGCCATACGCACCGCCTTGTTGACAACCATCGAAACAAGGCTCTGCGGAGAGGTGACGGTGATGAGTCCGTCAACCGGAATGGACTGGAATACAGTCAGGGGAACGTCGCCTGTTCCCGGAGGCATATCGATGAACATGAAGTCGATGTCATTCCAGACAACGTCCTTCCAGAACTGCTGGATAACGCCGCCCAGCACCGGACCGCGCCATACGACAGGAGCGTTGGGGTCCTCGAGAAGCAGATTGACAGACATGACATTGATGCCGGTGAGAGACTCCATCGGGAAGATATACTCACCCTTGCCCGTAGCCGGACCCTTGAGTCCAAAAGCCTTGGGGATAGAGGGACCGGTGAGGTCTGCATCGAGAACTGCGCAGCGGTAGCCGCGGCGCTGCATCATGGTGGCGAGCAGGGAAGTGACGGTGGATTTGCCGACGCCGCCCTTGCCGCTTGCAACAGCAATGACCTTGCCTACACGGCTCAGGTCGTTGAGCTGCTCAAACTGGGGCTGCTGTGCCTCGCGCGAGGAGCAGTTGGCACTGCAGGTAGAGCAATCATGTGTACATTCAGACATTTTACTGACTTCCTTTCTGATGAAAGCCCGAAAACGGGCGCTGTTATGAAATAAAACACGCACAGATATATTATGCGCTTTTTGTGCGGCGCAAAAATTCGCCGTACAGTATATTATAATACAAATTTAAGATAATTCAAGTGGGAGAGGGGAAGAGATGTACGGCATATAAGCGCGCTGCCGGAGCGACCGGCAGTAAGGCTCTGCCCGTTTGTTTGCAATTATCTTCCGTATTTTGATTGCTGTCGTTGTTTCTGCTGTATTTACCCTTCTTTTCTGCCTGTCCGCCTGAGCTCTGCTCCCTGGGTCTCCATCTGCTCGAGATATTCTGCTGTTACAGGTACAATGCAGATGTGAATATAATCACCCTGTGCAAAATAAGAAAAAACGCCGACCCTGCCATTATGATAAATCAGCAGCGGCACAGTATCTGCCGACAGCCGCTCGAGAAACATATTCTCGTTCGCTATCCGGTTGAGCTCGTCCACTGCACCTGATATCTCTTCGTCAGAACATTCAGGCATAATAACTTTCAGCACACAAAAGCACTGCTCCGTGTATATCTCATAAAGCTCTCTGCTGTATCCGTGGTCATCAAAATCCACGGTCAGTGCATATACAGCCGAGCCGTCATCAGGAACATAAAATGATACTGTAGGGTGGGTCAGCACCTCAGGGTCGTCATTGTAAACACGGCAGATATGAGTCGTATCGCAGAATGGTGAGCTGTCGTATTCAAGATGCTGCCAGCAGGTTGAAGCTGATTTTATCTCCAGAGACAGCCCGTACTCCTGACTGACACAGTTAAAACGCTGTATAAAATCCTCTGCAGTGAAGCCAAAAGCTATTTCATCATCGACGCAGATAGTATTCACATCAAGCGGCTGAAGGTTATTTTCCCGGCAGGCGCAGCAGCCGCAGATCATTATTACACAAAGAATAACCGCACATAGGCAATGTGTCTTTTTGTTCTTCATAATCATATAGTCACCTCAGTTATTCTCATAATAAGCTGCACCGACGTTCTTTCCTGTCTTTTATCTTACACTCTTCAGCATTGCTGCTCAAGGCATAATTTATCAAAATATTTTTACCGTTCTGTTAATTACCCGCGCGCTTTACAGCAGAGAAAAAGCACGGCATTCCTTCACCGGAGAGCCGTGCTTTTGTTTTTTATCTGCAATTATTCCGCCTGCCCGCTGCGCTCTTCTATGACGCGCAGGATTTCCTCGTCGGCGGGGCAGAAGTCATACTGCGGTATCTCGGCAGCGGTTATCCAGCGGATATCGACGTGCTCGAGCAGCTGCGGCTCGCCCTCGGCTATGACCGCGTTGAAGAGGGTCAGCCGTACTGTCAGGTCGGGGTACTCATGCACCACCTGCATGAACACTTCGCCCGGCTCGACCGTCACTGCGAGCTCCTCGCGGCACTCGCGCACCAGCGCCTGCCGGTGACTTTCGCCCGGCTCGACCTTGCCGCCGACAAATTCATAGAGCAGCCCGCGCGCCTTGTGCGCCGGACGCTGACATATCATAAAGCGGTCGCCGTCCCATATAAGCGCCGCAACGACCTCTGTCATATTTCCGCCGTCCTTTCGGTGTAAGTGGGTAAGAGTGCCGGTGCAGTTTCCGATGCAGCTGCTGATACTGATTATCCGTTTTATCCGCCGCAACCTGTTCCTGTGGTGAAACCACCGGCGCAAGCTGTCTGGCGAGAGGGTTTTCGCCGGAGACTGTTCCGCTGCCGCGGTCGGTCCGATTTATCCACTGCAGCCCGTTCTGTCTGTGGAATTGTGAACTCCGCAGCTCCGCCTTCTCTGTTTTACAGCGACGATACCACTGCGACGGTGCGCAGAACAACTGCGGCAAGCGCGATCACAGCAAAAATGAGGTCGATTCCGGCCGATGCACTGACGTATTCATCTGTCGGCTCGAGGTTCTTGTAATAAATGTGGCTGAAGGCGTGTGATAACGCCCATGTGAAGCTGGGTGCAAAGCTGTCAAGCGCGATGATCGGTCCGATAGGGAAGACTGTGATCGTTGTCAGCAGCATCAGCAGTATATCCCACGAATAAACGAAGCCGGTTCTCACTGTTATCCCTGAGAAAAGCAGTATAGTGTGGACAAGTGCGCCCACCCATGCCACGCAGACGATGATTCCTGCCGCCATTCTCGCCGGAGTTACCGGTATCGAAGGCATATCCTTGTCGTTGGCAAGACCGTCATGCACCATGCCGCGTGAATTTTTGACTATTTCGTCGCGTCTTTCCTTTTCCTCGAGCATATCGTCGCTCAGCTCGATTGCCGAGTCATTTTCCATAGGCTCGCTCAGACGTGTACCGCAGGTCTCGCAGCGTGTTTTGGAAAGGCTGTAAACCGTTCCGCAGTCCTTACAGATTCGCACCTTGTTTTCCATAATAATTCTACGGCCCCTTTGTCAGAAATTATTATAAATATTTTAATTGCTGTCATATCGTGATCGGGTCAATGCCGCTCGATGCAGTTGTTTTTTCGCACCGCCGCGCCATGTTCCGGTAATTCCACGTTATCTTTACGGTCAGCGGCAGTTGTCTGCGCATTGCTCTCAGACAAGCCATACCGGCTGCACCGAATCTTCTCCGGTGTCGTTTTTTCGCCTTATTTTGCCTGTGTGCGCCACATATCCGCCGCATCTATCTCCATGCTTGCCGCGGCATTCAGGTCAAGACCGGCTATTGCGCCTGCCTTGTATTCATAGAATCCCTGCGCGCCTATCATCGCCGCATTGTCGCCGCAGAGGGAGAGGGGCGGATAGTAAAGCTGGAAGCCCTTCTTTGCGCACAGCTCGTCCATTCGTCTGCGCAGCTCGCTGTTTGCCGAAACACCGCCGGCGAGAGCCAGCTTTGTGTAGCCGGTCTCCTTTGCCGCCAGCATGAAACGGTCGGTCAGGATATCGGCAACGCACTTGCGCACCGATGCCGCCATATCTGCCACAGGCGGTTCTTCGCCCTTCTGCTGCATATTGTGAATGGTGTTTATTACCGCGGTCTTTAATCCCGAAAAGCTGAAATCAAAGGGCGAGCCGTCGATTCTGGGCTTCGGGAAGGTGTATGCATCGGGATTGCCGTCGTTGGCGACCCTGTCGAGATGTACTCCGCCGGGATAGGGGAGACCGAGTGAACGCGCCGTCTTGTCGAATGCCTCGCCTGCGGCATCGTCGCGCGTTCTGCCGATTATGCGCATATCGGTATAGCTGCGCACCTCGACGATGTGGCTGTGTCCGCCCGAAACCACCAGACAGAGAAACGGCGGCTCAAGACCGGCGTGCGCTATGTAGTTGGCGGCAATGTGTCCGCGCAGATGATGCACCGGCACAAGCGGCAGTCCAGATGACCACGCAAGTCCCTTGGCAAAGCTGACGCCCACCAGCAGCGAGCCGATGAGACCCGGTGCGGCAGTAACCGCCACAGCGGTAAGGTCAGAGAGCGTCACGCCGGCTTCATCGAGCGCCTGCGCCACCACCTGAGAGATGCACTCGGCATGCATACGGCTGGCAATTTCCGGCACAACTCCGCCGAATATCTTATGCTTTTCTATCTGCGTTGCAACGACCGATGAGATAACCTTTCTGCCGTCTTCAACGACAGCGGCGGCGGTCTCGTCGCAGGAGGATTCGATTCCGAGAATTAACATGATGTATTCCTTTCAGACAATGCGGGCTCTCCGGCACAGATACTCCGGTGCGCCGCGCGGTTTTCATTGTTTCATCATAATATAATACCATACATAATTCAATTCATCAACCGAAAAGAGAAAAACACCTCAGCTTCGATGCGGCGCATTCTTCAGCCTGAAGCGTGTTTTTTGCGCAGCCGGCGATTGAGAGTCAGCCGCAGATGTGGTATAATAAAATAAAAAACGGAGGGCGCCATGATCTACACACCGCTGACACGCAAGGCTATGAAGCTGGCTTACGATGCCCATCACGGGCAGGTCGACAAAACCGGTCTGCCGTATATTTTCCACCCGACACACCTCGCCGAGCAGATGACCGACGAATACACCACCGTCTGCGCGCTGCTCCACGATGTCATGGAGGATACCCCCGCGACTGCTGACGACCTGCGGCGCGAGGGCTTTCCGGAAGAGGTCATCGAGGCGCTTCTGCTGCTGACCCACGACCCCGACGTGGATTATTTTGATTATGTGCGGGCAATTAAAAACAATCCTATAGCGAAAGCGGTAAAGCTTGCCGACCTTGCCCACAACAGCGACACCAGCCGGCTTGATGCCATCGACACGAAAGCTGAAGCACGGCTCGAAAAATACCGCAGGGCGCGCGAAATCCTTCTCAGATAGCGGCGATTTGACTACAGAGCGTTATTTTACCGCATTGTTATTACTGCCCGTATTTGAATTTACGGCAATTTTTCACCGATTCTTTATTCTCAAAAGCACCGGTATATCACTCCCGCGGCGGAGTGTGCGCCGGTGCTTTTGTGCATAATTGACCGATTGAGCCTGTTCTGTATCACTGTGAAAACCGCACTTGTCTTCTGCAGGTAATATATGGTATAATAACATGATATAATAGCATAGCTATATAAATTACCGATTTTCAAGCGGAAACGCGACAAAAATAAGAGAGGAGGCGTGGTTTTTCGCAAGCGGAAAATCACGGCACAAAATGGCTATCGAACTTACAAGCAAGGATAATCCCAACGTAAAGCAGGCGGCAAAGCTGATGTCCAGCGCAAAGGAGCGCCGCGAGAAGCAGTGCTTCATCGCCGAGGGTGTACGCCTTTGCACCGAAGCTATGGAAAACGGCTGCGAGCTGACCGACCTTTTCTACACCGAAGAGGCAAAGTCAAAGTACGGCGAGACTATCAAGAAGCTTGAGCTGACCGCACAGAATGCCTACGTCATCACCGAGGAGATTGCTGACCGCATCGCAGATACCGTCTCTCCGCAGGGTGTCTTTGTCGTCGGCAAGATGGTGCAGAACAGCATTAATCTCGACGAAATCAAGACCGACGGTATGTTTATCCTCATGGAAAACCTGCAGGATCCCTCCAACATCGGTGCCATCTTCCGCACCGCCGAGGCACTCGGCCTGACCGGCGCATTTCTGTCCTCCGACTGCTGCGACCCGTATAACCCCAAGGCCATGCGCGCCAGCATGGGTGCGGTTTTCCGCCTGCCCTATCTCGTTCTCGATGACACAATTGCAGCAATGACAGCCTGCAAGTCCAAGAATATGCGTCCCATCGCCACCGTTCCGGGCGGTGACGCAAGCAAGATAACCTCAATCCGTTTCTTCAAGGGTGCAATCATGTGCATCGGCAACGAGGGCAACGGTCTTACCGAGCAGCTCAAGAATGTCTGCGGTGAGAGAGTAACTATCCCCATGAACGGACGCGCCGAATCGCTCAATGCGGCAACAGCGGCATCGATCCTGATGTGGGAAATGGTCAGAAATTATTTATGACAGACACTCTGGTATGGATATGGCTGCAGAAAAAGCTGGGTTATGCAAGCCGGGCGGCGCTTGGTGTAATCAGGCACCCCGGCGGGGCGAGATACTTCTATGACTGCACGAAGGAGGAGCTTCGCCGGACCGGGCTGTTTTCTGAAAGACAGATCGAGCGTATGAGCGATCACAGCCTCGAGGATGCGGAACGGATTTTTACCCTCTGTCTTGCAAAAAGATATTTCATCATAACCCCTGACAGCTGCCACTATCCCATCAGACTGCGGCGAATAGACAATCCGCCGCTGGTGCTGTACGTGGAAGGCAATCCGACAGCAATGAATAGACGAATGTCGATTGCTGTCGTTGGTACACGCAAGGTAAATGATTATTACTACGCTGCGGCGCAGGAGCTTGGCTTCCGCCTCGGAAAGACCGGAGCAACGGTCGTCAGCGGTTGTGCGGCAGGTGTTGATGCGGCTGCACAGAGCGGAGCTGCCGCGGCAAACGGCGTAACTATAGGTGTTCTTGGCTGCGGTCTCGATTCCACCTATAACCGCCAGACAGCCGAGCTGCGCAAGGCTATCACCCTCAACGGCGCGCTCGTTTCTGAATATCCGCCCGGGACTCAGGCACGTCCGGAGCACTTCCCGCAGAGAAACCGTATCATTTCCGGTCTGTCGCTGGGTGTGACTGTGGTACAGGCAGGACGCAGAAGCGGCTCGCTTATCACTGCACAGGACGCAATCAGTCAGGGGCGCGACCTGTATGTATACTACAACGAAAGCAATCTGGACACCCTTGCAGGAATCCACTCGCTTGGCGCCTGCAATGTGACTCTGTTCATTTCGCCTGCTGAGATCCTTCAGCCCTACATGACCTTCTTCGGCAGGGGAATCAACCTTTCCGAAGCTGACTATCCGCTCAGAAGCCGGCCTGACCTCATGCCGCAGAATATCGACCGGATAATTCTCGCGATGGCGGCAAAGGCAGATGCCGACAAGCGTCTGAGAAACGTCAGTCTGAGTAAAGTGCCGGAGAGCTTCGACCCTGTAGCCGACCTGCCGCCCATAGACCTGGATATAGATTACAGCGACCTGCCCTCCGAGAGCGAGGTAAACGGCTGTGCTGCCGAAAGACTGCGCGCTCAGCAGGCAGACGGCGCACCTGCTCTGCCGGATTCGCCTCAAAGCGTCGGTGATGATCCATCGATCATGAGCATAGTGCAATCGGCACAGCGTATCGGTCTGACCGATGCGCAGATCGACCGCCTGCTTGAGGTAATCGATCGCTATCGCAGGGAAAACTCCGCTGCAGCTGTCTCCGGCGCGCCGGACGGAGATGAAGATAGCAGCGGCGAAGGCGATTTTGAAACCGCTGATGAAACCGACAGCGACATTACCGGAGATTTCCGCGATGAAACTGCTGATGAAACCGACAGCAAAATCACCGGAGATTTCCACGATGAAGCAGACGGTGAAGCAGATGATAACACCGGAGACGAAATCAAAAACACGGCAGGCACTCTGACCGGTGAATATCTTCTCCAAGCTGCCGGTGATGAAGACCGTGACCCCGGCGAGGTTGTCCGCAGCGAAGCCGACAACGATGCTGAATGCGAAATCACCGGAGATTTCCGCGGCGAAGCAGACGGCGAAGCCGACAACGAAACCGCCGGAAATGACCTCATTAATGCCGGCGGCGAATCCATCGGCAATATCGGCACAGCTTCCGATGAAGAGCCTGAGGAGGCTGAATCGCGTCCGGTAATGTGCATCGGTGAGAATTACGATATTCTTCCTGACGACCTCTCCGACGAGGCGCGGCGCATATACTCCATTCTCCGTCAGCACTCCGACACCCTTGACGCCATTGCCATACTGGCTGGTCTGACCATTCCGATGACCTCCGAGGCAATGCTCGAGCTGGAGCTTTACGGTCTGGTTTATTCAACCCCCGGCGGAATATATTCCGCTTCAGAATATTTCTACCAGTAAAATATCCGGACCGACCGTATACCCGCCGAATTTACCGGTAATTTATTATCAATCAGCCGTCTGTAAGCAACCACCTTCGTGATGGCGCTTGCTTACACAGCAGCTGACCTGCAGGACCTTCAGAACACTGCGGCGCAGGAGAAATCTGCAGCCGCCGGTTCTCTGGAATTAATTTACACCATATATTTTTTATAATTCGGCTTTCCTGCCTATTGATATCGGGCAGTAAACTCAGTTATAATTATATAATAACATTATATGTGATATCTGCGGCTGGGGAACAGCCCGACAGCAGCATATCTGCTGTATAATCCAAACTTTTTTTGAAAAGGAAGTTTCCGCCATGTCAAAACTTGTCATCGTTGAGTCTCCCACAAAAGCTAAAACCATCAAGAAGTTTCTCGGCTCTGATTACGAGATAGTTGCTTCGATGGGTCACGTACGCGACCTGCCTGCAAACCGCCTGAGTGTCGATATCAAGAACGATTTCGCACCGCGCTACGCCATAATCAAAGGTAAGGAAGAGCTTGTCGAGAGCCTCAAGGCCGCTGCCGCCCGCAGCGAATGCGTCTATCTCGCAGCCGACCCGGATCGCGAGGGTGAAGCTATTTCCTGGCATCTTGCCTACATTCTCGGTCTTGACATCGAGGAGACCAACCGTGTTACCTTCAACGAAATCACCGAGAGCGGACTCAAAAAGGGTATTGCCGCTCCGAGAAATATCGACATAAATCTTGTCAATTCACAGCAGTGCCGCCGCGTGCTCGACCGCATCGTCGGCTACCGCCTGTCTCCCTTTGTATCGCAGAAGATCCGCCGCGGTCTCTCCGCCGGACGTGTTCAGTCGGTCGCACTGCGCATGATCTGCGACCGTGAGGACGAGATAAGAGCCTTTGTTCCGCAGGAATACTGGTCGATCGACGCAAAGCTTGTTCCTGCAGGCTCAAAGAAGGCCTTCGACGCTGAGTTCTACGGAAAGAACGGCGAGAAGGTCGAGCTCTCCACAAAAGAGGAGACCGATGCAATTCTCGCTGAGCTCGAGGGCAAGGAGTTTGTCATTTCTGCACTCAAGAAGGGTGTCCGCCGCAAGACTCCGCAGCCGCCCTTCATCACCTCCACACTCCAGCAGGAGGCTTCCCGCCGCCTCGGCTTCCGAAGCAGCAAGACCATGAAGCTTGCTCAGGAGCTTTACGAGGGCGTCGAGGTCACCGGAATGGGACCTGTCGGTCTCATCAGCTACATGAGAACCGACTCCCTGAGAATCTCCGACGAGGCACGTGCCGCCGGCGAGCAGTATATCCGTGACCGCTGGGGTGACAAGTATCTGCCCGACAAGCCCTACAAGTTCAAGCAGCGCGCCAACGCTCAGGACGCTCACGAGGCTATCCGCCCCACCATGCCTGAGCTCGACCCCGAGCGCGTAAAGGACAGCCTGACCGCCGACCAGTTCAAGCTCTACAAGCTTATCTGGGAGCGATTCACCGCCAGCCTCATGGCTCAGTGTCTGCATGACACCACCAATGCAACCATCTCTGCAGGTGACTACACCTTCACCGCTTCCGGCTACACCGTGCGCTTTGACGGCTACACCGTGCTTTACGAATCGGCTCTTGACGACAAGTCTGACGAGACCGGCGGAGCTCTGCCCAAGCTCGAGGAGGGAATGCAGCTCAAGCCGCGCTCCATCGAGGGCAATCAGCACTTCACCCAGCCGCCGGCACGCTACACCGAGGACACCCTCACACGTGCGCTCGAAGAAAACGGCGTCGGACGTCCTTCCACATACCTCGCCATCGTGACCACCGTTGTTTCGCGTGAATACGTTATCCGCGAGGGCAAATCATTGCGCCCGACCGAGCTCGGCGAGCAGATAAACCGGCTCATCAAGGAGCGCTTCCCCAAGATAATCAATGTCAAATTCACCGCCCAGATGGAAAAGGATCTTGATATGATCGAGCGCGGTGACAAGGACTGGATAGAGACCCTGCACACCTTCTACGACAATTTCGAGAAGACCCTCGCCGAGGCAAAGAAGGCAATGGAGGGTCAGACCATGAAGCTGCCCGAGGAAGAGACCGACTTCATCTGCGAAAAGTGCGGCAGACGAATGGTTGTCAAGATGGGTCGTTACGGCAAGTTCATTGCCTGCCCGGGCTATCCCGAGTGCAAGAACATCAGGAAAATCGTCAATGAAATAGACGTTAGCTGCCCCAAGTGCGGCAAGAAGGTCATCGTCAAGCGCTCCCGTCACGGACGCACCTTCTACGGCTGCTCCGGCTATCCCGAGTGCGATTTCGTATCGTGGAACGAGCCGACAGCAAAGAAATGCCCGCGCTGCGGCGGAATACTCTATGTCCGCAAGGGCAAGAATCCCAAGCTCTACTGCGCAGCTGAGGGCTGCGGCTACGACACTCCGATGGAGCATGAAGCAAACGAGGCTCAGGAATAATGACAGTAACTGTAATTGGCGCAGGTCTTGCCGGATGCGAGGCGGCGTGGCAGCTTGCCCGCCGCGGCATCAGGGTACGCCTGTGCGAGATGAAGCCGGAAAAGTACACTCCGGCGCATAAGAATCCCCTTTTTGCCGAGCTGGTATGCTCGAATTCCCTCAAGGCGGCGCGCATAAACTCGGCAGCCGGTCTGCTCAAGGAGGAAATGCGGCGTCTTGGCTCACTCCTTCTGCCGATAGCCGACAGATGCTCTGTCGCAGCAGGCGGTGCGCTTGCTGTTGACCGCGAGCTGTTTGCAAGCGGTGTTACGGAAGCTATTGTTAACGAGCCGCTTATTGAGATTGTCACCGGCGAGGTCAATGAAGTTCCGCGTGACGGCATAGTGATTGTTGCCTCAGGACCGCTTACCTCTGACGCTCTGTCGCGCGATATTGCCGGACTGTGCGGCTCGGAGCACCTGAGCTTCTACGATGCCGCCGCGCCTATAGTTGCCGCTGACAGCATCGACATGGAGCAGGCATTCTTCGCCTCGCGCTATGACAGGGGAGAGGGTGACGACTACATCAACTGCCCGATGAACAAGGAGCAGTACGAGGCATTCCACGCCGCGCTGATTTCCGCCGAGCGCGCACCGCAGCACGACGTTGAGAATCCCGATGTCTACGAGGGCTGTATGCCCATTGAGATAATGGCAAAACGCGGCGCCGATACCATACGTTTCGGTCCGATGAAGCCTGTCGGTCTGCGTGACCCGCGCACCGGACACCGCCCGTGGGCAAATCTCCAGCTCAGGCGCGAGAATGCCGAGGGCACGATGTACAACCTTGTCGGATTCCAGACCAATCTGAAATTCGGTGAGCAGAAGCGCGTTTTCGGCATGATACCGGCGCTGGCAAATGCAGAGTTCGTGCGCTACGGCGTCATGCACCGCAATACCTTTATAAATTCACCGAAAACTCTTTCGGCAGATTTCTCCATGCGCGAGCACCCGAATATCTTCTTCGCCGGACAGATCACCGGTGTCGAGGGCTATATGGAATCAGCCGCATCCGGCATACTTGCCGGGATAAATGCCGCAAGGAGACTTGCCGGCGAGGAGCCCGTTGTTCTCCCGCGTGATACCATGATGGGCGCGCTGACCGCTCATGTCTACGACAGCGAAAGCAGCGATTTTCAGCCTATGGGTGCCAATTTCGGCATACTTCCGCCGCTTGACCACCATATCCGCGACAAGCAGGAGCGCTACACCGCACTCGCTGAGAGAGGTCTTGCTTCGCTGGAGAAGGCTATGTCGGAAATCGGTTTATAATTTTTAATTGTTATCAGTGGTTCAGGTATCTGTTATTTTCTGCTGATACACCGTTAAATCATTTCATTCTATACCTATTCAATCCTAAAAGGAGTTTTCACTATGGCCAACCCGTTTCTCCCCTTGTGGGAATACATTCCCGACGGTGAGCCGAGGGTTTTCGGCGACCGCGTTTACGTCTACGGCTCGCACGACAAGGCCGGCTCCGACCGCTTCTGCGACCACAAGCTCAAGTGCTGGAGCGCATCGGTCGATAATCTCAACGACTGGGTCTGCCACGGCGATATCTTCCACACAATCCCCGACCGCGACCACCCTGCCGACACCGACTGGACCGGCATCGAGAACGAGCTGTACGCTCCCGACGTGGTCGAGAAGGGCGGCAAATACTATCTCTATGCCTACATAATCGGCGCAAAGGGCTGTGTCGGCGTGAGTGATAAACCGGAAGGACCTTTCCGCCTGCTGTCCAAGTACGAATACACAATTCCCGACTCGATCTGCTGCGACGGCTGGTTCATCGACCCCGGCGTACTGGTTGACGACGACGGCAGAGTCTACATCTACTGCGGCTTTGAGCGTTCCTTCATGGCGGAGATAAACGGCGACAATATGTACGAGGTGCTTGACGGCACCTGCATCGAGCACATAATCCCCAACGAAGTCACCGAGACCGGCGGGTTTAACGAGACCGACAGGATTTTCTTCGAGGCCTGCTCACTGCGCAAGATAGGGGACACCTACTATCTGATTTACTCTCCGAAGCGCGGCTGCCGGCTGGCTTATGCCACCTCTGACAAGCCGACCGGACCATTCACCTACAGGGGCTTCATTGTCGACAACGGCATCGACTTCCCCGGCGGCAACGACCACGGCTCGATAGTCTGCATCAAGGGTCAGTGGTACGTTTTCTACCACCGCATGACCAACGGCACGATCATGTCCCGCAGAGCCTGCGTTGAGAAGATAGAAATTCTCCCCGACGGCACAATTCCGACGGTTGAGATGACCTCGCTTGGCTTCAAGGATTCGCTCAATCCCTACGAGATCACTCCGGCGGACATCGCCTGCGTGCTCAAGGGAACAGCATTCATCACCGAGAAGAACGTCTTTGAGCGCGTAATCACCGGCATCACCGACGGCAGCGTCATGGGCTATAAATACTACGATTTCGGCGATGATTTCTCCAGCAAAACAATGGAGTTTGCCGCACAGATAACCGGTCTGGGCGCCGACTGCACACTGCATATACACATTGACAGCGATGATGGAGAAGAAATCGGTTGCTGTCAGATCGGACACGACAGCGGCACAGTATCAGCTGTTGTAAAGAATGTCACCGGCAGACACGCTGTATTCTTCCGCGTGACCACACCCTACGAGGGCTGGACCGCTGATTATTTCAAAGGCAGACCGCTGTTTGAGCTGAAATCCTTCGTGTTCATGAAATAAGCTTGTGCACCGGTAAATTCAGGTTCATCTCAGTTAAAACAGCGAACACAAAATGTTAAAGTTTTGCCAGCTTTTTCAAAAGCTGCGGGTTAAGGGCAGCGCCCTTACAGGGTTTGGGACTTAAGTCCCAACTTTTCATCGCTTGATAATATTTCAATCCATTCAGAAACCATAAATGAATCGTATCACGGTCATTAATTGACACACATATTCATTGGCACATACCCCGCGCTATCCAAATCAGAAAAGAGAAAAGGAGCATTATCATGAGAATTATCGTTGACGCATTCGGCGGCGATCACGCACCGCTGGAGATACTCAAGGGCTGCGAAATGGCAGTAAAGGCACACGACGTTGATATCCTGCTGGTCGGCATGGAGGAGGTTATCCGCAAGGTTGCCGCTGAGAATAAAATCAGCCTCGACCGCATGGAGATCCTCACCTGCGAGGACGTCATCTCCATGGAGGATCACCCCAACGAGCTTCGCCGCAGCAAGAAGAACTGCTCCCTTGCAGTAGCCATGCGCGCTCTCTCCGAGGGCAAAGGCGAGGGCTTTGTCGGTGCGGGCAACACCGGTGCAACCCTCTTCGGCGCAACCACCATCGTCGGTCGAATCAAGGGCATCAAGCGTGCCGCTCTTGCTCCTGTAATTCCCACCATGGACGGCTCCTTCCTGCTGTGCGACAGCGGCGCAAACGCTGACTGCCGCCCGGAGATGCTTGTCCAGTTCGCAAAGATGGGCTCAATTTATATGGAAAAGGTCGTCGAAGTTCCCTCTCCGAAGGTCGGTCTTGCAAACGTCGGCACCGAGGATACCAA
>JAZNOP010000044.1:0-16843 GCA_045580875.1 Acutalibacteraceae bacterium
GCTTTGTACGTTCTCTCTGCATCCTTTGGGTGCGTTTTTCCTGCAGCATCATTTTTGCTTTCGCTTTACATCGTACAATCCCCTATGGTACAATCTGAGTAAGGATATCGGAAGCGTTCCGGTATCGCGGATTCTTAGGAAAGGAGAATACAGACATGGATAAATACGAATGCCCGTGCGGATATGTGTATGATCCTGCAGAAGGCGATCCCGACAACGGTATCGCACCCGGCACGGCCTGGGAAGATGTCCCCGAGGATTGGGTCTGCCCCATCTGTGGACTTGGTAAGGATGCTTTCGAGGCTGAGTAATAAAATTTAGCTTCCAGCGGCGGAACTTGTTTCCGCCGCTATTTTGTGCTATACTAATCCAAATACAGTTAAGGAGGTGCCAGAATATGGATATTTACAATGCAAAGGAAATTGTAAAAGAGCTTGATATCGAAGATTTACTTACTCTTCAGCGCGCCGTAGACACCGAACTGGAAGTGCGTGGTGAAGCGATGCCCACTCTGGAAGATAGTTCAGGCATTCGACTCGGACAGGGAATCTACCATATCGGAAAACATATTCCGGCAGGCTGTTACAATTTTCACCTGACGCAATTTGTCAGCAGGGATGCTGGTTCATCTGCGTATCTCTACGTATTTGAGAGTGAGGAGATTTATCGACAGCACATGAAAGAACACAACGGTCACCTTAGCTCAATCCCCACTTGGAGTGTATATCACAACTCCCCTGTATCCTGCCTGACTTTGGAGGAAGGTATGCTTCTCGTAATCAAGTATAATGCGGTAATTATGAATAAGTTCAGCATTGAGTTCTGATGCTGTATGGCAACAAATGAGATAAAATAATGAAAAAGTACGTTTGTCCCTGTGGTTATGAATACGATCCAGCTATCGGCGATCCTGACAACGGCATAGCTCCCGGCACTGCCTGGGAAGATATCCCCGAGGATTGGGTCTGCCCCATCTGCGGACTTGGCGAGGACATTTTTGAGACTGAGTAAAATCAAACAACATGAAGCGGTGGACTTGTTTCCTCCGCTTTTTTATTGTATTATTTTTTTAGGACGAAATACACCAACAAGGACAGAACTATGTCCGCAATGTGGTACAAATAAGCAATATTTTTTATCGTAAAATTATTTGGGAGGATTCTCGATGAAAACCATTGATGTTTACAGACAGTATTTTTCTGCTGAATGCACCTTCAACGGCATTGAGCGCCGCGGCGCTGCTGTGTGGCTGACCGCTGAAAGTGACAGCGGAAATATCCGTTACGAGGTTGGCGTGACCTTCTTCCCTCACCGGGATTCAGAAGATTTCGCTATAAGCTATGATACCTGCGTCCTGAAGGAGCTGCTGAACACCAGGGGACGACGCTCAAAAAAACGAGATGAGCTGTATCTGGCTCAGGTGCGGACAGTTGCCGATGAGATTGCTGACTCGCTTAATGGCACCATACATTGGGATAATCCGCTCGGTGAAGCACAGTATGGTTAATAATCATTAAAACTCGTTATTGACAGATTTATTTTAAAGAAGGTGCAGCCATGCGATTTGTGTGGGAACATAATGGGAACGACACTCTGCTCTATTCTGTGGATTTTGTCGGTGCTTACACCCGCGGAGAAAGTCTTGATATTGCTGTCGGCAAAATGAAAGCAGAAATTGAGTCGTATTCACGCTGGAGCAAACAGAATTATGATACGGACTTTGATGTAGAAATAGTGCAGGAAAAGGTCAGCAGTCTTCAGATTGCTGATGCCGATTCTGATGTTATTTTCGATTCTGAAACGGAACCATTGTCACGGGAGGAATATGAAAAGCTGAAGGAGCTTGTACTGAAATCCGCAATGGATTTTCACACGCTTTACACCTCTGTGCCTGACAAAGATAAAAGCTGTCTGCCAGAGAGGAAAACCTTTTACGGCAATATGCCGCGGACAGCCTCACAGATGTATGAGCACACAAAAAACGTAAATGCCTATTATTTCGGTGAGATAGGAATTGAGGCAGACAACGACGGAACTATTTATGATTGCAGAAAAGCTGGATTTGACCGGTTGGAACAGACCGACGGATTTTTAGACAATCCTGTTATTTGCGGCAGCTATGATGAGCTCTGGTCGCTGAGAAAAATGCTTCGGCGGTTTCTTTGGCACGACAGAATCCACGCAAAAGCAATGTACCGCATGGCAGTCATAACCTTTGGCGCAGATAATGTGCAGAACACGTTTGGTTTTTTGATTAATTTCCGCGGCGATTCCACGAGGTGATATATTTTGAAAAAGCTTGTAATGATATGTGCTGCGTGCGGTGTTGGTAAATCGACAATTGCTGCGGCGCTGAATGAGAGTAATCTGCTTGAAAATTTCATCTGCATCGACACAGATGAGGTTGGTGTCAACTGGTGGGATTATGCCGGTACAGACAACGAAATAGGCTTCAGCAACGACTGCCTGTCGGAAGCAGTAAGGCTTTCAGGTGATAAAAACCTGATTTTCGCCGCCTGCCTTAGCCCTGCCGATTTTTACAGCAAGCTTGAGCTCCCGCAGGCGGTTACCTCAACCTGCTATATCGGCATGATATGCTCTGACGAAGAGATCACGCGGAGGCTCAAAGCAAGACCCGCAGAGAGAATGTGCGGCAGCGATGAATTTATTGCGGGGCAGATTGAATATAACAACTGGATTCGGAAAAACGCCGGCAAATTCCAGTTTTTCATAGATAACACAAACCAGGCTGTTGATGAAACTATTCGCAAAATTGCCGCTTTCGTAAACAGTATATCCTTATAATTTACCAAAAACAAAAACGCAGACACTTCCGGTGTTTTCCCGATGTGTCTGCGCTTTTTTATTCATTTATTTCAAGTATGCTCAGCACTCGTCTGCGGTAGGCAGGCTTTGCGGCATCAGGCAAAAATGCAAGCTGCCAATCGGAAATTATGATGTGCTGTTCTTTATCGATAATGTACCACGAAGCTGTTCCTTCGGTTATGGCTATGCAGGCGTAATTATGCTCCATCAGCAAATCGGCATCGGCGAGCAGGCAGCGTTTTGCCTCTGTCATATCCCTGAGATCTGATGTATCCAGCTCACTGTATGGTTTTATCAGACGGTTTTCACTGCCCGGGATACGCGTTATCAGCAGCATATCCTCACCGTTGTCAAGCCATATATTCACCACGCCAATCGGCGCACAGGAGGGAATTTTATCCCAGCCGGATATACTCATAACGGCATCAGCGTGTGCCGCCATGAAAATGCGTTTGCCGACGTTCAGCCAGTAGTCTTTATATCTGTATACATTACTGTTAAGCCTGACAAACTCCGCATATTCTTCCGCCAGCTTCTCGAGATATCTATTTGCCTGTGTAATACCAGAAAAATCTTTTACAGCTTCGATTGCAGAAAATATCAGTTTATCGCCGCAATGACGCTCATTGAAATCAAATTTCAGGCTCATCGGAAGTATCTCCTTTGCGATTGATATTATTGCTTTCCGGCACACCGTCGTACACATGACGCTCGATATATGCCATCATGCGGTTGTTATGCCATATAGCCCCACTGCAGCGGCAATATAATAGCATACTGATCCGAAAAAGTCTTTACCACAAACAGCGAATCGATGATTACTGCGCCACTTAACAATAAAACAACAAGCGGACAGCAACTGGTTTTGAGTACCCGGCTACTGTCCGCATTAATTCTTTACATAGCGAAGCCGAGCTTCTCCTTGCGATTGTTGAGAGTCTTCTGGAATTCGCTGTCAGAGCAGGCTGCTACAAAATCCTCCTTGCTGAGAGTAACCTCAGCACTGCGCTCCATCTGGGTACGGAGAACCGCCTTGCCCCATGTTCTCTCAAACAGGTTGCGGACAAAACGGGCATTGCTGAATTCCTTTGCAGTGATGACATCTTCCGGCATCTGGTCAAAATAATCCTTGACCGCATCGCTGAAAGCTTCATCATACTTGAAGTTCTTGTCAGCCATCTGCATGAATATCTGCAGCAGCTGTTCACGGGTATAGTTCGGGAACTCTATGACAAAGGGCATACGGCTTTCAAGACCGGCGTTTGCCTTCATCAGTGTTTCCATATCGTCAGGATAGCCCGCCATTATGACCACAAGGTCTGAGCGGTGATTCTCCATCTCGGCAATAAGCGTATCTATTGCCTCCTTGCCGTAGTCTACAGTGCTGCGTCCCTCGCCGCTGTAAAGCGAATATGCCTCGTCGATAAACATGACCGAGCCGTAGGCATCGCGGCACATTCCGGCGGTTTTCGGAGCAGTTTCACCGACATAGCGGCCGCAGAAATCTCTGCCCGCGTACTCGAAGAAATTACCGTTGCGCAGGATTCCCTTTTCGCGCAGTATCTTGCCGATGACACGTGCTGCCGTGGTCTTGCCGGTACCGGGGTTGCCCACGAATCTCATGTGTATGCACGGGCTGCCGAGGCTCTTATTCTTGGTGGAAAGCTCAATCTGAGCAACTATCTCCTCGATGCGCTTCTTTATGGAATCCATTCCCACGAGGTCATCGAGCATCTCGAAACCGGTGCGCTCATTTTCGTTGAAGCTGCTTGCAAGACGGAGCACCTCATGCTTTTTGATCTCGGTGTTATCCTCACCTGCTATTGCATTGCTGAGCAGCTTGTGGTAAATCATCTCGCGGATAATTTTGTTGACCGTATTGATTCCGTAGAACTTTCCGTCACGCTTTTCCTCGGCGATTCGTGCCTCAAATACCTGCCACACATCTTCCTGCGCAGTAAAGCCGCGCTGGTCAAGTGCCTCTCTTGCGCAGACGGTCAGCTCCTCGATATTGAGCGGAACAAAGGATATATCTCTGATGAAAAGCTGGTCACCGAGATTCTTGCGGATACCGTTGAGTATCTCCTTTTCAACGAAAGGTACGCGGAAAACAATTATATGCTGACCGCTGTTGTCATCTACTTTGGAGATGAACTCGCGGAAGCTCTTGTCATTTGTCTTGGTCATCCACTCGCTCATGTCGATGCACATGACCTTGCCGCCGCTGTTGCCGAATCTGCCGAAACGGGCTGTGATCGGCTCAAAGGGACTTGTTGCGCTGTCTTTCGACTGCGGAGGAAGCAGACGCTCCTCTATTACCTTGGAACCGGAGCCAAACTCAAAGAGCTTGTTCTCCGCCAGCAGCTCTGCGAAATAATTCAGATATGTAGTAAGACCGTAACCGTCATTTATAGCGAAAAGATAACACTGATGCGCAAAGGATTCGTGGGTCTTGTACTTGACCACCTGCGGTGCGATCTGAACACACTCTGCTGCAAGCTGCTTGAATTCAACCGCACCTACAAGACCGTTGATCTTCTCAAGCGCAGTCGATTCTGACTTCGGCGCAGTCTCGGGTGCTGCATCTGCCGCATGAGCAGAATTTGCCTTCTGTGCCTCAGAGGGCTTTTCCTCTGCAGGAGCTTTCTCCTCTGACTGGTTGACAACCTTGGCGGTCTTTGACTGCAGGGTCTTTGAGTCAACATCGTCATACTCTGCTGTATACACTTTTTTCGCTGCAGTATCAACTCCGTAGCGGCTCCCCAGTATATCTGCGATACGAGCTTCGATAAGCTCTTCAGAAAGCTTGCCGGTCTTTATGAGCAGGGTACACCCGCTCTCGGTTGACTCCATAACGTCAATGTCCGAAACGAAACAGCCCTTGAAATGTTCGATGAACGATTCAACCGTCGGCTTTTCATCGCCTGCACGCTCAAGCAGCCATCCGGAATCGAACACCAGCTTTACTTTCTTAAAATAAATCGCCATTATGACTTCCTCTTTTCTCTGTTGTTAGTAGTTATCCCTGTCCGACAGACAGAAGCGCCTCAAGCTCAGACATTGCCTGTTCTGCACTGCCGAAGACAATGCCGTTCATTCCGGCGGCCTTTGCGCCTGCAATATTCTCTTCGCGGTCGTCAATGAAGACACATTCCTCTGCACTGAGCGAGAATCGCTCAAGCAATATCTTATATATGCCGATATCCGGCTTCATAACCTTTTCATAACAGGAAACGACTCGCCCATCTGTATACGGTATAAAAGCAAAATCCTTTATATGCACCTCAAACAGACTTCTGGGGTAATTCGAAAGAAGATATACGCTGTAACCGCGCTCTTTGAGTGATTTCAACCACCGGGCTGAATTTTCACGGCAGCGCACGATTCCGTCCGGGTTATCCCAGAACTTCTGAATCTCGTCAGCAAATTCCGGAATTTCCTTCTTCGCAGCAGCAATCATCTCTTCCTCGGTGAAAACACCGCGGTCAAGCTCCTGCCACATCGGACCGCCTATCCATTTTTCGCCGAGGGTCCGTATTGCATCTTCTGAAAAGCCCAGTGTTTCGCGCATATGCTCACGCCACGCAAAATCAACCAGCACCTCACCGATATCAAAAATAATGTTTTTTATCATTCAGTCTGCTCCGATCATAATTGAATGGTTATTTAAGCAGGTCGCTGACTACCGAATCCGCTACCGCTCCTGTACCGCCGAAGATATAAATCTTCTCAGGCGATATGCTGCTGATATATCCTGCTATGCTGCTGTCAGCCGTTTTACCGACAAGCACTATCGGCATTCCATACTTCGCAGCAAGAGCTCCGCCCGACAGTGCATCAGGGAAGTTTATTCCTGTAGCAATGGCAGCATAGTCAGAGGTATAAATATCAGCATAGGTACGGCATATCTTCAGCGCAGTATCGTAGCGGCTCTTGCCAAATATACGCTCAGTTGCTGAAATGTATTTCTTTACAGAGCTTTCACCCCTGGCTGATACAGCCAGCTCTCCGCCGAGAATTACCGCTTTGCGGCAGGTGCTCTGAGAAACAAAGCCGGCGGTTGTGCTGTCTATCTCTCCCTTATCCGGAAGATAAAGTATCGGGTTGCCCTCGATAGCCGCTACAGTGCTTATCGCAAGAGCATCAGGATAATTGACAGCACTTGCAAAGTAAAATACAGACGGCTGGCTTCCTGTCACGCTGGTAAGCTTTCTGGCAATCTCAACTGCGGTGGCATATCTTGATTTGCCTGCGATTCGCTCGACAGTTACGCCAAGTCTTTCGATATCCTTTGCAACCTGTGTGCTGACAGCCAGCTCTCCGCCGAGGATATATGCCTTTCTCGCGCCGAGTCTCTCAATCTCAGCCGCAACATTTTCCTCCAGCTCCTTACCTACAGTAAGCAGTATAGGTGCATCGAGCGCCTTTGCCAGCGGTACACCTGCCAGTGAATCGGCAAAAGTATATCCGTTTGCAATTATTAAGCTGTCCGCCTTATCCCAGCCCTCTCTGCTGACAAGTATTGCCGTTTCGAGGCGCGATGCGCCGCCGAGTCTGATAACTCTGTCATCAGCAGGACGGGTGGTCGTTGTTGTCGCTGCTGTGGTGGTTGTTGTTGATTTTGTCGTCGATTTTGTCGTTGATGACTGTGTTGTCTTTGTGGTGGTCGAGTTGGTAGTCGAAGACTGTGTTGTGGTTGAAGATGCGGTAGTTGACGATGACTCCGGCAGCGTTTCAGAGGTGGAAATTTTCACATAGGCGCTGGATATGAATCCAATATCATCGCCGATTTTCACTGCATACCACACTCTGCCGGTGCTGTCCTTCGCACTGCCGACAACCTGAAGCTTATCGCCCTTCCCGACTGAATCTATCTTTGCATATTCACTTCCGGCGCCGGAGCGGATATATACAACACTTCCGGTAACAGTTGCAATTGTTATCTCATCTGACTGTGTGGTTGTAAACTTTGTTGTAGTGGTTGTTGAAGCTGTAGTTGTAGTTGTATCCGATGCTGATACCGAAGTGCCTGTTGTCTGTGAGCCGGTTGTTGTCGATACTGTGGTTGTAGTTGTGCTTTCAGCAGTGGTTGCTGAAGTGGTAGTTGTTGCGGTTGTTGAAGTTGTCGAAGATGTTGTTGTGCTTCCGTCTGCATTATCTGCAACACCATAGAGGAACTTTGTTATTCTGCCGCAGATATCATAGATGCCCTGTGAATCTCTTGCATCAGATGCGCCGGTTGTTATTACAACAACGCCGTTGCGCGTCTCAGGATTATAGGACACGAGCGAGAGCACTCCGTAAGCATTGCCTGTGTGATAGAAAAGCTCGTTCTGACCATAGAGACCTGCTTTATGGCGCATAGGCATACACTGTTCAAACTTTCCGCCGTCGGCCGAGATGGTAAAATACATTCTCTCCATCAGCGCAACCGATTCCGGAGTGAGATATCTGACACCGTCGTATGTACCGTCATTTGCAAGTATTGCGACCATCTTTGCCATATCTTTGGCGCTGATTGTGATACCGCCGGCAAAGTAGGCTGTATTTGTACCAGGTTCACCGCCGTGTATTGCAAGCTGCGTCTCAACCGAGCGGGAAACTCCGTCGGCGGCACTGTACAGCGTTGCAAGCTTGTCTTTGCTGTCTATATCTCCGGAGAAAAACGATGCGTCAATACCAAGCGGATCAAAGAAAGACTCTGACATTATAGCATCAATGTTTCTTCCTGCCGCAAGTTCGAGCGTTGAACCTGCAATACCTATTGCATAGTTGTTGTAATACCATCTTTTCGCTTCGCCCGGGTTGCCGCTTCCGTAGTTCGCGGCACGGGATATCTGCGCGCGTGTGGTCTCTTTGTTGGCTGAGTAGCTCAATGCCATCAGTGTTGATGTGTGTGTGAAAAGATGTTCAAGCGAGACTGCCTTCGGAATGCTGGTCTGCCAGTATTTGCCGATACTGTCCGTAAAGAGCACATTGCCGGCTTCCTGAAGCCTCAGTGCGCCCATTGCGAGCACAACCTTTGATATTGAGGCGGCGCGTATCTTTATATCTTCATTCATCGGCATTGTTGTTCTTGTCGCGTAGCCGTAGTTGTATTTATCAGTAACAACGCCGTTTTCTATCACAGCAACCTGCACACCGACTGCTCCGGCACGTTTGGCAGCTGCTTCGATATAGGACTGCGCATAGTCTTTGGTGTAGCCTATTTTCGAGCTGAAATCACTTGAAACCCAGCCCTTCTTGCTTGCTGTGTACTGGATATTGTACCACAGCTTGCCGCTGCTGTCGTTTGCCTCGCCGAGATATGCAAATTCTGTGCCGGCATACTGTACAGTACCGACCTTTGCATAGCCCGAGCCTGCACCTGCGCGGACATTGACATAGGTGCCGTTGGTCACGACCATAAAGCTTTCGCCGGGAACTGCCATGGCGGGAACCGCCATCTCAAGCATCATCACCAGCAGAAGTATCAATGAAACGAGAATCTTTGAAACGCTGTTTTTCATCTCTCAGCTGTCCTCCGTTTGTTGTGTGTATATTTCTTTTATTTTATCACTTTATTTACGCTTAGTCCATTAAATATATATAAATTTTAATATATAAACAGAAAAGCACACACTACAGGAGCAGAAGCTTCCCGACACCGCCTCTTCAGATATGTTGACAGGTATGATACAATGGTATCAGCAAAAGATCAGCGCAGAATCTCTGCGGAATTCTAACATAAGGAGGAAATCGGAATGACCGACCGCATTATCAGACTTTCTCTTATGGCTGACGGCAAGCCGCACAGCTTCAGTTTTTCAGAAAATTTCGAAAATGATGTATGCACTGTTTCGGTTGATGACACAGGCGAATCTCTTAAAATTATTCTTTCAGCAAAGACACCGCTGACAATCAGCAGTGCGGTTATCACCGGAGGCTGGGCATACAGCAAAAACGGGCGTATTCTGCTCAACGGATATCAGTCATGGACCGAGACCCGCGAGATGACCGATGATTACCGTATGTACGGTCTTCGCCGGATACCTAAGGCTGCAATAAAATACTTCGGCATCAACAGATACGGCGACTATCATATTATTGATTACACCGGTCGGAAAGGTGACCTGCACGGCTTTTCCTACGGCTATATCCGCCGCGGCGATACAATTGACTTCATCGGCTCGCTCAATGAGCGCACCGGCTATACCATTCTGCGCTATGATGCAAAAAAACAGCATCTGTGCATTGAAAAGGACTGCGCCGGTCTTGTTGTGACCGGTGACTATGAGCTTTTCTCTCTTGCTTTCCTTTCGGGCAGCGATGATGAGGTGTTTGACCGCTGGTTTGCAATGATGGGCATTGACAAGCCGCGCCACAAGCCTCTGCGCGGATATACAAGCTGGTACAATTACTATCCGAACATCAACGAGGAGATCATCACGCGCGACATAAATGGAATGCGCAATCTCCCTCTTGAGCCGGAGATTTTCCAGATTGACGACGGTTATCAGACTGCTGTCGGTGACTGGCTGAGCATTGATAAAAAGAAATTCCCCAACGGACTCAAGCCGATAGTTGAACAGATTCACTCCGACGGCATGCTTGCCGGTCTGTGGCTTGCTCCCTTCCTGTGCGAAATCAAATCTGAGATATACAAAACAAAAAAGGACTGGATCCTCAGGGACGGGAACGGCGAAATGGTATATGCCGGACGAAACTGGAGCGGCTCTTATGCTCTTGACCTCGGGAATCCCGAGGTGCGCGCCTATCTTAAAACAGTATTCGACACCGTTCTCAACGATTTCGGCTTTGATTTTGTAAAGCTTGATTTTCTTTATGCTGCAGCATATCTGAACACTGCAGAAAAGACCCGCGGACAGTATATGTGCGAGGCAATGGATCTTCTTCGCGAGCTGGTCGGTGAAAAATTCATTCTCGGCTGCGGTGTTCCGCTGTGGCCTTCCTTCGGCAAGGTCGACTACTGCCGTATCGGCTGCGACGTCGGTCTCGACTGGAATGATGTTCCTATAATGAGAATTATCCACCACGAGCGTGTATCCACCAGAAACGCTGTGCTTGACTCCACCTTCCGCCGCCAGCTCGACGGCAGAGCATTCTGGAATGACCCCGATGTTTTTCTGCTCAGAAACGATAACATAAAGATGTCAGCAAAAAGAAAGCGTCAGCTTGCTACCATAAACGGCTTGTTCGGCTCGGTGCTTTTCATGTCAGACAACGCCGGAAAGTACAATGACAAGCAGAAAAAGCTGTACGCTGAGACCATGGCTCTGAGCGAAGCAGATGTGACCGGCATAGCAATAAACGGCAGAAAGCTTTCGGTTGATTACACCATAAACGGCGAGCAGAAGAAACTGCGCATAAAGCTGTAATACCCTGAATAAAACACAACAGCGCACTCAGGTCGACTGACCCGGGTGCGCTGTTTTTAATTGATTAATCAGATAACATCGACTATGACCAGTTCAGGGCGGTTGAATATGCGCGGCACTCTTGTCGATTCTCTTGCAAGACCGCGGCTGACAATAAGCAGTGTATCTCCGATATCATAACAGCCGCCCGCATATTCCGGAAAGAGCCCCTGTCCGGGCGCTATCAGACCGTTGAGCAGCAGAGGTATGCGCCACTGTCCGCCGTGTGCATGACCTGACAGTATCAGATCAAAATCGTACTGTTGATACAGCTCTGTCAGCTCTGGTCGATGAGACAGCAGCACGGTGTAATTTCCGTTATCCGCAGCACCGTTTGCCGCCGTAAGCTGCTGATGCAGACTCAGCGGAGGATTGCCATATTCCCAGCCGTCGGGATCATCTATACCGCAGATATTTATCATCTGACCGTTTATTTCAACCGGCACGCAGTCTCCTCTGAGCACTGTCACGCCGCAGCTGCTGATATAATCTACAAAGCTTTCCGCCTCATAGCTCCAGTACTCGTGATTTCCGGTGACGTAAAAGCACTGATAACGTGCGGCTATCTCTCCGACAAACAACCTTGAGTTTTCATTGTCCATGACATCATCAAAAATGTCTCCGCCAAGCATGACCATATCCGGAGCCTGTGCATCAATTGCATCGATGAGAGTGCGCTGCTCCCTGCCGTAGCTGCAGGAATGCAGGTCGGTCACAAGGGCTATACGCACCCTGCTTTCTATCTGCGGCGCATCGACAGTATATTCCATCGTTTTCAGCCTGACATCAAAGGCAATCATGCAAAGTATCAGCAACGCGACAGCTGCAGCCGCGCGGATTATCAGTTTCTTACGGTCCATATAAAACCTCGCTGAAATAACAGAGGACGATGCACCGCTTTGCAATGCGCCGTCCTCGTTTATGTATTACAGATTATGCTGCAGGAGCAAGAAGCTCGTCAACGACATCCGAACCGGAAACCTCAAAGATATCGCTGCCGGAAACCTCTCTGAGAGCCTCAAGAACCTCTGCATCAGCACAGAAGGAGCAGGGCTTCTCACGGTTTGCCTCGAAAGCCTCGTCAACGGTGCCTTCGAAAATTACCTCGGAATTCTGCAGGGACTGGCAATCTACATCGTAGTGATAACACTTGCCAAAACGGGTCCAGTATGCGGTACCGTCACTGTAGATATAGGATTCCTCCTGAGCGGTTGCAAGCTCTTCAGCAGAAACAGGAGTGTAATCGATGGAAGTACCGACTGCAAGCAGAGCTGCGGCACAGGCAACAATGGAAACGATCTTCTTTGTCTTCTCGTCGAGTTCCTTATCCTTGAGAAGGATGATTACCAGCGGAACAAAAGCAACAAGAGCAGCGATGAGACCCATCTGATTCCAAAGGAAGAACTTGACCTTATTCTTCTTTGATGCAGGGTCGATGCGGTTTGACTGCTTCCAGAGCATTGCACCGGAGAATACGCAGACAAGGTCAAGTGCGATGCCGACAATCAGCCAGAGCATTTTCTGCTCGTCAGGAACATAGATGGTCTTGTTGAGCACGAGAATTACAAGCACCTCAAATGCAATTGCGAACAGCCAGAGCACTGCTGCACCGATGCGCATTCCCAGAGCCTTTTTCTTATGTGCCGGAGAAACGGTCGGTGCTGCATTTGCTGACTTCTTTCTCTTCGGGCTGGTCTTTGCGGTCATGGTGGAATTCTTTCTCGGACCGGTAGTCACAGTGGACTTCTTTGCGCCGCTTGCGCTTACAATCTGGCGCTGTACTTTTCTTTTTACAGACATTTTTCCTCTTCCCTTTCTGTTTTGGGTTATTTTAGATTATAACAGAAAACGTACCTGTGTGCAACATTTTTCAGCACAAACTGACTTGTTCGCTTACGGCTGCTTCAGCCGGTCGGCAAGCTCTCTGTCCGGTTTCACATAAACTGTCTGCTGATTTGTATAGTTGACCATTCCCGGCTTGGCTCCTGGCAGCTTGTATACGTGCTTTGCAAAGGTGAAATCTATCGGCACAGTTCCGGCTTCCCTGCCCTTGCTGAAGCAGGCTGCGATAATTGCCGCCTGTTCAATAGTCGAATTCGGAACTGTTTCGCCCTGAGCGCAGATGATAACGTGAGCGCCCGGCATTTTGCAGGCGTGGAGCCATATATCTGTCTTCGCCGCCTGTTTCAGCGACAGCTTGTCGTTCTGGCGGTTATTGCGTCCGACTATTATCTCAAAGCCGTCGTCCGACATGAATTTCAGCGGCGGCAGAGTTGAATTCTGCTTCTTTCCGTTCTGCTTCTGACGGCGGATATATCCCTCATCTGTCAGCTCGGCGCGAATCTCGGCAACGTCCCCGTTTGTGCGGGCGCGGCTGAGTGCATCGAACACCTCATCAAGATAGGAAAGCTCTGCCTCACCCTGCTCAATGAGCGGAACAAGATGCTCCTCAGCAGTCTGAGCCTTGCGGTATTCGCGGTAATATGCCTGTGCATTCTGTGCCGGAGTCAGCATGGGGTCGAGCGCAATGCGCACCGTTTCCATTTCCTCGCTGTAGTAATTCTCCAGTTCAGCAAAGCACTGACCTTTTTCAAGACGGTAGATATTCGCATTGACAAGATCGCCGTACAATCTGAGCTGTTCACGGTCGCGAGCCTGCTCAAGCTCCTTGCGCTGAAGGGTAAGCTTACGCGCAATTCGATCGCTTGCGCTGCTGAGCACACGCAGCAGGTCGTTTGCATTGACCCTGATATGCTCTGCATTGTCCTTTTCATAATAGAAGCTGTCAAGCAGCTCTCCGAAGCTTTCAAAACGGCGTACAGATACGCCCTCTCCGTACTGCATGATATCCATCATTGCAATATCGACCGGTCTGCCGTTTGCATCAACAGCCATGGTCGGCTTACCGCAGCCTTTTTCGAGCACATACCGCAGTGTGTCTATCTGCTCTGTCAGATTATACCACACTGATTCCGGCATGCGGTCGGCTATGGCATCGGTCTGACCGCAGGCGCGCCACGCCAGCTCGCGGCATACAATCGGCGATAATCCCTGAACTGAAGCAAGTATCGCCTTATCGAGCGGCTCAGCACTGTGCTGTCTTATACGTTCAATGATACACTCCGTGGATTCGGTAAGAATATTGAGCTTATCCTGCATGGGCGGCAGGCTGTAGCTGAGTCCCGGGAGTATCATTCTCATGCTGCTCATTGCACCGTCAACCCGCTTGAGCGCATCAACGATTCTTCCGCTTTCCTCAGTGAGCACAGCATTTGAGCATCTGCCCATTATCTCTACTGTAAGGGTAAGCGTACGCATATCGCCAAGCTCATTGAGACCTTCAAAATCGAGCATAAGCACACGGTCAAGCCCCAGCTGACGCACAGCACGCAATCTTGCTCCGGTCAGCTTTTTTCTCAGCAGCATACACAGCATCGGCGGCTGCGCCGGATTCTCAAAGGATTTTGATGTGATATGAATACGCGGGCAGTTGGCTTTTGCCGAAACAAGCAGGCGGTATGCCCCCTCTCTGCCGCGCATTACAAAAATAAGCTCCTCGCGCGACGGTTGATGGATTTTATCCACCTTGGCATCAAGCAGCCTGTTCTCTAGTTCTTTTTTAACAAGGTGAAGTGAAACACCGTCAAGTGCCATTTATTAATTCTCCTGTGTGATTATGATAATGAGTATCGGTGAGGCAATTCATGCTCAGACAAATCTTGCAGGTGATTTTGCCCTGGAAACAATATACTCTGTACCGTTGGTGCGTTCAGCAAGCATTTCTGCAAGGTGCGGCATAACAATTACTTCTGTTTCGAAATGTCCTGCCACTATGAGAGTCTTACCCGCTGCCGCAATGTCGACAAGCTGGTTATGCTTTGCTTCACCGGTAACAACCGCATCGGCTTCGCTTTCGAGCGCAGGCATGGCAAAATCTCCGCCGCCTCCGCCGATAACGGTGACTCTCTTTATCATGTCCCTGCCCTCTGTGTACTGCACTGCATCGCAGCCCAGAGCATCTCTGACCTTAATTGCGAAATCACGGGCAGAAAGCGGCTCAGGCAGTTCTCCGTATGTGCCGATCTCCTCACAGCCGGGGCACTCGGTACGGTGAGTATTTATCAGACCGATTTTGCGGGCAAGGCAATCGTTGACGCCCTCATCTGCCTTATCAAGATTTGTATGCGCTGAGATAACAGACAGATTATTCTGTGCCAGCTTATACACAAGCGAATCGCTCATAAGACGCTTTATCGGATCCCATATTACCGGATGATGGCTGATTATCAGCTGACAGCCAAGCTCAACCGCTTCATCAACAACCTCTTTCGTGACATCGAGCGCAAGCAGTGCTTTCTGTACATCTGCTTCAGCGTTGCCCACAAGGAAACCTGCGCGGTCAAAATCCATCTGCGAATCAAAAGGTGCAATGCTGTCAATTACAGCAAAAATCTCTTTAACCTTTGCCATTTAATTATCCCTCCAGTTTTTTCGCTGCCGACTCAAGTCTGAGTGCGCTTTCCTCATCTCCGGCGCACCTCAGCCCCTGAGCCGTTATGCGCAGCTGTTTAGCCTGCCGGCGCAGAAAAGCCAAGCTGAGCTCATCATTTTTCCCTGCCAGACCACCGGCATATTTGTCGTATTCACTGTATTCCGCTTTTTTGCCGCTGTACTCAGCGCAAATAACGGTATATATCTTATTTGTATCCATTACCGCCTGTTCAGCGATAATTGCAAACTGATTCTCATAAAGCCACTCGCGCAGGCGTTCAGGGTGGGACATCGGCTGGAGTATAAGCCGGTATACCGGCGACTTTATCCACTCTGCAGCCGAAAGAATGGCTGCAATCAGTTCTCCGCCCATTCCGGCTATTATTATATCCTGCGCCATATCGGGCGATATTTTTTCAAGTCCGTTGCCTACGAAGGTTTTTATTTTATCATCAAGACCGTAACGCGATATATTTCTGCGCGCCGACTCTATCGGTCCCTGATTTATATCTGAGGCAATTGCTCGAGGAACTATTCCCTCGCTGACAAGCCAAACGGGCAGTTTTGCGTGATCGGTTCCGATATCCGCGGCAATCGAGCCATGTCTGACAAATCCGGCACACGCAGACAATCTGCCGCCGAGCGAAAACATTCTTTCATTCATTTATATTACCATCCCTGCCGGTCTGAAAGCTGCTGACCAACCTCGAATTAATCAGTGCCCGAACGCTGCAGACAGCGACCGGGCACTTCAATGCAAGCTGATTGACAGAGCGAAAATTACTCGCCCTTGTTCATGTGCTTATTGAGCTTCTCGACAAGCTCGTCGCAGTTTACGCCATGAACAGCGCAAGCCTGCTCGAGGCTCTCGCCGCGTGCGCTGGGGCAGCCCAGGCAGTGCATACCCATCTCAAGGAAATAGGGTGCAGTAGTGCGGTCGGCATCGAGAATATCGCCGATAATTGTTTCTCTTGTAACGATCATTGCATTAAACCTCCTTGTTGCATGGTTACAATATAATTATAGTATTTTTATATAGCAGATGCAATAGCAATATTATGTGCATAGCGAGTAAATTTTGGTTTAGCGGAGTAAAAGTTTTGATCGAC
>JAZNOP010000045.1:0-24244 GCA_045580875.1 Acutalibacteraceae bacterium
CTGCAATGCGCAATCATGACTTATCATCAGCTCGTCGTCTCAGGCGGTGTACTCTCATTTTTTCGCTTTGCGAATGATCTCACGCAGGCTGCTCCCCGAGCCGATAAATTTCCGGCTCGGATCTCACCTATGGGCGGCTCCCGGTGCAACATCTCAGGCCGGCTGACCTCTCCGATATTCTTCCGGCTCGGTCTTGGGGTGTGTGCGGTTGGTGCATCACTGAAGGTGAGTGCGCTAAACCCAAATTTATCATATTAACTTTATTATCCGGAAGGCACTTTACAAAAAAGCGCTTGACGGCGGCTTAAGCGTATCCGAAATATTTACTGGCTTTGACTTATGGTCGGTAAATCAATTTCGGACGTCAAGCAGCGGCTCACTTACTTAGCCGATGCTTAACTGAATTTTATCGAATATTATATTCCCACCCACACTCTATGTCAACCAAAAATCGCACTGCAGAAACCACTTTCCTACAGTGCGATTTAATAATAATTAATTCATCTGTATTTTATCAGAACAGCTTCTCAAATCTCAGCTGCTGTTTCTCGCTGCTGAATCCTGATGCGCGGTAAAACCGGTGTGCTTCAAGCCTCGTTCCACCGGAGTTCAGGCGGATACCTTCTGCACCGTGTTCTTTCGCCCAGTTTTCAGCCGCTTCCATCAGCATTCGGCCTGCGCCGCGCCGTCTGAATTCTGACCCTACAGCCAGTCCGAGAATATTCACCATGCGTTCAGCATAGAGCAAATCATACACCTCAGCGTGAATAAATCCCATTACCTCGCCGTCACTTTCTGCAACAAACACCACTTCGCGGTTTTCATTGATATTTTCAATACGGCTGCGCACAAGCTCTTCTGTACAGAAGTAGCCCATCGCATCGCAGCTTATTGCAGCAACAGCAGCACTGTCGCAGGGTAATGCGTTGCGTATCGTCATCATTATTCTCCCGGCTTGTTCTCCTGAATCTTTCTGCTGTTCTCGAATTCTACCACCGCAAACATGACAACCAGCAGCAGTGCGGTCGGCAGCGGGCAGAACGAGCCCGGATTTGTCTGCGACATGAGTGTTATGCCGATAAACGGTATGGTCATCAGGAATGCATCGGTATCTCTCTTGAGCCAGAGCATTCTCACGCGCTCAAACAGCTGCCAGCCGTATGCCGCACAGCCGACAATTCCCAGCGATGCCATGACCTGCAGCGTGGAATTGTGGTAGAACATTATACTGCCCGGAACACCGAGGTAAATATTTGCATTCTTCATATTTCCTATGCCGAAGCCAAGTATCGGCTCCTCAAGGAAATCGAGTACACCCTGACGGTAGAGACGCGGACGGCGCTCGGTCGGACGGATAAAATGCTCCCCCATACGTCCCGATTCGCCAAAGAAGAAGGTATAAATGAGGTATCCGCCCACAGCCAGCACAGGAATTGCACACACCATGGCAATTTTGCGGTACTTCTTTTTCTTTTCCTCATCGGAGCGCAGATATATGTATCCGAGGCAGAGCACAAGCTCAACCGTTCCGAAAAACAGTGCGCTGCGCGAGCCGCCGATAAGCATCATAAAATAGATGAAAGCCACGCTTATCAGGTGAACCGGCTTTTTCTGAACGAACAGACAGCACATCGGAAGTCCGAAAAGCATGACAGTTGTGCAGAAGTTGCGGTAGCTGATAAAGGGTGTTTTGAATTCCGGCATCAGATCTTCCCAGTTGCGCACATAGAACAGAATGATTATCAGCGCGGCAAGCAGAGCCATGCCGTAAAGAAGCGATGCAAAACGTGTGACCAGGTCGTAATCCTTCGGTCTTGAGAGTCTGGGACAAATAAGCAGATACACCAGCAGCAGAGCCACACCGAGTCCGAGCATATAATACAGCGACACTCCGCTGAAATACTCTTCGGCAGAAATTACACCTATTCCGCCGACAAGCAGCGAGACGCTGACCGCTGCAAGGCTCCACGTGAACCTTCCCCTGACAAAGCTGCCGCGATAGGCGAAGATATGCACAATGAAGGCTATGACAAAGGGCACAGCCGCCCATATATAGTCAAACAGCTCGTAGTAGTTGTCGTAAAACGCAGTCAGTCCCATAACGGTAATCATTACAGGACACAGAGCTGCAAAGGTATCATCTGAAAAAAGCAGAATAAACACCGCAAACGCGATAAGTATCATTGCACCAATAAGGCTCGTGCCGGTACACAGAGCTACAGCTGTCAAAGCGCACATCGACGGTATGAACCACGCGCCGGATATAACGCTTCGGCACACCGCACGGCATTTTTCTATCATAAATCAATGCTCCTCCGGAAGGATAAAATCTGCTGACACGCCGAAAAAGCGCACAGCTGTCAGCATAAGTAATATGCCACACGGCGCAGAATAAGTCAAGTGACAAAGTTGACACACTTTTCCTCTGTGTTCTGTCCTTTTATACTATTATTTGATAAAAAGCTCTGACAGTGAAAACGAATGTGTCCATAAAACGCAAACAGCCGCCCGGATATCACCGGGCGGCAGGTTTACGTTATTGCCGTTGATTAACCCTCGAGGTCATACTCCAGCTTCTCGCCGCAGTTCGGGCAGTCGATCTCACCAAGAGCGACCATATCGTCGTCGAGGTTGATGACATTGCCGCAGGTCGGGCAAGTTACTTCGTAGTAGATCTCGTCGCAGCAACCGTCGTCACTGCCGCTGCAGGAAGCGCAGTCACACTCGTCGCTGTAGAGATCCTTCTCGATCTCGCCGAGATCCTCGTCAACAGCGTCGATCTGCTGCTGCATCTCGTTGACGCTGCCCTCAAGAGCTGCAAGAGATACGACTACGTCCTCGAGCAGACCGATGAGGTTGTTGATGACCTTTGTGTCTTTCTTTGTCTCGTCAAGAGCAAGACCCTCTACAAGACCTTTGAGATAAGCAAGCTTCTCCAGAGTGTTCATTAGGATTACCTCCCCCTGTAATATAGATGTATGTATACAGTTTATATTATGCTGTAACTTACGTAATTATGCGCGCTCCATGTACATACCGGTACGGGTGTCAATACGGATCATGTCGCCCTCTTCGATGAAGAGAGGAACCTTGATCTCAGCACCGGTCTCAACGGTAGCAGGCTTGGTTGCGTTGGTAGCGGTATCGCCCTTGAAGCCGGGGTCAGTCTGGGTGACCTCAAGCTCAACAAAGTTGGGAGGCTCAACGCCGAAAACATTGCCCTTGTAGGACATAACCTTGCACTCCATGTTCTCCTTGACGAACTTGAAGTTGTCGCCAAGAGTGGAAGCATTGATGGGAATCTGCTCGTAGGATTCCGGATCCATGAAATAATAAAGCTCTCCGTCGTTGTAGAGATACTGCATCTCCTTGCGCTCAACAAAAGCGGTCGGGAACTTTTCGGTCGGGTTGAAGGAACGCTCGGTCACAGCACCGCTGATGACGTTGCGGATCTTGGTGCGGACAAAAGCCGCGCCCTTGCCGGGCTTGACGTGCTGAAACTCGATGATGGAGTAAACGTTGCCGTCCATCTCAAAAGTTACGCCATTTCTGAAATCGCCAGCAGAAATCATAGTAATATCATGCCTTTCGTGATTTTTACGCCGCTCAGTGGCAGCGTTTATTTTTAACTAAATTTTATGTATAGCCGCAACATTTTGTAGTTATCCACAACGCACGCACAAAATGTGCAAAATCCTGCGTCCGATATGTGGAAAACACACAGGTAGGATACCGCTATTTTAACATAAAATCAGCGTAATTCTATATCATTGTAAACCATTATGCTCCTGTTTTCAAGCCATTTTTGCATATTTTTGAAAAAATTTCGTCCTCACTGATAATTTTTCCACTTTTCAGTGTTACCAATGTGCATAAGCTTTCTTTTCCGCGAAAAATCCTGACCGGTCAAAAGCTTCCCGGTCAGGATTTTATGTTTATCATTTTATGTTATACCACTGTCATCTGTTACAGTATCCGCTCGCGTGTCTCAGCGTTGAATATGTAATAGGTTGCGTGAGTGAGACGGTCCTCAGGTGTAGAGCCTGTATTTGTGTACACACCGAAGCAGTCGCCTGCCACACCTGTGAGCATGATTCTGTTGCTGTCGTGGAATATACGGACAGCCTCACCGGAAGCAGGCTCCATACGATATATATCGCCGCCGGTCATGTTGTTGTTTGTGTAGTAATACACCCAGCGGTCATTGGCAATCATGCCGTCTATCTCTCCTATGACCCAGCTGTTTTTTATCTTGCTGTTTGCGAGATTGATCTGTATCAGGGTATTCTTGCCCTCAATATACCGGCAGACATAAGCACTGCCGCTGCTGAGCGCATAGAAATTGACCGCCTTGTCAAAAACAGCTTTCTTCTCACCTGTAGTGGAAGAAACACTGTAGAGTATGCCGTTGTCTGCCTCCTCGCGGCTGACAAAATAGACGCAGTCTCTGTAGACCTGCACATTTGTAATCTGACCGCTGTGAAGCAGTGTGCTTGAATAACTGCCCACAGGACGTGCAAGTATGCTGTAGTTTCCGTTGGAATTGAGTCCCCAGTAGGTCATCACTCCGTTGTCGACCGAAAAGCCTGTGACTCTGTTTATTCCTGCATCGGAACCGCTGACAGTTGCATTGAGCACACGCACCGCAGCATATTTCTCTTCAGGATCATCGGAAACTGTGAGCGGCTTTTCTCTCGGTGTGCTCCAGACATTGCCGTACTGCAGATAATAGATATATGTATCATCAGCGCATATGTTGCTCATCGCTGCGCCGGATACCTCCACTGCAGTGGACCCGCCCTGCTTCATTGACATCAGATTCTCACCGTCGAGATAATAGAGGGTCGAGCCGTGCCAGTATTCAGTGCTCATCTTGCCGCCATTCAGGCGTTCCGGAAAATCTATCGTTTCATTGTTATTGTCTTTCTCATCGCAGGCAGCACAGGAACCGCACGACGAACAGGCGCTGCACGAGCCGCACGATGCACAGGCGGTACAGGAACTGCATGAACCGCACGAAGAGCAGGCAGCACATGAGCCGCATGAGCCGCAGCCGGCTATCATGCATACAATGCAGACCACCGCAATAACTGCTACCACTGCCGCCAGAAGCTTTCTTCCGTCTATTGCCGATATTGCATCAGCTATACCTCCCGCACGGCTTCCTCCTGCCGAAGCGGCAAGCCTTACACTGCCGCGCCGTTTGAGCACAAGAGTGCCGCATACCGGACAGGTTTTCTTGCCCGGCGAGAGCTTGGTGTGACATCTTCTGCATCTCATAATTAATGCTTTCACATCTTTCTGTAGAATAATCGACGGCACTCCCGGCAGAACACCCTGCGGAAATATCCGTCACAAATTATGCTGAAATACGCATAAAGCTGCGGAGCATGACTGCTTCGCAGCTTGAGTGATCACGCTTTTGCGGTACAGAACGGCACCGCAGCGCCGCCGTCCCAGATCAAGCTTCGGTCAGATCACTGGATAGAGCAATCCAGATAGCGCTCCAGCTCCTCGTCATCCTTGCGCTTCTTCTCCAGCATCAGGAATGCGGTGGTGAGAGAGGCAATAACAGCTGCAACAGCTGCAATCGCACCGATAACCAGCCAGATGTTGATTTTCTTGTTGTTCTCCATATTAAGAGCACCTCCTGCTATTTTGAAGGCACAAGACCCGGGACAGGTCTGAATTTGTGCGCTTTATTTATTTATACCCAAAAATCAATACAATTGATATCTGTTTATATAATATCCCTACGATAATATAATACTCTGCAACTGCGCCAATGTCAATATTTCATACGGCAAATTAACACTTCTTTAATATGAATGACTGCATGAATGACTACAGGTCCTGTACACGCTGCACGACCCTTGCGGCAAGATGAAGTTCCTCTGTTTCTTCGTTGATAAACACGCGTCTCTGCCCGTTCTGCTCCACAAGGCAGATGGTATCTCTGCGCTGTTCGCATTTTAGAACAAGCATATTTCCCTGCGCATCAATAAAGACTCCTGTCTGCCCGCCGCGCAGCATTCCCTGCCGCCTGCATAACAGAAGCTCTTCTCCGACTCCGCTCCCAATTATGAGCCAGAAATGCCGTCCGTCGCAGAACTCCGGAGGCGCACTCCTGCTGCTGACGGCTTCGGCGCTGCCATCAGCTCTGACCGAATCAAATACATCGAGCCTGCATTCCGCCGGTGAGCCGCCTGCAGATTCCATCGGCTGCATCGGAACATCCTCGCCGTCAAGCCACCTCGGGTCACAGCCGAGCGCCTGCGCCAGCCGCTCAAGCCTTTCGCTTTTTGCAACATACCTCCCTGACAGATACTCCGACATCGTACCCTTTCCTATGCCGCTCTGCGCGCATATCTGAGCCGCCGTCATCTGTCTTGTTTCCATCGCCTGACGGAGTCTTTCGGAAAACTTTCCAGTTTTCATAATTTTTTCTCCCGAATATTTTTTATAATCATTTCTTATTCGGCATTATTCTAACAAACACGCCTTTTTACGTCAATATATTGTCCGTTTGATGGTGCTTTTCAATCAAAACAAAGCTTGACATAAGTCATAAAACGTGTTATTATGCCTCACATGAAGAACATATGTTCTTTTAAGTCAAAATGAATCTTTACTGTAAAAATATCTTCATGTTCTGACTTAATTTGCCGCTGATGTCTCCCCATTCAGACCGCGGTTGAAATAATATCATTTTCCAAAGGAGTGTTTTCCCGATTATGAAAAAGGATAACTACCGTGATTATGTATGTGAGGCATACCGATATTATGCGCAGTGCGGTTGTCCCGACAGCGAGCAGCTTCGTCAGCTCAGGCTTAATGCCAACGAGTGGCAGCGCGCCAACGTAAGTGATCTTGAGGCGGTATACCGTGTCATACAACGCCTGCGCAGCGAACCTGACGGCTGGCTTGCACGGCAATGTCTTGAGCGTGTCTATCTCCATCCCTCCCAGTCTGCATTCAGCCGTGGAAGCATCAGTCAGCGCGTAGCCCTCGCCGCACGTGAGCTCAGCATCAGCGAATCGGTTGTATACCGTATTCTGCGCCGTCTGAGGCTGCTCCTCGCTCTTGAACGCGGGCTTCGGATTGACGATAAATACAGCCAGTTCTCTGCCTCAGGCTGGTACGCATAGACCTGCAGAATTTAAGATTGTTTTACTTTACATTCCAAGGTATATATTTCCAATTACTGCAAAGCATATTAGCAACAGTGACTTATTTTCAACTGAAGCAATCTTATTGACTTATCAGTCAAAGGAGTAATAATATGGCTTGTGGCGTACCCCAGAAATGTTCCGGACGTTACACACATCTTATAAGAGCTTATATCATATCGGTCTGCACTGTGCTGATATCTGCAGCATTTCTTGTGGCTGTCAGTATCGGCACAGCGGTATATATCCTTCCGGCGGCACTGACCGCAGGTTCTCTGCTTGCGGCAATCACTCTGCCCGACCTCTACGTATCCGGTCTGACATACACAAGACACCGGAACTGGCTTATGATAGAGCGCGGACTTATTTTCCGGCAGACTCTTCTCATTCCGCGCCGTCAGATACAGTACATCAGGCTTTGCAGAGGACCTGCCGAAAGGATATTCGGACTTGCAACGCTTGTATTCATGACCTCAGCAGGAAAGGTGAGTATGCACGGACTTGACCCTGTCGAGGCTGAGCGGCTCCGGCGGCTGCTTGAGAGGACAGAATGATGTGGAAAAGACAGAATCCGGCTTATCTGATTGCTCACACAATAAAACTGCTCTCTGCGTGGGCAGCACTATCCGGTCCGGTTATAGGGCTTTATCTGTTGTATACCGCCGACCGCAGCTTGTCTGCCGTTGTTGTTATCGCTGCTGCCGCAGCTCTGATTATAATTGCCGCCATAACCGCATGGAGCAGAAACAGATGGAGGCTCGGTCGTTCGCTCGCACTGCGCCGCGGAGTACTGACGACCATAACCTGCATACTGCGCCGGCACTCGTTCACCGCCGCTGAGATAAAGCGCTCACCCTTTCTTTCCCTGTTCGGCTCGGTCAGGATCTCGCTGTACACTCATGCTGACAGCAGAAAAAACGCCAGCTGTTCTGCGCTTACTGTAAAACGCGACACCGCCAGACAGCTTGCCGGCAGACTCATGCCGATTGACAAAGGGTATACCCGTGAATACCGCGCCCGCCGCGGAGAGCTGTTTCTGCTCGCACTATCGCAGTCGGATTTTCTTTCCGGTCTGCTCTTGTCAATTCCTCTGCTGTCATGGGCTACCCGGCATATCGACCGGAATCTCTCTGCCCGCATATACACCGCGTTCGAAAGCGCCGGGCAGCTGATTCTGCCTGACGTTTCTCCGCTGTATTCCGCTTTTGCTCTTATACCTGCCGCAGGCTGGCTTACACATACTGTCTACTCGCTTTTTGCCTTTGGACGGTTCAGATATGTCCGCTCAGGCGGAAGCATCATGACCGGCAGAGGCATAATTGTCAGAAAAACGCTGACCTTTCCTGTAGATGCTGTAACTGCCATTGAATCACGACGCACACTGCTGACAGGAATGCTGCACCGCGAAAGCTGCCGGGCAATAATTCCTGGAGCAGGCAGCTGTCTGCTCCTGCCTCCGACAGATCGGCGCTCCTCGGTTATTGAAACTGCAGCAATATTTCCGCACGGTGAAGCCTCCATGCGAATCGACACCGCTGACTGTACGCGCTGGTGGCGCTGGTGGGGAACTGCAGGCGCTGCTCTGCTGATAATCTCTGTGCGGATTGCACTGACCGCCGGAAGATGGCGCGAACTTCTGCTTCTGCTCCTGATACCGGCGGTATCTGTATTATTCTGGAGAACTCTTGTCGGAGCGGACGCCGGAAAAAAGGCTGGAATCAGATTATTTTCCGACTCGGTTGAGATAACCGGTGTTCGCGGTCTGAGCACTTACAGACTTCGTGTACTGCGAGGGTGTATTGCCGAAATAAAGCTCACTCAGAATATTTTTCAGCAGTCGGCTGGATTGTGCAGCGTATATATCCGACCTCACGGCGCCTTGCACGGTCTGCGATGCTGCCATATGCCGATGAGCCGCTGTATGTCACTGATCGGCAGACTTGGGTGACGATTATCTGCATGAACCGGAATCCACCTCACCGGATAAGACAATTATAATCACCTGCTCTGCTCAAATCTGCACCATAAAATAAAATGCTCCGGCAGCGAAGAGTTTACTTCACCGCCGGAGCGTTTATTCTTTGTTATAATTAAACCCGTTTATCAGCCAATGATTCTTGCGCGGATAACACCTTCGACAGCCTGAATCTTTGCCAGACCGTCTGCAGAGATGTCGCCTGCATAGTCCATTACGGTGTATGCATAGTCACCCTTGGAACGGCTGAGAAGATTCTCGATGTTGATACCTGCCTCAGAGAGAACACCGGAAAGCTGAGAAATAACATTCGGAATATTCTTGTGCATGATGCAGACACGGTTTGCCTCAACAGCACCGCAATCGAGTGCCGGATAGTTGACCGAGTTCTTGATGCTGCCGGTCTCGATGAAGCTGCGGAGCTCATCAGCTGCCATGACAGCGCAGTTGTCCTCAGACTCCGGAGTGGAAGCGCCGAGGTGAGGAATAGCTACGATGCCTTCAACACACAGCTGCTCATCGGTCGGGAAGTCAGTGATATAGCTGGCAACCTTGCCCTCAGTAACAGCAGCAACGATAGCAGCGGAATCAACCAGTTCAGCACGGGAGAAGTTGAGAATACGAACGCCGTCCTTCATCTTTGCGATAGCCTCATCGTTGATCATTCCCTTGGTGTTTGCATTGCAGGGAACATGAATGGTGATGTAATCGCACTCCTTGTAAATCTCATCAAGAGATGCAGCATGCCGGGTCTGACGATTAAGGGACCATGCAGCGTCAACAGAGAGATAGGGGTCGTAGCCGAGGACTTCCATATCGAGAGCGTAAGCAGCATTTGCAACCATGACACCGATTGCGCCAAGACCGATAACGCCAAGCTTCTTGCCCTTGATTTCGGGACCTGCAAAAGCAGACTTACCCTTTTCAACCATCTTGCCGACCTCTGCGCCGTTGCCCTTGAGGGTCTTTGCCCAGTCGATAGCCGGAACAACCTTACGGGAAGCAAGGAAGAGAGCACCGACAACAAGCTCCTTGACAGCGTTTGCGTTTGCGCCCGGGGTATTGAAAACTACGATACCCTGCTCGGAGCACTTCTCGATGGGAATATTGTTGACGCCGGCGCCGGCTCTTGCGATTGCAAGAAGGCTTTCGGGCATATCCATCTCGTGGAGAGATGCCGAACGGACCATGATGCCTTCGGGAGCTGCGATATCCTCACCGATGACGTAATTTGCCGGGAAGCGGTCGAGACCGACCTTTGCGATCTTATTAAGGGTTAAAATCTGTGCGTTTGCCACTTTGATTCACTCCAATTTGTAATAATATTATATTAATATAACGTTTTGTAATCGAATTAAGCGTTTTCAGCCTCGAACTTCTTCATGAACTCAACCAGAGCCTCAACGCCCTCGTAAGGCATAGCGTTGTAGATGGAAGCTCTCATGCCGCCGACCGAACGGTGACCCTTGAGGTTTACGAAGCCAGCCTTCTTTGCCTCTGCAACAAACTTGGCATCGAGCTCGTCATTGCCGGTAACGAAGGGAACGTTCATGAGGGAGCGGTCCTCAGCAACTACAGTGCCATTGAACATCTTGGAGTTGTCGAGGAAATCGTAGAGAAGCTTAGCCTTCTTCTCGTTGAGAGCCTTCATTGCCTCGATGCCGCCCTGCTCCTTGACCCACTCAAGGACAAGCTTTGCAATGTAGATGGTGTAGCAGGGAGGTGTATTGTACATGGAGCCGTTGTCGGCATGGGTCTGGTAGTTGAGCATGGTCGGAGTTATATCGCGAGCCTTGCCGAGAAGATCCTCACGGACGATAACGATGGTAACACCAGCCGGAGCAAGGTTCTTCTGAGCACCTGCATAGAGCATGCCGAACTTGGTTACATCAATGGGCTCGGACATGATGAAGGAAGAGATGTCAGCAATCAGGGGAACGTTGCCGGTCTCGGGGATATAATTGTACTTGGTACCGTAAATGGTATTGTTGAAGCAGATATGTACGTAGTCAGCCTCGGGGTCAAAGTCAGCATTGGTTACCTTCGGGATATAGGAGAAGGTCTTATCCTTGGTGGATGCAACAATGCGAGCCTCGCCGTAGCGGGCTGCCTCCTGATATGCCTTGTTTGCCCACTGACCGGTGATAATAAAATCAGCCTTGCCGGAACCGTTCATGAGGTTGAGCGGAATCATTGCAAACTGGGTGGAAGCACCGCCCTGAAGGAAGAGAACCTTGTAGTTATCAGGAATGTTCATAAGCTCACGGAGAAGAGCCTCACACTGGTCGATGATTGCCTGATACTCCTTGGAGCGGTGGCTCATCTCCATTGCGGACTGACCGGAACCGTTGCAGTCGAGCATCTCAGCAGCTGCGCGCTCAAGGACAGCCTCGGGAAGGCAGGAAGGACCTGCAGAAAAATTGTAAACTCTTGCCATTGTTAAATCCTCCAGTTCATTATGTTAATCTCTCGAAAGAATATTGTTTTTGGGACATTAACACGTTAAATTGTTATAGCGTTATTGTTAATTATATAACGCTTTTTCGCTTTAGTCAACGAAAAATTCAATTTAATTTACAATCTGTGAAACTTCCACTATTTGAACATAAAAGAGGCTTTCAGTTTCGTCATTGTAGGGCAATTCTACCTGTGGCAAACACCAATCCGCGAGCCGCGGACACTTCCCTATGAATATCCGCGGCTCGTGAATAGTTATTTTATTACCAGATTTCCTTCTTCCTGTTTTTCTTGTTCCGGCTTACGTCCTTGCTCCATTGCTGTTTGTGTTTTGCATAGGAATCGCTGTCGTCGCTGTATTTTGCCTCGGTTCTGAGAGCGCAGTAGCTCTTCCAGCGCTCCTCGCTCAGTTCTCCGCTTTCTATAGCCGCTCTGATTGCGCAGCCAGGCTCCGAGGTGTGTCCGCAGTCTCTGAAACGGCAGGTTCCGATATATTTCTCAACATCAGAAAAGGCTCCGCTCAGACCCTCGGTTACGTCCCACATTCCAAGTTCACGCATACCCGGGGTGTCGATTATCATCACGCCGCTTCTGAGCATTATCAGCTGACGGTGAGTGGTCGTATGACGACCCTTGCTGTCATCTTCGCGGATCGAGCTGACAGCCATGATATCCTCTCCTGCAACAGCGTTGACAAGGCTTGACTTTCCGACACCCGATGAACCGAGGAATACCACAGTTCTGCCCGGTGTGAGATATTTATTCAGCTGATCCAGCCCTTTACCACTCTTCGAGCTGATAACGCATATATCTGATCCGTCAGCGGCAATCTCAGCCTGCCTGACAAACCGCTCGCTGTCATCGGTAAGATCTGCCTTTGTCAGCACAATTACCGGCTCTGCGCCTGACTGACGCACAAGTGTCAGATATCGCTCAAGCCGCTTTAAGTTGAAGTCCATATTAAGCGACTGCATTATGAACACAAAGTCAAAGTTCGCCGCCACCGCCTGCTCACCTCTTCCAGGGGTCGGGTCGCGCCGAGAAAAGAAGGTTCTTCTCGGCAGCGTGGCGATAATCTGACTGTCACTGCCCGGAATATGGTTTATCATTACAAAATCACCGACCGTAGGAAAAGCCTCGCCGTCGGTATAGTATTCCTTTGTCTTGAGGCGCGCGAATGTCTCGCCGTATTCGCACACAATTTCGTAGCGCTCACGATGCACTGCCGTCACGCGGGCAGGTATGCCTTTTGCGTTCTCTGGCAGCATATCATTACTGAATCCGTAATTTATAAGAATATTTGTCATTGTTTCCTCCATATTATGGCTGTTATTTAAAAAGATCGATTCTTCATGGTATATTTTATCTTTCATAATTACCACTCCTTTCAGGATAACAACTGAATATGGGCGCAAAAATACCGCGGCAGAAGCAACCCTTTTAATGAGCTGCATCTGCCGCGGCTGTATTTCTGCAAAAAAATAACACACCCTCAGGTGTGCTGCAGCCGAAAGCTATAGTTCACGAAAGGTTACTCATAACGGCGCAGCTATACAAGGAATTTTTCCTTAAATTGCGCGCCCATATTCAGTTCAGCAGACAATTACCTCACGAACAGTCATCAAAATGAACTCCTTTCGTACCTGTCATTGCAGGTTATTTCACTCAGATTATATACCTCTATAGAAACGATGTCAATATTCCCCCTCACATTTCTCTGCTGCAACAAATAAAAGCCGCACTCGCGAAGCTATCTCCGGTGCGGCTTTTCTGTTATTTACTTATGATACTGACTTCCGCTGTTTATAGCAAATGCACGATAGACCTGCTCGCTGAGCATGACACGTGCAAGCTGATGCGGAAATGTCATTCTGCCCATCGATATACGCATATCAGCGCGCTGCTTTACCGCAGGCGACAGACCGTAGGAGCCTCCTATTATCAGGTCGATTGTACTTCTGCCCGACAGCGCCGCTGATGCGAAATCCGCCGCAAGCTCCTCTGACGACAGCAGCTTTCCCTCAATGCACATGGCGATAACATGATCACCCGGGCGGCATTTGGCAAGTATCCTCTCGCCCTCCTCCTCGAGCACCTTTGCAATCTCTCCCTGAGTCGGAGACTTGCTTACTCTCGCTTCATTAAGCTCAATAATGGAGAATCTGCAGAAGGCTGAAAGTCTCTTTGCATATTCGGCGCAGGCATCGCGCCACCACTGCTCCTTCAGCTTTCCAATGCATATCAGGTTGACATCCATCGCATTCCCTCCATTATCAGAATATCATCATGGGCAGACCGTCAGGCGGGGCAACATCGAGCGTATAATCAAGACCTTCACGAAGTCCTGCACCGATGAGCGCATCGTTTGATGCCTGACGGGCGAATTTCGGCCGGTTATTCTCCTTGCTGAGATGGGCAAGTATAAAGCGTGTTGTTCCGCTCTTCGCCAGACCAACCACCTCTGCTGCACAGGCATCGTTGGAAAGATGCCCTCTGTCAGACAGAATTCTCTGCTTGAGATGATAAGGATAATCACCCTGCCGCAGCAGGTCGATATCATGGTTTGATTCTATGTATACAAGGTCGCAGCCTCTTATTGCCTCGCGCGCAGAATCGGTCATGCAGCCGGTATCTGTGGCAATGGCAACTCTGCGGCCGTCTGCTGTTGTAATGATAAAGCCGCAGCTTTCAACTGTATCGTGCATGGTGCGGAATGGGCGTACGTGTATCCCGCCCTCTGTTACTCCTGACTGCTGACAGACCCTGAAATCCACTCCGGCAAAATTCTTTGAATTTTCCAGCGCACACAGTGTTCCTGCCGTACCGTATACCGGCAGATTATGCTTTCCGGCAAAGACTCTCAGCGCTGAAACATGGTCGCTGTGCTCGTGTGTGACAAATATCGCCGCAAGTCTGCTCAGGTCGTAGCCGCGGGCATCCAGCGCGGCGGTTATGCGCTTCGCACTTGTACCTGCATCTATCAGTACAAAGCTGTCCGCTCCTCCAACGGCTATGCTGTTTCCCTCACTGCCGCTCATCAGGACGCTTATTCTCGCCATTTTCTTTTCTCCTGTTCGTTATTAATGGCAAAAAACAAGCCGTACAGTCAGCACGAGAGTACGGCTTGTCAGTTTTGATTGTTTGCCCGTTTCGGGACAGCTTAGCCGGATATTGCAGCGCAGTCGTCCTGATGGTCGTCTATACGCTTAATATCAGCGCCGGCATTGCGCAGCTTCTCAACGATATCCTCGTAGCCGCGCTCGATGAAATGAATGTTCTCGATTTCGGTTGTGCCTGCTGCAGTGAGAGCGGCAATAACCATTGCTGCACCTGCGCGAAGGTCGGTAGCACGTACCGGAGCACCCTTGAGACACTCAACGCCCTCGAAGATTGCAATCTTGCCGTCTACGGATATCTTTGCGCCCATCTTACGGAGCTCGTCGGCATACTGGAATCGATTGTCCCATACACCTTCAGTTATGACGCTTGTGCCGTCAGCAATAGCAAGCATAGCTGCCATCTGCGGCTGCATATCAGTCGGGAAGCCCGGGTGGGGCATGGTCTTTATGTTGCACTTGCGGATCGGACCGGAGCGGGAAACTCTGACAGCATCGTCAAATTCCTCGACGGTTGCGCCCATCTCGCGAAGCTTGGTGGTAATCGAATGAAGATGCTTCGGGGTGACATTCTCTATCATTACATCGCCGCCGGTTGCAGCAGCAGCAACCATGTAGGAGCCTGCCTCAATCTGGTCGGGAATGATGGAATAGGTTGCACCGCCGAGCTGCTCAACACCGTGAATCTTGATTACGCTGGTGCCTGCACCGCGGATATCTGCACCCATTGTGTTGAGGAAGTTTGCAAGGTCAACAATATGCGGCTCGCGGGCAGCGTTCTCGATTACTGTAACGCCCTTTGCCTTGACTGCAGCCAGCATGATGTTTATTGTTGCACCGACAGAGACGATATCAAGATAGATATGACTTCCGGTAAGTCCGTCTGCCTCGAGGCTGATGATGCCGTTCTCAATTATCTCAGTCTTTGCGCCGAGAGCCTCAAAGCCCTTGAGATGCAGGTCTATCGGACGTACGCCGAAATAGCAGCCGCCGGGCATCGGAGCCTTTGCGCGGTTGAATCTGCCGAGAAGCGCACCGTAGAGATAGTATGATGCGCGCATATTCTTGACAAGGTCATGGTCTGCCTCGTAGGTATTGATTCTGCGGGGATCTATTTCAAGTGTGGACTTGTTGATTCTTGTAACCTTTGCGCCCAGCTCCTGGAGTATCTTGGAGATGACCGCAACGTCACTGATATTGGGAAGATTTTCGAGACGGCAGACATCGCCGGCAAGTATTGTAGCAGGAATAATGGCAACTGCAGCATTCTTTGCTCCGCCTATGCGAATGCTTCCATGAAGGCGGTTTCCGCCATTTATTACAAACTTATCCAAAGTAATTCTCTCCTCTGTCGCGTATTTATTGCAGAGTCTGAAGTGTATTATTCTGATAGGGTCACTCTGCAGCACGCGCGCAGGCGCACCACTTGAGTTTCCATAATATTATAACAATAAATGACGAAAAAATAAAGCCATAAGGTTAATTATCTGACATTTTTTAAAAGCTTTACAATTTGTTCATAAGATTTCAGTTGGTCTCAGCAAACCATTCCTGCGCCCGCGTATAACGGCTGTTGACAGGGAAATCTTCAGCTTGCGAATCTGCCTGTCTGCAAAAAACGCCGCCCCCGACGTTCATTGAACCTCGGGGGCGGCACCGCTTAGCGGATTTTATTTTCTTTCCGACCTGTTATCAGAATGCAGCGCTTCTCTTCTTCTTACCAAGGGTAAGTACCATTACGGTGGAGACTGCCAGTGCGATTACAACAGATACCGGGATCTCATCGCCGGTGTCCGGGGTGTCGCTGTCACCAAGAACCTTGGTGATGATCTGGTCGCCGTCCGGAGTGCTGGTATTGTTGATGTAAGAGCTTACCGAGTTGATCTCGCTTGCGCCGAGAACAGTGGTATCGCGCTTGGTTGTGGTAGTGGTCGGGCGTGCGGTGGTGGTTGTGGTGGTCGGACGAGCAGTGGTGGTAGTCGTCGGACGTGCGGTGGTTGTGGTGGTCGGACGAGCAGTGGTGGTAGTTGTCGGACGTTCTGTGGTAGTAGTCTTGCCGCCATTGTTTGTGTCGTTGCCATCATTGCCACCGTTTGCGGTGTTGGTTGTAGTGGTTGTTGCTGTAGTAGTGGTGGTTGCATTGGTAGAAGTGGTAGTCTTCTTGGTAGTGGTAGTAGTCGGCTGAGTGGTGGTAGTGGTCTGTGCCGGCTCATCCTCGACGATGGTGTCATAGTCGGTGGATGTGGAGGTCTCATCCTTGTACTGACCATTGCTGTAACCATTGAGTACTACAGGCTCCTCGTACTTGTTGAAGAAGTCGACCTTTGTGATGTCGCTGTCGATAACGATTGCATCAGCAACTGCGCCCTCTCCGTACTCGGAATCAACAGTGTAGGTTGCGGTGTAGTACTTGGTGTCAACCTTCTCGGTGATGACTACGGTCTTGCCGTACTCGATGCCGGAGATGACAACCTTCTCACCGTCCTCAAGAACAACCTTGCCGTTCTCGAGTGCATCGCTCTTGACTGCGGTTCCGTCGCTGTAGAGAACAGTGAACTCGAACTCGTCACCCTTAGGAGCGAAGCCGGTAACGGTCTTGGTGAGAACGATCTCACCGACCTTGATCTCATTGGTGAAGACGAGCTTCTCGTCGCCGCTGACAGTAACAGTTGCGGAACCGTCAGTCAGGTTGAAGTCGTCAGCGCCAGTGACGTTGCTCAGCTTGTAGTTGGAAGCTGCTGCAGACTCAACAACCTTGTACTCAATGCCGCTGATGACATCGAAGGTCTTGTTCTCGCCTGCTGCGAGCTTGAAGCTGTCGACGAGGGTCCAGCCGCTGTTGTCTCTTACGAAGAGCTGGAAGGTGAATGCCTCGTCAGTAGCGGTGCCGCTTACCTTCTTCTCGACGGTGAGCTGTGCGCTCTTCGGAGCATTGTTGAAGGTAACAACTGCGTTGCCCTCTCCAAGCCTGATCTCCGCAGACTTCTCAGCCTCAACGACGGAGTGGTTTGCTGCGCCCTCAACAGTGATGCTGTCGAAGTCGTAGTAGTTGCCGGTCTCAGTCTCGACTACCTTATAGGTATCGCCAACCGGGAGTCCGGTGAACTCTCTGCTCTCGCCTGCCTTAAGGGTGAATGCCTCACCGTACTTAGCCCAGGTTGCGCCATTCTTGACGAGAATCTGGAAGGTGAAGGTTTCGCCTGCCTTGCCGCCTGCGGTAACAGTCTTGACAACAGTCAGGTTGCGGGTATTTGCACTGTTGGTGAAGGTGACAGTTCTGTCACTCTCCAGAGTGAGTACTGCGCCGTTCTCGACAGTCTCGAACTCGCCGTCAGCAGCTACTGCATAGAAGCTGTAGTTCTTGCCGGTTTCGGTTTCAACAACCTTGTAGGTGCGTCCGGTGTAGAGACCGGTAAATCTTGCAGTCTCGCCAGCTGCAATGGTAAGGGTATCAACAAGATCCCATGCACTGCCAACCTTGACGTAGAGCTCGAATGTGAACTCATCGCCGTAGTTTGCATCGCCGTCCTTGATGATCTTGCCGACGGTAATTGCTGCGGTGGTGCGCTGATTGTCAACCAGAATCTGAGCCTTGCCGTTTACAAGGATATCCTTCTCTACAGTAGTCTCACCGTTGATGGTGGTGGTGTAGTATGCAGAGCCGATTTCCTTGACGGTGTAGTTCTGACCATAGAGAGTACCGTTAACAGTGACTTCCTCGCCAACTGCGATGTAGATACCCTCTGCGGTGCTGCCTGCAACAGGCTTGCCGTCCTTGGTCACGATGTAGGTGACAGTCTTTTCGCCGTCCTCGAATACGCCGCTGACGGTGATGATGAACTCCTCGTTGTCTGCCATGTAGCCGCCAACGGTCTTGGTCAGGGTGACCTCAGAGTTGTTGCGGGTGTTGGTGAACTCAACGGAGGTGTCTCTTGTTACGGTGACTTCAGTGCTGGTGCCGGGCTGTGCCTTTGCGCCGGATACAGAGTAAACGGTGGAGTAGACAGTGCCGTCAACAGTCTCGGTCACACGGTAGGTCTCGCTGTGGAAGAGGCCGGTGAAGGTAGCGGTTTCGCCGTTGCCCAGAGTTACGGTATCCTTACCGTCGATCTGAACGAGCTGCCAGTCGCTGCCAACCTTGCGCTCTACCTTGAAGGTGAATACTGCATCAGGATCAGCTGCATCGATGAGGGTCTTGCCAACGGTGAGGGAAACGGTCTTCACGTTGTTGGTGAAGGTAGCCGCTGCCTGTGCGCCGTCCTCAGGAACGGTCATTGTGATGCTCTGTCCGTCGATGTCGCCTTCGCCGGTGATGCCTGCGAATTCATACTTAGCGCCCATGGTGGTCTCGGTTATGGTGTACTCATAATCAGATACCAGGTCAACTATGATGATGGACTCGTTAGCCTTGAGATCGAAGCCTGTTACAGAGCCCTTATCGGTGATTCTGTAAACGCCCTCGCTGTCCTTGACAAGATAGAGCTTCTCGTCGCTGCCAGCTCTGGTGATCTCGAAGTGGAAGGTATCCTCAGCGTTTGCTGCGAAGTTGCCGATTGCCTTGGAGATTCTAAGACCGCCGCGGACAACTTCGTTAGTGAATCTGATGTTAGCACCATTCTTCTCGAGGGTGAACTCTGCGCCGCTGCCGTCCTCGGTTGCAACGAGGTTGCCGCCGGTGACAGACTTGAATGCGTAGTGCTCGCCGGTCTCGGTCTCAACAACGCGGTAGTCAACGCCGACTGCCAGGTCGTCGATGGTGGTCTGCTCATCAGCCTTGAGGGTGAATGCCTTGCCGACTGCTACCCACTCGCCAGCTTCCTTCTTGTAAAGCTGGAAGGTGAAGGTCTCGCCGAGGTCCTCGTCGCCAGCTGCAAGAGTCTTGGAGACGGTGATGTCAGCGGTCAGTCTGGTGTTGGTGAACTGTACAGCAGTGGAATCTGCGCTGATGACGATCGGGGTGCCGTTCTCGGCAGCCTTGCCGTCGATGGTGCAGGTTGTGCTGTAGATGGACTTATCAACAGTCTCAACAACAGTAACAGTGGAGCCGTACGGGATACCGGTGAAGGTAGCCTTGCCGTTTGCGGAAATTGTTCCGGTCTCGGTCCAGGTCTGACCGTCAGCGGTGGTAACGGTTGCGGTTACAGTGAAGACCTTGTTCGGGTCAACATTGTCATTGAGAACCTTGCTGACTGTTACGCTGCCGGTCTTGATAACGTTGTTGACGTTGACATAAGCGGTAGCGCCTGCTGCATTGACAGTAACAACATTGCCGACTACGTTGTCGCCGGTGATGCTGCTGAAGTTGTAGCTCTTACCGGTGGAGGTCTCGACGATCTTGTACTCAACACCGACTGCTACCTCGACAGTCTTGGTCTCGCCGCCATTGAGCTTGAGGGTCTCGATCTCTACCCAGCCGTCGCCGTTTCTTCTGGATACGACTACGGTGAACTCATCGCCGAGGTCGGAACCGCTGACGATGCTCTTGGTAACTGCGATGTTAGCCTTCTTCGGAGTGTTGGTGAAGGTGACATCAGTAGTGCTGTCGCCCAGCTTAACCTCGACTGCCTGCTCAGCCTTGTTGATGGTGTAGCTTGCGCTGCCGGTGACGGTTACGCCCTTGAAGCTGTATGCATAGCCGGAATCAACCTCGACTACCTTATAGGTATCGCCGACAGGAAGTGCCGGGAACTCTGCAGACTCGCCAGCCTTGAGGGTGAACTGCTCGCCGTAAGCAACCCAGCTGCTGCCTTCCTTGGTGTAGAGCTGGAAGGTGAAGGTCTCGTCAGCCTTGCCGCCGTTATCGACAACCTTGCGGACGATGAGGCCCTGGGTGTTAGCCTTGTTGATGAAGTTGACGTTCTTGTCGCCGTTGAGCTGGAACTGGATACCGTTCTCATCGGAGAGCTTGACATCATTTACAGAATCGCTGTTTACAGCGAAGAAGCTGTAGTTTTCGCCGGTTGCGGTTTCAACAACCTTGTAGGTGCGTCCGGTGTAGAGACCGGGGATCTCGGTGGTCTGGCCGCCGACAAGGACGAATTCCTCGCCGTATGCTTCCCATGCACCGTTGTTCTCAACGTAGAGCTGGAATCTGAACTCGTCGCCGTAGTTCTTGTCGGTCTCGTTGATGGTCTTGGTAACCTTGAGGCTTGCAGTGTTGCGCTGGTTGTCAACATAGATGCTTGCCTGACCCTCGACCAGGATATCCTTCTCAACTACAGTCTCACCGTTGATGGTGGTGGTGTAGTATGCAGAACCGATTTCTTCAACAGTGTAGGTCTCGCCGTAGAGTGTGCCCGGAACGGTGACAGTCTCACCAACTGCGATGTAAACTACGGAATCATTGCGCTCGCCGACAGGCTCGCCGTCCTTGGTTACAACGTAGGTGATGGTCTTCTGACCGTCCTCGAAGATGCCGCTGACGTTGATGTAGAACTCCTCATTGTCTGCCATGTAGCCGCCGACGGTCTTGGTAAGGGTGACCTCGGAGCCTCTGCGGACGTTGGTGAAGTTTACAGCAGTTGCATCCTTATCGATGGTAACGCTTGCTGCAGTACCGTTGACTGCTGCTGCGCCGTCGATGGTGTAGCTTGTTGCGTAGTACTTGCCGTTGACGGTCTCAACTACGCGGTAGGTCTCGCCATAGAGCAGACCGTTGAAGGTAGCGGTCTGGCCGTCCTTAAGGGTAACATCATCAGCAGCAGGCTGCCATGCGATGTCGGAGCCGGATACTACCTGATGCTGCAGGCTGAAGGTGAACTCTGCGTTCGGGTCTGCTGCATCAACAACAGTCTTGCCGACGGTAAGAGAACCGATCTTGACGTTGTTGGTGAAGATTGCCTCTGCAAGGGTATCGCCCTCGGGAACTGCAACGGTGATGCTCTGACCGTTGATTGCGCCGTTGCCGGATACTGCAGCAAACTCGTACTTGCTGCCCATGCCGGTCTCGGTGATGACGTACTCATAACCGGTTACAAGTCCGGTGAAGAGGATGGACTCGCCAGCCTTGAGATCGAAGCCAGTGTAATCGCCGCTCTCGGTGATGGTGTAGGTGCCGTCGCCGTTTGCTGCAACATAGAGCTTGGCATCGCTGCCGCGTCTGGTGATCTCGAAGTGGAAGGTATCGTTGTTTTCATCGCCTCTGCCAAGGATCTTGGTGACTCTGATACCGCCGCGGACAACAGTGTTGACGAACTCAACCTCTGCGCCGTCCTTGGTGAGAACAAGCTCTGCACCTGTGCCGTTGTCGGTAACAACAAGCTTGCCGTCGCCGTTTACGGTATCGAAGGTGTAGTGCTCACCGGTTGCAGTCTCAATGATGCGGTAGGTTGCGCCGACATCAAGACCGTCGATGGTGGTGGATGCACCAGCGGTGAGGGTGAATGCCTTGCCCTCTGCCTCGAAGTTTACACCGTCGATGCTCTTGTAGAGCTGGAAGGTGAAGTTTTCGCCCAGATCGTCATCGCCTGCAAGAGTCTTGGAAACGGTGATGCTTGCCTGGAGTCTGGTGTTGGTGAAGGATACGTTGGTGGTTTCTGCATTGATGACTACCGGAGTGCCGATCGGACTCTCGATGCCATCGATTGCATAAGTGGTGCTGTAGCTGCTGCCGTCGACAGACTCGGTGACAACAACGGAAGCGCCGTAAGGAATGTCAGTGAAGGTAGCCTTGCCGGAAGCGGAGATTGTGCCGTTCTCGGTGTAGGTTCTGCCGTCAGCTGTGGTGATGGTCGCTGTTACGGTGAAGGTTGCGCCCGGAGTTACGCCGTCAGCAAGAATCTTGGAGACGATGAGCTTGCCGGTCTTGATCTCATTCATAACAGTGACGTTCTTGGTAGTGCCGGACTCATTGATATTAATAGTATAGACACTGCCGTCATAATCAGCGCCGTCGATGGTGCTGAAGTTGTAGCTTGCGCCGGTCTTGGTCTCCTCGATCTTGTAGTCAACGCCGACACCGACCTCAACGGTCTTTGTCTCGCCTGCTGCAAGTTCGACCTCAGCCCACTTGGTCCAGCCATTTGCGCTGCGCTTGGAAACGACTACGGTGAAGGTCTCGCCGAGGTCTGCGCCGGTGCCAACGCTCTTGGTGATTGCCAGGTTAGCTGACTTACGGGTGTTGACAAACTCAACCTTGTCATCACCGGAGATTCTGATGTAATCGGTAACGATGTTGCTGCCGTCGTCCTGACCTGCTGCAGCAATGCTGCCGTTTACGGAGTAAACTGTCTGATAGACGTTCTTGTTGACGTCCATCTCGGTTACGCGAACGAGAGTTGCGTAATCAAGTCCCTTGAAGGTGTAGCTCTCGCCGTTCTTCAAGGTGATGACTTCCATCTCGGTCCATGTGCCGCCGACAAGCTTCTCAGCCTTGAATGTGAAGACTGCGTTGCTGTCTGCTGCGTACTCATCGACAACAGTCTTGGTGACGGTGAGGGAGCCCTGACGGATAGCATTTGTGAAGATGATTTCGTTGTCTGCGCCTACCTTATGGACAGCACCGAGATCGGAACCGCTTACGAGCATATCATCAGCCTTGACGGTAACACCGGCAGTGGTGATGGACTCAAGCTCGTAATCGTTGTTAGCCTTCTCGTAAACCTTGACAACGTCGGTATACTTGACGCCTTCGATGACGAAGGTCTCGCCGCCCTTGAGGGTCTTGGTAACTGCTGCGCCGTCGTTGATGGTGTAGACGAAGGTGAACTCATCGGTAGCGTTGCCGCTGCTGAGAACCTTCATGACCTTGACGGTAGTAGTTCTGAGCTCGTTCTCGAAGGTTACGTTGCCGCTTCCCTCCGGTACGAACTTGATGCCGCTGCCGAGCTCTGCGTCCTTATCGGTCTGACCGTTGAGGACGGTGTCAGCATAAGCATTGCTGTAAACGTAGCTTGCACCGGTGGAGGTCTCGATTACACGGTAGGTGGTCTTGACATCCAGCTCGATGGGCTCAGAGGTACCTTCGCCTGCGATGGTGACAGTCTTGATGTCGACCCACTCGCTCTTCTCGTTCATGCGCTGTACGAGGAAGGTAAACTCTTCGTTGGTATCAGAGCCGTTGAGGAGATCCTTGGTAATGGTGACCTGAACGGTTCCGCGCTTGTTGATGAAGTAGATATCGCTGTCGTCGCCGTTGACCTTCTTTGCTGCAGCGTTGCCGCTGGTAGCATCGTCGTCAGCGCCGAGCTTATACTGGGTGGAATAGTCAGGATCGGAGATCTCAACTACCATGTACTCACCGTACTCGAGGTTATCGAAGGTGCCGTACTGGCCATTGCCCAGCTCGAGGGACTTGCCGCAGTCAACATACTCACCGTTCTCATTGAGCTTCTGGAGCTTGAAGGTGAAGGTGTTGCCCGAAGCGACCTCTTCGATTACGTCCTTATGAACGGTGATCGAACCGGTCTTTACCTTATTGGTATATGTGACAGTCTCATTCTTGCTGTCGACAGTGATGGAAGCCTTTGCACCGTTGACGGTGTCAGCACCCTCAATGCCTGCAAGAACATATCTGCCGTTGAGCTTGA
>JAZNOP010000046.1:0-14165 GCA_045580875.1 Acutalibacteraceae bacterium
CATATGCTCTTTGCAAGGGGTTTGAGGATTATTTTTTGCCGGAACATTATACCGCCGCAGCTGAAGTGTAAATTTTGGTTTATGCGATTAAGCGCAGGCAGATTAAAAGTTTCGTCCACCTTTGTTAAAGGTGGCAGGTCGGGGGCACCGCCCTCTTGGAGTTTGAGGCAAAGCCTCAACTTCTCATCGAAAAAGAATTAAGGACTCCGTCCTTAAAACCTGCAAGGGCGTTGCCCTTGACCCACGACCTTTTGAAAAAGGCCGACCAAAACTTTTGCTCCGCTAAACCAAAATTTAGCGCCCTGAAATACCCGGCCCAAATACAAAGCGCCCGTCTGTGATTATCCACAGACGGGCGCTTAAGTTATTGCAGATTATTTCGCGTATTCGAATGCGCGGCTTTCACGGATAAGATTTACCTTGATCTGTCCGGGATATTCAAGCTCATTCTCAATGCGCTGGCATATCTCACGTGCAACAAGGATCATCTCGTCGTCCTTGATGATCTCCGGCTTGACCATTACGCGGACCTCGCGGCCTGCCTGAATGGCGTAGCAGCCTTCGACACCGTTGAAGGACTTGGCGATTTCCTCGAGCTTCTGAAGACGCTTGATGTAGTTCTCAACGTTCTCACGACGAGCACCAGGACGTGCTGCGGAAATTGCGTCGGCAGCCTGAACGATGCAGGCAAGAACGGTCTGAGCCTCAACGTCACCGTGGTGAGCGTGGATAGCATGAATAATGTGCTCCTGCTCCTTGTACTTCTTGGCGACGTCAACACCGATGGTGACATGGCTGCCTTCGATCTCGTGGTCGAGAGCCTTGCCGATATCGTGCAGAAGACCTGCGCGGCGTGCCGGAGCAGGATCGAGTCCAAGCTCAGAAGCAATAAGTCCGGAGAGGAAGGAAACCTCAAGTGAATGCTTAAGTACGTTCTGACCATAGCTTGTACGGTAACGCAGACGTCCAAGCAGCTTGACCAGCTCGTGATGCAGACCGATAACGCCTGCCTCAAGTACTGCCTTTTCACCCTCGCTGCGAATTGTCTGGTCGACTTCCTTGCGTGCCTTTTCGACCATTTCCTCGATGCGGGCGGGGTGAATTCGACCGTCAGTGATGAGTCGCTCAAGTGCAATGCGGGCAACCTCACGTCTGACAGGATCAAAGGAAGAAAGGGTTATAGCTTCCGGAGTGTCATCGATGATGAGATCAACGCCGGTAGCGTTTTCAAGAGCGCGGATATTGCGGCCTTCACGACCGATTATGCGGCCCTTCATGTCGTCGTTGGGGAGCACTACAACCGATACAGTTGCCTCAGCAACATGGTCGGCAGCGCAGCGCTGAATTGCCAGGGAAATAAGCTGGCGGGCCTTTTCATTGACCTCGTCCTTGAGCTGCTGCTCATAGTCGAGAATCTTGGCGGCCTTTTCGTGTGTCAGCTCGTCATCAAGCAGCTGGAGAAGATGCTCCTTTGCCTGCTCAGCGGTGAAGCCGGAGATACGCTCCATAAGCTCCATCTGGCAGCGCTTGAGCTCATCAGCCTCAGCGAGTCTTGCCTCGGCCTGCTTGATTTTTGCGTTAAGCTGTTCTTCTTTCTTTTCGTAATTTTCCAGCTTCTTGTCGAGAGTTTCCTCTTTCTGCTGGATGCGGCGTTCCTGCCGCTGGACTTCATTGCGGCGCTCGCGGAGCTCTTTGTCGCTCTCGCTGCGAAGACGGTGGATTTCGTCCTTGCCCTCGAGGATAGCTTCCTTCTTGCGAGCTTCTGCAGCCTTGTAGGCGTCGTTGATGATGCGCTTTGCCTGCTCCTCGGCAGAACCGATGGTTGCCTCAGCAATCTGCTGACGGCGCTTCATTCCGTAAATATAGCCGAGATAGCCGAGTACTGCGCCGCCGACAACAAGTCCGATCAGTAAACCAAAAGCCCAATGCAATTTACTTTTCAACCTCCTTGTTAATAAATAAAAAAGCAGTCTTCCCTGATAATACACAGGCAGACTGCACAGCTGATCTCTCTAATTATTTGATGCAATAAGAAATGAATAATGAATGCCGGTGAACGAAGTTCACAGCATAATTACCCCGTAATGCCCGGTGACTGCAATTACAGGAAATATATCAAAACGCCTGAATATATGTAAAAACGGCGGTATTCAGTATTCAAAATATATATAAATAATATGAGATCAGCATGGCAAAAACCGTGCCAGTGAAAAAGATTTGCGGTTTATTTTTGAATCGCTCCGATGATAAGTAGCGTAAACCGGAACGATTTTCAAAAACTGTATCGTGGGTGCGTTAATCCCAACTCATACATAGATAGGTATAATTAAATAAAAATATACCTGATACATATTGTACATTGTATCTATAGGGTATGTCAAGAAAAAATAATCCGGTTGAAAACTGTTAAATTTCTACAAAAACTGACCTTTTCGGTTCATATACGGTTTTATGATCTTTTCGAGTTGGATTATTCATGTGCTGATATAAATCTGAGCCATGTTGCTGATGCCTTACGATGCACTTTGAATGTGCTTACTTTCTCCCGCGGAAAAATCCTTTGCGTTTCCTTTTTCTGTCACCGCTGCGGCGCTCAAGCAGTCCTGCTTTTGCGGCCTCAGCATAGTAAGCCTGTTTTTCAGCGTACATAAGCTTGTCTGCTTCTATTATAAGCTTCTCTATATCCTGTGCCTGCTCCACCCAGAGATGACCCAGTGCCATCATGGCGTTGCTTTCTTTCATATCGGAGCGCAGTGCTTTGATTCGTGCGGCAAAATCGTCGGGGTCAATCTCCTCGCACATAACAAGGAATTCATCTCCTCCGATTCGGTAAAGCTCGTTAGCTGCAAAGTGTTTTTTCAGACAATCACTTGCCCGAAGCAGCAGCGCATCTCCGGCCTGGTGTCCCAGGGTATCGTTTATCTTCTTGAGACCCATAACGTCACAGTAGATTACACCAAAGCGGTTCAGAATATGGTTCTGTGCAACGGTGTTTTCCATAGCGTGGCGGTTCTGCATACCGGTAAGCTGTTCGAGATAACTGAGCTCAGCGAGGTGCTTGAAAAGCTTGCTTTTCTTCAGAAGGGATACGATGAAGTGACCGACTGTCCAGGATATTTCGGAAATATTGGACATTACCTCAGTCGGTGGATTATCGGTGCAGTAGAAACCGATTATTCTGCCTTCTGTAATGAGCGGGCTTACGACAAGAGAGTGTATATCCTGCGGATGAAGATAGGCATATATCATCGGATCGGTATCTTTTATTGCCTCGACATCGGATATGATTATATTTCGGCCGCGCTCAAAGTAGTCATACCATCTCTGTACGACTTCCATCGGAACCTGCTGAAGGAGCTCTTTTTGAGGAGTGACCCCTTCAGCGCACCACTCAAAGGTGTTGACAACATAATCGCCGTCACCCTGCTGGAAAATATAGACTCGCTCGCTTTGTGTGCGCTCGCCGAGTGCTTTCAGAAATGTATCGATAGCGTTTGTAGGATCTTCCTCGCGAAGTGCTTCAGCAATTGACTGGTTGATAAGTGACTCGGTTATCTTCATTGACCGGATGACACTTTCGCCCTCGATTTGAGCGGTCATGTCAAGTGTCAGTACCAGCATATAGCGCTTGCCGTTATCTTCGATTATAGTGGTCTTTTCAGAAATGTACCTGTCGAGCAGAGTGTTGCGGTACTGACGCTCTCTGAACTGACCGGGTTCGATTCCGTTGCTGTAGCATATCTCGCAGGGATACGGGCTGCCCTGAAGAACATCGTGGCATCGTTTGCCCATAACCTCTTCTACAGACTCAAAGCCATAGCTGCTCAGGGCGAATTTATTCATATAGACGATGGTCAGAGTGCCGGGGTCTATGATATATATTGATTCATTCAGGTTTTCAAAAAGTTTGCTGATGTTATTTATCATTGTTCTATCACGTTTCTATTCAGATTGCGCTTTGTACAGCAAAGTGCGGATGTATTTTATACAAGTGCAGGCTGATTTTCCTTTTCCTCAGATATGCCGTTGCTGTTGATGTACTTCTGAGGTACGATAAATCTTACAGCTCCGGGCATAATTTCAAATGTTACATCGTTGCAGGGGAAGCATTCGCCGTCAACATTGACAACTGCAGGCTTCTTCGAGGTTACTCTCATCTTTGTGCCCTGATGGTGCGTGATTATTTTGCGGTACTTTTTCTTTCCGAGATAGGTGCCTTTCTGATAACTGCCGATTATTTCCAGCATTCGTATTCGGGAAAGTTTTTTGACAAATATCATCTCCAGTTTTCCGTCGTCAGGAACAGCAACGGGAGCGCTGTGCCAGCCGCCGCCGTACCACTGACCATTTGCGGCGAGGGTGAAAAGATACTTGCCGCTGAAGGTTTTGCTGTCGTCAATCGTAATGGTAAGAGTATTATATACCTTGCGGAAGAAATTGATTACGATTGCTTTTATGTAAGCCTTGGAGCTGGAAAGCTTCTTGTTTTTTGATTTAAGCTCATTGGCTGTGCTGCATACATTGGCATCAAAGCCGAGAGAGGCAATGTTCAGCGAGTTGAGCTGAGTGCCTGAACAGGTGGTATGTATGGCATCAACAACAATGGAGCCGGAGGTGAAATATTCCTCGAAAGCGAGAAATTCATCTTTTTCGCCGAAGGTTTTTATATAATCATTTCCGGAACCGCAGGGGATAACGCCAAGCTCGCAGTTCGGCTTGTTCATAAGTCCGTTGGCAACCTCGCAGAGAGTGCCGTCACCGCCGACAGAGAAAATACGTACAGGTTCATCAGCGGTTGCAGCATCGGCATACTTTGCGGCAATCTCAGTAGCGTGTCCCTGATGCTCGGTAGCGGCAAATTCATAATCGAGTCCGCATTTTTTGCAAACCGAATCAATAGCGTCTCTGAAAGTTGTCATGGGGTCGACTTTTCCTGCAGCGGGATTGACGATAAATATATACTTCATTTTCAGATTGTTCCCTTCTCTTTAATTTTGCCGGCATCGAAAGCCGTAGGGGAAAGGGTGCGTCAGATTACTTGAAATACATATACATCTGGCATTTGATCATGCCGTTGTACAGTTTTCTGCGCTTGTCGGCACGTCTGCCGAACTGGCGCTCAAATTCCTCGTCAGGAGTGATTATGTAATAGCTCATGCCGTCTTTTCTTCGGAACACCTTGCCCATGGTGCGGTAGATAGCCTGAGCCTCAGCAACCGAACCGAGACGCTCGCCGTAAGGGGGATTGCAGAGCACAGTGCAGCGGTCGCTGTCAACTGAAAAGTCCTTTATGTCTCTTTCGATGAATTGAATCCGCTTGCCTACGCCTGCCTTGAATGCGTTCTCAGTGGCGGTTTTTACCGCCTCAGGATTGATATCCGAGCCGATTGCAGCAAACCGGGCATCACGTCTGATCAGGTCATTGGCGCGTTCTCTTTCTGCACTCCATGCAGCCTCGTCGATGGCGCTCCATTTCTCGCAGGTGAAGGTGCGTCTGATTCCGGGAGCCACATTGAGCGCCTTGAGCGCCGATTCGATAAGAAGTGTGCCTGAGCCGCATACAGGGTCGGCGGCAAAGCTGTCAGACTTGATGAACGCAAGGTCAGCCATTGCCGCAGCGAGGGTCTCCTTGATCGGAGCAGCAACGCCGTGACGGCGGTATCCGCGCTTGTGCAGACCGTCTCCGGTGGTGTCAAGCATGATGTATGCTGTGTTCTTCATCAGATGAAACTGTATCTGATGAACGGGACCGGTTTCTTCAAACCACGGAATGTGGTAGACCGACTTGAGACGCTCAACAACAGCCTTTTTGATTATCGACTGACAGTCGGAAACGCTGAAAAGCTGAGAACTGACCGAGCTTCCCTTTACAGGAAAAGCATCGTTTTTGCCTATCCACTGCTCCCACTCAAGAGCCTTTACGCCCTCGAAAAGCTCGTCGAAGGTGGTAGCGGTGAATTTGCCTACAACAATGAGTATACGTTCAGCGCAGCGGCTCCAGAGGTTGGCTCTTGCAAGCATATTCTGATCGCCGGAAAAGAAAACGCGTCCGTTTTCCGGCATTACGTTGTTGGCATCCATCCGGCGCAGTTCGCCGCCGACGATGCCTTCAAGCCCCATGAGACACGGGGCAACCATCTGTATTTCCATTAATTTACCTTGTTACCTTATGTTTTGTTTGGAATTAATCAAAGTTGCCCAGCTTGCCGAGGCTCTGAGCCTTGAGGTATGCGTTGATAAAGCCATCGATATCGCCGTCCATGACCGCACCGATATTGCCGTTTTCAAATCCGGTGCGATGATCTTTGGCAAGGGTGTAAGGCATGAAAACATAGGAGCGTATCTGGCTGCCCCATGCAATCTCACGCTGAACGCCCTTGATATCCTCGATGTGCTCGAGGTGCTCACGCTCCTTGATCTCGATAAGCTTCGAGCGGAGCATCTTCATCGCGACCTCGCGGTTCTGGATCTGGCTGCGCTCGTTCTGGCAGGTGGTGACAATACCGGTCGGAAGGTGGGTGATTCGTACAGCCGAGTCGGTGGTGTTGACGTGCTGTCCGCCTGCGCCGCTCGAGCGGTAGGTGTCTATTCTAAGGTCTTCAGGTCTGATCTCAACCTCGAAATCGTTGTCGATTTCAGGCATGACTTCGAGAGAGGCGAAAGAGGTGTGTCTTCTGCCTGAAGAATCGAAGGGGGATACGCGGACAAGACGGTGAACACCAGCCTCGCTCTTGAGGTAGCCGTATGCATTCAGTCCGTTGATCTGAATGCTTGCGCTCTTAAGACCTGCCTCATCGCCGTCGAGATAATCGAGTGTGGTTACCTTGTAGCCGTGACGGTCAGCCCAGTGGGTGTACATACGCAGAAGCATCTCAGCCCAGTCCTGAGCCTCAGTTCCGCCGGCACCGGCGTGGAAGGTGAGAATTGCGTTGTTGGCATCGTATTCACCGGAGAGGAGAATGGCAAGCTTCTGCGATTCAAGCTCAGCCTCAACAGCGGCGACAGCTGCCAGGGAGTCCTCGAGAAGGGAAAGATCCTCCTCCTCGTTGCCGAGTTCGATCAGAACCAGCGCATCTTCAAAATCAGCGCAGAGCTTGTCATAAGCACCGACCTTGCCGCGAAGATCGCTGAGCTTCTTGAGTACAACCTTGGAGTTTTCCATATCATTCCAGAAATTAGGATCGGCGCTCTGCTCCTCAAGAGCAGAAATTTCAGCTCTGAGGCTGTCAACACCAAGAGCCTCACCAAGCTCGGTGAGGGGCTGACGGCTGGCGTTGAGCCGCAGTGCGAGTTCTTCAAACTGAAGCATAGATAATATCAACCTTTCAAAAGTAATTTATAAATTAACATTAGTATTATAATAGCTTTGTGACCGAATGTAAAGAGAAATTCAAACTTCTGAATTTTTTGTAAATTATGCACGTTGTACATTGTCAGTTAATATAAAAAAGCTAAAATAATACTGTATTTGTCCTTAATGATGCAGATAAACAGCAAAAGAGAGAATAATCAAGTTTTATTCCGGCGGATCGTGCGTAAAGGCAAAGACGGTCTGCCACGGAGGGTATATGTTTTTCTTTGAAGGAAGCAAGTGTCCTTTCTGCGGAGAGGAATTCAAAAAAGACGATGACGTTGTAGCCTGCCCGGTGTGCGGAACACCTCATCACAGAGAGTGCTACAGAAACAACGGTGCCTGTGCGTTCGATGAAAAACACGATGAAGGCTATGTGTGGCAGCGTGAGGAGAAAGAAGAACCGGAGAATGTTCCGGCAGACAATATCTGCAGCAGATGCGGCAATGCCAATGCTGCAGGACGGCTGTGGTGCGAGAAATGCGGCGCGCCTCTCGGCGACAGGGTAAAGAACTATGGTGCAGCTGACAGCGCAGGGAACAGCACAGAAGACAGCACGGGAAATCCATGGCAGAGCAGCAACGGATATTATTCGGTCAGCGGAGAGATGTCCATTCCTGACAACGAGCTGATTGATGAAGTGCCTGCGGGAGACCTCAAGCGTTTCATCAAAGGTTCTGCCTATTATTATGTTCCGCTTTTTTCTGCATTTGCGCGTTTCGGAAGGAAGATAAGCTTCAACATGATGGCTCTCTTCACTCACGGTCTGTGGTTCCTTTCGCGCAAGATGTACCTGCTGGGCAGCGTGGTTCTTGCTGTGCAGACGGCAATATTTGCCTTCCAGAGCTATTGCAGTGTAGAACTGGAAGACCTGATGAACCTTTACGCAAAGGGTGACATGACAGCAGCCTATAAAATGGTGGCAGAGCTGATGGTCGAGCGCCCTGTGCTGATTTACGGAATGTTTGCAACTACAGTTCTGCATTACGGCATAATCTTCGGGTGCGGTCTGCTTTCAAACTGGCTTTACAAGGAGCATTGCGTACGCAAGGTAAAGAAGCTCAATGCCCGCAGCAAAACTGCGGAGGAATTCAATGCAGCGCTTGATAATAACGGCGGTACAGCTCTGCCGCTTGCAGTGGGCTGTGCGGTGCTGTATGTTGCGGTCAGAATGTTCCTGCAGGTTCTTTTTCAGAGATAAAATTGCCTTCTGAAGACAGAAGTTTTTATTAATTGCTAACAAAAATAATAAAACAGTTGCGGTTGGCAGATATTTCTGATATTATTTATAAATACGGTCGGATAAAAAGCCGATAATCATGCCGAAAGGAAAATGAATACAATGGATATAAACGATCTGATGCCAAATGACAAAAAAAGACTGGTAATCAAAACTGATACCGGCAGCTACGCACGTTACCCGGTCAAGACCAAGGTGGTCATGGACGGTGACGATCTTGTTGAGATACTCAACGAGTATGTAAAGCCCTATCTCGAGGGTGACGACATGATCTTCATGAGCGAGAAGATCGTTGCAATCAGCCAGGGCAGAGCTTTCCCGGTAAATGAGATCAAGCCTTCCAAGCTTGCAAACTTCCTTTGCAAATTTGTCTATAAATCCCCGTACGGAATCGGTCTCGGCAGCCCGTGGACCATGGAGCTTGCCATCCGTGAGGTCGGTAAGGTAAAGATCGTATGCTGCGCACTCATTGCCGGCTTCTGCAAGCTGTTCGGCGTAAAGGGCGTATTCTACAATATGCTCGGTGAGCAGGTCAGAGCTATCGATGGTCCCTGCCATTACACCCTGCCGCCGTACAACACCTATGCAAAGATGGCTCCTGCAAAGCCCCATGAGGTTGCAAAGAAGCTCACCGCTGCAATGGACGGACACAAGGTCATCATCATTGATGCAAACGATATCGGTGTAAACATTCTCGGCAAGCCGGACAAGAATATCGACGACGAGATGCTTGCAGCTATTTTCAAGGATAACCCCCTCGGTCAGGAATCCCAGCAGACTCCTATAGCTATCGTACGTAAGGTCGAGGATACTGTTTCTGAATAAAGGATAATATCCGGAAAAGGGACATAAATACAGGGGATACACACCGGAAAGGACGGTTTCGGTATGAGCAGAAATAGGATAACACGCGCTTTTGTCAGAACGCTGCTTGTCCTGCTTGTGCTTCTGTTTGCCGGTGCGTTTCCGTCAGCCCCGGAGGTCTATGCTGCGCCTGCGGCAGAGGTTTCCTCCGAGGAAGAATTATTGCGAGCTGTTTCAGACGACACGGTCAGTGCAATTGCGCTTACCGTGCCGTCTGTTGTGCTTTCAGAGGGATTTTCTGTAAATCGCAATATTTCTTTCTCAGGTGCAGGCGGTACGCTTATACTCGAGACAGATGCCCAGATAAAGGTAGCGCAGAACTGCACCGCGGTTTTCTCTGATATCAGAATACAGAGCACCGAGGGTTACTCGGTAAGCTGCTACGGCAATATTGAATTCGGCGATAACGTCACCATAGCCGGTGACTACGGCGTTCTTATGAACGGCGGCGCCAGAATCACTTCAGGCGGCAGAGCGGTGAATGTAGAGCCAAGTGTCGGAAGAGCAATCGGCATATCAGCGCAGAACGGACAGGTTTCGCTTGCTGATATCAGCATATCGCAGACCAGCGGCTCGACCCACCTTGTCTATCTGCACCAGAGTGCAGGTGTGCTGTCTGTTGAAGGTACGGTAAACCTTTCGTCGAATAATTCAAATGCAATAATGTGCCCGAACAACGGCTCGAACGGTCCGACGGTAATGATAAGAAGCGGAGCGAAGGTCAGCATCTATGCTCCGGGGGCGAGCAATACCGGCGGAAGTGCAGAGGGCAGTGCGATAGACACAAAAAACGGCGTTGTCACTATTGAAGACTATGCTGTGGTCGAGCTGACCGGCAGTGACAGCGCAATTTATGCAAGCCATGTGGTGATCGGCAACGGCGTCAGGCTCAATATATCATGCAATACCGCCAGAAGAAAGAGCGCGGCGATTTATTCGCTCGGCGGTATTGAAATCGGTGAGGGTGCTGCGATTAACATAGGTGCAAATGAGGAGACCGGCTGCGGTGGATTTTACGCTCCCGGCGGTTTTTCTGCCGGCAATAGCTGTCAGATCCTTATAAGATGCCGTCAGGAGGCGGAAAACGTAATTTATTCCGGAACATCGGTTGCCTTCGGTGACGATATCTCGCTGAATATCCGCGGCGGCAAAAACGGCATAGTATGCAAAAACGGTGTTGTGACAGGAAACCGCTGCACAGTGGAAATTACGGAGGTAAGCGGTTACGGAGTAAAGTCGACCGGAAAGCTTATCCCTGATAAGCTGTATTTCGGTCCGAACAATACGCTGACAATAGATGCGGATTACTGCACGGTCTATTCGTGTGAGGCATTTCATATCGATAAGGGCTCGAGAGCTCAGCTCAGCTGCGGAACAAAGGCTCCTGCGTTGTGGATTGCGGCAGATAAGGATTCCCCGGGATATATCAGCGTGGTCGATTCGAGTGTAACGGTTGTCAGCGGCGCCGGCGCATCGGCAGATATCAACTCCGGTGTGTACGTTGTGGGTGCAATGACAATCGAGGATAACGCAGTGTTCTACAGCGAAAACAGCTCTGATTTCTCGGTAACGGTAATGTACGGGGATGTTAATGTCAGTTCGGGCGCTTCGATGTATGTCAGAAGCGGCTGCGGACTTTACGTGATGAACGGTGATGTGCGTCTCAGCTCAGGCGGTTCTCTTTTCTCTCAGGGTCTGAGAGATTCGGCTGTGAGAGTTGACGGCGGAGTTATCAATATAGGCGACAAAGCGGTGGTCGACCTGCAGGGCGCCCGCTTCGGAGCTGAAGTGCTCGGTGAGGGTGGCCTGTGGATATCGGGAGCATACTCCTACGATATCAGAAGTACAGGTGACCGCGCAGTGTATATCGAAAACGGCAGTATCAGCATAGACAGTGTTGAGCGCGTGTCGGTGTGGGGCAGAGCCGGTGAAGGCGAAGACAATTCTGCGGTATGGTGGACAGGCGCAGATGAAACAGCCGCCTCATGGGAAATAACAGCGAGCGATTCCGGTGTTGTTCAGAATTACGCTGACCATACCCGTCTTGCTCCGTCCGGAATGCAGAATTATCAGAATGGCGAGCCGGTTGATACAGGTACGCTCGATTGGTACGGCACCGCATGGAATATGTACGATTATTCAAGAATCGGGATGTACAAATCACGTCCCACGGCGCGTGCGAATACCTTCAACATTCCCGCCGGACGGTCGTTCTCGTGGTGGCTCTACGGCGAAAGCTACGACGGTTCGCCTGCGACCTATCAGATATACAGCAGCGCCGGAGACGGTGAGTTCGAACTAAGTGAAGACGGCAGGTTTACATACACTGCACCGGCTTATGTACGCGGAAAACAGTCCTTTATGTTTACTGTAACAAACGGTGAGGGAGTAACATCTGAGCCTGCTGAAATAAAAATTCATGTAACCGCATCGAAAGCCCCGATAGTGTACAGTGCCACATTCATGACAGAGAAGAATGAACAGCTGCTCGGTCAGCTGAATGTCCGCGATTATGACGGAGCAATATCTGATACAATCGTGTCAAAACAGCCGTCAAACGGCACACTGACAATCAGCTCGGATGGAAAATTCCTTTATGTGCCTGCTGAGGATTTCGTCGGCATGGATGAGTTTGAATTCTACGCTGTTGATGACTACGGCGATTCAAGCAATACAGGTTATGTAACTATCGTTGTAGGCGCGGAAAACGGCATAATTGCAGGAAATGACACCTACGCAACCGACAGCGGCACACTGATAAATGCCAGCCTTGTGCTGTATGATGCAGCCGGCGTCACATCGGCATCTGATGCGGCAGGCGGAGATGGTCTGGAATATGTGATTACCGAGCGGCCTAAGTACGGAACATTCTCGGTATCGGCTGACGGTCTCGTAACATATACACCGTACGAAGATTTCGCCGGAGCGGATATGTTCAGGTATTACGTGGAGGGCGATGACGGCAGCCGAAGCAATGAGGCAATCGTAACCATTGCGATAATCCCAAGCAAACGTCCTATGACATCAGACGGATATTTTACCTGCGCAAAGAATTATTACTGCGAGGGTACGCTCAAGGCGGATGATATTGACGGCTCGGTCATAAGATATGAGCTTCTCAGTTCTCCTGAAAGCGGTACGCTGACCCTCAATGACGTTACCGGAGAGTTCAGATATGAGCCGACAGAGGATTACCTCGGTCTGGTAATGTTCACATTTTCTGTAATGGACGATGATGGTCTGGTCAGCAGCGAGGGTGTTGTATACATCGAGGTGCTGACGCTGATAAACAACCTGAAGGTAACAGGAAAGCTGACAGGTGTTATCATAGCCGGTATCGGGATTATCACAGCAGTGACAGTTCTTACGGTAATGCTTATTACTGCAGCAGCAAAGCGTCATCGGCGTGAGCTTATTGAGATGCAGGAGTATTATCAGTCCATGGGATATTATGACGACCGTTATATGCCGTCAGCGACAAAGCGGAAAAAACAGCAGCAGGGCGTAAGAAATACCCGCAATCAGCATAAGCAGAGATACAGATAGTTTTCTTGAATACAAAAAGACGGGAGCGGAATAATCTTCCGCTCCCGATTCACTTTTCGTATATCAGTCCGACATAAGCTTTATGTAATACTTTCTTTCACGCGGACCGTCAAATTCGATGAAATATACATTCTGCCAGATTCCAAGCAGCGGCCAGCCGTCATCTATGATGATGCTTATCTGCGCGCCGATGTTGCTGCTTCGGATATGGGCATAGGAGTTGCCTTCCGAGTGTCTGTAGTCCTCAGAATCAGGGAAAGCCCGCTCCATTCCAAGGAGAAGATCGAGTCCGACGTTGGTGTCGGTGTTCTCATTGAGGGTTACAGCGGCTGTTGTATGTGGACAGAACAGTATTGCAATACCGCTTTCGATGCCGGATTCCCTGATTGTGTCGGTCACTGTGCGGGTGATGTTGTAAACACCGGTCTGTTCGGTCTTGAGAGTAAATTCATGAAGCTTTCCCATGTTGCTCAACTCCTTTGCTTGGTGTGTAATTATTGTATCATCAGAGAGTGCGAATTTCAATAAAAAATATGAATAATTGACAAATAAAATGTGATGAGGAGAATGTATGAAGCTTTTATATAAGCTGAAGGAAAAGATAGGAGTTACTGCGGTGCTGCTGACAGCGGGTGCAGTTTTAATGATTGCGGTCGCAGCGTATGTGTTTGCGATTAGTTTACATAAAGGTGATGTGTATTATCCGTCCGTGCCGGCCGCTTCTGTTTATGAAGTAATCACATCTGAGAGCGGAGAATTATATCTGCAGGGATATGACAGCGAAACTCCGGTTCACAGAGGGGAAAGGCACCTGGTCATAAATATAAACACAGCCTCACAGCAGGAGCTTATGCTGCTTCCAGGTATTGGTGAGGCGCGGGCGGCTTCGATTATTGAATATCGCACTGTTAACGGCGGTTTCAGTTCGGTGGAGGAGCTTCTTGAAGCAGAGGGAATAGGTGAGAAGATTTATGAGGAAATCTGCGCTTTCTGCGACATTGAGGGTGAGAGCGTCAGATATGTCAGCGATGATATGAATGAATAAAACAAGCGGCGGTACAGAAGAGAACAGACTCTCTGTACCGCCGCAGTTTATGTTATGTAATTTACATAATATTGCATCGCCGGAAGGCGGTGCAATAATTACATCATATCGCCGTAATC
>JAZNOP010000047.1:0-1767 GCA_045580875.1 Acutalibacteraceae bacterium
TAAATGTCGGCATCGAGGCTTAAAGCAGCGTCAGCAGCGCCAAGGATATTATCTTCGGCGGCTTTTGCTGAATATGCGCGGCTGTAAATTCCGCCGTCCATGAAAAAGCTGAAGTCCGCGGAATATGCGCCGAAGCCTACGTTATAGGTTGCGATGCGGTAAGGCTGCCCCACGGTGATAGCAGACGAAGAAGACCCCGAAACCTCAAGGGCGATGTTGTCGGGAAGCCTGTGATAGGCGGTAAACACGTATACCAGATATCCGCCTGCGGCTATTAAAATGACCAGCACAAGACATAAGACAAGCTTCAGGAGTTTTTTCATTTCCAAATTCCTCCGTAAGAAAAATACCTGCCATTATTATATAATGACAGGTATTTTGTGTAAATATGAGAAGAAACAAAAATGCACATGCTGTTGCATGTGCTTATATAAAAACGACACGCCGTGTCGTCACTTACTATTCAATTACCGCCCTCTCAGACAGCTTGCCTATATTATCATAATGAATTTATAAAGGCAAGAGGTAATATTTACAAAGTGTACAAAAAATCAGGGCGGTTTTTGTAACAATTGCATAAGCGAGAAAAATGCGCCCGCACCAATTTGGTGCGGGCATGATTTTTATTCAACTGTAACTGATTTTGCAAGGTTTTTGGGCTTATCGATGTCGCAGCCGTTTTCCTTTGCCACATAGTAAGACAGAAGCTGCATGGGGATTATCTCCGCAATTGCGTTGAACATGGGCTCTGTGCGGGGTACGTAGAGCACATCGTCTGCTTCTGCGCTCATTGCGCGGTTGCCCTCTAAGGCGATGCCAAGAACCTCCGCTCCGCGTGCCTTTACCTCTTTGATATTGCTGAGAGTCTTTTCAAAAAGCTCTTCATAGCAGGCTGCGGCAACAAGGAGAGTCTTGTCGTCTACAAGAGCGATGGGACCGTGCTTTAGCTCACCTGCGGCATAAGCCTCGGAATGAATGTAGGAGATCTCCTTCATCTTCAGAGAGCCCTCAAGGCAGATAGCGTAGTCCACGTTTCGTCCGATGAAGAACAGGCTGCGGGTCTTATAATATTTCTTTGCAAGCTCGGGAATGTCGGAGCTTAAGTCAATAGCTCGCTGGACAGCACCGGGCAGCAGGAACAGCTCGCCCACAAGGCGGTCGTACTCGGCGGCATCTATTTTGCCAAGCTTGTCGGCTGCGTACAGCGCGAACATGAACATAACAGCCATCTGTGTTGTGTATGCCTTTGTGGTTGCAACGGCGATTTCGGGACCTGCCCATGTGTAAAGGACGTTGTCTGCCAGCTTTGCGATTGTGCTGCCGACTACGTTTACAATGGCGAGAGTTCTGGCGCCGCGCGCCTTGCACTCTTTCAGTGCGGCGATGGTGTCCGCTGTTACACCTGACTGTGACAGAACGATAAGCAGCGTGTGCTCGTCAATTATGGGGTCGGAGTATCTGAGCTCGCTGGCAAGCTCCGTTGTAACGGGAACGCGGCACAGCTTTTCGATCATATACTTTGCGGCGCATGCCACATAGTAAGAGGAGCCGCAGGCTGTTACGAGAATCTTGTTAATGCCCTTAAACTGCTCTTCGGTCATGTCAAAATCGTCAAGAACAATGCGACCGTCTTTTACGCGGGGCTCGATAGTTGCCTTGATTGCGCGGGGCTGCTCCATAATCTCTTTCAGCATGAAGTGCTCGTAGCCGCCCTTTTCCGCAGCCTCGATATCCCAGGAGATACGTGTTACCTGAGGCTCAATGGGA
>JAZNOP010000048.1:0-4234 GCA_045580875.1 Acutalibacteraceae bacterium
CATACATTTTTACAACCACGAACGCATTCAGCTTAAAACAAAACTGACTCCACTTGAGCAGCGAAGCCAGTTTGTTTCTTAATTTAATATTTCCTACTTAGGGGCTTTTTGTACTGTCCGTACAATTTGGGGCAGTTCACTCTCGGGGGTGAGTAAAACAAAGTCGTATTTCCGGCAGATTATCTCTTGGTGAACTGCGGTGCGCGACGTGCCTTCTTGAGACCGTACTTCTTTCTTTCCTTCATTCTCGGGTCACGAGTGAGGAAGCCAGCCTTCTTGAGGGTGGAGCGAAGGTTCTCGCTGTCGAACTGGAGCAGTGCGCGGGAAACGCCGTGGCGGATTGCGCCTGCCTGACCGGTTACGCCGCCGCCAGCAACACGGCAGACGATGTCGAACTTCTCGAGGTTGCCGGTGAGAGCGAGGGGCTGACGGACGATCAGCTTGAGGGTGTCAAGACCGAAATAATCGTCGATGTCACGGTCATTGATGGTGATTTTGCCAGTACCCTGATAGAGTCTGACGCGGGCAACGGAGGACTTTCTCCGGCCAGTACCGTAGAAATAAGGTGCTTTCTCGTACATTATTTATATCCTCCCTTATTAGTTCTCCCACAGAACGGGCTTCTGAGCCCCGTGCTTGTGGTTTTCGCCAGCGTATACACGCAGTCTGGTGAGCTGAGTGCGGCCCATGCTGTTGTGCGGGAGCATACCCTTGACTGCCAGCATCATTGCGCGCTCAGGGCGGGACTTCATAAGAGAGCCAGCCTTGACGGCCTTGAGGTTACCGATGTAACCGGAATGACGGTAGTAGATCTTCTTCTCCAGCTTGCTGCCGGTGAGAACTGCCTTTGCACAGTTGATGATGATGACATGATCGCCACAGTCAACGTGCGGAACAAAGATGGGCTTATGCTTGCCGTGAAGCATAAGAGCTGCCTGAGCTGCTACGCGGCCGAGGGGCTTGCCAGCTGCATCGATGATGTACCAGCTGCGCTCGACTTCGCCTGCTTTGGGCATAAAAGTGCTCATGTGATTTTACCTCCATTTATTTAATCGCAAGGCGAATTCTATCACTACTGAGGCAATAAGTCAATACATTATTTGAAAATAATTCTTTAGATTCGGCAATAGCTCTTTTATTCTCTCTCAATCTCCGTTTTTCTCGCTCGTTCTAATTTGCAATTTCACGAAAATCATAAAAACAAAAGCGGAAAGCTGAGATTTCTCCCTGCTCTCCGCTTTGGCGTTTTAATCGGTAAAACCGGCGTTTCTGCCGCTCGTTATACATATCTGATGCTGTACCATGTCATATTATACTCAGAGTTGAAATATAATGTATAGATGGTCATGTGTCCCTCGTCGTAGGAATCGGCGCGGTATTCGAGCGCGTATGTGTCGTTTGTCTCGCTGGTGATGAACTCGATGGTCAGCATGGTGTAGCGACCGTACTCCTCACCCTGACTGTCGCTGCCGTAGAAATACTTCTGCGGTGCCGATTCGGACATAAGTCCGGTGCCGCTGCCGGCGAAAATGGTGTTTGCCGCCTCCTCAAGGCCGGCGGTGAATGAAATTCCGCAGGGGGCAGGAATTCCGGAATAAATCTTGACGTAGGTGAGCACGGGCTTTGTTCCCGGTGCGCCCTCAAACTCAAACATTCCGAAATCGTAGACCGCGTTGGATATGGTCACCGAGGTGTATTCGTCGGTGCGCTGCTCGAGCGGCTGACCGTAGCGTCCGATTATATCCTCGAGGGTGTCCATGCCGATGCCGAAGCCTGCCTCGACAGCGTGGTTGTGGGTAAAGCCTGTGCCGTTTCTCTCGTTCACCGTCTGGTCAGCACCGGTGCCGGTGTTCATTGACTGGTTGAACTCATTTGTACCCTCGTCCTCGCCGCAGGCAGCACAGCAGAGGAGAACTGCAATTGCCGCAAGGAGCGCGGATATTCTCTTAAACTTCTTCATCAGTGTATTCTTCATCATATTCAAAAGCCTCGCCTTCCTCGTCATATTCTTCGTCTTCAGTTTCTCTTTCCCTGAATATATACAGCCCGCTGGTGTCGCTCCACTGACCGGCTTCGTCCTTTCTGAGCATGAGCATATATTTCCCCTCACTGCGGTTGAAATATATGGAATTGCATTCCGGAGACAGGTCAACCGTTATCTCGCGCGGCACCATGCTGTTTCCGACAGCCGTTTCAAAGTCGATGAACAGTCCGTTTTCCTCATATTCAGGATAGTATCCCTCAACGCTGCCCGTCTCCCACCTGCGGCTGACTTTCAGCGTCAGTGTCTTTCCGTCTTCCGATAATGAAAAGCTCTGCAATACCACATCGTAATAATCGCTGCTCCTCCATGCGGACAGCTTGGAGCTGAATGCAAAATATAGCACCACGCCGATGCCGACGCAAACAAACAGTATCATCAGAATCACAGCCATGCCTGTACCCATTCCCCTTCCGTTTTATTTTATTGTATCACACATTATGGCGCAATTCCACAGTTTTTGCGGCTTCTTTCCTCAACTGAAGTTTAGCTTTCGTTCATAATTGGTTGAAAATGTTAATTTATTATTAGTAAACAGTTTTCGCTATTGATTTTTGTGCCTTATATATGTAAAATAAGGCGTGATGGGCATTTTTACCCATAATAAATTGTAAATTATATTTTATAATAGGAGGCATTCAAATGACTATCAAACCGTTATTTGACCGTGTTGTTGTACGCCTTTGCGAGGCTGAGGAGACCACCGCAAGCGGTATCATTCTCACCCCGGCAGCAAAGGAGAAGCCCCAGGTTGCTGAGGTCATCGCTGTCGGTCCCGGCGGCATGGTTGACGGCAAAGAGGTCGTCATGACCGTCAAGGTCGGCGACAAGGTTATCACCAGCAAGTATTCCGGCACTGAGGTCAAGATGGACGGCGAGGAGTACACCATCGTCCGTCAGAACGACATTCTTGCTATTGTTGAGTAATTTTCGGAGGTAATTTGAGTAATGGCAAAAGAGATTATTTACGGCGCCGACGCACGCAAGGCGCTTCAGTCGGGTATCGACCAGCTGGCTGATACCGTTAAGATCACCCTCGGTCCCAAGGGCCGCAATGTAGTGCTCGACAAGAAGTCCGGCGCTCCCCTCATCACCAACGACGGCGTTACCATCGCAAAGGAAATCGAGCTTGACGATCCCTTTGAGAACATGGGCGCACAGCTGGTCAAGGAAGTTGCAACCCGCACCAACGACGTCGCAGGCGACGGTACCACCACCGCAACCCTGCTGGCTCAGGCTATCGTCCGCGAGGGCATCAAGAACGTAACCGGCGGCGCAAACCCGATGTTCGTCAAGAAGGGCATCGCTGCTGCCACCGAGGCTACCGTTGCTGCTCTGATGGCAAGCGCAAAGAAGGTTTCCGGCACCGAGGATATCGCACGTGTTGCTGCTGTTTCCTCTGCTGACGAGAACATCGGCAAGCTCATCGCCGAGGCAATGGAGAAGGTCTCCGCAGACGGTGTTATCACCGTTGAGGAGTCCAAGACCGCTGAGACCTATTCCGAGGTCGTCGAAGGCATGATGTTCGACCGCGGCTACATCTCCCCCTACATGGTAACCGACACCGAGAAGATGGAGGCTGTCATTGACGATGCTTTCATTCTCATCACCGATAAGAAGATCACCAACATTCAGGAGATCCTTCCCCTGCTCGAGCAGCTTGTCCAGTCGGGCAAGAAGCTTGTCATCATTGCTGAGGATATCGAGGGCGATGCTCTCTCCACCATCCTCGTCAACAAACTCCGCGGCACCTTCACCTGCGTTGGCGTCAAGGCTCCCGGCTTCGGCGACCGCCGCAAGGAGATGCTTCAGGACATCGCAATCCTCACCGGCGGCACCGTCATCAGCGAGGAGCTCGGTCTTGTACTCAAGGAGACCGATATTTCCCAGCTCGGCCGTGCACGACAGGTCAAGATCACCAAGGAAGACACCATCATCGTTGCCGGCGCAGGCGATGCAGATATGATCAAGGCAAGAGTCGGTCAGATCCGTGCTCAGCTTGAGACCACCACCTCCGAGTTCGACAAGGAGAAGCTCCAGGAGCGCCTTGCAAAGCTTGCCGGCGGCGTTGCTGTCATCAAGGTCGGTGCAGCTACCGAGATCGAGATGAAGGAGCAGAAGCTCCGCATCGAGGACGCTCTCGCTGCAACCAAGGCTGCTGTCGAGGAAGGCATCGTAGCAGGCGGCGGTGTC
>JAZNOP010000049.1:0-2078 GCA_045580875.1 Acutalibacteraceae bacterium
CCGCTCTCCAGTAGCCGCCCATGTCGGCAGGCTTAAGCACAAGCACCCTGTGTTTTGCGTAAAGCTCCGTCATTTTGTATACGCCACTCTCCAAAAGCTCCTGCGCCGTATTAAGGACGGTTTTCTTGTAAAACCCGAAAAGAGGCTCGAATCTTCCCTCTCCGTCCTCGGTTATGCAGATATCGTAATCGCTTCCCTTTTCCATCATAAAAAGCGCCGCCTCTGGCGAGGAAAAGGGCAGATCCGCAGCGGCTAAAAACACGCCTTCACCATCCGCGGTCAAAAGCGCTGCATGAAGTCCGCCAAGAGGTCCGCAGCCTTTGAAAACATCCTCTATCTTCGGTGCACTAATCTCGGCATAGCGGCTTTTATCGTCCACGCTAATATATACCTTTTCAAACTTTTCGGAAAAGCGTTTCACAGCAGACTGCAAAACCGTTGTTCCGTTCTGAGGAAGGGAAAGCTTATCCCTGCCCATTCTTCGGCTTTTACCGCCTGCCAAAAGCACAGCCTCTGCCATATGGGCACCTCCTTCTCTTTTTATCACCGTCATCATACCACACTTCACGCAAAATTTAAACACATTTCCGCCGTCATTGTACACCCTTTTGCGTTGACTTTTAAAGTACGCTGTATTATTATTAATAGTTGTATATCAATGAAAATTTTCCCGCTAAAAACGGGCATGGAGGTACATAATAATGAAAGATGTTTATCTGGTAAGCTGCTGCAGAACTGCTATCGGTTCTTTCGGCGGCACACTGAAGGATGTTCCCGCTGCACAGCTTGGCTCTGTTGTAGCAAAGGCTGCTCTTGAGCGTGCAGGTCTCGCTCCCGAGAACCTTGACGAGGTTATGTTCGGCTGCGTCCTCACAGCAGGTCAGGGTCAGAACGTTGCACGTCAGGTTGCAATCGGCGCAGGCATCCCCATCGAGGTTCCCGCATACACAATCGGTATGGTCTGCGGCTCCGGTATGAAGGCTGTTATCGAAGGCGCACGCGCTATCAAGGCAGGCGACGCTGACGTTATCCTGGCAGGCGGTACTGAGAACATGTCCGCTGCTCCTTATGCAATGCCCGCAGCACGTTTCGGCGCTCGCATGAACAACACAAAGATGATCGATACAATGGTTAACGACGGTCTTTGGGAAGTATTCAACAACTACCACATGGGTATCACAGCTGAGAACGTTTGCGATCAGTGGGGTATCACACGTGAAGAGCTTGACGCTTTTGCTCTCTCTTCTCAGCAGAAGACAGAGGCTGCACAGAATGCAGGCAAGTTTGACGACGAAATCGTTCCCGTTCCCGTAAAGGTTAAGAAGCAGATCGTTGACTTTGCAAAGGACGAGTTCCCCAGAGCAGGCACAACTGCTGAAGCACTGGCTAAGCTGAAGCCCGCATTCAAGGCTGACGGCCGTGTAACTGCAGGTAACTCCTCCGGTATCAACGACGGTGCTGCTGCTATCCTTCTCGCTTCCGGCGAAGCTGTTGAGAAGTACGGTCTCAAGCCCATCGCAAAGCTGGTTTCCTGGGGTCAGGGCGGCGTAGATCCCACAATCATGGGTGTCGGCCCTGTTGCAGCTACTAAGAACGCAATGGAAAAGTGCGGTCTCACAGTTGCTGACATGGACCTTATCGAGGCTAACGAGGCATTTGCTGCTCAGTCTATCGCTGTTGCACGCGATCTCGGCTTCGACATGGAGAAGGTAAACGTAAACGGCGGCGCAATCTCCCTCGGTCACCCCGTAGGCTGCTCCGGCGCACGTATCATCGTAACTCTCATCCACGAGATGCTGAAGCGCGACGACGCAAAGCGCGGTCTTGCTACACTCTGCATCGGCGGCGGTATGGGCGTTGCTACAGTTTGGGAAAAGTGCTAATCACATTATAATTCAAAGGCAGACGTCTTCGGATGTCTGCCTTTTTGTATTTTCTACCATTTTTGGTGGCATAAAGTAGTGTCATTTTGCCCAAAAAGTTACTTGAAATTTTGGGCAAGAGTGCTAATATGTGAATGTATTGTAAACTTATTATTTTTACTGTCATTTTCTGTAAATGGGAGGGGAAAAGATGCT
>JAZNOP010000050.1:0-27856 GCA_045580875.1 Acutalibacteraceae bacterium
CAGAGCCGCGAGGTGACCGAGCCGCAGCGAGAGCTGTCAGCGAAGCTGACTGAGGGAGAGACAAATCGCAGATTTAAGCCAAATTTTTCTCTCCCTCCGGCTCTGCGAGCCACCTCCCTCGTCAGAGGGAGGCTCCTTAGGTTTCCGCTGACTTAATCATATGAACCAAAATTTACCGAACCATACCAACTCGCAAATTTCTTCCGGCGGTGGGGAGTAAACACTTATTCACTCTTCACTGTTCACTATTCACTAAAAAACCGCTGCACTCAGAACAAGTGCAGCGGTTTGTAATTGTTTTCGGAAAACGGAACTGACATGACAGGCAAAGACGCAGTGCAGATGCCCGGTTATGTCAGACGTGCACACAGCAGTTTACAGCAGCTCGATGTTGCTGCGGTTCTTTACGTTCTTCATGGCGTTCTTGGTGTCCATTATCGCCTGAGCGCCGCGCTGTACCATGTCGTAGTCGATGTTGCTGTGTGCGGTGGTTATCATTACCAGATCATATCCGGCAACGATCTCCTCGCTCAGCTCGGGAATGCTCTTCATGGAGAGGTGTGCCTCGGAGAATTCGCTGACCCACGGGTCGTAATACTCGACCTCGGCGCCCTCGCGCAGAAGCACCTCGATCACGCGGATTGCGGGGCTCTCGCGGTAGTCATCGATATCCTGCTTGTATGCGACACCGAGAACAAGCACCTTTGCGCCGAAGAGAGACTTTCTGTGACGTCCGAGTGCCTTCATTGCGCGCTCGACGCAGTATTCCGGCATACGGTCGTTGACTATCATTGAAGCCTCGATCATAGAGGTGTGGAAGCTGTATTCACGTGCCTTCCAGGAAAGGTAATAGGGGTCGAGCGGAATGCAGTGACCGCCGAGACCGGGACCGGGATAGAATGCCTGGAAGCCGTAGGGCTTGGTCTTTGCAGCGTCAATGACCTCCCAGATGGAGATGCCCAGCTTGTTGCAGAGGATAGCCATTTCATTGACCAGACCGATGTTGACATTGCGGTATGTATTCTCGAGAATCTTCTCCATCTCGGCAACCGCCGGAGAGGAGACCATGTGAATCTCGCCCTCGAGGAATGCAGAATACATTGCGGCGATGACCTCGGAAGCGTCGCTGCCTATTGCGCCGACGACCTTCGGGGTGTTGCCGGTCTTGAAGACCTTGTTGCCCGGATCGACTCGCTCGGGAGAGAAGCCGAGATAGAAATCCTTTCCGCAGACCAGACCGGAGCCCTCCTCGAGCAGCGGCTTTACCAGCTCCTCGGTGGTGCCGGGATAGGTGGTCGATTCGAGTACCACCATGGTGTTCGGGCGGAGATATTCTGCAATAGCCTCGGTGGACAGCTTGACGTAGCTGATGTCGGGCTGCTGATGGGTATCAAGCGGAGTGGGAACGCAGATTGCGATGAAGTCAGCCTCGGCAATGCGTGAGAAGTCGGTGGTTGCCTCGAGCATTCCGCTCTGTGTCAGCTGAAGGAGCTCATCGTCAACAACGTCGCCGATGTAGTTCTTTCCCTGATTGACAAGGTCGACCTTTGCGCTCTGTACATCAAAGCCGATGACCTTGAAGCCGCCCTTTGCCTCCTCGACAGCGAGGGGGAGTCCGACATAGCCGAGACCGACTATGCCGCAGACAATCTCGCGGCGTTCTATCTTTCCAAGCAGTAAGTCTTTCATTTTGTATTCGCTCTCCTGTATATTGAGAATTATCTTGTGATGCTGGCGGTGAATTTTTATTCGGCAGGTGTGCCGCCCTCCGGACCAAGGCTGACTACGACGTTGACCGCCGAGCCGCGGGTCAGACGGGAGCCTATCTCTGCACCGGAAATGGAGATTATGCGGCCGACCGGGACAGAATCGTTGTATTCCTCTGTCTGTGAGCCGAGACGCAGACCGGCTTCGGTCAGTGCGGTGTCGGCTTCGGCTACGGTCATCTTGATGATATTGGGGATTTTGCAGTTCTTCGAGCCAAGGCTTACGGTGACCGCGATGGGGGTGCCGTAATGAACCTCTGTGCCGGGTGCGATGCTCTGTCTTATTATCTGACCGACGTCGTAATCGTCGGAATAATCCTCGTCCTTCTGCAGGATCTGGAACATCAGCAGGTCGGGATTGGTTGCCGCGCTCAGCCAGTCCTCGCCCTTGAGGTCGGGAACGATGTAGGTCTCAGATGTGCCTATGCCGAGATCGGTGCCGGAAGCGTAGCCGGCGTAGTGGACGTTCGGACCCTTGTTGTCATCGGGATTGAGAAGCGGCTTGATGTTGATGAAAACAATAAGTGCGATAAGTCCGAGAACGATTATGGAAATGCAGGTGGAAAGCAGTCCGTACTGGAACTGGGTCAGCCGTCTGTACCACGGCTCGCCGCTGTTTGCCGCCTGCTTTGCAGCGTTCTTCTGACGATTGTCGGCAAGCTGTTTTTTGCCCTGCTGTATCAGATTTGATGCAAATCCGCTCACAGCGCCTGCAACATTGTTCAGGCTGTCGGTAAAGGCTGAGCCGGAACGCTGTGCGCCGCGCTCAACAGCAGAGTCACTGCTTCTGCGGTCAGGCTGGGGTCTGCCTGCAGCCGGACGAGCCGCGCCGCCGGGTGCGGAACGACCGAGAAGCTCGCTGCGCAGTGCATCGACGGAAGGTGTGCGCTGGTCGGCTCTGACCTGCAGACCGCCTGCGATGGCGGTGAGTACGTGGGTGGGAATGGTTTCAGCGAGTGCGCTGGAAACGTTCAGGCGGGGATTCTGCGCACGTGCGGTTGCGGGCGGCGGACATTTGCCGGTGAGCGCGAAAAGCATGAGCGCCGAGAGGGAGTAGACGTCGGTCCACTTGCCCTTCTTGCCGTCGGCGGAATACTGCTCAAGCGCGCTGAAGCCGTCGCACAGCTCGGGGCGCAGGTCGGTCTCTGCCATGCGTGAATCGGGAATGGCAAAGCCGGTGAGTATGAGATTGCCCTCACGGGTGATTATGACATTGTCGGGATTGATTCCGAAATGCACCAGACCGATGGAATGAGCCTCGGCAAGAGCTGAGACAAGCGGCATGAAGAGCGGCTTTGCCTCGTCCCATGTCAGGCGCTTTGCGCGCTCGATGAGCTCACCGAAGGTACGTCCGGCGACATATTCATATACAGCATAGGCGGTGTTGTTTGCCTCGAAGATATCAAGCACCGGAGCGATTGCCTGAACATCTGAGAGGCGTGAAACAGCACGTGATATCTCAAGGAAATCAGAAAGATAATCCTCGAAGATGTGCTGGCAGTTTTCGCGCACAGCCACCGCGCCGTTCTTCTTTCGCGAGCACAGCGTGGAGGGGAGATATTCGCGCAGAATGACCTTTCTGCCGGTGGTCTCGTCCATGGCGATGTAGCTTGCGCCCTCGCCTGTCATGGTCTGTACCGCGCCGACAAGATATCTGCCGTCGAGCACCGTTCCGACCGCCAGCGCAGGATTCCTGTTGGGTGTACCCTCGGCAAACCCGCAGCGCTTGCAGACCGGCTCGCTGCCCTTGTTGTTCATGCAGCCCATGCAAAGTCCTTTATTCATGGTGTATCCTCCGTCACCGTACGCCGTCGGGCGCAATGCGGTGTTTTCGTCAGAAAGATATAGTTGTTCATATTCAGTATATCATATTTTTCCCTGTCATACAACAGCTATCCGTTAAAAATTGGAAGCTTCACAGAAACTTGAAAAAGCCTGTCCGGAGCACAGTCGGCGCCTCCGGGCTTGACATAACGGCGGCTGTTTTTATATAATCAATTATATTCCGATTATATTCATTACGGCATTCATTAATACTGCGATATCAGAAGCTGACCGGCTGTCAGGCGGTCAGAGCGAGGTTTCCATGACGAAAAAAACACTGCTGTGGTTTGCAAAGTGCTTTGCCGCCGGCTGCGCCGCGCTGGTCATTGCATCTTTGTTTTCAATGATTTACTACAACACCGGCCGGCACAGCCACAATCCGAGCGGCGCGACCGACTATGTCTGGGAGAGCGGCAGAATGTACATTCAGCTGCGCGAGGGTCTGGGCTTCGGCTTCAATGACGAATACGGCTTCAATAATTCATACCCCGGTGTGACAAGCGATGCCGACGTGCTTATCATCGGCTCGTCGCACATGGAGGCGGCTCAGGTTGCTCAGAACAAAACGGCTGTCTACCGGCTCAACGCTCTCTTTGACGAGGCGGACAGCCGGCTTTCGGCTTACAATATCGGCGTTTCGGCACACAATCTCTACCGCTGTGCGGCAAATCTGCCGGCGGCGCTGGAGTATTACCGTCCGGAATATGCCGTTATGGAGATCGATTCCATTCAGTTTGTCGATGCCTCGGCTCAGCAGATGCTCGACGGCACATTGGAGGAGGTCACCTCCTACGAGGGTCTGCTCTATGATATTCAGGCTGTGCCGCTGCCAAAGCTGATAAAACAGCAGCTGCGCGAGTATCAGTGGGGACAGCTGCGCTCCGGAAAGCTGAGCGGCTGGGAGTCATTCGTGCGGCTGATGGATTCCTGCGGCGGTCAGGATACACCTCCGGTACAGACCGCACCTCCTGCCGCGCAGGAAACACCGCTCGAGGAGCGCCCGATATGGAAGATGTTCGAGCAGATGAGCGCCGCGGCACAGCAGTACGGCACCACACTCATCGTGGTATATCACCCCACGCTGTCGATAAGCGCTGACGGCTCGGCTTACGTCAATGCCAACATGACCGAGCGCGGCGAGCTGGCTTCGCTCTGCACCGGCAACGGCATTGAATACATCGACCTGAGCGAGGTTTTTCTCGAATCCTACGCAAATGAACACAAGCTTCCGCACGGCTTTGTCAATTCAGAAATTGGCGCCGGACATCTCAACGCACACGGACATAACCTGATGGCGCAGGAGATTTACCGGCTTATAAACAGACTTGAGGAGGTGCAGTGATGAATTTCTTCAGTCTTGAATTTATCCTGCTTTTTGCCTCCTCGCTTGCGCTGGTGTGGCTTGCCGGCGCATTCACAGGCAGGCTGTTTTCTGAAAAGGCGGGACAGCAGGCGCGAAACTGTGTGCTGATAGCCGCCAGCCTTGTCTTCATCGGCTGGGTGGATATCATGGCATGCATCATAGTCGTTCTGACTGCTGTAATGGCGCTTGTCGTCACCGCCGAGCCGGTGAGACAGCGCTTCGGCAAAGGGGCGCAGACGGCCGGCATAGTGCTGGCACTGGGCGCACTCGCCGCCTTCAAGTATTTCGATTTCTTCATCGATTCCTTCTGCTCGGTCTTCGGGCTCGACGACCCGGGAACGCTGGTGCTTTATGTGCCGCTGGGGATTTCTTATTTTTCGTTCAGCGTCATAAGCTTCATCTGCGACAGCTATGCCGGAAAGATGCCTCAGAAGGCAGGCCTTCCGGATATGATTCTCTACATGGTGTTCTTCCCGAAATTCCTTGCCGGTCCGATAGTAAAGGCGGCTGATTTCTGGGAGCAGCTGCAGCAGAATCATCAGCTTTCACTGCGCCGGCTTGAGCGCGGAATTCAGATTTTCCTGCTGGGTATGTTCAAAAAGAACGTCATTGCCGACCACCTGAGCGTTTTTGTCAATGACGTATTTGCAGCACCTGCGGCATACAATACCGCGACAATATGGCTGGCAGTCATTTCCTATACACTCCAGCTTTATTTCGATTTCTCCGGCTATTCCGATATGGCTATAGGCTGTGCGGCAATGCTCGGCTTCGATTTCAAACGCAATTTCAATATGCCTTTCGCCGCCGGCTCCATACAGGAGTTCTGGCGCCGCTGGCATATCTCCCTCTCGACCTGGTTCCGCGATTACCTCTATATTCCGCTCGGCGGCAACCGCAAGGGCAAAATGCGCACCGGCATCAACAAATCAATCGTCTTCCTTCTGACCGGTCTGTGGCACGGCGCGAGCTGGACATTTGTTGTCTGGGGCATGATCCACGGTGTGTTCATGCTGCTTGAGACATACGTTATCTCACCGTCAAAGTGGCGGATAAAGCCGCTTCGCCATATCTACACCATGTTTGTCGTGGTTTTCGCCTTCATGATATTCCGCGCGCCGGATATGGACACCGCACTCGCCATGGCGAAGGGTATGTTCCTGCCGCAGGAGGGTATTTTCCAGCCCTATCTGTGGACCTTTGCGGCTATCATGCTTCTTGCCTCGGCAATAGTTGTGATTTACCTGCGCGGACGGTCTCGGGGCGGAGTACAGGGCGGCAGAGAGATGGCGGCATTCTATCCCTGCCTTGACCTCGGAAAGTTCGGAAATCTTGTCATCTTCTGGACGGTCGTAATTTTCATTCTCATGCTTGCCTACACCGGCTCTTCGCCCTTTGTCTATGCTCAGTTCTGAGTTGAAATTTGTATATTGAAAAACTGTTTCGGGTTTCGCTTTATGCGCAATTTGTTGCGCATGGCGGAGCCCGATTTATTTATAATTGTTAAATTATTCCAATGATTTATTTACGGTTATTAAATTAATCTGAAATATAGACAACGCATTTTTTGTTATGCTATACTGTCTGCGACTGCTGCACAAAATGATGAACAAATTGTTACCGCAGCAGCGCTGTGCGGCAATAGCCGGCAGCCGTAAAAGGGGAGTCCGGAGTCCGCGCATTTTCCGGACCGTCACCCGAATAAAGAAAAGTGGAGGTTAATCACATGAAGAGAATTCTTTCGGTACTGCTTGCGGCATGCATGATCTTCTCGCTCGCCGCCTGCGCACAGGATCCCGCTCCTGCTGTGTCGGACACCGACCAGGGCGTTGCTGAGATCCAGTATATGCCCGACATTTTCTCTGAGCTCAGACCCAAGGAGGATTTCGCAACTGTCGGCGCAAACGTTGTCGAGAACGGTGACTTCACCATCAGCGACAAGTTTGTCTGGAGCCTCTATGAGGAGTCCGGCGGAGATTCCGCTCCCGGCATCGAGGATATCGACACCGACCCTGTCAACGAGAACAATGTAATGGCTGTCCACATCGCTGACGGCGGCAGCGTTGCCCACGCTGTACAGGTCTACTACGACGGTATCCGTCTGCACCAGTATGCAAAGTACATTCTCAGCTTTGATGCATGGTGTACCCTGCCCGGCAAGGTGCTCGAGGCAAGACTTCAGTACAACGGCGGCGATTATCACGCTTATGCTTCCATTCTTCCGCAGCTGAGCGAAGAGCCGCAGAATTTCTCCATCGACTTTACAATGACCGATGATACCGACATGATGCCCCGTCTGGCATTCAATCTCGGTCCTGCTCAGGACGGCAGCGAGGCTGACCTCGACTGCACCAACTACACTGTCTACATCGACAACATCTCGGTTGTCTGCACCGATAACTCCCGTGTTGACTTCGAGGCTACCGATGTAAGCCGCGATATCAACATCAATCAGCTCGGCTACGAGACCGACGCTGTCAAGACAGCCGTCTTCTGCGGTGATGCCATCGTTGATACCTTTGATGTTGTTGACGAGAACGGCAAGGTTGTCTACACCGGCAATATCACCGGTCCGGTCAAGAACTACAGCGCTCTTGAGTACAACTGGTACGGCGATTTCTCCGCTGTTACCGAGCCCGGTACCTATACTGTCACTGCCGCTGAGTTCGGCGAGTCCTATCCCTTTGTCATAGGCGACGGAATCTACAAGGACGCTTTCAAGGACGTTGTCCGTATGCTCTATCTGCAGCGCTGCGGCTGTGAGCTTACTGCAGACCTTGCAGGTGACTTCGCACACGCTGAGTGCCACAATACTCCTGCCCGCGTTTACGGCACCGAGGACAAGTTCCTTGAGGTCAGCGGCGGCTGGCACGATGCAGGCGATTACGGCAGATATGTCGTTGCAGGCGCAAAGGCGGTTGCAGACGTTCTGCTTGCCTACGGTGCAGCACCTGAGGTATTCGGTGATGACTGCGACATTCCCGAGAGCGGCAACGGCGTTCCTGATATTCTTGACGAGGCCCGCTACGAGATCGAGTGGATGCTCAAGATGCAGGATCCCGAGTCGGGCGGTGTTTACCACAAGGTAACCTGCGCAAACTTCCCGGGCACAGTAATGCCTGAGTATGAGACCGACGAGCTTATCCTTTCTCCCATCTCCAGAACTGCAACCTACGATTTCATCGCTATCATGTGCATGGCTGACCGCTATTACGCACAGTTTGATGCCGACTTCGCAAAGACCTGCATGGACGCTGCGATGAAGGCATGGGAATTCAGCGAGTCCAGCGATTATATCCCCTCTTTCAAGAATCCCTTCGGAATCAAGACCGGCGAATATCCCGACGGCAACTATTCTGACGAACTCTTCTGGGCAGCTGCTGAGCTGCTTGAGCGCACCGGTGACAAGGATACCTACCAGCCGGTCATCGATGCACGTCTCAAGCTGAGCACCTCTACCGGACTCGGCTGGGCAGATGTCGGCGCATACGGCATCTACACCTATCTGAACATGGACGAGAGCAAGGCTCAGGCTACAACCCGCGAGAAGCTCATCGATGCAGCAAAGGCTGCGGCTGACATGGCTATGGCAAAGGCTGCGGCTGACGGCTACCACACCGCACTCGGCAGCACCGAGTATGTATGGGGCAGCAATATGTCTGTTGCAAACAACGCTATGATGATGCTCATGGCAAACGATGTCATTCCCAACGCTGACTACGAATTCTACGCAGCAGAGCAGGTCAACTACCTCTTTGGCGTCAACCCTGTATCCTACTGCTATGTCACCGGCTACGGCACAATCACTCCGACCGGTACCCATCACCGTCCCTCCCAGAGCCTTGAGATCACCATGCCCGGCATGCTGGTAGGCGGACCGAACGCAAACCTCGAGGATCCCTTCGCACTGTCGATGCTTTCCACCGAGGCTCCTGCACGCTGCTACATCGACAACACCGCAGCATACTCTCTCAACGAGATCACCATTTACTGGAACTCTCCGCTCATCTATGTCATGGCGAGAGTCTGTGACCTCGGCTGATCAATGTCAGGTTCAGGCAGTAATGCCTTTTGACCCGAATAAAGAAAAATCGCGTGGATTCGCGGAAACGAGGCTGTCACTATTCTGAATGACAGCGAAAAAATGCAAGGTTTGGTAAAGCCGCCCCTGTCGCTTTGACGGAGGCGGCTTTGCTGTATCTTCTTTTGTCAGGGGGCAATTAAAATCATGAAGCCGCAGCGGCTGATTAACTCTGAGCAGATCGGCGCGGCAGGGGCATCGTGCAGAAGGGTGACCCTGGCGGCAGCTGCGGATAAAAACGCGCGCAGGAGGGTATTTCAGTTTTAATTGCAGACAAAAACCGGACAGAAAGGCAGCCTCTCTGTCCGGTTAATTTATATTCAGGGGTCAAAATTACCTCTTACAGGCTTGCATTCTCGCCGGCTGAGCCGTCGGTGACACTGTCAATGCGCTCGACCGTGCCAAGTACGAAGTAGTCGCTGAGATCCCAGTTGTCCTGGAAGTTGCGGCGGACATCGGTAAAGGTCTGAATGCATCTGTCCCACTGCGACTCGGTGGAGAATACGTCGGGAAGCTCGTCGGCATCAACATATCTTGCGGCCGGAACAACGCGGTACTTGAGGTAGGTGTTCTGGGTCACATAGTTTTCATCGCGGTTGATGAATACCGGGTGATAATACGCTGAAACGATGCTGACATCTTCAGTTCCTGCGGCGCGCTCGAGAGTGAGGTTGATGACCATGCTCTCCTGCTTTGCCTGTGTGCTGCCGGAATCGCAGTCGGAGAAAAGGTTTCCGAGGGAATAGAAGACGTAGCAGTTTTTCTTGTTGCCCTGTGTGTCAGAGTGGCTCTTGACGGTGATCTTCTGCATGACATCGGAGCCGTAGCCGAGGGTTACGTCGACGCCGTTGTCGATCATATCCTGTGCAAGGGAGCGCATTGCGTAATTGGGAGCGGTCAGGTCGGAGCTGCCCCAGTTGAGGCAGATTATGATGAACTGAGCGCCTGCCTGACGCATTGCCTTGACGTCGGCGATAATTGTCTCAGAGGCTTTCTCAATATCGACCTGATTTACGCATCTGGCGATCTGGTCGCCGTTGTAGCCGAGAGAAGACTGTGTTGTCTTGAGGCTTCTGAGCTCGTCCTCGGTGACGCAGTTGTAAGCGCCGATTCCGATGGGAATGGAGTTGACGCGGCGCACGCAGATGGTGCTGCCGGTGTCGGTGCTCTTGCTTATGCCGACAGCTGTGATGCCGCTCTCAGCGAGGCTGTCGATGGTATTGCACATTGCATCGTAGCCGTTGTCCATGGTGTAGCCGCTGGCTGATGCGGTGTAATTTACGCCGATGTTTGCAAGGCTTTCGACAAGCTGTGACGGATAGTTGGGGTCGGGGTGACCGGAGATGGCTGAATTGTCGCCCTTGCCGTCAACTGTGCCTGAGAGGCTGACGATGCTGACGTCGGCGCTCATTATCGACTGCAGCTCAGAGAGATAGTTGTTGAAGTCGTAGCCCTCGCTGGTTGCGGCGGCTGTGACAACCTCGTTCTGCAGCTTGATGCTGCCGCCGAGCGCGATGGTGACCGTTGCACCGGTGTCATCAGCGGTGATGATGTTCTCGCTGTCGGTGGTGTCGATGAGGGGAGCCTCGCCCAGCTGACGTCCGCCGGAGTTTGCTGCGGTTACGATTAGCACCACACCGAGCACGACAACGGCGATTCCTGCAGCAACTGTGAGTATGTTTGCGAGCAGGCGCTGGTCTATTCCGCCAAGCAGACGGCGGCGCGGGCGGCGGCCTTTTCCGATTGTGACCGAGCGTGAAGCGGCGCCGGCGCGGTGGCTGCGCAGAGAATCGGAGATTCTTGCCTTATTGATGCTTGCCGAGCCGGAACGTCGGGAAATCTTTCCGATGTTTCTGCTGCGGGCAAAGCCGAACTCAGACGAGGTATAATGGCGTCTGTTTCTTCCGAAGCCGGACATTATCCGACCTCCTTTCAGATATTAAAGGATTATGCCAATTGATAAACGGCTGTCTTGCCACACAAAAAGTGTGTTCATGATATTGTATCACATATTTATGAATAATTCAACACAGGAGATAAAAGCCGGCTCATGCATCTGTCGGATTCTGCGCAGAGAGCGGTTTCTGCTGCATTCCGGAAAGGCTCAATTCATCACTGCGGCGCAGGCGCGAAAAAGACAACGGGCTTCACCGGATAATTCCGGCAGAGCCCGTCAGATGCGGTTTTGCAGCTTGATTGCGTATATTATTGTTTCAATTGTTTCGCCGGCGGCTCAGTCGTCGAAGCTCTCTCTGCCGCTGGTTTTCCACCAGTTCTGGGTGGCAAGTGTGGAAAGGTCGCCGACAAGGTGCGCGTTGTCATTTTCGCTGATTATAACCGGCTTGCCGTCGGTCATCTCAATGGTGGTTATGCCGGTGTTGTCGCACCAGTTGACCTCGGTTATGCGTCTGAGCGGCAGTCCCTTTGCCCAGCACAGCAGGCAGCGTATGGCGCAGCCGTGGGAAACGACAACCACCGTCTGACCCTCGTGCTTTGCAGCGGTCTCGACAGCGGCGCGGCTGACTCTTCTGTACACGTCGCGCATCGACTCGCCGCCGGGAGCGTGAAAGAGCCACGGATATTTTCTCCACATCAGCGAGCGCAGCGGCCAGCGGGCAGGCATATCGGCATATTTGACACCCTCCCAGTCGCCGCCGTTTATCTCGATAAAACCGTCGTTGTCAAGGCGCTCAAGTCCGTGATGGCGGTTGACCGCTTCGGCGGTGTCCTTCGCTCTGGACAGATGGCTTGAATAAAGCACATCAAAATCAATATCCCTGAAGCGCTCGGCAAGCGCCTCAAGCTGACGGCGTCCCTTTTCGCTCAGCTGACCGTCGGCGTGACCCTGAAAGAAACGCTCGCAGTTGCCGGCAGCCTCGCCGTGACGTACTATAATAAGTCTGCAGGACATAATCCTCATCTCCAATAAAAATTTCAGCCAGATTATTCTACCACAATTACACCGCAAGGTACAGCAAAATTAAATCAAAAGCGTAATTTTGTCATAATGCACACCTATTGCAAAATCTCTGCCCTTTGTCGTATAATAATAATTCAGGCAAACTGATGCAATGAATCGCAGTGAGCCGGACACAATGAACGAAAGGAGCTGACGCCGCATGAAATACGCACGACGTGCAGACAACAGGGACAACATCATGATTGCGGCGGCAGCTGTGCTGATACTGCTCGCGATTGCCGGTATAATCCTGCTGCTGAGCGGTCCGCGAAAAGATGCTGACAGCGATGCTCAGGCGGTGTTCAACGGGACAGAGCCGACCGACGACACCGCGCAGGAGGTGTATGTGCCGGACAGTGCCGATGAGATGCTTCTCAATGAGGCACAGACCATCGTTTCAGCCATGTCTGACGAGGTCAAGGTGGGTCAGCTTCTGCTGATACGCTCAAACGGCATGAGCCGGCAGGAATTCGCCGACCTTGCCGTCAGATGCAATGCCGGCGGAGTGGTGCTCTTTGCCGAGGATATCGAGGGACACACCGCTCAGTCGCTTAAGGACAGCATTGCAGAGCTTCAGAGCGCCGCGGGCGGCAGACTGCTTGTCTGTGTCGATGAAGAGGGCGGTACGGTAGTCAGGCTGAGCAGCAGCAAGGAGCTGCGCTCTTCCCGCTTCAGGTCGCCGCAGGTGCTGTATGCGGCAGGCGGCATGGAGGCAGTCAGGAACGATGCCGCCGAAAAGAGCGATTTTCTGCTCAGCTTCGGTATAAATGTCAATTTCGCTCCGGTGGCTGACGTTGTCACGTCGCGCAGAGGCTTCCTCTACAAACGTGCCTTCGGTCAGGGCGGCGAGGAAACCGCCGAATATGTCCGGCAGGTGGTCTCGGTGATGGAGGAGCACGGCATAGGCAGTACGGTCAAGCACTTTCCGGGATACGGCAATTCATCGGGAGATACCCACAACGGTATTGTTGTGGTGGACACGCCTGAGCAGGAGATAAGAAACCGCGAGCTTCTGCCGTTTGCTGCCGGAATAGCTGCCGGTGCCGATTCGGTGATGGTCACCCACACCATAATCTCCGCCGTTGACCCGAATGCCCCTGCTACGCTTTCGCCTGCGGTAATCTCACTGCTGCGCGATGACCTCGGCTTTGACGGCGTAATTGTCAGCGATGCCATGGATATGGGCGCGATTTCAGAATACACCGGCGGCAGTGATGCCTGCGTTGCCGGTTTTCTCGCAGGGCTTGATATGCTGTGCACACCTGCTGATGCAGAGGAGGCTTATGATGCTCTGCTTGCCGCTGTGCGCGACGGCACAATACCGCGCGAGCGGCTCGACCGGTCGGTGACACGCATCGTGCTGTGGAAGATGGAGCTTGGGCTGTACGAAACCGATGGATAACAGGATTAAGCGCGTGGGACACGCCCGGCGCTATACAAAGCGCCGCACGATGCGGCATAACAGTGTCAGCGAAGGAATGGCGGCTTGCGCTGCTGCAGGCTGACACGCAGGAAAAACGAAAACCGGCAGGTATGGAGGTTTTAATCCACATCTGCCGGTCTTGTTTTTTATCGGATTTTACTCAGCTGCTCTGCCGAGCTCAAATGCCTTGAGGTTGATGTCAACAAACTTCTCCTTGACACCTGCTCTGATGGTCTCAGCCCAGACATCGTCCGCGATGTCCATGTGCTTGGAGAGAAGTCCGAGAAGGACTACGTTGACAGCCTTTGCGCTGCCTGCCTGCTCTGCGAGAGCAAGTGCATCAACAGCTGTGACAGCTGCACCCTTGTCGCGAAGCTTTGTCTCGAGCTCCTCGGGATAGCTTGCTGCGCCGGTGATGACCGACATGGGGTCCATGCGCTGGAGATTGGTGACGATTGCACCGCCCTGCCTGAGATAGGGCAGGTAACGGGCAGCCTCAAGCAGCTCGAAGGAGAGAATGACATCTGCCTCGCCTGAGCCGATTATCGGAGAAGCAACAGCCTCGCCGTTGTCGCCGTAGCGTACATATGTGATGACCGAGCCGCCGCGCTGGCTCATGCCGTGAACCTCGCTGACCTTGACGTCAGCACCGGTGGAGACAAGAGCGCTGCCGAGCAGCTTGGAGGCGAGCAGAGTACCCTGACCGCCGACACCTACTATAAGAATACTTTTGACACTCATTTTAATAACATTCCTTTCGCAATGAAAGTGTATGGTTGATTGATTTTTATAAGTAATGATGAGTTGGGGCGCCGCCCCAAACCCTGCAAGGACCCTGTCCCTGACCTGCAGACTTTTGTTGTCTGTTTTAGTTTATGGCTTCAAACTTGCAAAGCTGACGGCAGACACCGCAGCCGACGCAGAGGGTGTTGTCGATCATAGCCTTGCCGTCATGGAAGCTGATGGACGGGCAGCCCATGCCGAGGCAGATCTTGCAGCCGCGGCACTTGTCGGGATCGATGGTCAGAGCCGGCTGGGGCTTTACGCTCTTGAGCAGTACGCAGGGACGGCGGCTGATGATAACAGACGGCTCATCTGCGGCGAGCTCTTCTCTGAGAGCCTGCTCAACTGCAGCAAGATCGTAGGGATCGACCACGCGGATACGTCTGATGCCGATAGCCTCGCACAGCTTCTCGAGAGAGACAGCGGCGGTGACATCGCCCTTGAGGGTGACGCCGGTGGTGGGGTTCTGCTGATGACCGGTCATGCCGGTGATTGAGTTATCGAGAATGATCGAAACCGAAGCAGAACGGTTGTATGCGATATCGATAAGCGATGTGATACCGGAGTGAATGAAGGTGGAGTCGCCGATTACAGCAACAGCGCTGCGCTCGCCCTCTTCGCCGCGTGCCTTGTTGAAGCCGTGGAGAGAGGAGATGGAGGCGCCCATGCAGATGCACCAGTCCATTGCGCCCAGCGGTGCAGATGCGCCGAGGGTGTAGCAGCCGATGTCGCCCGAAACGGTGACCTTGAGCTTCTTGAGGGTGTAGAAAACGCCTCTGTGCGGGCAGCCACTGCACATTGCAGGAGGTCTTGCCGGAAGAGCCTCTTCGATCTGGGTGCTGGGCAGCTCCTCGCCGGTAATGAGCTTGCGGACGAGATTCTGGGAGAACTCACCGCACATGGGGAAGAGCTCCTTGCCGATGACCTCGATGCCGAGATTGCGGCAGTGGGTCTCGATGATGGGATCAAGCTCCTCGATGACGTATATCCTGCTGTGCTTTGCAGCAAAGTCGCGGATAAGCTTCTCGGGCAGGGGATTTACAATGCCGAGCTTGAGGTAGCTGACAGTGTCGCCGAGTGCTTCCCTGGCATAGCAGTAGGAGATGCCTGCGGTGATGACACCGACGTCGGAATCATTGAGCTCGACGCGGTTGAGATCGCAGTCCTCAGCGTAAGCGCGCTGATCGATGGTGCGCTGCTCGACAACAACGTGCTTGCCTCTTGCGAATGCAGGCAGCATGACGTGAGCAGACGGATTCTTCTCGTAAGGCAGAACCTCACGCTCGTCGCGCTCGCTCAGCTCAACAAGGGAGCGGGAGTGAGCCACGCGGGTGCAGAGACGGAGCATGACCGGAGTGTTGAACTTCTCGCTCAGCTCGTATGCCATTTTGGTGAACAGGGTGCATTCAGCAGAATCGGACGGCTCGAGCATCATTATCTTGGAAGCAATGGCATGATGGCGGCTGTCCTGCTCGTTCTGGCTGGAGTGCATACCGGGGTCATCGGCAACACCGATGACAAAGCCGCCGTTTACGCCGACATAGCTTGCGGTGAAAACGGGGTCGGCAGCGACATTGAGACCGACGTGCTTCATTCCGCAGAAGGAACGCACACCGCCAAGGCTTGCACCTGCAGCGACCTCGGCAGCAACCTTCTCGTTGGGAGCCCACTCGGCGTATATTTCGCTGTATTCAGCAGCATATTCGGTAATTTCGGTGCTGGGAGTTCCGGGATAGCTGGAAACAACCTTTACACCTGCTTCGTAAAGACCTCTGGCAACTGCTTCGTTGCCCAACAGCAGTTTCTTCATTCGTCGTGACACTTCTCTCGGAGAGAAGCTCCTTCCTTTCTTGTGGTTTTGCGATTTTACTTATTAAAGCAATTAAAGTATATAATAACTTAATTTTTATATATTGTCAAGCGCCGACAGAATCTGATGTGTACCGCCCTTATCTGTCGTTATTCTTATCCATCAGAGGGCTTATCTTCATGCGGTAGATGCGCGCAAAGAAGAAGAGGGTGAATGCCATGCTGACCACCTCGGCAATGGGAAATGCCCACCACACGTTGTCAACATTGCCGCTCAGGCTGAGCAGGTATGCCGCCGGAAGCAGAGCAATAAGCTGACGGCACAGCGAGGTTATTGTGGAGTAGATGCCGTTGCCGAGTGCCTGGAAGCAGGCGCCGAGAACAATGCATACCGCAGCCATGGGGAAATGGATGCTGATTATGCGCAGTGCCGCAACACCGATGGCGGTGAAGGTCTCGCTGGGGTTGAACAGGCTGAGCAGAAGCTCGGGAACAAGCTGGAAAGCAACAAGACCTGCGACCATGATGCACATAGCCGCGCCGAGTGCGTATCTGAGTGTTTTTGTGATGCGCTTCGGCTGTTTTGCGCCGAAATTGAAGGCGACAATCGAAATGGAGGCGTTGTTGAGTCCGAATATCGGCATAAAGAAGAAGCTCTGCAGCTTGTAGTAGACGCCGAAAACACCGGCGGCTGTCTCGCCGTAGCCGGGGAAGCTGAGGAATATCTGGTTCATGCCGAAGTTCATTATCGAGCCGATAGCCATCATTATCATCGACGGCACGCCGACGGTGAGTATCGGCTTTATTACCGACATATCCGGCTTGAGCGCCTTGAGGGAGAACTGCACGTCGGAGTTGAACTTAAGGTTGAAGAAGACCGCCAGTGCCGCCGCGACCCACTGACCGATGACCGTTGCAACAGCCGCTCCGGCGATGCCCATCTCGGGTGCGCCGAATCTGCCGAAGATGAATATCGGGTCGAGAATTATGTTGATTATTGCACCGGTGCCCTGAGTAAACAGGGTGAAAATGGTTCTGCCGCTTGCCTGAAGAAGTCTTTCGGCAAGAATTTCGACAAAAACACCGAGAATGAAAATGCAGCAGATGGAGGTGTATGCGCTGCCGCCCTCAACGGTTTCGGCAACATCAGACTGCATTGCGTAATAGGGGCGGCTGCCGAATATGCCGAAGATGATGAAGAACACAACGGCAATGGAAACAAGGAAGATGCCGTTGCCTGCCGCTGCGTTGGCGCGCTGCTGGTTGCGCTCGCCGAGCGACTTGCTCAGCAGTGAATTGACGCCGACGGCAATACCTGTCGCGGCGCCTATCTGCAGATTCTGAATCGGAAAGGCGAGCGAAAGAGCCGTGACCGCGCTTTCGGATACCTGCGAGACATAGACGCTGTCGACGATGTTGTAGAGCGCCTGCACAAGCATGGACATGATCATGGGGAGCGCCATGGTGAAAAGCAGCCTGCCGACCGGCATGGTTCCCATTTTGTTTTCTTTTACAGCTGAACTCATAATTTACCTCTTTCTGCGGTTTTAGCAGTTATTTTATATAATAAAACAATTTATTGAAAGCAAACAGGGTTTATTATACAACTACAGCGCCCGATATGCAATAACAAAAAAAAAGCTCGGTTTACTGTGTGCTGCGGCAGGGGCGGCAGAGTGTGACCGGCAGGAGGGAAATTGCCGGCGCAAAGGCTGAAGACAGACTGAGCACAGTATTGATGAATGCAAAACAATAACCGCAGGAGATGCCGCGCAAAAAGCGTTCTCCTGCGGTTTCGGTTTTGGTTTTCTGCTGTGCGTTTTATGCGGACAGCTCTGCGTGATTACTGAGCATCACTTGAGCTCGCGGTATCGTCTGTGCCGTAAAGCGCGTCCTTGAGTATCTGCGAATTCTTCTCAAAATCAACAGCGTACATCGAGCGGTCACCCAGACCGTTCATTCCGCCGAAGGTGCCTTCAACCGGAATGGTCATCTGCTCGACCGTCACCTGCGGAAGTTTGGGCGCGAGCAGCAGAAGCTCGGTTATGTCAGCCTCGGTGAGATTGGTTCTGACCAGCGGCAGAACAGTGTCGAGCAGTGCGTTGAGGTCGGAGAGACCGAGGGTCTTTGTCTTGCCGATTACAGCCTCGATGACGTTTCTCTGACGTCCGATTCTCTGCCAGTCGGTGTCGATGTAGCGGATTCGGCTGTACTGCAGTGCATCGTAGCCGTCAAGATGGTTGAGACCTGCGTGTACGCGGTGCTTTGTGATGGCGTTGGTGTCGAGCTCGCCGTTGAGACCCATTGCCTCGCGCTCGGTCAGTGTGATATCAACACCGCCTACGGCATCGATTATCTTCTCGAAGGTGTAGAAATTGACTCTCACATAGTGGTCGACATCGAGCTTGAAGCACTCCTGAATCTCGCGCATCATCAGGTCTGCGCCGCCGTAGCGGAAGGTGTGGGTCAGCCAGTCGTACTCGCCCTCATACTGCCCGGAGAGTATCGGCATGCCCATGCCGCGCTCAAAGCTGACAAGATGCACCTTCATGGTCTGCTTGTTGATGGAGAAGAGCATACAGCTGTCGCCGCGGGCATTGTCGCTGAAGCGGTGAGTGCGCTCGTCGGTGCCTATGAACAGCACGTTGAAGACGTCCTCGCTGTCATAAACTTCGCCCTGAGCCTCGATGACCTCGGCCTGCTCGAGACCTGCGGTTGCCTGCTCCATGGCATTGGCATCGGCAATGACCTCGCTGTCGCTTTCGCTGATGACACCCTCAACCTCGAGTGTACCGTCATCAAAGTCGAGAAGCTGTATTTTTGAATGATAATAGCCGTAGACGATACAGACCGGTACAACCACCACAAGGGTGAGCACAACCAGAAGTATAATGGCTGCGCGTCGGCTCATCAGGCTCTTTTTGGCGGTCATCACGCCGCCGTCCTCTGCTATGATAATCTCAGTATTGGAATCGGACATGATATTACTCTCCTTGTCGGTTTCAGCCCGCTCAGGCGGACTGTACTGATATGGATATATAATATCATATATGCCCGCTCAAGTCAATTTGACGACTGCCGGACGGATTTTCTTCGGAAAATTATCGCTGCAGGCAATTGACACCGGCGGATAATCTGTTATAATATGCGTGGTTGGAAACGTTTCCAATACACATACTGTTAATTGCGCTGTTTAATATATATCCATATAAAATCACTGCAAGGAGAATGTACGATGATTAAGAAATATGTATTCGGAAGGCCGTTTGACACCGAGGCGGCTGTGCTCTCTCTTCCGGCTGAGGAGGGTTTTCCTGAGGGCTTTGAGACAGCCTGCGGCGAGCAGCTTGTCCTCAGGCGCGCCCTGTGCGATGACACTGTCATCTACGGTCTGGGCGAGAATGTCCGCGGAATAAACAAGCGCGGCTACAGCTACGTCAGCTTCTGCACCGATATCCCCGGACACAGCGAGACGACAGCTTCGCTCTATGCCGCACACAACTTCCTCATCTTCCGCGACAGCGAAAACGGTCTGCTCGGTCTTTTTGCCGACTCTCCGGCGAGGGTTACCTTTGACCTCGGATTTACACGCGGAGACGAGGCGGTAATCACACTGGAGAATCCAAACGCTGTCATTTATACAATTACCGGTGAGAGTCTTACCGATATCTGCCGTCAGATGCGTCAGCTGACCGGTCAGAGCTATATTCCGCCCAAGTGGGCTTTCGGCTATCAGCAGAGCCGCTGGGGCTACCGCTGTGCCGACGATGTGCGAGAGGTCGTGCGCCGCTGCGCCGAGGTCGGCTGTCCGCTTGATTCGGTCTATCTCGACATCGACTACATGGACGACCTCAAGGATTTCACCGTTTCCGACGAGGCGTTCGGCGGTCTTGACGGACTTTCCGCACTCTCTGCCGAGCTTAAGGAAAAAGGTGTCCGCCTTGTGCCGATAATCGACGCCGGCGTCAAGATTCAGGAGGGCTACGACATTTATGAGGAGGGCTGCGAGAAGGGCTATTTCTGCAAGGACAAGGACGGAAATCCCTTTGTTGTCGCAGTGTGGCCGGGGCACTCGGTATTCCCTGATGTGCTCAATCCTGCCGCCCGCCGCTGGTTCGGAATGAATTACAAGCGTCTGATGGACAGCGGAATCGAGGGCTTCTGGAACGATATGAACGAGCCGTCGATATTCTACACTCCGCGCGGTCTCAACAGCGCAATGGACACCGTTGCATCGATGCGCGGCAAGAATGTCGGCATCAATGAATATTTCCGCCTGCTCGACGTCTTCGGCGAGGTCTCACGCGACCCTGAGGATCTGCGCAGCTTCTACCACGACACGCCGCAGGGCAGAATGACCCACATGGACGTCCACAACCTCTTCGGCTACAACATGACACGCGCCGCACAGGAGGCATTCCTCGAGATCGCACCCGACAAGCGCACACTGCTCTTCTCACGTGCCTCCTACATCGGAATGCACCGCTATTCCGGTCTGTGGACAGGTGACAACTGCGCATGGTGGTCGCATCTGCTGCTCAATATAAAGATGATGCCGTCGCTGAATATGTGCGGCTTCCTTTACTCGGGCTCCGACCTCGGCGGCTTCGGCGGCGATACCTCCGAAGATCTGCTGATGCGCTGGCTGCAGTTCGGCATATTCACTCCGCTCATGCGCAACCACTCTGCGTGGGATACCCGCGAGCAGGAGGTCTATCAGTTCCGCATTGCAAAGGAAATGGCACAGGTGATACAGCTGCGCTACCGCCTTATTCCGTATCTCTACAGCGAATTCATCAAGGCGGCACAGAGCGATTCCATGCTCTTCCGTCCGCTTTCGTTTGATTATCCCGATGATGCCGCCGCCTGCCGCGTTGAGGATCAGCTCATGTGGGGCGAAAGCGTCATGGTAACTCCCGTATACGAACAGAATGCCGCCGGCAGATACGTCTATCTGCCCGAGGATATGCTCTGCGTACGCTTCCGCGGTGCTGAGGCGGTGGAGACCGTGATGATGCCCAGGGGTCACCATTACGTTGATATTCCGCTGACCGAGCTGGTGCTGTTTGTGCGCAAGGGTCACCTGCTGCCCCTCGGTGATGCGGCCGACTGCGTTGAGCACCTCTCGCGCGAGCATCTTGAGGTCATAGGCTGCGGCAGCGGCACACTGAGCTATGAGCTGCTCGATGACGACGGCATGAGCCGCAGCGGTATAGGCACATACTTCCGCAACGTCAGCGCAAAGCAGGAGAACGGCGAGTGGTCGGGCAATGATGAGCGTCTGACACTCAGAATTGTATCCTGCGAATAAAACAAGCAGAATTAAAACAGAGCAGATGGCAGCCGGTCATGAGACGGCGCGTCACCTGCTCTGTTTTGTGTTCTGAATGATTTGTATTTAAACAAAATGAGTGCCGATCTGTTGACCGGCACCCGAATAAAGAAAAGGGGGACGTAAGCAAAATTATAAAATCGCAAAGGTGAGCGCTGTCAGCTTCTGCCGTTCAGCGGCATCAGCCTTTGCAGATGTTGCAGATTCCACTCCGGCGCATTGCCGGCGGATATAATAAACGCCCGAAGGCGGTGTTGCCGGGTTTGGGGCGTCAGCATCATGAAGATGCACCGCATTGACGCAGCACCAAACGTTAAGGAGAAAAACAAAACAGAAAAAAGAAAGGAAAGAAAAGGAAAAGTTTAGGAAAGTGTACGGAGTCTGATATGCTCCGGTCAGCCTGAAGTGTTTTTCGATCACTTCCTGTTGACAGTTGTAATTATAACAGGTTTTTCGTCAATGTCAACACCTTTTGGATGAAAAAATTGATAAATCCCACAATGAAACAAGCTTATTTAATAATGATTACAATAGATTTTTGTGCATTATGCGCATGAAAACGCGTTGGTCGTTTCCGGAAAGTCGTTCCGATGGGCTTGCCCTTCGTCAAAAAGCGCATAAACAGCTCTCGAAACACCAGCTGTGTTGTGCAATGCAACATTTTGTTGATTAATCAAATTCGTCACCCGATTTTGCCGTTTTCCGGTGTATTATGCGGTAAAAAGGCGGAGAACACCGGGTTGAAACTGATTTCACTGCTGACGGAGATACTGCGCCGGAGTTCTGAAGACGGTACTGCGGCAGACTCACAGAGGAGTGGACAGCGGTGCAGAGATGGTGTATAATGTATTATAGTATTTAATTGTTATGACAGAGCTGCATTAAATTGAAGAAAATCCCTTGACAAACAGAGGCGCAGCTGTTATAATACCTGTGCAATAAAGCAGACTAAGGTCTCACCCCAGCCGCAGGTGGCAAAGGGTCAATATCGGATATCGCCACTTCCGGCGGTGTTTTGTGTTGACGCGGGGTTTGCCTTTCGCGTCTTTTTTTATTGCCTTTCCGGACGGTGAAAGCCGGTTACGGAACAAATTATATGGAGGTGCATTGGTTATAAGCAAGGAACAGCAGGTTCAGATAAACGACGAGATCCGCGACAGCGAAGTCCGCGTTATCGGAACAGACGGCTCACAGCTCGGCATTATGTCATCGTCGGCAGCACTTGATCTGGCTGCAGAGGCTGATCTTGATCTGGTCAAGATCGCTCCCCAGGCAACACCGCCTGTATGCAAGATCATGGACTACGGCAAGTATCGCTATGAGCAGCAGAAGAAAGAAAAAGAAGCCAGAAAGAATCAGCATATCGTTGAAATCAAGGGCATTCAGCTCTCGCTCAACATTGACACCCACGATTTCGAGACCAAGATGAGACACGCCACCCGCTTCCTGCAGGACGGCGACAAGGTCAAGGTTTCCATCCGCTTCCGCGGTCGTGAGATGGGTCACCCCGAGCACGGTCTCGATGTGATGAAGCGTTTTTCCGATGCTCTGGCTGAGGTTGCAGTCATCGAAAAGCCGGCAAAGCTCGAGGGACGCAACATGATTATGTTCCTCGCGCCCAGACCTGCCAAATAAATCACCCAGTAATCTAATACAGGAGGATATACCACCATGCCTAAAATCAAGACCCACAGCGGTGCAAAGAAGCGCTTCAAGAAGAGCGGCACCGGCAAGATCATCAGAGCCCATGCTTACAAGAGCCACAAGCTCAACAGCGCACTCAAGAGCGCAAAGCGTAAGAGAAACCTCAGAAAGACCACCGTTGCTGACAAGACCAACGTCGCAAAGGTAAACAATCTGATCCCCTACAAATAAACACCACGGCGGCTAAAAGCCGTCAAGCGAATGTCTGAATAACAGACAGGCACAATTTCAAACATATCTTTTTCGGAGGTAATATATAAATGGCTCGTGTAAAGGGTGCGCTTTCTACGCGCAAGAGAAGAAATAAAGTCCTGAAGCTCGCTAAGGGCTACTGGGGTGCAAGAAGCAAGCACTTCAAGATGGCTAAGGAAGCCGTAATGAAGTCCGGCCAGTATGCATACGTCGGTCGTCGTCAGAAGAAGCGTGATTTCCGCAGACTCTGGATCACCCGTATCTCTGCTGCCTGCAAGCTCAACGGCATCAACTACTCCCAGTTCATGAACGGCCTCAAGAAGGCTGGCATCGAGCTCAACCGCAAGATGCTCTCCGAGATCGCTATTGCTGATCCCGCTGCATTCACCGCACTGGTCGAGAAGGCAAAGGCTGCTCTCTAATTATTAAGAAACAGCAAAAGGACGTCTGATGAAAGTCAGGCGTCCTTTTTTGTTTGATTTTCTGACAATGAAATACCTTCAGCGCAGAGGTTTACGCGGTGTTCGCCCGATTCGGTAGAGCTCAGGCTGCAGCGGCACAGGCAAATCCGTCATTGCTGCCGATCATGGCGGCAATTGCTGTTCCTATCCCTCGATTATCGAGCGGACACGCTGCATCTTCTCGTCAAGCTCGGCGCTCATGGCGGCGCACTGGTTGAGCTCGTCGTCAATGCGATGCAGGATATCCTCCGGAACGTCCTTCTTGTAGCGCATACGGTGCTCGAGGTTTGCCCACGATTCCATGGCTATGGTGCGAAGCTGCACCTCGACCTTGACCTGTTTTTTCTCTTCGGCAAGGAAAATGGGAATCTCAACAATGAGGTGCAGGCTGCGGTAGCCGTTGGGCTTGGGGCTGGAGATGTAGTCCTTTATTGTCACGAGGGTGATATCGTCCTGCTGAAGCAGGCACTCGGCGAGCATATAGATATCATCGGTGAAGGCGCAGATGACGCGCACTCCGGCAATGTCGAAAAGATTCTGCTCGATGGATTCCACCGTCATGGGCAGCCCCTTGCGGATAACCTTGCCCTGTATGCTCTCGAAGCTCTTGATGCGGGTCTTGATGCTCTCTATCGGGTTGCGCTCGTGCTGCAGGGAAAACTGCTCGTTAAGCACACGGAACTTGGTCTCAATTTCCATCATGGCGCAGCGGTAGCAGGCCATGAGCAGACGAAGCCGCTCAATTGACTCCTTTATTTCGCCAACATCCTTGTTTTCTATTGCCTCGCTGAATTTTCTCAGCGCCTGCATTTCGTCCATTGCCGGTCACTCTTTTCTCTGATTATTCTGTCGGTTACAGCTGATTATACCACAGACAGCCGAACTTTTGAAGTGTCTGTGCAAAATACAGAGAAAACCGCCGTACATCTCTGTACGGCGGCTCCTTGCTCTTATCGCCCGCACCTGCGGACGGTCGTGTGATCAGAATTTATGCCGGAATACTTATGCCAGAATTTCCTTCTTGGCATTCTCCATGGCAGCGATTACCTTGTCGCACCACTGGTCAAACTCCTCGTCGGGGGTCTGGTATTCCTCATGAGCGAGAACGCTCTCGAGAGCCATTCTGATGCCCTGGTCGTATCTGACAGTGGCGCAGAATTCGGGAACAGCGTTCTTGAGCTTGGTGTTGTCGAAGACAACGCTGTTGGACTTGTCACCGGTCAGGCTGCCGGTGAAGTCATAGTCACTGACAGCTGCGAGGAAGTCGGAGGGTACATAATAGGGCTTGAATTCAACACCGAGAGTGTCGGCGATTGCTTTGTAGATCTGATTCCATGTGACCGACTCGTCAGAGGTGATCTGGAATGCCTGACCGATGGCATGAATGTTGCCCATGAGTCCGATGAAGCCCTTTGCGAAGTCGCTGTTGTGGGTCATTGTCCACAGGGAGGTGCCGTCGCCGTGGATAATGACCGGCTTGCCCTCGAGCATACGCTTGACAACCTGCCAGCTGCCGTTTTTGCCGTGAACACCCAGCGGGACAGAGCGCTCGTCGTAGGTGTGGCTGGGGCGGATAATTGTGACAGGGAAGCCGTTTTCGCGGTACATCTTCATCAGAAAGTCCTCGCAGGCGATCTTGTTGCGGGAATACTCCCAGTAGGGGTTGACCAGCGGAGTACCCTCGTTGATGCGGTAGTCGCTGAGCGGCTTCTGATAGGCAGATGCCGAGCTGATGTACATGAATTGCTTTGTCTTTCCTGCAAAGAGGCGGTAATCGCGCTCAAGCTGAGCAGGAACAAAGCCGATGAAGTCGCAGACGCAGTCAAATTCCATGCCGGCAAGCTTTTCGGCTGCCTCCTGCTCGTTGTTGACGTCAGCAACGATGACCTTTACGTTTTCCGGCAGAATGTCGCTTCTTGTGCCGCGGTTGAGCAGATAGAGCTCCCAGCGGTCGTCCTTTGCGAGCTGTCTGGTGATGGCGGTGCTGATGGTGCCGGTGCCGCCGATAAATAATGCCTTAAGCTTATTCATATCTGTTGATTCCCTTTCTTTATTCGAGTGTGCGGTGATTATACAGATGCCTTTGCGGCTATCTCGTAAATCCTGGTGATGTCCTCAGAGCTAAGGCGGACAAAGCCCCATGTGCGTCCGTCGCCTACGCCCTGATTTGCAACCAGTGTGGGGATATCCTCCACCTTTGCACCCAGCTGCTCAAGGTTGATGGGCAGACCGATATCGGAGAGGAAGCGTCTGAAGCAGGCGATGCCCTTGCGAGCGGTGTCCTCAGGATTCTCGAAGTTCATCTCACAGCCCCATACGCGTGTCGCCATCTGAGCAAAGCGCATGACGTTGTGATTCATGACAAACTCCATCCATGCCGGCATGATGACAGCAAGACCGGCGCCGTGAGCGCAGTCGTAGAGACCGGAGAGCTCATGCTCGATGCCGTGGCTGTTCCAGTCCTGACTTCTGCCGCAGCCGATGATGTCATTGTGAGCGACAGTGCCTGCCCACATGATGTTGGCTCTGGCCTCGTAGTTGTCCGGCTGTGCGATGACTCTCGGGGTCTCCTTGATCATGGTGAGAAGGATAGCCTCGCAGAGACGGTCGGTGACCTCGACCTCGGGGGTGTTGGTGAAGTAGCGCTCGAATACGTGAGCCATTATGTCAGCTGCGCCGCAGGCTGTCTGATAAGCCGGCAGGGTGCAGGTCAGCTCGGGGTTGAGAATGGAGAAGCGCGGGCGGAGCTGGTCGGAGCTGGTGTCACGCTTGAGCATGGTGCTCTCCTGAGTGACGACAGATGCGCCGGAGCCCTCACTGCCTGCTGCAGCGATGGTCAGAATTGTGCCGATGGGGAGGGGATCGGAGACAGTTGCCTTGCCGGAATAGAAATCCCAGAAATCGCCGTCATAGCGAACGCCGGCAGCGATACCCTTGGAGGAATCGATGCAGGAGCCGCCGCCGACAGAAAGAATGAAGTCGATGTCATTCTCGCGGCAGACCTTGATGCCTTCGTAGATGAGTGTGTCGCGGGGGTTGGGCTTTACGCCGCCAAGCTCGACATAGAAGAGACCTTCTGCTTCGAGAGAAGCCTTGACACGGTCAAGCAGACCGGAGCGTACTGCCGAGCCGCCGCCGAAATGCACGAGAACTCTGCTGCCGCCGAACTTTCTGACGTACTTGCCGACCTCGTTTTCACGCTCCTTGCCGAAAACAAACTCTGTGGGGCTGTAGAAATTAAAGCTGTCCATAATGTGTTCCTCCTGATAAAATAGTAAAAATATATCTGTGATTATTGCTTATGTGGTTGATGAATGAGGATATAAAACGCTGTGCGGAGATTAATGCAGGCGCGGTAATTTTTGGTTTAGCGAAATAACCTTCGGTAATGAAACAGCCGCACTATCCAAAGACCGAGCCGGAATTATATCGGCGAGGGGTGGAAGTGCGGAAGATGATAAAGCATCGGCAATCACCACACGTAACTCCGGTGAATGTGCGCCGGATAGTGGCGCAGGCTACATGTATTTATTCCGAATTGAGGTTTTCAGAAATGATTCGGTCAGAATTATTTCTGAAATACATGCAATTCGATATAAATACGAGACGACCTTTTAAACGGCGTTTTGCATACTTTGCCGCTGTTGGCAAAGTATGGGCCTCCGCCGGCCTGAGGCGGAAAAGAAGTTAAAAGTCCGCATTCTCTTGCGGAAATACTTTCCTGTAGCCATTAATAAAAATATTAGTCTTGTTATTGCGCTGAATACACCGCCGTAATGGTCTGCTGATATTTGACTCCCGCCTCAGGCCGGCGGTGGCCCATCATTTTTTTGTTCGGCGAAAAAAATGAAGCAAAAAACGCCGTTTAAAGCCGGTCTGCAATGCGCAATCATGACTCATCGCCGGCTCGTCGTCTCAGCCCGAGCGCTCTCATTTTTTCGCTTTGCGAATGATCTCACGCAGGCTGCTCCCCGAGCCGATAAATTTCCGGCTCGGATCTCACCTATGGGATCGAAGCATCTGTCGGCATCGGTTTAAGGTCGACAGATAAGCTTCGGTCGTTTAACATTGCCTCACTTCAAAAGGCAATGTTAAACTGGGCTCCCGGTGCAGCATCTCAGGCCGGCAGACCTCGCCGATATTCTTCCGGCTCGGTCTT
>JAZNOP010000051.1:0-100640 GCA_045580875.1 Acutalibacteraceae bacterium
GTTGAACTGTACACGGTAGCCGCGGTTTACATGAGTAACACCGTTGTCGTCAACCCAGGAGACACGGAAGCAGATCTGGCGATCCGGCTCGCACATTCTCTCGAGAAGACCGTTCTTTTCATACTCAGGATGCTGATCAACAACAACCTTGAGGCTGCCGAGAACTTCCTCAACAGTCTGCAGGAAAAGCTTGTCGCCAGCATTGCGCTGCTTGACTTCTTCAATGACTCTTGCTACATAATCGGACATAATAAAAACCCCCTGTAATGGATTTGGATTTATTGGTTCAATTCGGTTTTAATGGATTAAATATGTGGTTTAATGGATTAAAGCACAAAATTGAATAGATATATAATACGCTACTTATCTTAATATTTCAAGAAAAAATTCTCAAAAAATCCGCTTAACAAGGAAAAACATTAAATCGTCTAAAAATTTCGCGAAGTAAAGCGCTGATGTTGTGGAATTCTACTGTATACCGCAAAGGTATGCGGAATAAATGTCAATTTGGCTGTAATCGTCTATTGACAATTACACGCAGGTGGAATAAAATTAAACACGATTATTTGAAGGTATATTTATTTTGTAAATCATAATTTAAGTTTTGTTTTTACTAACCTTAATATATATGAAGTGGAGATGCTGAAATGAGCAAATACACAAAAGAAGACATTTTCCGTATGGTAGAGGAGAATAATATAAGATTTATTATTCTTCAATTTACCGATATTTTCGGTGCTCTCAAGAACGTTACCATAACTGTAAGCCAGCTTGAGAGAGCGCTCGATAATAAATGTATGTTTGACGGATCTTCCATTGAAGGCTTTGCAAGAATTGAAGAGTCTGATATGAATCTTTATCCTGACCTCGATACATTTGTTATACTTCCGTGGACTCTGGATGATGCCGCAACAGCGCGCCTTATCTGCGATGTATATCTCCCGGACGGCACACCGTTTGCCGGTGATCCCAGAAACTGTCTTAAGCGCCAGATTGAGCGCGCAGAGAAGATGGGTTACTCTGTAAATGTCGGTCCTGAGATGGAATTCTTCCTTTTCCAGCTTGGTGAGCACGGCTATCCCACCACTGTAAGCTTTGACCATTACGGATATTTCGATCTCGGTCCTGTGGATATCGGTGATGAATGCCGCAAGAAGATAAGCCTTACACTTGAGGCTATGGGATTCCAGATCGAGGCATCGCATCATGAGTGCGCACCGGCACAGCATGAGGTTGATTTCAAGTACAGTCATGCTCTTGAAGCAGCTGACAATATAGTTACATTCAAGCTTGTTACACATACCATTGCTCAGCAGCACGGTCTTTGTGCAACCTTTATGCCTAAGCCGAAATACGGCGTATGCGGCAGCGGTATGCATATTAACGTTTCTCTCTTCCGTAACGGTGAGAATGCTTTCTACGACCCGAACGATAAGGTCGGTCTTTCTCATATAGCATATAATTTCATTGCAGGTCTCATGAAGCATTGCCGTGGATTTTCCTCGCTGACAAATCCGCTGGTAAATTCCTACAAGAGACTGGTTCCCGGCTACGAGGCACCGATTTACATCGCATGGTCTGCATCAAACCGCAGCCCGCTCATCCGTGTTCCTGCAGCTGCAGGTGTCGGCACCAGAATTGAGCTGCGCAATCCGGATCCCTCCTGCAATCCCTATCTTGCGCTGGCTGCATGTCTTGCTGCCGGTATGGACGGCGTTGTCAATGATATGCCCTCTCCAATGAGCGTTGATTCCAATATATACACCCTCAATGAAGATGAACGTGATGCACTGGGAATTCAGAGCCTGCCGTCCAATCTTCGTGAGGCTGTAAGAGAACTCAAGCATGACCCGGTTATCCGTGAGGCTATTGGTGAGCATATATTTGACCGTTATTATGCGGCAAAGAAAGATGAATGGCACAGATACAACACACGTGTATCTCAGTGGGAGATAGAGGAGTATCTGGGCAGATATTAAGGAGTTGAGATAAATGTCTTCACTTAAGACAACTTTATATATTCCCAAAGGCTACCGCTCCAGACTCTCCCTTCGGGAGACCGAGCGTGCGATTAAGGAAATAAAGGATTATTTTCAGGAAGCACTTGCAGCAAGACTGCATCTTCAGCGTATTTCCGCACCGCTTTTTGTTGACGTGGAGAGTGGTCTGAATGATAATCTGAATGGTATTGAGCGTCCGGTAAACTTCGATATCCTTGAGGAAAAGGATAAGATGTATGAAATAGTCCAGTCGCTGGCAAAATGGAAGCGTATGGCGCTCGGTCATTACGGTTTTGAGCCGGGTGAAGGTCTTTATACTGACATGAACGCTATCCGGAGAGACGAGCAGACAGACAATATCCACTCTGTTTACGTCGATCAGTGGGACTGGGAAAAGGTAATTACAGCAGCAGACCGTACACAGGAGACCCTCTACAGTGCAGTCAATGACATATATGCTGTTCTTAAGGCTACTGAATATCATTTTGCTACACGCTATTCATTTGATACCATTCATCTGCCTGAGAAGATACAGTTTGTAACTACACAGGAGCTGGAGGATATGTATCCGGAGCTTGCACCTGCAGAGCGTGAGGATAAGTTTGTCAGAAAGTACGGTGCAGCATTTGTTGCGAAAATCGGCGGAAAACTCAGATCGGGCAAGCCGCATGACGGACGCGCTCCAGACTATGACGACTGGAGTCTTAATGGAGATATAATTGTATACAATCCGGTGCTTGATATAGCATTTGAACTGTCTTCGATGGGCGTACGTGTTGATTCAGCTGCAATGAAAGCTCAGCTGGCAGAGCGCGGCTGTGAGGAGCGTGCAGAGCTGCCGTTCCATAAAGCAGTTATAAACAACGAGCTCCCGCTTACTATCGGCGGTGGCATCGGACAGTCAAGACTTTGTATGTTTTTCCTGAGAAAAGCACATATAGGCGAGGTTCAGGCTTCTATCTGGCCGGAGGATATCCGTCAGAGATGCAAGGAAGCCGGCATTGCATTACTGTAAAAATCAAAAGGCGGCTGACATCTGTTGTCAGCCGCCTTTTATAATGTGTTTTGGTGATGCTCATCTGCACAATATGTAATGATGTTTATTGACATGGAACACAAAATAGACTATAATAATATGCTGAACTATTATGTGACTGAACAGGAAAATACGGCTTTGGGTCAACTTTCCAGCGGTTGTTGTGTGTGAATGGTTGCGTAATTTACATAAAATATTATTTTCTATTGCAAAACCTGTTTGCAGATGATAAAATATGAGGGATAAATATTGAGTAACATAGTTAATGATATACCGATGTTTGAAGATTACATAAAAATGATGGCTGAGATTATGGAGGTCAGGGCGAGAGGTGAAATTCCACTTGCGTTTGTCCATACATACGGCTGTCAGGGCAATGTATCCGATGGCGAGCGCATCAAAGGCATGCTTGCTGCCATGGGTTTCGCATTTACCGATGTAATAGAAGATGCTGATCTCATTCTGTATAATACCTGCGCAGTACGTGAGCATGCCGAGGACAGAGTGTTCGGAAATGTCGGAGCACTCAAGCATATCAAGCGTCGTCATCCGGATACTATAATAGTATTGTGCGGCTGTATGGTACAGCAGGAACACGTTGCAAAACGCTTCTATGAAAGCTACCCGTATGTAAATCTTGTGTTTGGTACTCACATGATACACCGCCTGCCGGAGATGCTCTACCGTGTCATTACCGGAGGAAAGCGTGTGTATGAGCTGTCGCAGGCTGATGAGAGCATACATGAGGAAGTTCCGATTTCACGTGACGGTACCGTAAAAGCGTGGCTTCCTATAATGTACGGCTGCAATAACTTCTGTACCTACTGTGTTGTTCCTTATGTGCGAGGAAGAGAGCGCAGCCGGAGCATGGAATGTGTAGAGAATGAATTCCGTGATATTCTTGCGGCCGGTTTCAAGGATATTACCCTTCTTGGACAGAATGTCAACAGCTATGGAAGAAGCAAGGAAGATCAGAAAGCCAGATTTCCGGAGCTACTGCGCAGACTTGACAGCATTGACGGTGAGTACTGGATTCGTTTTATGACCAGTCACCCGAAAGATTGTTCAATAGAATTGCTTGATGCAATGAAAGAGGGCAGACATATCGCACGTCATCTTCATCTGCCGTTCCAGTCGGGCTCAAGTGAGATTCTGTCTCGAATGAACCGCAGATACACCCGAGAGAGGTATCTTGAACTGATACAGGCTGCAAGGGAGCGAATGCCTGATATCTCATTGACAAGTGATGTCATCGTTGGCTTCCCCGGCGAGACAAGGGAACAGTTCGAAGAAACCCTGAGTCTTATCCGCGAGGTAAAGTTTACTTCGCTGTATACCTTTATTTTCTCGCCGCGCAGAGGTACTCCGGCAGAGAAGATGGAAGACGGCATTACCGCTAAAGAGAAATCAGAGAGGTTGCAGGAGCTTCTGGCAGTACAGGAACAGATTGCAGCTGAGCGGTGTGCTGCGGCAACAGGAACGACCGAGCGGGTGCTCGTTGAGGGCATCTCGGAAGACGGAAGACTTTCCTGCCGTACGAGCGGCGGCGTAATTATTGACGTTCCGGGAAAGACTGAAGATATAGGCAATTTCAGAAATGTGAAAATTACATCTGCACGCAACTGGACACTGAGCGGTGAACTGGTTGACTGATGCGGTAAATCAATCAAATAATAAATAATTTGCATTAAGCAAAATCAGAAAGGATATTTAACAATGGATGTAATCAGACTTGCAAGAGAACTTGGTGTTGCACTTCAGCAGGACGAGGAATATAAGGCTTTCCTCAGAGCTAAGGAAGCTAATGATAACGATACAGAGCTGCAGAAGCTTATCGAGCAGTTCAATCTTCTTGCTGCGACAGCAGAATATGAGGCTCATAAGGAAAATGCTGATCAGGCTAAGTGTGATGAGTACAATGAGAAACTCCGTGCACTTTATGAGACCATTATGTCAAATGCAAATATGCTGGCTTTCGAGGCGGCAAAGAGTGTAGTTGACAACAAGATGAACACAATAGTGGCTATTCTTGCAGCAGCTGTCAATGGTGAAGATCCCATGACCTTTGATCCCAATGAGCATCACAGCTGCGGCGGTGACTGCAGCCATTGCCACGGCTGCTGATAAAATCAGCCGGCTGTCCGGCAGCATAAATATAATTTAGACGAAAGGGTGATTGCTTTGGGTGAACTGTCACCGATGATGAAGCAGTACCTTGAGATAAAAGGACAGCATCCTGATGCGCTGCTCTTTTTCCGGTTGGGTGATTTTTATGAGATGTTCTTTGAGGACGCTAAAATTGCATCGGCCGAACTTGAGCTTGTGCTTACAGGACGCGATTGCGGTATGGAGGAGCGCGCGCCAATGTGCGGCGTTCCTTTCCATTCCTATGAGAATTATCTTGCGCGCCTTGTAGCGAAGGGCTATAAGGTCGCAATTTGTGAGCAGATGGAGGATCCGTCGCAGGCGAAAGGGCTTGTCCGGCGTGATATTGTTAGAGTTGTAACTCCCGGTACGGTTATAGAAAGCTCTATGCTTGATGAAACCAGAAATAACTTCATCTGTTGTATATACACATCCGAAGATTCAAAAAGCTGCGGTGTCTGCTTTGCGGATATCTCCACCGGCGAACTCAGTTTTACAGAGCTTCACGAGGGGGATATAGAGAGCAGACTTATTGACGAACTGACACGCTTTGATCCGAGTGAGGTTCTGTTCAATGACGCTACCGTCGGTTTCAAGGGTGTGGGACGTGTAATAAAGGACAGACTTAATGCCAGTGCCGATTCACTTGAAAGTCTGTATTTTGATAAAGAAAAGTCCTATCGCAAGGTTGAAGCTCAGTACAGCAGCGATCAGCTTGATGCGGTAGGAGCAAAGGATCACCCCGACGCAATACGTGCAGTGGGGGCACTTATTGAGTATCTCAGGTCCACCCAGAAAAATGGCATAGAACGCATGGATACCATTGAGTATTACATCGGTGATCAGTTCATGCGCCTTGATGCGTCGGCACGTCGTAATCTTGAACTTACGGAGACTATGCGCAGCAAGGAGAAAAAAGGTTCACTGCTCTGGGTACTTGACCGCACAAAGACTGCGATGGGCAAGAGAATGATTCGTCGCTGGATAGAGCAGCCGCTGGTCAATCCGTCAAGAATACAGAGCAGACTCAATGCGGTTGACGAGCTTGTGTCAAATGATATACTTCGCTGTGATATCATTGATTCCATGACAGGTCTCAATGACCTTGAGCGTCTTATGACACGTGTCGTTTACGGGTCTGCAAGTGCAAGAGAACTTAATGCTCTTGCTTTCACTCTGCGCAAGATGCCTGCGGTCAGACAGCTTCTGCAGGCGGTATCCTGTCAGGAATTGCGCGGAATATATAATGATATAGATCTGCTCGAAGATATTACCGGTCTTATTGAAGCAGCTATAGTTGACGATCCCCCCATAACAGTGCGTGAGGGTGGAATTATACGCGAAGGCTTCAGCGAAGAGGTTGATGAGCTTCGTCAGGATATGAACGGCGGTAAGGGCTTCATAACCCGTCTTGAAGCAAGCGAGCGTGAGAAGACCGGCATTCCGAAGCTTAAAGTTGGATATAACCGTGTATTTGGATATTATATAGAGGTTACAAATTCCTATAAGGATCAGGTACCGGAGGGATATATACGAAAGCAGACGCTTGCTAACTGTGAGCGATACATCACTCAGGAACTCAAAGAGATGGAAAGCCGTGTGCTTGGAGCACAGGACCGTCTTGTGAAGCTGGAGTATCAGCTTTTTGAAAAGGTAAGAACAACTGTTGCTGAGGCATTGACCAGAGTTCAGGTTACCGCACAGGCTCTTGCGAAGCTTGATGTATACTGCTCTTTTGCTAATGTATCGGTTACAAACAGATATACCCGTCCTCTTGTGAATACATCAGGGAGAATAATTCTTACCGAATCAAGACATCCTGTGGTCGAAGCACTGCTTGATGTACCGTTTGTCCCGAATGATGTCATGCTGGATAACGGTGAAAACCGTGTAGCGATTATAACCGGTCCGAATATGGCAGGTAAATCTACATATATGCGCCAGATTGCACTTATAACACTTATGACGCAGATCGGCTGCTTTGTGCCTGCTGCATCAGCTGAAATTGGCGTGGTAGATGGAATTTATACCCGTGTCGGTGCGTCAGATGACCTTTCTGTGGGTCAGTCTACCTTTATGGTTGAGATGACTGAGGTTGCAGAAATACTGACAAATGCAACCGGCAGCAGCCTGCTTATTCTCGATGAGATTGGCAGAGGTACATCTACGTTTGACGGTATGAGCATAGCTCGAGCGGTTGTTGAATACATTGCTGACAAACGTAAAATGGGTGCAAAAACATTATTCGCGACCCATTATCATGAGCTGACATCGCTTGAAAATGATATAGCCGGTGTCAAAAATTATAATATCGCTGCAAAGAAGAACGGCGAAAACATCACCTTCCTTCGAAGAATAGTCAGGGGAGGCGCCGATGAGAGCTACGGAATAGAAGTAGCCAAGCTTGCCGGTGTCCCTAATTGGGTGCTCAAGCGGGCGAGGACCATACTTCAGCAGCTCGAGGAAGGCAAATATGAAAAGCGTGCTGCTGTTCAGGTAGAGCAGACTGCACTTTCTCTTGCACCGCCGGAGGAGCAGGAGGTCATATATCGCCTTAAGAATGCCGATATAAACAAACTGACCCCGATTGATGCGTTTACAATGCTCAACGAACTGATCAATCTGGTGAAGTAATGATTTTTGATTATTAAGATTAAATGAAAGATGAGGTGGAGTTTTTGGGTAAGGTTCAGGTGCTTGACAAGCATACCGCAGAGCTTATCGCAGCAGGCGAGGTTGTAGAGCGTCCTGCTTCGGTAGTCAAGGAACTTGTCGAAAACTCCATTGACGCCGGTGCTAAAACCATCACAGTGGAGATAAGAGGCGGCGGAGTCAGGTACATACGAATAACTGACGATGGAGAGGGAATAGCTCACGATGATGTTCCGGTTGCTTTCCTCAGGCATGCAACAAGCAAGATAAAGCTGAGCGAAGACCTCAATGCTATTGAAACTCTCGGTTTTCGCGGTGAGGCGCTGGCTTCCATTGCAGCAGTGTCGCGTATTGAACTTATAACCCGCACTGCAGATGAAGAAGATGGCACACATTATATTATTGAGGGCGGCGAAGAAGTATCTTATGATGAGTGCGGTTGTGCAAAGGGTACGACTATTGTCATCAAGGATATATTCTACAACACCCCTGCGAGAATGAAATTCCTGAAGAAGGACGTTTATGAAGGCAATGCAGTTGCATCTATGATGGACAGGATTGCACTTTCTCACCCTGATATATCTGTAAGGCTTATCCGCGAGGGGAAACAGACTTTGATGACGTCTGGTGATGGCTCGCTCAGGTCGGCGATATATGCTGTGTTCGGCAGAGATTTTTCAGCAGGACTTATTCCAGTGGATTATACTCTTGGAAATGTAAAGATATCCGGCTTTATATCCAAACCGACAGAAACAAAGCCGAACCACAGTATGCAGGTCTTCTTTATCAACGGGCGTTACTGCAGAAGTGCCACGATGCAGGCGGCTCTTGAACAGGCATACAAAGGCTCGATTATGGTTGGAAAGCATCCTGCTTGTGTTATTAATGTAGAAATTGCCTGCTCAGCGGTCGATGTCAATGTCCATCCGGCAAAGCTGGAGGTAAGATTTACAAATGAGCGACCGGTTTTCGAGTGTGTTTACTATGGTGTAAGGTCTGCACTCAGCACAGGCGATGAACGACGTGAGGCAGTTGTAGGGGCGCTTTCGGCAGAGGAGAAGAGAAGAATTCTGGCGCCGCCGGAAAAACCTATGCCAGTACAGACAGAACTTCCTATATTCCATAACGAGCAGAAAAAATCTGCAGCAAAAACAACGGATGCACCGACAAGTCGAATGACTTCACAGGTATCTGGCTCAGAAAAGCCGGAAAACCGTTCTTATGTCGACAGAATAATAGCGGAAGCTGCTGCTGCAGGGGCACAGCCAAAGCGTACTGTAAGCGGTATGCACGACAGCAGCGATTATCTGAAATCCTGCTTTGCGATGGGAAAGAACGACAGACCGGCTAAGCCTTCGATTCCCCGCACGGCAAAATCCTACGGTATAGACGTGTCTGCTGACGATGAACCGGATGTCAGGCCTGCTGTGCAGACGGCTGCAAATGAAACTGCATTACCGACAGACAGCCTTACGGAAACAGAGCGCAGTTCAGTCGAAGAAAGCAGAGTGTCTGATATACAGGCGGAGAAACAGCCTGAACAGAATGCAGATATTCGTAATGAGGCTGAAAATGCTGCAGCTACAGATGTAAAGGAAAACGCCTTTTCTCTTGAAAACTTTCGCGTTATCGGTGAAGCCTTTGAAACCTATATCATCGTAGAACTCGGCAATGAACTTATTCTTATAGATAAGCATGCAGCACATGAGCGTCTTATCTATGAACAGCTGATTTCATCGCAGTCAGGCAACGTTCCGCAGCAGTTGCTTGAGCCGATAACGGTAACAATGGACAAGCTGCAGATAGATGCTTTGCTTGAAAACGGTGATCTGCTCGAAAAGGCCGGATTTGAGGTAGAGGATTTCGGTCCTGGTACTGTCATAGTAAGGTCGGTGCCGATGGTTATGTGCGATTCCAATATTGCTGAAGCCATAATGGAAATAGCTGATAATCTCTCAAAAGGCAAAATGACAACAATGACCGAACGCATGGAGAATATGTATCATACCATGGCGTGCCGCAGCGCAATAAAAGCGCATGACAGATCGGTGACAGCTGAGCTTGAGGCGCTTGTCAGACAGCTTGCGGAAAATACCGATATAAGATATTGTCCTCATGGACGACCTATTTCTATTACTATAACCAAGCGCGAGCTTGAAAAGAATTTTGGCAGGGTGTGAGTCTGATATGAGCAAAACAAGGCTGCTGGCTGTGGTTGGTCCAACTGCATCAGGTAAATCTGTACTGGCGGCAGCACTTGCCAGAGAAATGTCAGGTGAAGTTATTTCCTGCGATTCGATGCAGATATATAAAGGGTTCAGTATTGCCACGGCGGTTCCTACCGAAGAGGAGATGCTTGGCGTTCCGCATCATCTTCTTTCATTTGCAGATCCCGGTGAAGGTTTTTCCGTTGCAAGATATTGCCAGCTTGCGGCAGAATGCATCAGCGAAATCTCAGGAAGAGGCAAATTACCGGTATTGTGCGGGGGAACGGGACTTTACTATAATTCTCTTGTTGACGGCATTGAGTTTGCTGATTTTGAGTGTGATGACGAAATAAGAAAATCACTTCAGCTGCAGGCAGAAACCGAAGGCGGTCAGGTGTTGCTGAATGAATTGGCAGAGTTTGATCCGGTGTGTGCAGAAAGACTCGAACCCGCTGATCACAAGAGAATAATCAGGGCAATAGAGGTATACAAAGCAACCGGCATAACCATGACAGAACATATTAGCCGCTCACGAAGCAAGCAGCCGGATTACAGATTGTGCGTAATCGGACTCGGTTTCGATGACCGTGAAGTACTTTATGACCGGATAAACCGACGTGTGGATCTGATGATGGCAAATGGTTTGCTTGAGGAAACAGAGCGCTTTTTTGCAGGTAATCCCGGTGAGACAGCGGTACAGGCGATAGGATACAAAGAGCTTAAGCCGTATATTGACGGAGAATGCACGCTTGATATGGCATTGGAAAATCTGAAACGCGCAACAAGGCGATATGCCAAGCGGCAGCTGTCGTGGTTCAGACGTGATAAAAGAATAAATTGGATTAATGTGGATGGATACAGCAGTTTTGACGAGCTGCTGAAAGATGCGCTCAGAACAGCGGAGGAGGTGCTTTATGGCGCAGAAGAAGGGCAGTAATGCTAAAAGCGGAACAAATCGAAAAAAATCAGAAGTATCTGTTGTTGCAGTGGTTATTGCAGCACTTCTGTTATATGTTGTATGCAACTTTGTCTACGGACAGCTGACAAAGATAGAGACAGAAACCGCACAGAAAGTGACTATTTCTGACACTATCTCCACTCAGGGTATAGCAATAAGAAATGAGACTGTAATCAAATCCGATTACAGCGGTGTTACTGTCAGCGTTGTCGAGAATGGAGGCAGGGTATACAAGGGCGAGACTATTGTAAATGTGTTCAGCTCTGATTCAAGCGCTCAGGCGTATCTCAGAGTTCGCGAAATAGACGAAGCTCTTGAAGAGTTTGAAAGCATGAAAACCGCCGGTGCAGAAAATGCCACCGAAATCGGTTCGGTTGATAAAATGATAAACAACCGTCTTCTTTCGCTTTCATCAAGCGTGTACAACGGTGATATTGAGGATGCACTTGAGCTTTCTGAAGAATTGCTGTATGTTCTCAACAAAAATCAGATTGCAACCAAGCAGGTTGAAAATTTCGATGCAAGAGTAAATGAGCTCAAAGCGGAGAGAGATTCACTGCTTGCAAAATACAGCGATGCCCCGACAGCACTTAAATCTCCGCTGGCTGGCTATTATATCAGCGAGGCAGATGGCTACGAAGACCTACTCAACACCGATGTCATCGAAGGTCTTACTCCTGAAAAGCTTGAAGATATAATCAACAGCCGTGTCCAGATAACAGATCCGTCGGTAATCGGCAAAATCGCGGACAATTACAAATGGCATCTTGTGTGTACGGTTACTGCGGAAGAGGCATCACGTCTCAGCGAGAACAAGTTTTACACCATCATGCTTCCATATTCTGAAACGGAAAGTATTGAAGCAAAGCTTATAACCATAACTCCGAATGCTGATGAAACAGAGTATCTTCTTACATTCAGATGTTCATATATGGTGTCTGATCTTGCATCTTTCAGAAGCCAGCCGATAATCATTCAGGTGAAAAACTTTACCGGTCTGGGTATAAATCAGGCAGCTATCGTGTATAAGGAAGAGGTTCGCGAGGTTTCTTCGAGCGACGGTCTGATCACAACACAGACCGAGGCAATTCCCGGTGTATACATTCTGTGGGGAAATGAAGTGAGATTCCGTCAGATAAATGAGATATATCGTGATGGTGACACTGTGGTCTGCTCCATAGAGTCGGCACGAGGCTGGCTGAAAATGTATGATGACGTAATAATCAACAAGGAGAATATGTATGATGGAAAAATCGTCAATATCTCTTGACGGACGTATGACAGATATCCGTGAGAATTATCTCAGGATAATGGAAGACATAGCAGCCGCAGCAGAGAAAAGCGGCCGTATAGCTGCAGATATACAGCTCTGTGCGGTAACCAAAACAGTTCCGGTAGAGTATATCAATTATTCAATAGGTCTCGGTGTTACGCATATCGGTGAAAACCGGGTTCAGGAGCTGGCTTCAAAGTTTGAGCTTCTTGATAAAGAAGCGCTGGAGATCAGCGTTATAGGTCATCTTCAGACCAATAAGGTAAAACAGGCACTGTCTATGGCAGGAATGGTTCAGTCACTGGATTCAGAGCGCCTTGCAAAGGAGATATCCAGAAGAGCCACAGAAGCCGGAAAAAATATCAGATGTCTCGTTGAGATCAATATTGGCGAAGAGGCTTCAAAATCTGGTATCGTGCTTGAACAGGCAGAAGAACTGGTGTGGAAAGCGGCCGAGATGCCGGGCATAACAGTCTGCGGTCTGATGGTTATTCCGCCGATTGAGGAAAATATTTTAAAAACACGGCGTTATTTTGATAAAATACATAAACTGTTTATTGACATTGCAGGTAAAAACCACGATAATAGTAATATTAGGTTTGATACACTCTCCATGGGTATGTCGTCGGATTATGCGGCGGCAATTGAAGAGGGATCAAATATGGTGAGAATTGGCTCAGCGCTGTACGGTGCGCGCAGCTATACGATATAGCATAAAAGATAAGGGAGGTTAAATGTCATGGCATTTCTCGGAAAGATAAAGGATCTTCTTAACGGTCCGGACAATGAGGATTTTGAAGAAGAGGAAATATACGACGTATACGAAGATTTTGAGGATAACAGAGCCCGCAGACGTTCTGCTGCTTATGAAGAGGATGACTTTGTTGATACCCGTCCGCGTCAGCGCGTAGACAGAGACAACAAGGTTGTTTCCATTCACACCACAGCACAGCTTCAGGTAGTTATCGTGAAGCCGGTTCGTTTTGACGAGGCGGCAGATATTGCTGATCATCTTGTGGAGAAGAGAACAGTAGTGCTTAACCTTGAGCAGACAAGCAAGGATATTGCACGCCGTATAATCGACTTCCTTTGCGGTGCAGCTTATGCCCACAACGGACGGATTAAGCCCATCGCCAACAATACCTATATCATCACTCCGTTCAACGTAGGTCTTATTGGTACTGATGTTCTTGGTGAGCTTGAGAATAACGGAGTATTTTTCTAAGATATTTATCACACAGTATATTTTCGGGCATCCGAATTAAAATTATATCGATACAGGGAAGGGCGAAGCCGGGAGAATGGTCTTTACACATTTACCGCAATAATGTGTGCATCCTGGCTTTGGCAGAAAGGAATGTAAATCATGCTTACTCTCAACGAGATAAGAAATGTCAACTTCAGAAAAGCAAACTTCGGTGGTTACCGTGCGGAGGACGTTGAGGCGTTCATCGATGAAGTACAGCTTTCGTACGATACTCTTCTTCGTGAGAACGCAGAGCTTGTAAAAAAGCTTGAGGTTCTTGCTGCTAAGCTTGAGGAGTATCAGAACGAAGAGGATTCGATCCGTAATGCTCTTATGAATGCGCAGAAGGTTGGCGATGCATCGCTCCGTGATGCAAAGCATAAGGCGGAGATTATCCTTAAGGATGCAACAATCAAGGCTGAGAAGATCGTTGCAAATGCTCAGGCTGAAATTCTCAGCGAGCGCGATATTATAGAGCGTATGCAGCGCGACATCACTGAGTTCAAGACAAAGCTTCTCAGAATTTACAGAGAGCACCTTACCCTTATTAACAGCCTTCCCACAGAGGATATAATGAGACCGGATACAAGAAGTGCGGTAGAATCTGTTCAGATGCTTGATCGTGCTGCTGTAGAGCCGGCGTATAATGCACGTCAGACTCAGCAGCTGCCCAATGAGCGTATGCCGCAGATTGCTTCCGAGTCCGAGCAGGCATTTACTGCTGACAGAGGTGGTTTTGCAGCAGATGACAGAGGTCCGGCTCCGGTTGGTCAGCCTGTCGTGCCTGGTGCAGAGACAATTCCTGCAGCAGCTCCGGTTGCTCCGCGCAACGGCGCTCAGCGTAAGGGTGGTTTTACTGTTGATATCGGTGATGAAGCTCCTGCAGGTCAGATGGGTGGCGGTGCTCCGCGCCGTGATTCGAGATTCCCGTCGTTTGATACAGAGCATTCTTCGCAGCCGGCACCGTCTTTTGGCGAACCGCAGCTCCAGAGTTTTGAGGCTCCTGCAGACGAGGCTGAGTCAATGAGTGCTCCGGCAAGTCTTTTCAAGCGCCGTGGAGGCAGAAACTGATAAATTAATATTACATAAGAAATGTCGGACACGTTTAAGGTGCCCGACATTTTGGTACAATAAAACAAATACAGGTGCTGTGTGCGAACGGAGGGAAAAGCTATGGTGTTATCAATAATTAGTATTGCAGCAATAGTCATTCTTGTTGCAATCGATTATCTGATTAAATATATAGTCGTAAACAATATGGATTTCCATGAATCCATACAGGTTATCGATGGTCTCCTGAATTGGACTTACATTACAAATTCTGGTGCATCGTGGGGAATGTTCAGCGGTCAGACATTTTTTCTTGTTGCAGTAACAATGCTGCTGATTGTCGGAATTATCTATCTGCTGGTTTCGGGAAAGGTAGATAATATGCTTTGCCGCATATCGTTTGTTCTCGTAGCAGCCGGCGGAATCGGAAATTTGATTGACCGTGTTTTTAACGACGGAAAGGTAATCGATTATATAGATATTTCGCCGCTTTTTGATTTTCCGATATTTAACTTTGCGGACTGCTGTGTCTGTGTGGGTGCAGCTCTTTTCTGTGTATATGTAATTTTCTTTTATGAGGACAAAAAGAAGATTGAAAACAAATCCGCAGAACATAAGACAGAAGAAAATGAAACAGTATAATTTCACGTATATGGATGACGGTGAGCGGATTGATAAGGCGCTCACCGCCATTTTTGATGATATGACCCGTTCGTATATTCAGAAGCTGATAGCAGACAAAGCGGTGCTTGTTAACGGAGCACCAGCTGCAAAAAATCGTGAGCTGAAATACGGAGATAAGATAATAGTAACCGTTCCGGAACTGCAGCTGCCTGAAGCTGTGCCGGAGAATATTCCGCTGGACGTATTTTATGAAGATGATGATCTTCTGGTTATCAACAAGCCTAAGGGAATGGTTGTACATCCTGCAGCGGGAAATTATTCAGGTACACTTGTGAATGCACTGCTTTACTATTGCGGAGATACTCTCTCCGGCATAAACGGCGTAATGCGTCCCGGAATAGTACACCGTCTTGATAAGGACACCGGTGGTCTGATAATCGTCGCGAAGAATGATTTTGCACACAGAATACTAGCGGATGATATAAAGGAACATAACTTTACACGCCAGTATGAAAGTGTGATAGTCGGTACGCCGAAGGAAATGAAAGGCACAGTAAATGCGCCGATTGCACGACATCCGACAGACCGCAAAAAAATGGCGGTAGTCAGCGGGGGACGCAATGCAGTGACTCATTACGAGGTGCTCGAGCAATTTCGTGGATACTCACATATACGCCTTACGCTGGAAACCGGCAGAACACATCAGATACGTGTTCACATGGCGCACATCGGTCATCCGGTAGTTTGTGATGAGGTGTACGGAAGCAGCAAACAGCAGTTTCCGTGCTGCAGCGGACAGTGCCTTTTTGCAGCGCGTATTGCGTTCAGACACCCAAGAAGTGGTGAGATAATTGACCTCACAGCGCCGTTGCCTGATTTTATGACAGGTATTCTTGACGAATTGAGAGCCAGAGATAATTGAACTGATCCGGCAGAAATTTCCTGTTTATAAATTAGTGGTTTATTTATCAGAAAAAATATGGTAAAATCAAACCGAGACAGGTTCAGCGGGAATCATCTGGAAATCTGGCACTAAGTATTGCAGAAACAGTAGTGAAAATTGCTCCGATTGCGATAATTCGCGAAGAGCAGTCGAATATATCTGAGGCTATCATCAGCGAGGCTGTTCTATGCAGATGACTTTCAGGTACAGCAAGCAGAATGAATGCGGTTAAGTACATAAGTGACAGAATAACTGATGTGCTGTACAGAACTATACGTGCCGGTGTTGTTTTTATGGATGAAGTACGTCGTTTATTGAAATGGATACTGGTGATTTTTTTCATCTGGTAATTTACTCGCTCCTGTTTTGATAGCAGAATAATACCATAAAACAAGAGATAAATTAAAGTCGCAAATAATGGAAACAGAGTAAATTGCAGATACGTCAGGAGGGATAAACTGTGATAATCGGAGCATCAACATCATGTCTATATCCCATGGTAACGGAACTTTCACTCCACAATCTTATGGAGCTGGGAGTTCGGAATGTGGAAATATTTTTTAATACATCAAGTGAAACAGAACGTAAATTTATCAAGAGACTCCGAAGTGAAATCCGCAGCTACGGCGGTAAGGTGAAGTCTATACATCCGTATTCATCCAGCATGGAACCGTTTATGTTCTTTTCTGATTATGAACGCAGATTCACCGATATGATTGATACATATAAATGCTACTTTGAAGCAGCAAATATGCTTGATGCCGATATAGTGGTAATTCACGGTGATAAATTACCTGCAAAGCTTCCGGATGAAAAGTATTTCGAGCGCTTTGGAAGAATAATGGAATGCGGCAAGAAGTATGGAGTCTGTGTTGCTCAGGAAAACGTAAATCTTCACCGCAGTCAGGATCCGGAATTTCTGTGCAGGATGAAAGAGTATCTTGGCGATGAGATGAAATTTGTTCTTGATATAAAGCAGGCAGTCAGGGCGGGCTATGACCCGTATGATTTTGCAGATCGCCTTGGAAATGGAATAATCCACATACATACAAATGACAATAATTCCAGAAATCACTGTCTGCTTCCCGGCAAAGGTGAGATGGATTATCATCGCCTCAGACAAATCGTTGAAAGCAACGGATGCGATCCGAACTGGATCATTGAGGTATACAGAAAGAATTTTGGCGAGTTAAGCGAAATAAGGGACTCGGTCAGCTGGCTGACAAGGGTTTTGAATGATTAACGAAAAAGCACCGGTTGGAAACAGCCGGTGCTTTTGTGATATACAGGGTTATTTTTGTGAAATGAGGAAAGAATAATTGCGGTGATGATAGAATGTTTGTTTTGGTTTTCAGAACGATTATACTGATAATTGTTGTTACAGTTGCAGTAAGATTGATGGGAAAAAGAACGATAGGAGAGATGCAGGCATCTGAACTGGTCGTTACGCTGCTTATTTCTGATCTCGCAGCAGTGCCTATGCAGGAAATCGGAGCTCCGCTGCTGGCTGGAATTGTGCCTATAGCTGTGCTTGTAAGCGTGGAAATAATTGTTTCCTCGATTTTGCTGAAAAATGCAAAAATGTGGAGAATTGTGAACGGATCTCCGGTAATTGTAATCCGTGACGGAGAGGTACAGCAAAAGGCTCTCAGAGATCTGCGAATGACAAATGAAGATCTTTTCGAAGGTCTGCGAAAAAACGGGATATTCAAATTGAGTACAGTAAAATATGCGATAGTTGAAACTGACGGACAGCTCAGTGTATTGCAGTATTCTGCGCAGCTGCCTCTTACAGCAAAAGATGCAGGAATTACGGCAAATGAAAATGATATGGAATTTCTTGTTGTCAGTGATGGTAATATTGACAGTACATCGCTCGGACTTGCCGGAATTGATGAAAAAACAGTGCTGAAAGAATTGAAGAAAAACAGAACAGATATGGAGGAGGTGTTTATTATGACAGCCTCGCCTGACGGACAGTCAAATATTATCAGGAAGGATATAAAGAGATGAATAAACGCCTGACAACAGCAATAATAATTCTGGCTGTAATTATGCTGATAAGTACAGTTTCACTTGTTTCAACCGGGATTATTGCAGACAGGATTATTGATAATGCAAAACAGCTCCAGAGCAGTGCAGCGGATGCACCTACATTGGAGCTGTTTGAAGATAAGTGGGAAAAATATGAACGTTTTCTTTCGTTTTATACTCGCCACAGTGAGATAGAGAATATAAGCGAATCTGTTCATATACTTGATACACTGGCTGAAGACAGCCATTTGTTCAGAGTTGAATGCAATAGAATAATCGCAGCGGCGGAGCATATGAAAAATACTGAAAGACCGTATCTGAGAAATATATTCTAGCGCGACATTGAGAAGCGGTTGGCCTCGTTCTTTCTCATATATACGCTGAGCACGAGACCGAAGCCGAAGTAGAGACACATACTTGATGAACCGCCGGCGCTGAAGAACGGAAGGGTAATACCGATAACGGGGAGAACGACAAGGCACATTCCAAGGTTGAAGACGGTCTGTGCAGCGACAAGACCGAAAAAACCGAGGCAAACGAAGCGCCCCATATCATCGCGAGCGTGCAATGCCGCATAAAGGGTCATTGCCATAATGGCGACCTCAACAATAATTACAACCATCGCTCCGATAAAGCCGAATTCTTCAGCTGCAACAGAGAAGATAAAGTCGTTGTGATCGGCAGGTACAAGTCCGGACTGTGTCATCTGACCGTTACACCAGCCCTGTCCGGTGATTCCGCCTGAGCCGATTGCAAGACGACCCATGGTCTGCTGATAAAGTATACCCATCTCATCGCCTTCGCGGGGATTGTATACTGCGCGGATTCGGTCGCGCTGGAATGTCGGGAGGAAATTCCAGAGGACAGGGAGTGCTGCAAGAACTACCAGACCGCCAAACAGAAGATATTTCCAGTCAATACCACAGCCGATGATGATAACAATCGCCATGACCATGAACATGAGAGCGGTACCATAGTCACCCTGACGCATGATGAGGAGAACCGGGATACCGACGTGACCGAGAATAAGAAGAAGATGGGGAAGAGAATTGAGGTTGCCGTCTTTGATGGTGTGTGCCAGATGATAAGAGAAGGTAATCAGAAAACCGATTTTCATAAGCTCTGACGGCTGAAAACTGATGCCGAATATGTTCAGCCACGCCTTATCGTCAGCGGTTGAGTATTCACCGCTCGCTCCCTGACCCCAGATAAACGTCAGACCTACGAGGAAAAGACAGACACCGGCTACTATATACCATATTTCACCCAGCCGTTCATAGTCCATAAGCGAGATGATAATGGCACCGATATAACCGACAACGCAGGCTATTATCTGCACCATATAGGTTCGGGTACCGTAAACGTGAGTTGCGCTGTAAACAAGCAGGCAGCTGTATACAGATGCAAACAGAGTAACGATCCAGTATGGTATGTATGTGCTGCGAAAATAGTTACCTATTGCATGCAGTACACGCAGACCAACTCCTACTGTTTTATTGTTCATTTATGTCACTCCAAAATATCAACAATATTTGAATACAATAATTATATAATTATTGTTGTGAATGTGCAAGCAAAATCGTATAAACATACTTTAAACATTTGATTATTTGTGTTATAATATCCATTATTGCTAACTATGTACAATAAGGTGCACCGACAGACTTGAATCTGAAGTGGTGGATAGGTTGTTATTATATGGAGAAGACCACATATTTGTCCGGCTCGTATATTGATACAGAGCGTATAGGGCGTGAGTTTGGCAAAACTCTTACCGGCAATGAAGTAATAGCCATGTTCGGCGGTCTTGGAATGGGAAAAACGGCATTTATCCGCGGACTTGCTGAAGGGCTTGGAATATCACCTGATCAGATATCCAGCCCGACGTTTGCCATAGTACATGAGCACACTGGAAGATGCCGGCTTTTTCACTACGATATGTACCGTGTTGAGACATGGGAAGATCTTGATTCTACCGGCTTTTTTGATGCGGTGGACAATGGTGTTCTTGCGGTTGAATGGAGCGAAAATATAGAGAATGCGCTTCCATTTCCGCATTATGAAATAGAAATCCATGCCGGAGCAGATGAAAATGCCCGGGAAATAGTGTTAAGCCATTATGCTTCACAGGAGGAAAAAGAGTGTTGATTCTGGCAATTGACAGTTCGGCTGTAACGGCTGGCTGTGCAGTGTATAACGACGGCAGAGTTATTGCTTCGTGTCTCGAGAAAAGCGGTCTGACTCACAGTCAGACATTGCTTCCGCTGATAAACAGAGTGATGGATGAAGCGGGAGTCAATATCAGCAACATTGATCGCATTGCAGTATCTGCCGGTCCGGGATCATTTACCGGTATAAGAATCGGAGTTTCAACTGTAAAGGGAATAGCGTTTACATATAAAATACCCTGTGTTGAGGTATCTACACTTGATACTATTGCGTATGGAGCAGCTGGACTCAACGGATATATTGCTGCTGTTATGGATGCCCGGCGTGATCAGGTGTACAATGCGCTGTACAGGGTACATGACGGTAAGGTTGAGCGTCTCACTGAAGACAGAGCCATTGCGGTTTCTGAGCTTGCAGATGAAATAGCAAAGCTGGATGATGAGGTGTGGCTTTGCGGTGATGGTGCGGCTATGTGCTTCGGTAAACTGAAGGATAAGCTGTCAAACCTCAGAATCGCTCCTGATGATGTTGTGTATCAATCGGGAGACGGCGCAGCACTTGCGGCAATCGCTGCAGGTGAATGCGCAGTGGTGGAACACGATATGCTCAAGCCCCGTTATCTGCGTTTGCCGCAGGCGGAGCGAGAGCTGAATAATAAACGTTTATCTAACTCATAATTGGAGGTTAATCAAAATGCTGGCAATAGGTTGTGACCATGGCGGCTATCAGCTGAAGAATGCGGTTATCAGATATCTGAATGACAATAATATTGAGTTCAGAGATTTTGGCACCGATTCAGAAGAATCCATCGATTATGCGCCCATCGCGGCGAAAGTCGGACACTGTGTTGCTGATGGCGAGTGTGAGTACGGTATTCTCATATGCGGTACAGGAATAGGAATGTCTCTTGCAGCCAATAAAATAAATGGCATTCGTGCAGCTGTATGTACTGAGGAGTTTTCCTGTGAATTTACACGCCGTCACAATAATTCCAATATACTGTGCTTTGGCGGAAGAGTTATTGATGAAGAAAAGGCTGTGAAGCTTGTCGACATATTCCTCAATACAGAGTTTGAGGGCGGACGTCATCAGCGCAGAATAGACCAGATAGCCATGATAGAGCGCGGTGAACTCTGATAAAACAGAGTATAATAAATAAGCATTAAATGTAAATTATCATTTTGTGAATAAATAAGGAGAAAATTATGAAAAGGACAGAAATACGCGAGATCTATGCATCTCCGGAAAGTTTTGCTGACCAGCAGGTTACTGTTGCTGGCTGGGCACGTACTATCAGAGATTCCAAGGCACTTGGTTTCATTGAACTCAACGACGGCAGTTGTTTCAAGGGTGTTCAGGTAGTTTTTGAGAGCGAGAAGCTTGACAATTATAAGGAGATCGCATCGCAGAACAGCGGCGCAGCGCTTATAGTTACAGGTACTCTTCTTCTTACTCCGGAATCCAAGCAGCCTTTCGAAATAAATGCGACCTGCATTGAGGTTGAGGGTGCGTCTGCTCCTGATTATCCCATGCAGAAAAAGCGTCATTCTGTTGAATATCTCAGAACTGTGGCACATCTTCGCCCCAGAACTAATATGTTCAGTGCAGCATTCCGCGTTCGCTCAGCTGCAGCTTATGCTATTCATAAGTTCTTCCAGGAGAGAGGATTTGTCTACGCACATACACCGCTGATTACCGGCAGTGACTGCGAGGGTGCAGGTGAGATGTTCACTGTAACTACTCTTGATCTTGAAAATCCGCCGCGTACAGAAGACGGTGCAATAGATTATTCCAAGGATTTCTTCGGTAAGCATACATCTCTCACCGTTTCCGGTCAGCTTGAGGGTGAGTGTATGGCAATGGCTTTCGGTAAGATCTATACATTTGGTCCTACCTTCCGTGCTGAACAGTCCTACACTGCACGTCACGCTGCAGAGTTCTGGATGATTGAGCCGGAAATGGCGTTTGCTGACCTCGAGGACGATATGGAACTTGCACGTGATATGATCAAGGCAATCATTTCTCACGTACTCGAGACCTGCCCTCAGGATATTGATTTCTTCAATCAGTTTGTAGACAAGGGTCTCCGTGAGAGACTTGAGAGCATTGTTGCTTCCGATTTTGCCAAGGTAACATATACTGAAGCAGTAGAACTTCTCAAAGAGCACAACAATGAGTTCGAGTATAAGGTAGAGTGGGGCAGTGACCTTCAGACTGAGCACGAGCGTTATCTTACCGAGCAGGTCTTCAAGAAGCCCGTATTTGTCATAGATTATCCGAAGGAGATAAAGTCCTTCTATATGCGTCTCAACGATGACGGAAAGACTGTTGCTGCAATGGATCTTCTTGTGCCCGGTATCGGTGAGATCATCGGCGGCAGCCAGCGTGAAGAGCGTATGGATATTCTGCTTGAGCGCATGAATGAGCTTGGACTCAAGCAGGAAGATTACTGGTGGTATCTTGAACTGAGAAAGTTTGGCGGTAACAGACACTGTGGCTTTGGTCTCGGTTTTGAGCGTATCATCATGTATCTTACCGGTATCAGCAATATCAGAGATGTTCTTCCGTTCCCCCGAACAACCGGCGTAGCCGAGTTCTAAGGAGAACAAAGGCGATTTACAGAGGTAAAACAAAAAATATTATAGCTTATTATAGCGTTTGGAGTTGGAGAAAATGCAATCTTACTTATCAATGAACAGAGAAGAACTGCTCAGCGAAATGAAGCAGCTCAAGGTCAGATATGAGCAGCTTTCCGGTATGGGTCTCAAGCTTAATATGACAAGAGGCGTTCCCGGCGCGGATCAGCTTAATCTTTCCATGGAGATGCTCAACGTGCTTGACAGTATGTCTGACCTGCGCTGCGGTAATGGCATTGACTGCCGCAATTACGGTGTACTTGACGGTATTCCTGAGGCAAAGCGTCTCTTTGCTGACATATTCGAGGTATCCACAGATGAGATTATTGTTGGCGGTAATTCAAGCCTCACTCTCATGTTTGATACCATTTCCTCTGCTATGGGTCACGGACTTCTCGGTGGAGAGCCTTGGGCAAATCAGGGCCGCGTAAAGTTTATCTGCCCGTGCCCGGGTTATGACAGACACTTCGCTATCACAGAATATTTCGATATAGATATGATCCCTGTTGAGATGTTCGATGACGGTCCCGATATGGATACTATTGAAAAGCTCGTATCCTGCGATCCGATGATAAAGGGTATATGGTGCGTGCCGAAGTATTCTAATCCTACCGGTGTTACTTACTCTGATAAGGTTGTCCGCCGTTTTGCAAGACTCAAGCCTGCAGCAAAGGACTTCCGTATTTTCTGGGATAACGCATATTTTGCTCACCATATGTTTGGTGAGGATGTAAAGATCCGCAACCTCCTTGCTGAATGCAAGAAGGCGGGAAATCCCAATATGGTTTATATGTATTTCTCCACTTCAAAAATTACCTTCCCGGGTTCCGGTCTTGCCGGCATGGCTTCTTCTGTAGAGAATGTCAAGGCAATCAAGGCAAGAATGAAGGTTCAGACTATCGGTTATGATAAGCTCAACCAGCTCCGTCATATGAGATTCATCAAGGATATCAATGGCCTTATGGAGCACATGGACAGACATGCTGAGATTCTCCGTCCGCGCTTTACTGCTGTACTTGAGACACTTGAGGCAGAACTTGGCGGTACTGATGCAGCTGTCTGGAGTAAGCCGAATGGCGGATATTTTATCAGCCTCAATACTATAGAGGGCTGCGCAAAGAGAACTGTAGAACTGTGCGGTCAGGCAGGTGTTGTACTTACCCCTGCAGGCGCTACATTCCCGTATCACAGAGACCCGAACGATTCCAATATCCGTATTGCTCCGACTTCTCCTACAGTTGATGAGCTTAAGACTGCTATGACAGTGCTTGGCGTATGTGCAAAGCTTGCTGCGGTTGAGAAACTCCTTACTCAGGATCTTGCAATCTGACAGGTCGAAGTAAATTTCAAAATATAATGACAGGAGGGCAGACTATGAAACGGCCGAGTAAACTATCATTCTACTTTGGTCTTGTTGTAATAGTCTGCTTTTTCGTGTGCGCAATTACAGGATTTTCCATTGTAGGCGAAGACGGAAAGCAGATACAGCTGATACGAGGAGCTGATGAAATAGACTGGGGTATTGATGTTATGGGCGGAGTAAGCGTTACTTTTTCCGCTGACAGAAATACCGATGAGCAGACAATGATGATGCTTCGTGAACGGCTTAATGTCCGGCTTGAAATGGGCGGACTCAATGACTACGAGCTTTATGTCGATGAAAACAGCAGAAGTATTCTTGTAAGCTTTCCGTGGGTACAGAATGAAAGTGGAGATGCAGTTGAGGTAATAGATTATTTGTCTACAACCGGATGTCTCAGGGTCGTAGAGGGACAGCCGCTGGATTTCTCCGGAGTTACTGAAGATGAAAACGGATCGTATCTCTATGATTCAGCCGGTCAGCGTTTCCCTGTTCTTATGACGAACGCTTATATCAGCGGAACAGAAGATGGGCATGACGCTCTGGGTTTTCAGACGGTAACAATAAAGTTCGATGAGGAGGGAAAAACTCTTCTTGCTGAAGGTACCGGCCGTCAGATCGGCGGTAAAATTACTCTGTGGCTTGATGAACAGCTTATATCGACAATGTCGATTTATTCTGTTAATACATTGGGCGAGCTTGTCATCGGTAAGGGTGGAGGTCTGAGTTCGGATACAGCGGAGGATATAGTCTCTTACGTGAAGACCGGAGAGCTTCCTGTGGATATTCGTTCGAGCGATTACGAAATCACCGATCCGGCGTTTGCAGATAATACACTGGAAATTATGGTAACTGCCGGAATTATTGCACTATGCATTATTTGTACCTTCCTAATCACCAGATATCGAATTCCCGGTATGATTTCCAGTATTTCTCTTGTGGGATATATCGGCGGATTAATTGCAGCTGCTTCAGGTTTCTTTCCGTCATTTGAGGGTGTTACAATGACACTTCCCGGAATAGCCGGAATGATGCTTTCAATTGGTATGGCGATTGATGCAAATATAATTACCGCAGAAAAAGTCCGTGAAGAAATCGGTAAAGGCAAATCGCTTCACGGATCTATAGATGCAGGCTGCAGAAGCAGTATAGCATCTATACTTGACGGAAATATTACGATGACGATTATTGCGGTAATACTCATTGGTGCCTTCGGACCTCCGGATAATATATGCAGCATCATCATGTCTCCGATTATGTGGTTTTTCAGCCGTGTGACCACAGGCACAATCTATGCCTTTGGTTATATGCTTTTCTTCGGCGTTATTTTTAATATAGTATTCAGTGTGTTCATGTCACGCCTTATGCTCCGCTCCATAGCGCAGACAAAAATCTTTCATGTGAGATGGCTTTATGGAGGTGCAAGGACAAAATGAGAAAGCTAAACTTCGATTTTATGTCAAACAGGCGAACCTTCTGGCTGCTCTCACTTTTCGTTATGACGGTCGGAGCGATTGCGAATATACTGCTTGGAACAGAAATAGATATGCGCTTTACCGGCGGAACGGTAATGCGTTATTCTTATTATGAAATTGCTGAAAATGATGTTCTTGCTGTGGATGCTGACGGTGTGCCTGTAGGATCTCTTAAAGATGTGTCGGAAAGTGATGCTCAGGCATCAGGCTCAGATACCGCCTATCAGAAAGTCGGTATGTATTCACTGGAAGCGCAGGAATTTACCCGGATTATCTCCGATGCGCTTGGCGTACGTGCTACTGTAGCGATAAATGATGTTCTGAGCGGAAGCGACAGCGGAATAAAGACGCTGGTTGTTACCTTCACAGAGGATGAATCTGCTATTGGTCATAACGCGGATTTTCTCATAAGAAAGGCGGTCAGACGTGAATATCCGAATGTATCGCTTATGCTGAAGGAGTCTAACTCATACAGCCCGATACTTGGCCGCGAATTTTTCCTTAAGTGTGTAATTGCGATTGTACTGACAGTTGCTTCCATGCTGATTATTCTGTCGGTGAGATTCCGCGGATCAGGCGGATTATCGCTTGGCGGCAGCGGTCTGCTTGGTGTTATACACGATTTGATAATTGTTTATTTTGCTTTTGTGGTGCTTAAGTATCCGATTGATAATAACTTCATTGCTGCAATTCTCGCAACAATAGGTTATTCGCTCAATTCCAAAATTGCTGTGTTCGGCAAGATACGAGAGAACCGCAAGCTGTTTGGATCGCGCCTGAGCGTTTCTCAGCTTGCTAATCTGAGCCTTAACGAGACCTTTGTCCGCACACTCAGTACAAATTTCTGTCTGTTGGTTATTCTGGCGACGCTTGCAATTGTATCTGCGATCGCCGGTCTGGAATCAACACTCAGATTTTCAATTTCGCTGATGTTTGGTGTTGTGTCAGGCGCGTATTCTTCACTGTGTTTTTCAACATCGATATGGGTTTCGTGGACTGAATTCAGAAACAGACAACGGCTGAGAAGTGACAGCGAGGATTGAAAAGGCATCGACAGTTTGCAAAACCGCCCGTAAGACGTTACGGGCGGTTTTTTAATGCAAAGTAAATACTAGGTTAATGAATGCCATGTAATCTGAATGAGAGAAAAGAGGATGATGGTGCATCAGCTGTGAGCTGATCATTGCGAATTAGCAGATAAGAACTGATTTGCTTAAAATTATTATAAATTTCAAAAATTCTTTATAATATATACTTTACGAAAAAAGCGAAATATAGTACAATAATAAACAACAATAAACAAAATGGAGTGATATACGCAATGGAATCAAAATATAAGCGAGTTTTGTTAAAGCTCAGCGGTGAGGCTCTTGCAGGCGAAAAGAAATTTGGTCTGGATACAGAAAATATCTCAAATATCTGCCGTTCAATCAAAGCTTGTGTGGATATGGGTGTTGAAATCGCCATCGTTGTCGGCGGCGGAAACTTCTGGAGAGGACGCACCTCGGGCGATATGGACAGAATCAGAGCAGACCATATCGGAATGCTGGCTACTGCAATGAACGCACTTGCTGTTGCTGACAGCCTTGAGAATCTTGGTGTTACAACACGTGTTCAGACCGCAATTCCGATGAACTCTGTAGCAGAGCCTTATATCCGTAATAAGGCTGTCCGTCATCTTGAAAAGGGCAGAGTTGTCATATTCGGCTGTGGAACAGGCAATCCTTTCTTCTCGACTGATACAGCAGCTTCGCTTCGTGCAGCTGAGATCGGAGCTGATATCATGTTCAAGGCTTCTGTAGTCGACGGTGTATACGACAGCGATCCGAAGTCTAACCCTGATGCTGTCAAGTATGACGAGATAACCTTTGATGAGGTTCTTGAAAAGGGTCTCAAAGTCATGGACAGTGCTGCAGCATCTCTCTGCAGAGACAATAATATTCCCATTATGGTATTCAGCATTGAGCAGCCGGAAAATCTTGTGGCTGCTATGCGCGGTGATAATAATATTGGAACTATAGTTAAGGAGGCATAATCAATATGGAGACAGTATTTGCAACAGCAAAAGAAAAAATGGAAAAAACTCTTGGCGTTCTTGTAAGTGATTTCAAGGGAATTCGTGCAGGCAGAGCAAACCCTGCTGTGCTTGACAAGCTTGTAGTTGACTACTACGGCGTACCGACTCCGATCAATCAGATGGCAGCTATCAGTGTTCCGGAGCCCACTATGCTTGCAATTCAGCCGTGGGATGCTTCATCTCTCAAGGCTATCGAGAAGGCAATCCAGACCTCTGATATCGGTATCAATCCGCAGAACGACGGCAAGATTATCCGTCTCACTTTCCCGTCTCTCACTGAGGACAGACGTAAGGAGCTCTGCAAGGATATCAAGAAGATGGGCGAAGACAGCAAGGTTGCTATCCGTTCTATCAGACGTGACTGCATCGAAAAGCTCAAGGCAATGAAGAAGGATTCCACTATCACTGAGGATGACCTTAAAATTGCTGAGAAGAAGATTCAGGATATCACTGATAAGTATATCGCTCTTATTGATGACGAGTGCGCAGCAAAAGAAAAGGAAATCATGTCTATTTAACTTAGTGTTTTGAACAGAAGACAGGGCGGAGTAACTCCTCCGCCCGTCTTGTTATCTTAATGATTTATCCTGACAGCGGGCAAAGAATTATGTCTGGCTGAATTCCGCTCTGAGCAGAAAGGAATAATTCAGAAATGCAGGGAAAAATGGTATTGCCGACACATATTGGTATAATAATGGATGGCAACGGCAGGTGGGCGCAGAAGCGCGGTATGCCGAGAATGGCAGGGCATCGCGCAGGCGCAAATAATTTTCGTGTCATTACAAGATATTGCAATTCAATAGGAATAAAATACCTTACTGTTTATGCGTTTTCCACGGAGAACTGGAAACGTCCGAAGGAAGAAGTTGACGCGCTGATGAAGCTTTTCAAGGATTATCTTGAAGAAGCTCTGCGCGATTTCCGTGAGGAAAATATACGCACAAGATTTATTGGGGACAAGTCGCATTTCAGTCCGGCTTTGCAGAAGCTTATCAATGAAACTGAGGAGCTTTCGGCTGACAAGACCGGTCTGGTGCTTAATATAGCGATGAATTACGGCGGACGTGACGAACTTGTTACTGCAGTTCGTTCTTTGTCGGGCAAGGCGGCAGAAGGTGAGCTCGACCCGGAGAAAATCACAGAAGAGATGATTTCTAATGAACTGTATACTGCAGGTCAGCCTGATCCTGATTTGATAATTCGTCCAAGTGGTGAATATCGCACATCAAACTTCCTGCTGTGGCAGTCCGCTTACAGCGAGTATGTATTTTTTGATAATATTCTATGGCCGGATTTTTCGACTGATGATCTCGATAAGGCTATAGAAATATATAATATGCGAAACCGCAGATTCGGTGGAGTCTGATACAAGATAAGGAGAATTACTGAAAATGAAAAAAAGATTACTCTCAGCATTTGTCGGTATTGCATTTGCTGTTATCATTTTTACTCTTAATCTGACAAAAACTCCGATTATCCTTAATATCACAATTGCGATAATTGCCTGTATGTCACTTTATGAAATACTTGTTGCATCGAAGCTTGCAGAGAGCAAGTCGATCGTTATTGTAAGCTTTGCTGCTACTGCTTTCATTCAGTTTATTCCATTCTTTCCGGAATACTGGTGGATGAAGCTTATGGCAATATGCGCTGTAGTCTATTTTATCGTTCTCTTTGGGACGCTTCTTGTAAAATATAAAACAATTGACATTTATCGCATATCACTTTCTGTTGTTATTACAGCTATAATAGCTTTTCCTTTCTATGCAATAAACTACCTTTACTGGAAAAGCCCATATGATACCGGCGAGTTCCGTCATGTAGGGCAGGCGCTTGTAATTTTCTGCATTGTCGTTCCGTGGCTGACCGACAGCGGCGCGTATTTCATAGGCAGAATGCTCGGAAAGCATAAGCTTGCCCCGGATATCAGCCCGAACAAAACCATAGAGGGTGCTGTAGGCGGTCTTCTTTTTGGCATCGGCGGAACTGCTCTTGTTGCATATCTGCTTACTGGTCCTGTAGGAATTGTAAACTTTGAGATCAACTGGATCAATCTTCTGGTCGTCACAGCAATATGTTCACCGATTTCGATGATCGGCGACCTTTCGTTCTCTCTTATCAAGAGAAGCTTCCACGTCAAGGATTTCGGCAACATCATGCCTGGACACGGCGGTGTACTTGACAGATTTGACAGTGTAATTTTTGTTGCACCGGTCGTCTGTGTTATGAATATATATATGCCTATCATAGTAAAATAAACACGTAAAGAAATATGAATAATGAAATGAAAAGAATTTCGCTTCTTGGTTCGACCGGCTCTATCGGTACACAGACACTTGATGTTGCACGCTGTCTTGGACTTCCTGTAACAGCTCTTGCTGCAAGAAGAAGTATTGATCTTCTTGAGGAGCAGATAAGAGAATTCAAGCCGAAGGTTGCAGCTGTAATGGATGAGAATGCCTATAGCGACCTGAAGGTCAGAATTGCTGATACTGACACAAGAGTACTCTGCGGTATGGAGGGCTTTGAAGAGGCTGCAGCTATCGATGAGTGCGATATCGTACTTAACTCTGTGGTTGGTATGGTTGGTCTGCGTCCTACGCTGGCAGCTATCCGTGCAGGGAAGCGACTTGCACTTGCCAATAAGGAAACTCTTGTTGCCGGCGGTGCGCTCGTAATGAGTGAGGCTGAAAGATGCGGAGTAGATATTATTCCTGTTGATAGTGAACATTCGGCTATATTCCAGTGCCTGCAGGGCTCTCCAGGGGCACACGCGTTCCGAAAGATAATACTTACCGCTTCAGGTGGTCCTTTCTTCGGAAAAACAGCTGCAGAACTTGCCGGTATGAAGAAAGAGCAGGCACTCAAGCATCCGAACTGGTCGATGGGTGCAAAAATTACCATCGATTCTGCTACTCTTATGAACAAGGGACTTGAGGTAATCGAAGCTGCATGGCTGTTTGACAAGAGCGTCGATGATATTGAAGTTGTCGTTCATCGTGAGAGCATAATTCACTCTGCGGTGGAGTTCTGCGATTGTTCTGTTATTGCACAGCTCGGTCTCCCTGATATGCGCATTCCTATTCAGTATGCAATAAGCTATCCTGACCGCGCACCGTCTCCGGCAAAGCCGCTCAGCCTTACCGAAATTGGTGAGCTGCACTTTGCAAAGCCGGATACAGATACCTTCCGCTGTCTTGCTATCTGCAAGGAAGCAATGCGCAGAGGTGGTCTTGCTCCTGCGGCTGCTAATGGTGCTAATGAGGCGGCGGTCGAGCTGTTCCTGAATGACAGAATTGGATTCCTTGATATAGCTGAACTTGTTGGTGAGGCTATGGAGCGTCAGCAGGTATGCAGCAGCTATACGCTCGAGGATGTGCTCGAGGCGGATAAGGCGGCAAAGGAGTTTGTTTTCAACAAAGCAGGTATGAGGTGAATATATGCTTACTGTTCTTATTGTTATAATTTCGCTTGTATTGTTTCTGTCGGTCATAATGATACATGAATTCGGTCATTTTATCTTCGCTAAGAAGTTTGGTGTAAAGGTCAACGAATTTGCTATCGGTATGGGACCAAAGCTTCTTAAATGGGGAAAGGGAGAAACCAGATACTCCCTGCGCCTGCTTCCTATTGGCGGTTTCTGTGCCATGGAGGGTGAGGACGCAGACAGCGATGATGAGCGTGCCTTCGGCAAGAAGAAGGTATGGCAGCGCATAATTATTGTTGTTGCGGGTGCTATATTCAATATAATACTCGGTTTCATCTTTGTGCTTTTCCTTCAGGGTCAGGAGGAACTGTACGCTTCACGTACCGTTGCTGCGTTTATTCCCACGGCAATAGAAGAGCAGGAATATATTGATGCAGATAAAGACAGCGGAGTTAAGTACTATTTCCGCGAGAGTGCCGAAAGCGAAGATTACCTTCAGATTGTGTCTGAAGATGAATTTGCAGCGGCTGAAGAAGGGGCTCTTGTTACCACCTACGACAGAGTAAAAGATCTGGAAGAAGGATATTTTTATCGCTCAGCAACCAGCGAGATGTCTGGATTGATGGTTGATGACAGAATACGTGAAGTCAACGGATATAAAGCATTCTGTTTCAATGATGCCTATTTTGCCATGTCGCTGGATGATGACGGTGTAATGGATTTTGTCGTTGAGCGTGATGGCGAACTGATAACTCTTAAGAATGTGACATTTGACAGAGTTGAGGGAACAGGTATTGCTGAAGGTCAGATGACAACAGTACTTGATTTCCAGATTTACGGAGTAGAACGCAATTTCAAGACGCTCATGCAGTCTACCTGGACACAGTCACTTTATTTTGTCCGTTCAGTCTACGTCTCGCTGTTCAGACTTATTTCCGGACAGAGCGGAATGAACGAGCTTTCCGGACCTGTAGGCATTGCAAGCATGATCGGTGAAGTTGCAGAAATAGGCTTTGCGGAAAGCTTTATGAGCGGTGTTAATAATATCCTTTATATTATGGCGCTCATTTCCTTCAATCTTGGCATCTTCAATCTGCTTCCGCTGCCGGCTCTCGATGGCGGACGATTGGTTTTCCTTATTATTGAGGCTATACGCAGAAAGCCGGTTGATCCCAAATATGAAGGAATAGTTCATTTTGTAGGTCTTGCGCTGCTGATGATACTCATGGTATTCATCACATACAACGACATTGCCCGTCAGATAACAAGCTGTTTAGGCTGAAGAGGTGCTTAAAATGAAAAGAAGAAATTGCCGTACGGTCAAAGTTGGTGATATTGCTATTGGTGCAGGTGCGCCTATAACTGTCCAGTCCATGCTCAATGTTCCTGCAGAGGATATTGAGAAAAGCTGTATTCAGGCAAAGCGTCTGGAAGAATGCGGCTGTGAAATAATCCGTGCTGCTGTTCCTGATATAAAGTGCGCGAAGCTTATTGCCGCACTTAAAGAAACGGTTAAAGTTCCGATTGTAGCGGATATTCATTTTGATTATAAAATTGCACTTGAGTGCATTGCTGCCGGTGTTGACAAAGTGCGTATCAATCCGGGAAATATCGGATCAAGAGATAAGGTTGAAGCAGTAGTAAAAGCCTGCACAGACAAAAAAGTGCCTATCAGAATAGGTGTTAACTCTGGTTCTGTGGAGAAATCTATTCTGGCGAAGTTTGGCGGTCCTACTGCTGAGGCTCTCTGTGAAAGTGCGCTGTATCATGCATCTATACTCGAGGATCTCGGTTTCTATGACACAGTACTGTCAATGAAGTCATCTGATGTAAAGACAACGATAGATGCCTACCGTTTTGCTGCTGAAAGATGTGATTATCCGCTGCATCTTGGTGTTACAGAAGCAGGAACAAGCCGTTTAGGATTAATCAAGTCTTCTGTTGGACTTGGCTCGCTCCTTTGTGACGGAATAGGCGATACAATTCGTGTTTCGCTGACAGCAGATCCGACAGAGGAAGTTTACGCTGCGGATGATCTGCTTCGTTGCATCGGTATCCGCGGCGGAGTGCAGTTTGTTTCATGCCCGACCTGCGGAAGAACAAAGATTAATGTTATAGAAATAGCAGAACAGGTGCAGACTGCACTCAGAGACTGCAAAAAGAATATAAAAGTCGCAGTGATGGGCTGTGCAGTAAACGGACCGGGTGAGGCTCGTGAAGCTGACATAGGTATTGCCGGCGGCGACGGTTGCGCGCTGATAATAAGCAGGGGAGAGATACTCCGCAAGGTGGATGAGGCTGATATTGTCAGCGAGCTTCTTAAGGAGATAGAGAAGCTTTAAGCGGAAAGTGAATTACTGTCCGCTCGTCAGATGAGAGGATAAAAAAGTGAAGTTTCTGGAAATGTTCAAGGAATGTAACGATAATACATTCCTGTGCAGACTTGCTGATTGCGAAATCGAAAAAATAGATTTCAACCGGACAAGCTGCAATATTACTGTTATATCAGAAAATTACATACCAAGGCAGGATCTGTTCAATGCGGAGCTGGTGCTTAAAGAAAAGTACCAGCTCTCATCGGTACGTATTGCTCCGCGCTTCAGGCCGGAGCATTTCAATGTATCGGTCATGGATGATCTGATAATGGAAATGCGCCGCCGTATCGCAACTGTCAACGGTTCGTTCAGCGGCTGTTCATGGAGATACGATGAAGAAAACGCCGTAGTAACAGCGGTGCTTGTTATTGATAATCGCGGTCTTCTTTCGTCACAGAACTTTGAGCAGAAAATGAAGGAACTCATAAGATATGAGTTTCAGGTCGATGTTGATATTGTGCTCGATTATGATGAAGAGCACATTCCGATAAATGTACTTATAAGCGCACAGAAGCAGCAGTCGAAGCAGAAATATGTTACTGCAGAGACTCAGGCAATTTCTACTGATGAACTGCCGCCGCCGCCCGGAGACGACGATGTGCCGTGGGCTGATTCTGCTGATGAAAGTCAGCGTCTGCTGGCTGAAGCGAAGATGCGGGAGAAGCAGCCTGAGGCAGAGGTAAGGGAGAAACCAGCTGATGCAGAGCCGGCACCAGCAAAAAGAGAGAAAAAACAGGAGCCTCCTGAGGGGCTGCCGCCTAATGTCTCGTTCAGAAAGGTTATGTGCGGCAAACCGAAAAAGGTACCGCTTATCAAGCTTGCGTCTCTCAACGAGGAGTATACACGTATAGGTGTATGGGGCGTGGTTTTCGGTCTTGAGAAGAAAGAATCGCGTTCAGGTGAAGTCATTATCGTCAATTTCTGCATAACAGACTATACCTCTTCCTGCAAGGTCAAAATGTTTGTAAAAAAGAAGGACGAGGAAACCATTGCTGAACTCAAGGACGGCATAGCTGTTATAATTCACGGCGATTATCAGCTCGACCAGTACCTGCGTGAGTATGTAATAAGCGCGGGTTATGTGGCAATAGCAGATGTTTCAAAGCGCGGGGATAATTCCGAGGTGAAACGTGTCGAGCTGCATATGCATACAAGTATGTCCAGAATGGACGCACTTGCACCTGTTGAGAAAATTGTCAAGAGAGCAGCTGATTGGGGACACCCGGCTATAGCGATAACCGACCATGGTGTTGCACAGGCGTTCCCCGGTGCAATGAATGCAGCAAGAGATTGTGCAAAGGCTGGAAAGCCGATAAAGATTCTGTACGGCACAGAGGGCTATTATGTCAATGATATGCTTGATGTGCTCCACGGAAGAAGCAATACAACATTTGAAGGTACATTTATTGTTTTTGACCTTGAGACAACCGGTCTGTCGCCTAATTCTGACAGAATCACTGAAATAGGCGCAGTCAAGGTGGTAAACGGTGAAATAAAAGAAACCTTTGACCGGCTTGTAAATCCCGGTATGCCGATACCTGCAGATATAACAGCACTGACAGGTATCACAAGCACTATGGTCAAGGACGCACCGGACGAGACGGTTGCAGTTCCTGAGTTTCTTGAGTTTATCGGCGGTGAAGACGTTGTTCTTGTTGCTCATAATGCATCATTTGATATGGGTTTTATGAATGCTGCGTGTGAACGTCTTGGAATCTCATTTGAGAATCCATATATAGATACCCTTGCACTCAGCCGTGTACTTTTCAAAGGAGTCAAGAATTACAAGCTTGATACAATCGTAAAGTTTCTTGGTCTGTCAGATTTTGAGCACCACCGTGCAGATGCTGACTCCGGAATACTTGCTCAGGTATTCATCAAGCAGATGGAGAAAATGAGTGAGGAGTTTGATATCCATACTGCGGCAGAGATAAATATCAAGCTTGTCACAGAGGATACAAAGAGCCTTCCGAGATACCATATTGTAATAATTGCAAAGAATCTTGTCGGTCTGAAAAACCTGTACAGACTGATATCAAAAGCTCATGTTGATAATTATTATATCCGTCCGAGAATCATGCGTTCTGAAATTGAAAAGCACAGAGAAGGCTTGATTATAGGCAGTGCGTGTGAGGCCGGTGAGCTTTACAGAGCAGTTCAGCGCGGAACACGCTGGAGCGAACTGATGGATATAGCAAGCTTCTACGATTATCTGGAAATTCAGCCGCTCTGCAACAATGAGTTTATGATAAGAAAAGGCGAAGTTGCTGACCAGAAGGCACTTCGCAAGCTGAATGAAACAATATGCCGCCTTGCGGACAGAACAGGCAGACCGGTAGTTGCTACCTGTGATGCTCATTACCTCGATCCGGAAGACGATGTATACCGCAGGGTGCTGCTGGCGGCACAGGATTTTCCTGATGCAAATCAGCCGTCGAAGCTTTATCTGCGAACCACCGAGGAAATGCTCGAAGAGTTCATGTACCTCGGCGCGAAGCGTGCGTATGAGGTGGTAGTTGAAAACCCGAGAAAGATAGCCGATATGGTAGAGTCAATAGAGCCTATCCCGCCGGGAACATATCCGCCGAGTATCCCTGGCAGTGAGGAGTCACTGCGAGAAATCACCCGAGCAAAGGCTCGTGAGATATATGGTGATCCGATACCTGAGTATGTCCATGCCCGTCTTGAAAAAGAGCTGGATTCCATTATTTCGAACGGTTATGCAGTTATGTACATGATTGCACAGAAGCTGGTTGCCGACTCGGTAGAACACGGTTATCTTGTTGGCTCGCGTGGTTCTGTCGGTTCGTCGTTCGTTGCGACTATGGCAGGTATATCAGAGGTTAATCCTCTTGCTCCGCATTATGTATGTCCTAACTGCTGCCACAGTGAGTTCTTTATAAACGATCTTTCTGTTGGATCCGGCTTTGACCTTCCGGATAAGAACTGCCCGATGTGCGGCACAAAATACAACAAAGACGGACACGATATCCCGTTCGAGACCTTCCTCGGATTCAAGGGAGACAAGCAGCCGGATATCGACCTGAACTTCTCAAATGAATATCAGAGTTCGGCTCACAGATACACCGAGCAGCTCTTTGGTACATCACACGTTTTCAAGGCGGGTACCATCGGTACAGTTGCAGAAAAGACAGCGTTCAGATATGTCATGAAATATGCTGAAGCTAACGGTCTTGCACTTTCATCTGCCGAGATAGAACGACTCAAGAACGGTGTCATGGGCGTAAAGAGTAATACCGGTCAGCACCCGGGCGGTATGGTCGTTGTGCCGGGTGATATGGAGGTTTACGATTTCTGTCCGATACAGCATCCTGCTGACAAGGCTGATTCGGATATTCTCACAACCCACTTCGATTTCCATGCTATCCATGATACGATACTTAAGCTGGACTGTCTGGGTCATGTGGGACCGACCACATATAAGTATCTTGAAGAGTTTACCGGTATACCCGTAACCGAAGTTCCAATGGGCGATGAAAAGGTTATGAGTCTCTTCGTTTCAACAGAAGCGCTCGGTGTTACTCCGGAGGATATCGGCTCACAGACAGGAACATTCTCGCTGCCTGAGGTAGGAACAGCATTTGTCCGTCAGATGCTTATCGACTCTCAGCCGAAGACATTCTCTGACCTGCTTCAGGTTTCCGGTCTGTCTCATGGTACCGATGTTTACATCGGCAATGCAAAGGATCTTATAGCAGACGGCACCTGCACTATTTCCGAAGTTATCGGTACACGAGACAACATCATGACCTATCTCATCAAAAAAGGTGTTGAAAACAGTCTCGCTTTCAATATAATGGAGATAGTCCGAAAGGGTAAGGCAGGTAAACTGCTGACTCCTGAGATGGTTGCAGAGATGAAGGCACATGATGTCCCTCAGTGGTATATTGATTCCTGCTTCAAGATCAAATATATGTTCCCGAAAGCTCACGCTGCAGCTTATATGATATCCTGCCTGCGCCTTGGATGGTATAAAGTATACCGTCCGGTTGAGTATTATGCAGCATATTTTACCTGCCGCTGTGAAAACTTCGATGCTGAAGCAGCTGTACGAGGTGTTGCGTATGCAAGCCAGCAGCTCAAAAGCATTGAGGAAAAGGGAAAGGAAGCATCGCAGACTGAAGAAGGTTCATACGCAACAACGCAGATTATTGTTGAAGCGCTGGCAAGAGGTGTAAAGTTCTATCCGGTTGATCTGTATAAGAGCCATGCACTGAAGTTTATGCCGGAGAACGGTGATGGAGTGCGTCTGCCGTTTGTTGCGCTCAAGGGTCTTGGCGCTGCGGCGGCAGAGAGCCTGCAGGAAGCTTCGACTCAGGGACCGTATATTTCACGCGATGAAATTCCGTTAAGAGCCGGAGTATCAAAGAGTATTATAGAGATACTGGCTAATGCAGGTGTACTTGACCATCTGCCAGACAGCAGTCAGATAAGCCTGTTTGAAGGATTTTAGTTTAAGATAAAGGGGAGAGCATATTGGCTCGAAAAAAGAAAGTAACCGAAGTGATTGAAGCTGCGGCGATGGAGGGCTGGATAAAGGGCGCCGGCGAAATGGTCGAGCAGCCTGTAGTTGATGCGATAGAGACTAACTACATGCCTTATGCCATGAGTGTCATTCTCAGCCGTGCACTACCGGAAATCGACGGATTCAAGCCGTCTCAGCGCAAGCTTCTTTACACAATGTATAAGATGGGTCTGCTTACCGGTGCAAGACAGAAATCATCAAAGATAGCCGGTGCGACCATGACGCTCAATCCTCACGGAGATGCGGCGATTTATGATACCATGGTGCGAATGACAACGGCTCACGAGGCACTGCTTCATCCGTATGTCGATTCCAAGGGATCATTCGGCAAAGCGTATTCCCGTGATACTGCTGCTGCGGCATCGCGATATACAGAGGCAAAGCTTGCAGCTATCGCGGCAGAGCTCTTCCGCGATATTGACAGCGATGCGGTCGATATGGTCGACAACTTCGACAACACCGAGAAGGAGCCTAAACTTCTGCCGGTTACATTTCCGTCGATACTTACCAACAGTATTTCCGGTATTGCAGTCAGTATGGCAAGCTCGATATGCTCCTTCAACCTTAACGAAGTAATTGATACAACTATCGCACTTATCAGAGACCCGGATCACGACATAACAACAACTCTTCTTGCTCCCGATTTTCCTGGCGGCGGCTATATCATCTACAATAAGCGTGATATAGATAATGTATACAATACCGGCCGAGGCGGAATCAGAGTAAGAGGAAAATATGCTTTTGATAAGAGTGCCGGATGTATTGATATTACGCAAATACCTGCATCAACTACCGCGGAGCAGATCATTGAACGCATTATCGAATTGGTAAAAGCCGGAAAAATCAGGGAGATAAACGACATCCGCGATGAGACCGGTAAAGCAGGTCTGAAGATCAGTATTGATATCAAGCGTGGCGTTGATCCCGATAAACTGATGCAGCGTCTCTTCAAGCTCACACCGCTTGAAGAGAATTTCCCATGTAACTTCAATGTTCTTATTGCCGGACATCCGAGAGTTCTGGGAGTTAAGGAACTGCTTGAGGAATGGATCGCATTCCGCTGCGAATGCGTTGAGCGCCGTGTATATTTTGAACTTGGCAAGCGACGCGACAGACTGCATCTGCTCAAAGGTCTTGAAAAGATTCTGCTGGATATAGATAAGGCTGTACGTATTGTACGTGAGACAGAGGAAGAGTCTGAGGTCGTACCAAATCTTATGATTGGATTCGGTATCGATCAGGTTCAGGCTGAATACGTTGCAGAAATAAAGCTCCGTCATCTCAACCGTGAGTACATACTCAAACGTACTGAGGATATAAAACGCCTCGAGGAAGAGATTGCAGAGCGTGAGGAGATTCTTTCGTCGCGGGCTAAAATCAAGTCGGTCATAATCAAAGAGCTAAAAGAGGTTGCAAAGAAGTACGGCAAACCTCGCTGCAGTATGATTCTTTATGATGTAACCGATGATGCCGAAGAGGAAGAGGAGCAAATTCCGGATTATCAGGTTAATCTTTTCCTCACCAGAGAGGGATATTTCAAGAAGATAACACCGCAGTCTCTCAGAATGAGCAGTGAGCATAAGCTTAAGGACGGCGATGAAATAGTCCAGACTGTAGAGACACAGAATGATGTAGAACTGCTGTTCTTTACCAGTGCATGTCAGGTATACAAGACAAGAGCTGCTGACTTTGCTGATACCAAGGCAAGTGTCATGGGTGACTATGTTGCGGCGAAGCTTGGTATGGACGAGAACGAACGCGTTGTCTATATGGCCGTGGTCAAGGAGTATAAGGGCTTTATGCTGTTTGCTTTTGATAACGGCAAGCTTGCAAAGGTTGAAATGGCATCGTACGAGACAAAGACAAACCGCAAGAAGCTTATCGGTGCATTCAGCGATAAATTCCCGCTTGCAGCGGCAATGTATGTCGAAGAAGAAGCTGATGTTATTATTCATTCGTCATCCGGACGTAAGCTGCTGCTGTTTACCGGTGAGGTAACAGCAAAGACGGCTCGTTCAACGCAGGGTGTGCAGGTTATGACTCAGCGCAAAGGTCATAAAGTTACAAAGCTCGAACTTTATACCGATGGTATGCTTAAAAATCCGCACAGATATCGTGGAAAGAGTCTGCCGTCAGCCGGAGCGCTGCCGACAGCAAGCGAAACCGGAGAGCAGGTTTCCATGCTTGATAATGAGTAAATAAAAAGGTCGGACTTGGCAGAATATGCCGAGTCCGACCTTTTTGCTGATAAAACACGTTGTATATACTAAAGGAAATTGTTTATTTTGATGCAGGAGAATCAAAAACCTTGCTGACTATCGGAAATACAATGGCAGATGCGATTGCGGTAAAAATGATCTCAGGAACCATATATGAGCCGTTGTAGGTCAGAGAGAATGTGACTGCTCCCCAGTCAGCGATAACCTCAGACCACAGCAGCCAGCCGGAAAGAAAATGGCATACAAATCTAAGAAATACACCTATTACAGCGCCGATTCCGGCAGCGAAAGCCCTGTTTCTGATATTACGGGTAATGCCAGAGAAGCCGATAACTGTAAACGCAAGCAGATAATCAAGGAATATAGCGCCAACAAGCGTTATGACGCTCAGACCGCGCAGGTCACCGAGACCAAGCAGAAGCTGAAGCATGCCATGGGCAAAGCAGGTGAAGAGTCCCCAACGTGTGCCATAAAGCTGTGCGACCAGTACAAGAGGGAGCATACTGAGTATGGTTACAGAGCCGCCCTGAGGAACTTCAAAAAGCTTCAGCATACTGAGAATGGTGGAAAGGGCTATCATAAGTGCGGAGAAAGTAAGGCGATGCAGTTTTGATGTGCGTGAGATTTTCATTTTGGTACCTCCGATGGAGTGATAAAATCAAAACAGAAAGCGCCGGTACGGATATGTACCGGCGCAAAGATGCATCAATAGTGTGCAAAACATTTCCTACGCCGGCATTATCCGGATCAGGTTCATGGGTTCAGTCCATAAGACCATCTCAGCCGGCATTGCCAGCACCCCCTGTGTTGTCGATGACAATTATACTTTGCCCGGAAAGGTTTGTCAATAGCAAATTTCAAAAAGATATCCGAATAAGACAGGGGACAGACAGGGTTTTATATTGACTGTAGGATTAAATATATATATAATATATGGTAAACTGTGCGGAGTATTTGCAATTTATTGTGAAAAATTTTTCTCTGGCAGACATATTTTCCGTAATAAGTACGGTTATGAAAGGATTGATCACTATGGCAGAATTAAGAGCAATGCCGGCAATGAGATTTTCAGGTAAGGCAGGCGATATAGCTGAGCTTTGCTGCCCTCCTTATGATATCATCAGTGAGGAGCAGAGAATCGGATATCTTTCCAGAAATGAACACAATATAATCAGACTTGAATTGCCCAAGGGAGATAACCCTTATGCTGATGCCGGTGCAATTCTGAACAGCTGGCTTTCGGAAGAAATCCTTGCGTTTGACGAGGAGAGTCTTTACGTTTACGAAGAAGAGTTTACAGACAGCTTTTCCATCGGTGAACCGCGCCGCATGAAAATTCGCGGTATTATCGGAAGAGTCAAGCTTGAAGAGTTTTCTAAAGGAATAGTTCTGCCTCATGAGGAGACCCTTTCAAAGGCAAAGGATGACCGACTCAATCTTATGAAGGCTACCGGCTGCAACTTCAGTCAGATATATTCGCTTTACCGTGATGAGCAGGGAACAACCCGTGCCCGCATGAAGCAGATCGCTGAGAACGAACCCCTGCAGAGCTTTACTGATACAGATGGTATTACCCATCGTCTGTGGCGTTGCAGTGATGCTGAGATGATTGCTGCAATTTCAAATGATTTTGCAGAGAGAAAGCTTTATATTGCAGACGGACATCACAGATATGAGACCGGCATAAATTACCGCAACTGGCGCCGCGAGCAGGGAATTGCTCAGCCTGGTGATGCCTGTGATTATATTATGATGATGCTTGTTGATATGGAAGACGACGGTCTTCTCGTACTTCCGACCCACCGACTTGTAAGAGATCTTGAGCAGTTTGATGCAGATGTTCTCTGTGAGAAGGCATCGGAGCTGTTTGACGTTGAAGCTGTATCCGGCGGTGCAGATGAGGTCAATACCATACTCAACAGCAGATATACTGAGGGAAAACACGCATTTGCTCTTTATTGCAGTGGCTGGCGTGTTCTTACTCTTCGTTCTTCTGACGTAATGAAGGAGCTTATGCCTGAGGCAAGCGATGCTCTTCGCGGTCTTGATGTAAGCATACTTCATACACTTGTGCTTGAGCGCCTGATGGGTATAGATAAGGCAAACATGGCTGCGCAGAAGAATCTTGTGTATACCCGTGACTTTGCTGAGGCTGTTGACGGTGTTGATTCCGGCAAATTCCAGTGTGCCTTTATTCTTAATCCGACACGTGTATCAGAGATTCGAGACGTTGCTGTTGCCGGAGAGAAGATGCCGCAGAAATCCACATATTTCTATCCGAAGCTTATAACCGGCATGGTTATGAACCGTCTTGCGGAAGATAAATAATTGAGAAGCCGTACGGACTACGGCTGAGGTATATTGGGTGACTTAATATGTTGAACAGTAGGATTGTTTGCTATATTATCATGTGCCTGCTAAGCTGTATACAGATGCCGATATACTGCGTATATAAGGTCAGAGGGAAAGGCACAGCATATACTGTTTCGAAATGCGCCGGAAGTATATTGTTCATTGCAACGGCTATGATATCCCTTGTTTTCACCGAAGCAGATGCCTATTCAGTAATGATCATTGTTTCGATGTTTTTGTCAGCGGTTGGCGATTATCTGCTGTCAAAGAAATCACGCCACAGACTGAAAATAGGCGGCGGAATATTTATGCTGGCGCATATATGCTTTATTGCTGCGTTTATCACAGCCGCAGGTTTCCATTGGCAGGTAATCCCTGTGGCACTTGTTCTGCTGATTCTGGAGCTTGCTGCGGCGAAGCTTCTGAAGATAAAAACACGCGGTGTGAGTGCAGACATGATGCTTTATATTGTTGTGGTAACAACTATGGCAGTTTGTGCTGCATCAATGCTGCTTACTGGTGAGTTCAATTTGCAGATGAGCAATATCTCGCGCAATCTGACGATAATAGGTGCATTTTTGTTCCTTATATCAGATTGCATATGGATGACATACGGCATGATTTTCAGTAGTTCAAAACCAATACTCAAGATTGCAAATGTGCTTACGTACTTCCCGGCACAGATGCTTATAGCAGGAGCACTGATATTCAGATGATAAGAATAGGCAAAGTTCAAATTGACGGTATTGCCGCACTGGCCCCGATGGCTGGTGTGGCAGACCGTGCATTTCGCGAGTTATGTATGGGCTATGGCGCATCGTATTGTATCGGTGAAATGGCAAGTGCGAAGGGACTGGTGCTTGGGGACAGAAAATCTGATGAGCTTATTGTCACAGCGCCTCAGGAACGACCGATGGCAATACAGCTTTTTGGAGATGATCCTCAGATAATAGCTCAGGCAGCTGAAAAGTCACTTCGCTTTACACCTGATATTATCGATATTAATATGGGGTGTCCTACGCCGAAAATAACAGGCAATGGTACAGGCTCAGCACTGATGAAAAAGCCGCAGCTGTGCGGAGAAATCGTCAGAGCTGTTTCTGCAGTAGCAGGTGATATTCCAGTTACGGTAAAAATGCGGCTTGGCTGGGACAGTGAAAGCATGAACTTTCTCGATGTTGCACGTATATGCGAAGAGGCAGGGTGTAAAGCTATATCGCTTCATGCAAGAACCCGGGCTCAGATGTATGCGCCAAGCGCTGACTGGAGCAAAATTGCAGAGCTGAAAAAGAATGTATCAGTTCCGGTTATTGGAAACGGTGATATTTTCTGTGCTGACGATGCAATGAGAATGCTTGAACAGACAGGCTGTGATATGGTTATGGTAGGCAGAGGTGCTCTCGGTAATCCATGGATATTCCGTGCGATTAATTCTCTCTATAATCATAGCGCACCGCTGCCAGAGCCCGGTATATACGAGAAAATGCTGGTAATGAAGAAGCATATCGATAAACTGGTCGAATATAAAGGCGAATATGTTGGCATGAGAGAGGCACGTAAGCATACGGCGTGGTATCTTAAAGGATTCAGAGGAGCAGCACGGCTTCGTGGAGAGTGTGCCAAACTCAACCGTCCGGAGGACATGGACGGTCTTATTAAAAAAATACTCGAAGAATACAACAGCGCGTTCAGCGAAAACTAATGCTGCTGAACGCGCTGGATAAAATATTTAAATCAGAGTCTATGATTACTCGGCAACAAAGCACTCGGATATTTCGCCGATGTAAACATAATGAAAATCGTTGCCGGGATAATCCTCGGTGATGATTGTTTTGTCAATAAAACTGTCGGCCTCGAGTCGCTGACAGTAAAGCTTGCGGCAGATGATTACTGTTTCTGCTTCAGCGAAATAGGGTGCAGGCAGGTCATTTTTTACAGTAAGACCGGCCTCAGCGATTTTGTCGCAGTCTCTTCCACTGACTCTTCCGCAAAGTGCAAGTGCTTTACGGTATTCCTCAGAGAAAAAGCAGAGGGAAAAATATTCGTTCTGGTCAACAAATTCATTCGTATAGCGCTGCGGTCTGATGTAGCAGGTTGCGACATTTTTATTCCACAGTACACCGAGTCCGCCCCAGCTTGCAGTCATAGTATTGCATTTTTCGCTGTCGCCTGCAGTTATTAGCATCCACTGGCGTCCTAATGCTTCAAATGGATTAAATCCCAGTTCCGATGGAGATACTTTCTTGAACAATTCTGATCACTCCCTGATTGGTTTTGATTTTATTATATATGACCAATGCATGATTTGCTATACCTAATTTTTTAATTTTATTCAGACTAATCGACCTGTAACAGGCTGAAATAAATCTTTAAGGAGCATTAAAGAAAATGAGAAAAACAAAAATTATTGCTACTTTGGGACCATCAACTGACAGAGAAGGTGTGCTTGAGCAGATTCTGAAAGCTGGCGCTGATGTTGTTCGATTCAATATGAGCCATGGTGACCATGCGCAGCACGCGCAGCGTCTGGCAGAGCTCAGAAATATAAGCGAAAGTCTTGGTATGCCTGTTGCGGCTCTTATGGATACAAGAGGTCCGGAAATAAGAACGGGTGTTTTTCCGCAGCCGGTTGTACTGCAGGAAGGACAGAAATATACACTTACCACACGACCTGTAGAGGGAAACGAGGGGATATGCTCAATCAGCTATGCCGGCTTGCCTGAGGATATATCTGTCGGTCAGCGTATTCTCATAGATGACGGTCTTGTTGGAATGACTGTTGATGCAGTAATGGATACCGAAATAGTATGTACTGTTCATAATACCGGAAAGGTCTCATCCAACAAGGGAATCAATTGCCCGGGAATGCACTTCTCCATGCCGTATGTCAGCAACCGCGACCGTGCTGACCTGCAGTTCGGAAAGGAGCAGGATTTTGAGTATATCGCAGCTTCTTTTGTGCGCAGTGCAGAAGATGTAATGGCTCTTCGTGAGGAGCTTCATAAAATTGGCTGGACAACAGTCAAGATAATCTCAAAGATAGAAAACGCTGAGGGTGTCAGCAATATTGACGAGATTATTCAGTGCTCTGATGCAATAATGGTTGCTCGAGGTGACATGGGCGTTGAAATTGCCCTTGAGGAACTTCCTGCAATACAGAAGGACATCATCAGAAAAACTGTTGAAAAGGGAAGACAGGTCATAACAGCAACTCAGATGCTTGAAAGTATGATCAATAATCCCCGCCCGACCAGAGCAGAAGTTACAGATATTGCGAATGCCATATACGACGGAACCAGTGCTATAATGCTCTCGGGTGAGACCGCTGCGGGCAAATACCCTGTTGAAGCTGTTGAGACAATGGCCAGAATTGCTGAAAGCACCGAGTCGGATATAGATTACAAGAAGCGTTTCCATGATATTAAAACAACTGCGTACAAGAATATTACAACTGCTATTTCTCATGCAACTGTAATGACTGCGCATGACCTGAATATTGCTGCGATTGTGACTGTTACTGAAAGTGGCTGGACAGCCAGAATGGTCAGCCGTTTCCGTCCGGAGTGCCCGATTATTGCAGGAACTCCGAATAAACGGGTATGGCGTCAGATGAATCTTTCGTGGGGTGTCACTCCGGTACAAATTGACGAAAAGGAGTCAACAACCGAGCTGTTCAATGCGGCCGCCGCAGCTGCCAGACAGAGCGGACTTGTCAAAAGCGGTGACACGGTTGTAATTACTGCTGGTGTTCCGCTTGGCAAAACAGGAAATACAAATCTCATAAAGGTTCAGGAAGTATAATTAAAACGCGTACACAGTTTTTGCTGTGTACGCGTTTTTTAACATGTTATATCTGCTGTCTGTATACTTATAATCCTCATCAGCTCAGAAAGTGGGAGTTCGACCTGATATCCTATTTTTCCGGCACTGAACATAATGGTATCGAAATTGGCGGCAGACTGGTCAATGAAAGTTCTGAATGGTTTCTTCATTCCTATCGGCGAACAGCCGCCGTGAATATATCCGGTCAGAGGGAGAAGTTCTTTTGATTTAATCATACTGATGCTTTTTTCTCCGGCAGCTTTTGCCGCCTTTTTCAGGTCAAGCTCCATTTCTACCGGAATCATAAATACATAGTGCTCTCCGGAAACACCGGCTGTTACCTGTGTTTTGAATACACGTTTCGGATCCTGCCCGAGTACAGCTGCAACCTCAGTTCCGCTCAATGCATCGGTATCCGCATAGCAATAGCTTGAATAATGAGCTTTTTTCTGATCGAGAATTCTCATTACATTGGTTTTTTCCATCTTTTTCAATCTGTATCCCTCGTTTTCGTAAGATTAGCTGAAAACAAATACTGCTATACTAAACAGTATAGCATATTGTTCTTCGTATGTCACCGCATAGATGTCAGATTGTCAGTGAATTGAGAAACAACTGCCGGACGGAAACAGCCAGATATTTTACGTACGTATGAGTCATTATCAAAGGGTGCTTTGGATATATTCATGCATTGCTTCAGCCACTATCTTGCTGTGAGCGACAGCTTCGACAACTGTTCGCGCTCCGTTGACGACATCTCCGGAGGCGAATATGCCTGGGCGGCTTGTCCGACCGCACTCGTCAGCTACAAGAAGTCCGCGCTCATTAGCATCAAGTCCGGTAGTGGTGCTTACTATGACATTCTGCGGACCCTGACTGATCGAGATGATAATGCTGTCTGCAGGATAAAGCCGGTCGCTTCCTGCTTTTTCGCTAAGCGCGCCGTCAGCAGAAATTTCCATATCGCGGAAAATAACACCGTTATCAGTGATTTCCATGGGCTTTTTGCAATACTCAAACTTAACTCCTTCAAGCTGAGCGTAACTGAATTCATGATGGCTTGCGGCTACGCTGTCATTCAGAGAAAAACAGGATACCTCAGTACTTCCGTGCCTTATGGCGGTTCTCGCAACATCCATTGCTGCATTTCCTGCTCCAATGACGATAACTCGCTTTCCGAGCTTATATACATCAGGATTGCAGAGGTAATTGATTGCATAATGGACATTTCCAAAGGATTCACCTTTGATTTTTAGTGTGTTTGCCTTCCATACACCAGTACCGATAAATATGGCCTTATAGCCGTCTCGGAATAGGTCTTCAATACCGATAGCACCGCCAATGCGTGTGTTCGGTCGTATTTTTATGCCTTTGAGCTCAAGATGACGGTACTGAATGTCATCAAGCACCGTTTTAGGCAGGCGGAACTCAGGGATTCCATAACGGAGTATACCGCCGATCTGATCCTTGTTTTCAAATATGGTTACCTGATAGCCGTATCTCGCAAGGAGTATAGCGATTGTTATTCCGGCAGGACCAGAGCCGACGATAGCAACTTTATAGCCGTTCGAAGGATGCGGCCCGTTAGTCATTTTTGTAGCGTATGTGGTCGATATATAATGCTCAATTGTTGAGAAGTGGACGGGAGCACCTTTTTTGCCGAGAGCACAGTGACCTTCGCACTGATTTTCGTGGTTGCAGATAAGACTGCATACGGTGGTAAGAGGATTGTTTTCGAACAGCATCCAACCGGCCTCATCGAGTTTTCCATCTTTAAGGAGACGGATTATTTCGGGAATAGGGGTATTGATCGGACAGCCTTTCTGACACTGCGGATTTTTGCAGCCGAGACAGCGGTTAGCTTCGTCCATTACATGAAGAGACATTATTTTTCGCTCCTTTTGAAGTGTTGGATATACTTATATTTATTATAATGCCGCCGCATGGATTTTGAAATGCATCTTTGGGTACAGATATTTTACCAGTTCGGATACGTTTGTGTTAAGATGATGCTGTGATGGTCGGAAAGAAGGAAAATTTTGAACTGCAAATTTAATTATAATATGATTGAAATTAGTGTCTGTATGATATACAATTAAATATGCTAAATCAAAATGAAAGGATTATAAAAATGTTTATTTCAGAGGATATTAAATATATTGGTGTAAATGATCATAAAATTGATCTGTTTGAGGGTCAGTATATCGTGCCCGACGGTATATCCTACAATTCGTATGCAATTATTGATGAGAAGATTGCAGTCATGGATTCGGTTGATGCCGGATTTACTGATGAATGGCTTGATAATATCAAAAATGCACTTGATGGAAGAATGCCGGATTATCTGGTTGTTCAGCATATGGAGCCGGATCATTCTGCGAACATTGTAAACTTTGCAGAGGCTTATCCAGAAGCTAAGATAGTAGCATCAGCAAAAGCTTTTGTGATGATGAAGAATTTCTTTGGTACAGACTTTGCTGACAGGCAGATCGTAGTAGGCGAAGGGGATAAGCTTTCCCTTGGAAGCCATGAGCTGACTTTTATAACAGCACCGATGGTTCACTGGCCGGAGGTTATTGTTACATACGACAGCAAGGATAAGGTGCTGTTTTCTGCCGACGGGTTTGGCAAATTCGGAGCTCTTGATGTTGAAGATGAATGGGCTTGTGAGGCAAGACGCTATTATATAGGCATAGTAGGCAAGTATGGTGCACAGGTGCAGAATCTGCTGAAAAAAGCAGCAGCGCTTGATATTCAGACAATATGTCCGCTGCACGGACCGGTACTTAATGATAATCTTGAGTATTATATCAATTTGTATGATACATGGTCAGGCTACCGTCCGGAGGAAGATGGCATTGTTATTGCATATACATCTGTATATGGGAATACTAAAAAAGCAGTGCTGAAGCTGGCAGAATTACTTGAAGCAAAAGGCTGTCCGAAGGTTGTAGTCAACGATCTTGCAAGATGCGATATGGCTGAAGCTGTGGAAGATGCATTCCGTTACAGCAAAATGGTTCTTGCGACAACGACCTATAATGCAGATATATTCCCGTTTATGCGCGAGTTTATCAATCATCTGACAGAGCGGAATTACAGTAATCGTGTTGTGGGTATGATTGAAAACGGAACATGGGCACCTATGGCGGCTAAGGTTATGGCAGGTATGCTTGAGAAGAGCAAAAACCTGACGTTTACAGAAAATACGGTAAGAATCATGTCTGCGCTCAATGATGAGAGCACTGCACAGCTTGAAGCTCTTGCCGATGAACTCTGCGGCAAATAAGCTGCCGGAATTAAAGTACAGGAGATAAATATGAAAAAATATATATGCGAAGCCTGTGGCTGGGTGTATGATGAGGAGCAAGGAGCGCCTGAAATGGGCATTGCTCCCGGCACAAAATTCGAGGATCTTCCCGATGACTTTGCCTGCCCGTTATGTGGTGTAGGCAAAGATATGTTCAGCGAGGAATAAATATCAATAGCAAAAAATGTCTGAAGTATACTGCAGCAGTTTACTTCAGACATTTTTTCGTTTAAGCAGAAGAGAGAAGGCAGCTGCAGGATTATATCCCTGCAGCTGCCTTCTTTGTAATTTCAATTATTTGTCGTCGCCGGAGAGGAGATCCTTTGCCTTATCAAGAAGATCGCCAAGCTTGCCGCTTGCAAGTGCTGCCTTTACGCCATCAATAACCTTGTCAGCGATTTCGTCAGGAATCTCAATGCCGGTAAGGCTCTCGATTGTCTTTTCAGGATCAGCCTTGAACTTCTCAAGCAGATTGTCGCTGCCCTTGATCTTTCCAACTATCTCTTCAACCTTTGCCTTTACGTCGTCGTTGCCAAGAAGGCCGCCGATTGCGTCTTTAATGTTATCCATAATATATACCTCCGTAAATTAGCTGAAAACAGCTTTGATTGCAATTAAATAATACTGTAATACGGATGAGATTTCAATGTTTTTCGGATAATTATGCTTTAATCTTCACATTTTGCGGTGAATCTGAGAGCGCCTGTGGGACAGCAGTCAACACACATGCGGCAGTCTGCACAGCCGGCAATGACATTGCTGTCGCGGAATTCAGGCTTAATAACAGTTGTAAAACCTCTGCCGACAAGACCGAGTATTCCTTTATGTGCGTTCTCTTCACAGGTACGTACGCAAAGGTTACAAAGAATGCATTTTCCCTGATCGCGCTCGATTACACCAAGCTTACTTTCCTTGAAGCTGGTATGTGTTTCTCCGGCAAGACGTTCCGGGTGGATTACATAACGGTTGGCGTGTCGGATAAGCAAACATTCGCTGTAATCGTGACAGCCGCATTCGAGGCAGCGTGCGGCCTCGGCGCGTGCCTGCTCTTCTGTAAATCCGAGGTAAACAGCACCGAAATCATTTCTGCGTTCATCAGCGGGACGCTCAGGCATCTCAGCGCGGGGCAGAACAGGGCGGTCTGAGAACATTTCTTTTGTAACAGTTTTTCTGGAGACATACGGCTCAACACTGACAGCGGATATGCCGTGCAGATATCCGTCGATGGCCACAGCCGCACGATTAGCCTCAGCAATTGCTGCAATAGCAATACCGGCACCCTTGTTGACCGCATCACCGGCAGCAAAAACGCCGTCGAGGTTGGTTTTCATGCTGGACTCATCAGCTTCAATTATGCCCCAGCGGTTGAGTGCTACAGATTCAAAGCCAACAGGGTTTACCTTCTGTCCGATGGCAGAAATTACGCTGTCAACCTCAATTATTTCGAATTTGCCTTCAACAGCTATCGGTGAACGTCTTCCGCTGGCATCGGGTTCACCAAGTTCCATAACCTGAAGCTTTACAGCAGTGACATGACCGTCTTCGCCGATTATTTCGGCAGGATTGGTGAGAAATTTGAATTCAACACCTTCTTCTATGGCTTCTTTGATCTCTATGTCTTCTGCCGGCATTTCAGCACGGGTGCGGCGGTAGATTACATATACATTTTCAGCACCAAGACGTACAGCGGTGCGGCAGGCGTCCATCGCAGTATTACCACCGCCGACGACCGCAACTCTGCGTCCTATTGCAGGCTTGTTTCCGAGACTGACCTCGCGGAGAAAATCTATACCTCCGTAAACATCTTCAAGATTTTCTCCGGTGCAGCGGATCGAAGAACTGCTCCATGCACCGATAGCAATCAGAACAGCATCGTACTTTGTGCGGATATCCTCGAAGGAGATATCAGAACCAACCTTGATTTCATTGAGCATCTCGATTCCCATCTGCTCAAGAAGGGCGATTTCGCTGTCGAGCACAGCTTTCGGAAGACGGTATTCAGGAATGCCGTAACGAAGCATACCGCCCATCTTCGGCATAGCGTCATAAACAGTAACCTTATGACCTGCAGCAGCAAGCTGATATGCAGCTGCAAGACCGGCAGGGCCGCCGCCGATTATACCTACGGTTCTGCCTGTTGATTCAGCAATGTCAGGCATGAATGTGTTGTCTGATGCGAGATCATTATCAGCAGCGAATGCCTTGAGGAAAGCAATTGATATGGGCTGCTCTACGTTTGCTCTGCGGCAGTCCTTTTCACAGGGGTGAGGACAGATACGTCCTATAGATGCGGGAACGGGAATCTTTTCTTTGATTATTTTGACCGCCTCACGGTCATTTCCGAGTGCAATCTGCTTAAGATACCCCTGAACGTCGGTGTGTGCAGGGCAGGCAAGTGAACACGGACCTACACAATCTCCGACGTGATCACTCATAAGCAGTTCAAGAGCAACTTTTCGGGCGCGTATAACACGGTCGCTTTCGGTGTTGATGACCATACCGTCAGCAGCCACAGTAGAACAGGCTCGCATAAGTCTGCCATTGCCTTCAATCTCGACAATGCACAGTCCGCAGGCGCCATATGCCTTCACGCGCTCGTCGTGGCATAGGGTGGGGATATCTATGCCGTTGGCGGAAGCGATTTCAAGGATCGTAGCTCCGTTTTCAGCCTCTATTATTTTTCCGTTGATTGTAAGCTTGATTGACATGATTATCCCTCCTTATTCACAGATTATCGCACCGAAGCGACAGGCGGAAGCGCACTGACCGCAGCGGATACATTTGGCTTCATCTATAACCTGCGGTGATTTCAGCTGTCCGCTGACAGCACCTACAGGGCACTTCTTCTGGCAAAGCAGGCAGCCAATACACTTATCAGCATCAACGCGGTATCTGAGCAGTGCAGCACAGGCACCGGCAGGACATTTCCTGTCGTTTATATGAGCTTCATACTCGTGGCGGAAATAGCGGAGTGTAGTTATAACAGGGTTGGGGGCAGTCTGGCCAAGACCGCAGAGCGCACCGTCCTTTATTCCGATACAAAGCTCCTCAAGAAGCTCGATGTCGCCATCTCTGCCATCGCCGTTGACAATTCTGGTCAGTATCTCCAGCATTCTCTTTGTACCGATACGGCAGGGAACGCATTTGCCGCAGGATTCCTTGGCGGTGAAATCAAGGAAGAAACGGGCGACGTCGACCATGCAGGTGGTTTCGTCCATAACAACCATACCACCGGAGCCCATGATAGCACCTGTTGCGCTGAGAGCCTTGTAATCGATGATGGTGTCGAGTTTATCTTCGGGAATACAGCCGCCGGAGGGACCGCCCATCTGTACAGCCTTGAACGATCTGCCGTCACGTATTCCGCCGCCGATATTGAATATGACCTCACGAAGAGTCATTCCCATCGGTATTTCAACAAGACCGCCTTTTCTTATCTTGCCGGTAAGGGCAAATACTTTGGTTCCCTTGCTGTTTTCTGTTCCCATTGCAGCAAATTTATCGCCGCCGTTGTTTATTATCCACGCGACATTTGCAAAGGTCTCAACATTGTTGATGTTTGAGGGCTGCTGCAAATAACCCTTCTGAGCAGGGAAGGGGGGCTTGAGACGCGGCATTCCGCGCTGTCCTTCGAGAGATTCAATAAGTGCTGTTTCTTCGCCGCAGACAAAAGCGCCTGCACCTGCCTTGATGCGCATATCGCAGGAGAAATCGCTTCCGAGAATGTTTTCGCCTAACAGGTTGCGTTCTCTTGCCTGAGCCATAGCTTTCTTCAGGTTGACAATGGCAAGCGGATATTCTGCACGTACGTATACAATTGCTTCAGAAGCGCCAATAGCGTATGCAGCTATGAGCATACCTTCGATAAGGGTGTGGGGATCACTTTCGATAACGGCTCTGTCCATGAATGCACCGGGATCGCCTTCGTCGGCATTGCAGATCATGTACTTCTTTCCGCCGTTTGCATCAGACTGGCGTGCAGCGTTCCACTTGAACCATGTGGGAAAGCCCGCACCGCCGCGTCCGGCAAGACCGGAGGTTTTGATTTCTTCTATGACCTGTTCAGGAGTCATTCCTCCGAGTACCTTGCGGAGAGCCTGATATCCATCGTCAGCTATGTAATCGTCAATGCTGGTAGGATCGATCAGACCGCAGTGGCGCAGTGCCACACGGGTCTGCTGTGCGAGAAAATCAGCATCCTCATCTGCTATTAAAAGATCGCTTACAGCAGTAAGGTCGTTGCTGCATACCGCATTTGCTATACGCTCAGCATCGCTTTCGGATACGTGTACAAGACGTGCTTTCAGTTCTTTTCCGTCGTATATGTCAACGATAGGCTCGAGAAAGCACATACCAATACAGCCTGTACTGCCAAGCTGAAAGTTTTTGTTATCAAGCGCAGCAAGTGCATTGTAGACTTTCGCTGCGCCGGCAGCTATACCGCAGCTGCCCTGACCAACTACTATTTTCATGAATTTATGCCTCCTTTGCCGCAGAACGCAGTTCTCTGATGATAGCGACGGCTTTATCAGGGGTGAGAGAACCGTATGTATCATCGTTTATCATCATAACAGGTGACAGGCTGCAGCAGCCAAGGCAGGCAACCATCTTCATTGTGAAAAGACCGTCGTCAGTCGTTTCTCCGTCGCTTATGCCCAGTTCCTCGCACAATGCTTTTTCGATGCGCTCAGAGCCGTTTACGTGGCAGGCAGTTCCCTGACAAAGCATGATAAGATACTTTCCGACCGGCTTGAGACTGAATTGTGCATAGAAGGTTGCAACACCCATCACGCGTGCCGGGGTGACACCGATTTTTTCTGCAACATGATATATTACATCGACAGGAAGATATCCGTATATTTCCTGTGCATGCTGGAGAATTGTTATCAGATTTCCGGAATCAGAGCCATATTCTTCAAGAACAGGCTCAAGCAGGGTAAGATCGCTGTCAGAGCAGCAGTGGTCGCACATTTTTGTAGCCTCCTTATTATAATATATAATGTAAATTCAATGCATAAATTTAATTATCGTACTCACCGCAGGATATGTCAAGAAAAACATCATTTATTTGTATTTGTTACTTAATGTATATAGAAATCCGCGGAAGCTGACTGGAAAAAGAAAATCAGAACAGATAATAAAAATACATGTCAGCTACTTGACATGTTCGGGGAATGGTGGTATTATTAACCCAATTTAATATTTCAAACCGTTGAAGCGGAGATAACGGCAGTGGTGCCTCTACAGAGAGCCCGCGTTGCTGAGAGTCGGGTAAGAAACAAACTGTCAAATGGACCGCCGAGGGTGCAGTCAAATGCGTAAGCAAAGTATTCTGCAACGTGAAGGCATACGTTAGTTGCCGGGGATATGATGGTATCCTGCAAAAGAGCACTTGCAGTAAAAACTGCAGTGAATTCAAGGTGGCACCGCGGATAATTTGATTTATTCGTCCTTGACAGAAGAGAGATGATTCTGTCGGGGGCGTTTTGTTTTTTTGCCTTACAGACTGAATCGAGACCGATATCAGGGAGGTAACCGATATGCTGCTTACAAAACGATGGCGAAGCTGATGTAAAATCAGACCGTAAAATTTAGACCATAAAATATTGATTGAATTTTTATAATTAAATTTATTTTTGGAGGATACTATTATGAATTACAACGGAATCGATTTTGATACTTATTTCAAGAATTATCCCAGCGCTGACGGTTATTTCGGCAAGTACGGCGGGTGCTATATTTCTGATGATCTCAAAGCTGCCATGGCAGAAATAACTGAAGCATATTTCACTATCTGCAAGTCCAGCAAGTTTATCAGTGAGCTTCGCCGTATCCGCAAGGAGTTTCAGGGAAGACCCACTCCGATATCTCACCTTGAGAGACTCTCGGGTTCTCTTGGAAATGTTCAGCTCTATGTAAAGAGAGAAGACCTTAACCACACCGGTGCACACAAGCTCAACCACTGCATGGGTGAAGCTCTTCTTGCAAAATATATGGGCAAGAAGAAGGTTATCGCGGAGACCGCTGCAGGCCAGCACGGTGTCGCACTGGCAACTGCTGCTGCATACTTTGGTCTTGAATGTGACATCTATATGGGTTCTGTTGATATCAAGAAGCAGGCCCCGAATGTTGCAAGAATGAAGATACTTGGCGCTAATGTTGTTGAGGTCAAGGAAGGTCTTGCTACTCTCAAGGAAGCAGTTGATGCTGCATTCAAGGCATACAGCGAGGAATACAAGGATTGTATCTATTGTATCGGTTCTGTTCTCGGACCGCACCCGTTCCCGATGATGGTCCGTGATTTCCAGAGCGTTGTCGGCATCGAGGCAAGAGAGCAGTTTATCGGTATGACCGGTGAGCTTCCTGATGCAGTTGTAGCCTGCGTTGGCGGTGGTTCGAACGCAATGGGTATGTTCTCTGGATTCCTCAATGATCCTGTTGAAATTTACGGTGTTGAACCTCTTGGAAGAGGTACTGCTCTTGGTGATCATGCAGCAAGCCTTAAGTATGGTGAGGAAGGCATCATGCACGGATTCAACAGCCTGATGCTCAAGGATGAAAACGGTGACCCCGCTCCTGTTTACTCTGTGGCAAGCGGTCTTGATTATCCTTCTTCCGGTCCTGAGCATGCGTTCCTGCACGACCTTGGCAGAGTCAAGTATGATGTTGTTGACGATGAGGAAACCGTAGATGCATTCTTCAAGCTTTCCAGACTTGAGGGCATCATTCCGGCAATTGAGAGTTCTCATGCAGTTGCTTACGCTATGAAGCTTGCAAAGCAGATGGGCAGAGGCTCTGTTCTTATCTGCCTGTCCGGACGCGGAGACAAGGATATGGACTATATCATTGAAAAGTACGGCATCAGATAATTAAAACAATATGAATGATAAATTGAAAGGTGTCGCCTGCGGGCGGCACCTTTTGCTGTGTAAAGTATTAAAGTAAAGTATTGATTCATGTAGTTGTTGGGTGTATAATAAATTAAATAATTATGCATTTGCGAGGGGAAAACAATGAAAATAAAGGATTTGCTCAACTGCAGCACACTTTCTCTTTCGTTTGAGGTATTTCCGCCGAAGACAGAGACCAGCTTTGAAAGCGTTAAAAGCGCAACCGAGGAGATTGCCAAGCTTCGTCCTTCTTTCATGAGTGTCACATATGGCGCGGGCGGCGGAACAAGCAGATATACGCTCGATATTGCGAAAAATATCAAGGAGCTCTATGGTGTTCCTACACTTGCGCATCTTACCTGCATTTCATCAACAAAAGAAACTGTAAGAGAAAAAATAGCGCAGATCAGAGCTGCCGGAATTAAAAATGTGATGGCGCTGCGCGGAGATATTCCGGCAGAGCTTGAGGGCGCCGACCGCAGTGAATGGGATTATCAGCATGCGATTGATCTTATACACGAACTCAAGTGTGCTGATCCGGAGTTCTGTATTGGCGGAGCTTGTTATCCTGAGATACACCCTGAAAGTGCTGACCAGCGTGAAGATATACGCCGGCTGAAGGAAAAGGTTGATGCTGGCTGTGATTTTCTTACCACGCAGATGTTTTTTGATAATAACCTTCTTTACAATTTCCTTTATAAAATACGCGAGGCAGGCATTACAGTGCCGGTAATTCCGGGTGTAATGCCCATAACAAATGCTAATCAGGTTGAACGTGCGATAAAGCTTTCCGGTTCATTTATGCCGCAGCGGTTCAAGAGTATAGTAGACAAATTCGGCTCAGATCCGGCGGCGATGAAGCAGGCTGGAATTGCTTATGCTACCGATCAGATAATAGATCTGTATGCAAACGGAATAACAAATGTTCATGTCTATTCCATGAATAAGCCCGATGTTGCAGCTACCATACAGCGCAATCTTTCTGATATTCTCGGCAAATGATGAGTGTTATACACAACAGAAGCTTTAGTTTGCCTCCGGTATGTGAAAAAGAGGTACTCCGTTATGCCGGCTGCAGAGAGGCTGATCCGGATACGGAAAGGCTGATGCGCGAGTGTATCAAAGAAATCGAAGGCAGGATTGCTGGAAAAGTATGCTGGCGTGAGTTTCCGGCAGCAGTATGTGGCAGTATTTGTGACTTTGATTCCTTTCAGGTCAGTTCTGATAATCTTGCGATTAATCTGCGTGGGTGCAGCAGTGTAATTCTATTTGCTGCAACTGTCGGTGTAGATATGGATCGTGTAATTGTGCGGTACAGCAGGATATCTCCGGCGAAGGCCCTAATGATGCAGGCTATCGGAGCGGAAAGAATAGAAGCGTTATGCGATGCTTTCTGCGAAGATATTGCAGACAGGCTGAATGTAAAGCTCAAGCCGAGATTTAGTCCGGGATACGGCGATTTGTCTATAGAAATACAGAAGGACATTTTTGCCGTGCTTGATTGTCCGAGACAGATAGGTCTGACACTGAATGACAGTCTGCTTATGTCTCCGAGTAAATCGGTTACTGCGTTTATTGGAGTGCATGGCAGTTTTGATTAATACAAGACTGAAAATAAAGCTGCAGTTTTGCAGGCTAAGAGGTGTGTTATGAATTTTGCGGAGTTTCTCAGCGGTAATATCGTATATCTTGATGGCGGAATGGGGACACAGATCCAGGCGCGCGGGCTGAAATCAGGAGAACTGCCTGAACGGTGGAATATAAGCCATCCGGATGTGATTTCTGAGATACACAAGGCGTATTATGATGCCGGAAGCAATGTTGTCTGTGCGAACACGTTTGGTGCAAATTCACTTAAGTTTGATGACAGTGAGCTTGAGGAGATAATCAAAGCCGCCGTTTCAAATGCAGACAGAGCAAGACAGGAGTCGACTTCTGAAAGGGAAAAGTTTGTTGCACTTGACGTCGGACCTACCGGCAAACTGCTCAGACCTCTTGGTGATCTTGATTTTGAAGATGCAGTTGAAATATTTGCTGAAACCATCAGAATTGGCGTGAAATATGGCGTTGACCTGATAATCATCGAAACGATGAATGACAGCTACGAAACCAAGGCGGCATTGCTTGCGGCAAAGGAAAACTGTGATCTTCCTGTAATAGTTACAAATGTCTATGGCGAAGACGGGAAGCTTATGACCGGTGCTGACCCGGCTGCCATGGTCGCAATGCTGGAGGGAATGGGTGCCAATGCGATAGGAGCAAACTGTTCACTCGGACCCGGACAGCTTCGCGGTGTGGTAAGAGAACTGTTGAGATGCGCAAGTGTTCCGGTAGTGCTCAAACCCAATGCAGGTTTGCCGAAGTCTGTTGACGGAAAAACGGTCTACGATGTTTCGGTGGAAGAGTTTGCAGATGAAGTTGCTCAGCTTGTGCGTGAGGGCGTTCGGGTTATAGGCGGCTGCTGCGGAACGACTCCGGAATATATAAAAGTGCTGAATGAAAGAACAACAGATATTGCTCCTGTTGAGCTGACTGATAAAGGTCTCACGGTGGTATCGTCATATAATCATGCTGTGCAGTTCGGAGATGTCCCTGTTCTTATAGGAGAACGTATTAATCCGACAGGAAAGAAACGCTTCAGGCAGGCTTTGATTGAGAATGATATTGATTATATTCTGGCTGAAGGAATAAAGCAGCAGGAAAAAGGCGTTCATATACTTGATGTCAATGTCGGTCTGCCTGATATAGATGAGGTTTCGATGCTGAAGAATGCTGTATGTGAACTTCAGGCAGTAATCGACCTTCCACTGCAGATAGATACATCTGATCCGGTAGCCATGGAGACAGCTATGCGCCGGTATAACGGCAAAGCGATGATTAATTCAGTTAACGGAAAGACTGAAAGCATGGAAGCTATATTTCCGCTTGTAAAGAAATACGGCGGTCTTGTGGTGGCTCTTACCCTTGATGAAAACGGAATTCCTGCTGATGCAGAGGGCAGAGTCGCAATTGCGGAGAAGATAATCAGTAAGGCAGCGGAGTATGGAATAAGCAGGAAGGATATAATATTTGATACGCTGGCAATGACTATCAGCGCAGACAATAATGCAGCGAAGGCTACGCTGAAATCTCTTCGTACTATCAGAAGTGAGTTAGGCTGTCATACGTCCCTCGGTGTGTCAAATGTATCATTCGGTCTGCCGAATCGTGATGCTGTTAACAGTACGTTTTTTGCTATGGCGCTGGAAAACGGACTTTCAGCAGCAATTATGAATCCATATTCGTCAGATATGATGAAAACGTGGTACACATACAATGCACTTAAGGGGCTGGATGAGAACTGTGCAGCATATATCGCTGCAGCAGTTTCTTTTGTTTCGCAGCCGGTTGTTACCGCCGTATCGGAACAAAAGGCGGCAGATGCTTCAGCGCAGGCATCCGAATTGCAGCGGGCGGTAGTAAAAGGGCTCAAAGATAAAGCTGCAGAAATAACTGCAAGGTTGCTGGAGAAAGTGGCTCCGCTGGATATCGTTAACGGAGAGATAATACCGGCGCTCAACATTGTCGGAGAAGGCTTTGAGAAAAAGACTGTGTACCTGCCGCAGCTTCTCATGAGTGCGGAGGCTGCAAAAAGTGCGTTTGAAGCGATAAAATCATTTATGTCCGACGGTGAAAAAACTGCCGGAAAGGGAATATTTGTTATTGCTACCGTGCATGGAGATATTCACGATATCGGAAAGAATATAGTCAGACTCCTGCTCGAAAACTATGGCTTCGATGTTATTGACATGGGCAAGGATGTTCCGCCTCAGGATATTGTTGATGCGGTTGTATCATATCATGCGCCGCTTGCGGGGTTGAGCGCATTGATGACGACGACTGTTCCGGCGATGGAAGAAACAATAAAACTTCTCAGAGAGACAGCTCCGTGGTGCAAGGTGATTGTTGGCGGTGCTGTTCTGAATCAGGAATATGCAGACCGCATAGGTGCTGATAAATATGCAAAAGACGCAATGGAAGCCGTGCGCTATGCAGAGTTGATTACAGCAGGCAGTTGACGGTAAATGTAAAACGCATCTGACGACAGAGTTGTCTCAGATGCGTTTTTTTATGTCTGATTTTCTGTATGCTGTTCTGCGCTGAAAAATTGAAATTTGAAAGTGATGTTAACATTATTTGTGTTGAATTGCAAACAATGAGGAACTATAATGTAAAATGCGATGGAATTTTTACTTGTCTGATCTTTATAATAGATATTATATTAATAGAACAGAAAGCTGGCGATAAAGATGAACAACAGAGACAGAATGGTAAACATGACCATGCTGACTGATTTTTATGAGCTGACTATGGCGAATGGTTATCTTAGAAGCGGTCTTGCAGATGATATAGGTTATTTTGATGCTTTCTTCCGTAGTGTACCAGATGATGGCGGCTTTGCGATAATGGGCGGACTCGAACAGATAATTGAATACTTTCAGAATCTGAGATTTTCAGAAGAGGATATTGATTACCTTCGCTCCAAAAATATTTTCTCGGAGGAATTCCTTGAGTATCTTTCGAATTTCAGATTTACCTGCGATGTGTGGTCTGTACCGGAGGGAACAGTAATTTTTCCGAATGAACCGGTTATCAAGGTTGTCGGACCTGTAATACAGGCACAGTTTGTCGAAACTGCAGTGCTTCTCATGTTCAATCATCAGTCCCTGATTGCAACAAAGGCAAACAGAATAGTCAGAGCAGCACATGGCAGAGCCGTGCTTGAATTTGGCTCAAGACGCGCACACGGTGCAGATGCGGCAATAACAGGTGCACGTGCAGCGTATATAGGCGGCTGTGCCGGTACTGCCTGCACAATAACAGATGTGATATATGGTGTGCCGGCAACGGGAACAATGGCGCATTCATGGGTGCAGATGTTTGATGAGGAAATAGATGCGTTCCGTGCGTATGCCAGAGAATATCCCAATAATTGCGTGCTGCTGGTTGATACCTATGACACTCTGAGATCAGGTGTTCCAAATGCCATCAAAGTGTTCGATGAGGTTCTTACTCCGCTTGGCTGCAGACCGAAAGGTATTCGAATTGACAGCGGTGACATTTCATATCTTGCGGGCAAGGCACGTGAGATGCTTGATGCTGCCGGATACAGTGATTGTACTATATGTGCTTCAAATTCACTTGATGAGCAGATAATCCGCGAGATGCTTCACAACGGGGCAAAGGTCGATACATTTGGCGTGGGTGAGAGGCTCATTACTTCTGCATCGAATTCTACCTTTGGTGGAGTATACAAGCTTGCTGCTGTAGACCGAGAGGGCAGACATATACCGAAAATCAAGATAAGTGAAAATGTATCCAAGATGACATGGCCTGGAGATAAAAATGTATGGCGTCTGTTTGACCGGGAGACGGGCAAGGCTATTGCTGATGTTGTTACCCTGGCTGATGAGGTTATCGATGACACTCAGCCTTACGAGATATTTGATGCACAGTTTACATGGAAGCGCAAGTTGTGTGAAAACTTCCGTGCAGAGCGGCTGCTTCAGCGTATATTCGATAAAGGCGAACTTGTGTATGAAATTCCTTCACTGCAGCAGGTGAGAGAACACTGTGAACAGAGCGTCGGCACCTTATGGAAAGAGGTAACCAGATTTGAAAATCCCCATAAGTATTATGTGGATTATTCGCAGAAACTCTGGGATCTCAGACAGGAACTCATAAAGCAAAAGAAAACCAGACATTAATTAAACAGGACGAACAGCTCCAAACAAAGCGGTTCGTCCTGAAAATAACATATTGAATTTATTTCGGATAATTGATGACTGTGCTTACTGTCCAACGCATGAATAAAGAACAGTCATAAAAAGGCTTCCGACCATAAGAAAGGCAAGAAAAACGCACATGATTCTTATGAAGAGCTTCTGATGTTTGCCTGACATTGCTTTACACGACCTTTCATGTAAGATGTTACTAATTATACATCAAGCATAGTGTGAATGCAAGGGGAAGTTATCAGCAGAAAAGTCGGAACGATGAGGTGTGAACAATGAGAATTAAATGTATTTCAGCAGTTTTATTGATCGTGTTTATGCTGTCTGTCTTTTCATTTGGAATGACAGCTTATGCAGCCGAGAGTGACGGTGCTGATGAATTTGTGTTACCGGTAGCATCAGATTCTTCACTTATGGAACTGACACCTGAAACTGAACATATTTCGCAGACGGTAGAGGGGACGAATGTCAGAGCCAAGGTAACTGAGGTTGTTGAAAACGTAAGTGATCAGATAGACCTGGGCGGATATTATTATGACAGCAGCTATCAGATCGTCCGCGTTCTTGTGCTTGAAGGACCGTATGAAGGCCGAGAGCTTCTTGCGACTTATGATACTACTGATGCATGGGGAGGCGGAAACGCTCCGCGTCCGCTTGAAAAGGGCGACCATGTAATTGCTCAGTTTACCATGGAAGAGAACGGCACGGTTACCGGTATGGTAACGCAGTTCGAGCGCTCCCGTTCCATACTTTGGCTTGGTCTTATTTTCCTTGCTGCGCTTATTTTCTTCGGAGGCAAGCGCGGACTTCGTTCGGTTGCCGCACTTGTGCTGACATGTATAGGTCTGATTTTTGTTATTGTTCCGGCGATGACTAGCGGCATGAATCCTGTGCTTGCAGCAGTGCTGGGAAGTGTATTTACAATATCAGTGACACTTGTTGTAATCTACGGATTTTCGATCAAGACCCTTGCTTCGGCGCTTGGGGCAGCCGGCGGTGTCATTGCAGCAGGAGTTATCACCGCGATAATGAATTCTGCAATGAAAATGACCGGTCTTGTAGATGAAGAGTCCATGTATCTTGCGCAGTCAGTCGGCGATGGAAGAATTGACCTGCGAGGAATCCTTCTTGCGGCCATTCTTATAAGTGTACTCGGTGGTACTATGGATGTAGGTATCTCAATTGCATCGTCGCTTGATGAGCTCAAAGCAAATGCACCGGATATTACTGGTGCTGAATTGATGCGGTCAGGCATAAACATAGGTATTGACATCATGGGTGCTTCGCTGAATACTCTTATTCTTGCGTATGTAGGCGGATCCATACACCTTCTTATGCTGTTCAATACATATGATTATTCGATGATGATGATACTCAATGATGAGATGATCACAAGCCAGCTCCTTCAGGCTCTTGCGGGCAGTATGGCACTGCTTCTCACAGTTCCGATTTCCTCTTTTGTTGCGGCAGTTCTTATGAGCAGAGGCAATTTCGGTACACTTACAGCTGACTGCTTTGTCGGTGTTGCCATGTGCCGTAAAATTGCGGAAAAAGTAAAGACTTTTACAGAGAGAAGCCGTAAAACAAAAGCTGAAAAGCAGAGAGAAGACGAGGAAATACCTGAGAATCTTTATGCTGCTGTACAGCGTCATATGGAGAATCTTGAACAGGTTGATGCTGATTATTTCGGCGGTGACATTGAAGAAGACGGTCTGTATGAAGAACTGGAAGAAATCAATCAACTGAAAAGCAAATAAAATTGTATTAGCTTAGTTATTTATATACAAGCGCAAAATAGTTACAATTGATAAAAAATATTTGTTGTTATGCAGTTTGATTATTGATTTCATATACGGGATATGTTATACTGTTTACTACTGGAAAAAGCTGTAATCAAATGACTGCCTCGGATAATCGGATATTCAAGAGGTTGTTCGAGCTGCTGTACTGCTTGACGTTAGTTATGTGAATGAGCAATCAGTGCTATTTGTCATTTAATCCTTGGGTGACAGGAGTGTGAGCCGCGTGAGATACCGTATGAGATATGAGACAAGAGGTTTTGACGAATATGTCAATATCTATGACGAAAAGAATAAGCTTGCATATTACAGCGTTGAAGTAGATTACTCCAGACCCAAAAGACTTCTGTATGATAACACCAACAAACGGTTGTCGGTCATTGATTTCGGAACAGACGATATTGATGATCTGATGCTTGGGTTTCCGATATATCTTGGCACAGATAAGGTCGGCTTTTATGATGATTCGCTGAACATGGATGCTACAAGCAATGTAGAGTTTGCTCATATTGTAGGTCCTGAATGGGCTTTTATCGAGATATCCGAGAGACTTAATTTCCGTGAGTATGTTATGAAGGACGAAAACGGAGAAATAATAATGCGAATCAAGCGTCCGGGCAGAGACTTTGTGTGCGATATAGATGATCCGGCGAATGTGGTAATGGCGCTCAGTCTTGCCGCAGTTGAGTTTTGGCGCTACATAACAACAACCAGAGATTTCTGATTAAACGAAACGGTCTGTCGCAAAGGACAGACCGTTTTTTATATGTTCTGATTATCATATGCTTTGACATTCCAGAAATATGTGCTATACTATTACTGATGTTGAAAGTTCAACAAGTGAGCTTGGAGTATATGTTGGGAGAAAAACGTTATGAAGACTGACAGACCGAATAAGCTGTACTATCGTATTGCGCAGAGTGTATCATGGATAGCTGCAAAAATCTTATTCAAGCGTAAATTTATCAGAAATGAGATCAAGCGTGTAAAGGGACCGTATGTTGTAATAGCGAACCATCAGACCATGCTGGATTTTGTTAATCTGATCGGTGCATCGCGCAGACCGATGTCATTTGTTATCAGTAATTCTATATATAGTACGCTTCCGATAAAAGGTTTTCTGAAGAAAATGGGTGTAATACCAAAGCAGCAGTTTCAGACGGCTTCCGGAGATCTGAAAAAAATGAAAGCTGTAATTGCTCGCGGAGAACCGGTAGTAATCTATCCTGCAGGGCTGATGTGTGAAGACGGACTTTCTACTCCGATTCCTGCTGCAACATACAAGTTTCTTAAATGGCTTAAGGCTGATGTATATGTTGCGAGAGCAAGCGGTACATATTTTGTAATGCCGAAATGGGCAAAAGGGATACGTCCGGGAAAAACCTATATGGATATTTACAAGCTTTTTTCGAAAGAAGAGCTTGAGCAGCTTGATATTTATGAAGTGAAACAGAAGACTGATGAGGCCTTGCTTTTTGATGCATACAGAGAACAGGAAGAATTCAAGTGCAGGTATCGGAAGAATAATAACATTGCCGGTCTGGAAAATGTTCTTTATATGTGTCCGAATTGTCGCAGGGAGTTTACAATAAGACTTAAGGATAATCATACTCTTTGCTGCTCAGAGTGCGGTTTTGAAGAGTATAGTGATAAACTGGGATTTCTGCATGTAAAAAAAGGTACGGGCGAGGAGATACGGTATGTCTCCGACTGGAGCCGCATTATTTACAATGAGCTGAAGACGAAGATAATAAACGGTGAAGTTTCAGCTTTATCAGCAGAAACAGAAATTATGATGATAGATCAGAGTAAAAATAAATTTGTCACAGTCGGCAGAGGTACTGTAACGCTTGACAAGAAAGCCTTTACGCTGGCCGGGACGATGAATGGCAGGAATACTGAACTTTTTTTGCCTATTGTCAATGTTCCTTCGCTTCCTTTTGGACCCGGAAAGTATTTTGAAATACAGAACGGAATGGATATTTACCGCTGTATGCTCAAAGACGGCTCGCAGGTCATGAAATTTATCAATATGGTAAAGATATTCTATAAAATAAGCAAAGAAGAACAAGGCAATGAGACGGTGTCTGAAGCGACAGCTACAGCTGCATCCTGTTCTGATACAAATTGCGCAAACTGAAATAGTTTATAATATGTAAGAAAACAGGCTCCTTGGAGCCTGTTTTGTGTTTTGAAGCAAAATAAAATGGCTTGCTGTTTCAGCAAGCCAAAGGTTGTACAGTTTTCTGGATTATCGTTCCCTCAATAATGCAGCTGTACGTTCATCAGTGGAAAAGCTTATCCAGACTGATGTGGAATATAGAGGCAATATACCAAAGCTCTATATCATTGATTCCGCGGGTGCCGTTTTCGATTTTGCACAGAGTGCAGGATGTCATGGGTATGCCTTTTTCAGAAATGAGAGCTGCCAGCTGCTTCTGAGACATGGAAAGACTCATTCTGATGGCTCGAATATTAGATCCGACCATGTTTTTTCTTGAAAGCCCACTGTTGTTTTCGATTTGCATTATATCACCCCACAAAAGTAAAAGGATTGTTTACTGAAATTTGAAAGCGACCGGAGCTGTACGAATGTTGAAATAATGCGTATAGTGCCGAAGTTTGCAGGATTTCAGATGTTCAAACAATCATTTTTATCATTTTAGCATAATAGCGGGAGAGTAGTCAATATAAAACTAATGTTAAAATCAATTTTGTGTGATTTTAACGTTTTGATACAGTGGAAAGTTGAACAATATACCGAAAACTGGAATCAAAAATATCCTGATGAAACAGCGGATAAATATGAGAATTGTGCTGTTTTGAATAAAGTGACTATCTTGTGATATTGTACTTCTTTTTCCTTTCATCAATAGTAAGAAGTAAATCGGATGCTTCAGTAATTACCTGTCGTCTGCCGCAAAGAACATATCTGTCTTCGTCAAAGCCGCAAAGTCCGAAAAAATATCCGCATGATGAGCAGCCTGTTTTGATAAAGCACTTGAATCCGTCTTCGCGTTTCGATGCAATAGGGCAACCGTATGTATATATACTATTCATTGTTCCAGCAACGTCAAGCTTCTCGCACCTTGATATAAGCTGCTCCCATATTGTTTCTGCACGTCGGTTGTACACCCAATATATCTGCGGCGGTGCAGTTGTAAGAAGCTTTACGGCAGTGTCTTTGTCGAGAAAATCATTGCGACTCAGATCGATTTCAAGCAAGGGGAGACCGAGCTCCTGAATTTTACTCATATTTCGCTTTTTGATAGTATATGCAGTGAGTATCTTTATAAGTAAAGGCTTGCCGCTGCAGTAGGCGATAATTCCGGTTATTCCTGCAGATGCTTTTCTTGTTAGTTCAGAACGCTCAACCTTAACCTTTGCCTGAGGCATTATAATATGGGTGCCGCTTCCGTGTTCTGTGACAGAACGGTTTTTTATATATGGAGGCAGCACCAGGTATCCTAGTTCGTTAATGGTGCGGTATATGGCGTAATAAAGAGAAGAAGTGAAACTGTAAGCACAGTCATCTCCGGCGGAGTGTGCGAAATGATGACCTGTTTCATCGCCTTTGCGCGCGATAAGTGTATCGCCGCAGGCGGGGCATATGCATCGGCATGATGCGCCGCGCTCAGCTTCTGAAATGTGTATAACACGATTGTCCTCAGTAAGAGCCCACGTGAGTTTGCAGAGCATATTTTTCTCCTTTGGTGTGATTTGATCAAGCAGAAAATATTATAAACCTTATGCAGGATATAATCAAATAAAATAATTTTATTCACGCGGATATGCGCACCCGATGCAAGAGATTGACACTATATTTGGGGTGTGATATACTTTATTATTATCGAATAACAGAGTGCGTTTTTAGGTTTTTATATATACTGATATTTGACCTGAGGGGTAAAGGTATGCAGAAAACAACTTGTGTTCTGAAAAGAAAAATTAAAGTAACTGCTGAGAATGCAAAAGAAAAAATACTGATACTCTGGAAAAAATTCAGAGCTGAACCGTGGTGCTTTCTGGCAATTGCTGCGACTATAGGCATAATTGCATTGAATATGATAGTTCCTTTTACTGAGAGACGGGGAAGAAGTCTTCTTTTCCTGATAACACCGGTTGCGACAGCGTTTTTTATCGGTCCGCTGGCAGTTCAGAAGAAACTGATCAATAACATTGGATCGGTGCTGTTGTCTGCATATGCAGTATGGTTAGGTGTATCAAGGCTTTTTCTTGAAAATCAAAGCTTTGAGCACAGCATAAACAGGATTTCTCTGGCTTTGTTTGTTGGAGTGCTGGCGGTTAATCTTCCGTATTTTTTCTCGGAAAGAGGTAAGGAGAAAGCTCGTGCAATAATTGCTGATATGGGCGTTTTATTCTGTACCTGTACTGCTTTGCTGGCGTTTGTATTTGTGGTTTTGGGTGCAAGAATAAAACTATGGGGAGCATATCATATCTGTGAATCTTTTGTTCTAAGTGATGGACGTATTTACTGCTTCCATGAGCACCCGAATATCTGTGCAGAACTGTTTGTGATTGGCATATGCCTTGCTGTTATGCGAGCTATGGAAGTCAGAAAAGTATGGATGAAGATCATATATGCTGCAGCTGCGGTTATGTTTTTTATTGTGCTTGTAATGACTGATTCACGTGCCTGTATTCTCATTGCCTGTGCGGTTCTTGCTGTAGCCGCAGGACTGATTTTCTTTAATTTCATGAAGGGCAGATTTGAAGGGGGAATAAAGCAGCGAACGTTCAAGGTTGCCGCAGGGTTGATCTGTGGAGCAATAGTATTCACTGTTGCATATGCAAGCACTGATATGTTCCGGTCCGGTGTTGTAATGATAAACAACGCTGTAACTTCATCGCAGCAGGAAGAGCTGACAGATAGTGAGACTGTTACAGAGGAAATTCCGTCAGTATCAGTCTCAGATGAGCAGCCCGCAGTAACAGTGGATGAAGTTGTTTCTGAAGGCAGTACAGAGCCTGAAGCAATGGAATCTGTTCCTGTTGTGCAGGATCAGGAAAACGTGGAAGACGGGTTCGTCTTGTCAGACCGTGATTTCTCTTCGCTCGAAGAGTTGGCTTCACTTAACAGCCGGACCAGAATATACAAATATGCAATACATATGCTGAAACAGAACCCGAAGGTTCTTCTGTTTGGTGAACAGTATTCGCAGGAGATGATACTGACAACAGAGGAATTTGGTTATTGTACCTATATTGCTCACTGGCATAATTCGCTTCTTGAAGTGCTCTTTGAAACAGGTGTAATCGGATTTGTTCTGATGGCGGCATTTACTGTTTATATAATATGGAAAATGATTGTTATTTTTTTCGGGTCATTTGAGAAATATTCTCTTGTTGAAAAGTTTTCATTGTCCATACCTGCGGTTTCGGTTCTGATAAGTCTGATTGAACCGATGCTTTTCTCTTTCGATATTCAGAGTGCGCTGCTGCCATCGATAATTTACTTTATTTTTGTGGTCATGTGCGGTGTCACAATTGCGACATCGAATAAAGAAAGGTCAGAATACGGCGAAACAGACAAATAATACACCCATAGTACGTGCAAATTTTACAAACACCTTTGATGCTGTTAACTTGACAGAATGCCGCTATATATGGTAAAATCAATATGTTATTTGTTTTACGGATGCGGTGTACGATATTACTTGAATTACCTACAAAATAGTGCTTTTTGCGACTGACGGATAATGTGGAGCACCACAGTGGAACAAGAAGCAGATCAAAGCCGACCGTCTGGGCAGTTCTACTTCTTTTCTGCGGGTAGAACTGCCCATTTTTGCAATTTTCTTGTTATTCTATTTCAGGAGGAATCCCGTTCATGAAAAAAGTCGGAGTTATCATGGGAAGCGACAGCGATCTGCCGGTAGTGCAGAAAGCTATCGACACACTCAAGGAGTATGGCGTGCCTGTTGAGGTTCACGTCTATTCTGCGCACCGTACACCTGTTGAGGCAAAGGAATTTTCTGTAAATGCAAGAGCAAACGGCTTCGGCGCCATTATAGCTGCAGCCGGAAAAGCTGCGCACCTTGCAGGCGCTATTGCTGCAAAGACCACTCTCCCGGTTATTGGTATACCCGTAAAGTCATCTACACTTGACGGCATTGATGCACTTCTGTCTACTGTTCAGATGCCTGCCGGAATTCCGGTTGCCACTGTTGCAATAGATGGAGCAGTCAATGCCGCTTTGCTTGCAATACAGATCCTTTCGGTAAGTGATGAAGAGCTTGCACAGAAGCTCGATTCAGCAAGAAAGGCTGCTGCAGATAAGGTACTTGAAAAGAATGCAGCTATCAGTGCTCAGCTGAGCTCCTGCTGACGACTGTTTATTAATTTCGCTGTTCTCAAATCTTTATATAAATTGGAGGAAACACAATGAAACTCGTTTACACCGGCAAGACTAAGAACGTATTTGAACTTGAAAACGGCAATTATATGCTTAAGTTCAAGGATGACTGCACCGGCAAGGACGGTGTCTTTGATCCGGGTGAGAACTCTGTAGGTCTTACCATCGATGGCGTTGGTGACGTCAACCTTCGTATGTCCATCTACTTCTTTGAGAAGATGAACGCGGCTGGTATCAAGACTCACTACGTCAGCGCAAATCTTGATGACACCACCATGGAAGTTATTCCGGCAAAGGCATTTGGTCACGGCCTCGAGGTTATCTGCCGTCATAAGGCTGTCGGCAGCTTCCTGCGCCGCTATGGCGATTACATCGAGGAGGGCGCAGACCTTCCTGCTTATGTCGAGATGACATTCAAGAATGACGAGAAGGGCGATCCCCTTGTAACCAAGGATGGACTTGTCGTCCTTGGCGTTATGACCGAGGAGCAGTATGATGCAGTCAAGGCAATGACTCAGCAGATCACCAAGATCGTTGCAGACGATCTGCTCGAGAAGGGTCTTGTTCTTTATGATATCAAGTTCGAGTTCGGCTACGATGCAAACGGTGAGGTTATCCTTATCGACGAGATCGCATCCGGCAACATGAGAGTCTACAAGGACGGCGAGTATATTGATCCTATGACACTCTCTGAGCTCTTCTTTGCTTAATTCAATCAAATCTGTAACCAATGCAGCCGCGGATATCTGAAATATATCTTTAGATATCCGCGGCTTGTACAGTACATGAAAAAATCTTGCCGGAAACGGCACAGAATGAATCACTTCACAGGAGGAAAAGACACTTGGGTGGCTTTTTTGGAGCAGCATCAAAACGCGATGTCGTACTGGATGTCTTTTTTGGCGTCGACTATCATTCCCATCTCGGCACCCGCCGTGCGGGTATGGCAGCCATTGACGATGCTACAGGCTTCCAGAGAGAAATACATAATATAGAAAACTCACCTTTCCGTACAAAATTTGCAGGTATAACCGATGAGATGTCGGGTAACTCCTGCATTGGCTGTATAAGCGATACCGATCCGCAGCCGATACTCATTCGTTCAAATCTTGGTGTATACTCTATCAGCACTATCGGAGTTATCAATAATGCTGATGCACTTGTCAGCCAGTTTTTATCATTCAGCGGCGGACATTTCGATGCCATGACAGGCGGCAAAGTAAATTCAACTGAGCTTGTAGCGGCAATGATAAACCAGAAGAGCAGCTTTGTTGAGGGTATACGTTTTGCTCAGGATGTCATAGAGGGCTCGATGTCCATTCTTATTCTCCGGGATGACGGAAGCCTTATCGCTGCAAGAGACAAGTTTGGAAGAACACCGATACATATCGGTAAGGATAAAGACGGTTACTGCGTTTCATTTGAGTCATTTGCGTATCAGAAGCTCGGCTACAGCGATGTAATGGAGCTTGGACCGCGAGAGATTGTAAGTGTTACTGCAGATGGCATAGAGGTTCTTTCTCAGGCTGAGAAGAAGAAGAAAATATGTGCTTTCTTATGGTCGTATTATGGCTATCCTACCTCGTGTTATGAGGGGGTCAACGTAGAAGTTATGCGCACAAGAAACGGTGCGATAATGGCAAGAGAGGAAATGAAGCACGGTCTGCTCGGCGAGATTGACTTTGTCAGTGGTGTTCCTGATTCGGGTACGCCTCACGCCATAGGATACGCAAATGAGAGCCGGGTGCCTTTTGCACGTCCGTTTATCAAATATACTCCGACGTGGCCCAGAAGCTTCATGCCGTCAAACCAGAATGAACGCAACCGTGTGGCAAAAATGAAGATGATACCTGTTCACGATCTTATTCAGGACAAGAAACTTCTTTTTGTTGATGACAGTATCGTGCGCGGTACACAGATAAGAGAAACTGTTGAATTCCTGTACGAAAACGGCGCGCTTGAGGTGCATATGCGCTCTGCCTGCCCGCCGATAATGTACGGTTGCAAATATCTTAATTTCTCACGTAATACATCCGATCTCGACCTTCTTGCACGACGTGTAATTCTTGAGCTTGAAGGGGAAGAGGGAGAAAAGCATATTGATGAGTACAGCGATGGTCATACAGAGCGCGGCAGAGCGCTGAGAAAAGCTATCTGCGAAAAGCTTCATCTTGCATCGCTGGAATTCCAGAGCCTTGAAGGCGTTATCGAAGCAATCGGACTTGATCCGAGTGAAGTTTGTACTTATTGTTGGAACGGAAAGGAGTAAGAAATATGAGTCTTACATCAAAATCTGACAGTTATGCAGCTGCTGGTGTTGATATTACTGCTGGCTATAAAGCTGTTGAGCTTATGAAAAAGCACATTGCACGTACACGAAATGAAGGCTGTCTGGACGATGTCGGCGGCTTCGGCGGATGCTTTGGCCTGCCTGTTGCCGGAATGGAGGAGCCGGTTCTTGTATCCGGCACTGACGGCTGCGGTACAAAGGTAAAGATGGCTATCCTGATGGACAAGCATGACACCATAGGTATTGATGCTGTTGCAATGTGCGTCAATGATATTATATGTGTGGGTGCAAAGCCCTTGTTCTTCCTTGACTATATTGCCTGCGGAAAGAATATTCCGGAGAAGATCGCAGAGATCGTCAGCGGTGTGGCTGAAGGCTGCGTACAGTCCGGTGCAGCGCTTATCGGCGGTGAGACTGCCGAGCACCCGGGTATGATGCCTGTGGAAGAGTACGATCTTGCAGGCTTTGCTGTAGGTATTGTTGACAGGAAGAAGATCCTTGACAATACAAAGGTGACCGAGGGTGATGTAATCATAGCGCTGCCCTCCAGCGGTATTCATTCCAACGGTTTCTCTCTGTGCCGCAAGGTCTTTGATATCGATAACAATAATCCGGAGCTTTATGTTCCCAGAGATGAGCTGGATGGAAAGACTATTGCAGAAACACTGCTGACTCCGACCAGAATCTATGTAAAGCCGATGCTTGCTCTCTTTGAGCAGATAACCGTAAAGGCGGTTTCTCATATTACCGGAGGCGGCTTCTATGAGAATATTCCCCGTAGTATCCCGAAGGGTTTTGGTGCAAAAATTGACAAGAGCGTAATCAAAATTCCTGCTATCTTCTCTCTGCTTGCAGAGAAAGGCAATATTCCGGAGCGTGATATGTTCAATACATATAACATGGGTGTCGGAATGAGCGTTGTTGTTGCCAAAGAGGATGCTGACAAGGCTGTAGAAATTCTCCGTGCAAACGGTGAGGATGCATACATCATCGGCGAAATCATCAAGTCTGACGAAGGTGTAATCCTTCAGTAATCAATTACCAAATATTTTTATCGGGGTGAACAGAAATGTCCAACGCTAAAGCTAGGATAGCGGTTTTTGTTTCCGGCGGTGGCACAAATCTTCAGGCGTTGATTGACGCTCAGCAGAGCGGAATAATAAACAGCGGTGAGATAGTGCTTGTAGTTTCCTCGAAGCCGGGAGTTTATGCTCTTGAACGAGCTGAGAATGCAGGTATTCCAACAATGGTGGCTGACAAAAAGCAGCTTGGTTCGCAGCAGGCATTCGAGAGACAGCTCAAGAGCGCTATGATGGAACATAAGATTGATCTTATCGTTCTGGCAGGCTTCATGAGTATTCTCAGTGAGGATTTTACTGCAGATTTTCCGAAGCGCATCATTAATGTTCATCCTGCGCTTATACCGTCCTTCTGCGGTAAGGGATATTATGGACTCAGAGTCCATCAGGCAGCCCTGGATTACGGTGTAAAGGTAACTGGCGCTACAGTTCATTTTGTCAATGAGATACCCGACGGCGGAGAGATAATAATGCAGAAAGCCGTTGATATCCTTGACGGTGATACACCTGAGATACTTCAGAAGAGAGTAATGGAACAGGCAGAGTGGATACTTCTGCCGCAGGCAGTCGAAAAGGTTTCGACTCAAATGCAAAGTAAATAAGCTTTACAGAAAGGGAGTCATAAAATGGACATCTACAAGATCAATAATATCGGCGAGCTTATTCATGATAACGCATATGTTGGTCGAGGCATAGTCATCGGCAAGACCGCAGATGCAAAGAAGGCAGCTGTTGCATATTTCATCATGGGCAGAAGCGAAAACAGCCGCAACCGTATCTTCACTGAGAAGAACGGTGAGGTTTTTACTGAGCCTTTTGATGCATCAAAGGTAGAGGATCCCTCACTTATTATCTATGCTGCTATCAGATCATATGAGAACAAGCTGATCGCAACCAACGGCGACCAGACTGATACTATCTATGAGCATCTTGCTCAGGGCAAGACCTTTGAGCAGGCACTTGAGACCCGCGAGTTCGAGCCGGATGCTCCAAATCTCACTCCCAGAATCAGCGGTATGCTTACATTTGCTGATAATGATTTCACCTACAAGATGAGTATTCTCAAGAGTGCTGATGCTGAGGGTACAGCCTGCAACCGCTACACCTTTACATATCCGTCTCTTGCTGGTCTGGGTCACTTCATTCACACCTATGTTTGCGACGGCAATCCTATTCCGACATTCCAGGGAGAGCCGGAGAGAGTGGCCATTCCTGACAGCATCGACGAGCTGACCGATACACTTTGGGCTAATCTAAACGAGCAGAACAAGATATCTCTCTATGTTCGTTATATTGATCTTGCAACTGGCGAGGTCGAAAACAGAATGATCAACAAGAACAGCTGAGTACGGAGGTAATTTACGATGAAAGAATTTGAACTCAAATACGGCTGTAATCCTAATCAGAAGCCGTCCAAGATCTATATGCATGATGGCAGCGAGCTTCCTATTGAGATTCTCTGCGGTCGTCCCGGTTACATCAATTTCCTTGATGCTTTTAATTCATGGCAGCTTGTCATGGAACTGAAGAAGGTTCTCGGTATGCCGGCTGCTGCTTCATTCAAGCATGTCAGCCCGACTTCCGCAGCTATAGGTCTTCCGCTTTCCGATAAGCTTAAGAAGGCTTGCTTTGTTGATGACATTGAGGGGCTTGATGAGTCTCCGCTTGCCTGCGCTTATGCAAGAGCAAGAGGTACCGACAGAATGTGCTCCTTCGGTGACTGGGTCGCACTCTCTGACTGCTGCGACAAGACCACCGCTTTGATGATAAAGCGTGAGGTTTCCGACGGTGTCATCGCTCCTGATTATACCGACGAGGCTCTTGAGATACTCAAGTCCAAGAGAAACGGCAACTACAACATCGTAAAAATCGACCCCAACTTTGTTCCCGACGAGATCGAGCGCAAGCAGGTCTACGGCATAACCTTTGAGCAGGGAAGAAACAACTTCGCTATCAACACTGAACTGCTCGCAAACATCGTTACAGAGAACAAGAATCTCCCTGAGAGTGCTGCAAGAGACCTTGTTATTGCTCTTATCACTCTTAAGTATACACAGTCCAATTCGGTCTGCTACGCAGTTGACGGACAGGCTATCGGCGTTGGCGCAGGTCAGCAGTCGAGAATCCACTGCACCCGTCTTGCCGGTACAAAGGCTGATACATGGCAGCCCCGCCAGCCCGATAAGGTTCTCAATCTCCCGTTCCTTCCGACACTTGGCCGTGCAGACAGAGATAACGTTATTGACGGCTATATAAATAAGAATGAAGAAGATGTCTGCGCAGACGGCGTATGGCAGCGCTACTTCACCGAGCAGCCTGAGCCCCTCACCGTTGAAGAAATGCGTGAGTATCTCGACGGCATTACCGGCGTAGCTCTCGGTTCTGATGCATTCTTCCCGTTCAGCGACAATATCGAGCGTGCAAAGCGCAGCGGTGTTTCATACATCGCAGAGCCGGGCGGCTCTATCCGTGATGATCTGGTTATTGAGTGCTGCAACAAGTACGATATGGTCATGGCTTTCACCGGAATGCGTCTCTTCCACCACTAATATTCACTGAGGTATCACATATGAAAGTAATGGTAGTTGGCGGCGGCGGACGCGAGCACGCCATCATTAAAAAGCTGCGTGAGAGCAGCGAGATAACCGAGCTTTACGCACTGCCCGGCAACGGCGGCATTGCTGCTGATGCTACCTGCGTTCCTGTTGGAGCAAAGGATATTGACGGCATTGTAAAGTTTGCAAAGGATAACGGCATTGAGTTTGCTGTTGTAGCGCCTGATGATCCTCTGGTGCTGGGCGCTGTTGACGCTCTTGAGGCAATCGGTGTACCATGTTTCGGACCTAAGGCAAACGCTGCAATAATTGAAGGAAGCAAAGTTTTCTCCAAGCAGCTTATGAAGAAATACGGTATTCCTACTGCGGCTTATGAAGTGTTCAATGATATGGAATCTGCTCTGGCTTACCTTGACACAGCTCCCGTTCCGACCGTTATCAAGGCAGATGGACTGGCACTTGGCAAGGGTGTTGTCATTGCAGAGACACGTGAGGCTGCAAAGGATGCGGTCCGCTCGATGATGGAAGATAAGATATTCGGTGACAGCGGCAACAGCATTGTCATCGAGGAATTTCTCACCGGTCCGGAAGTTTCCGTGCTTTCGTTCACTGATGGAAAGACAGTAGTTCCGATGATCTCCTCACAGGATCACAAGCGCGCACTTGACGGTGACAAAGGTCTTAATACCGGCGGTATAGGAACAGTCGCGCCTAATCCTTACTACACCGAGGATATCGCAAAGGTATGCATGGAGACTATCTTTGAGCCGACTATCAAGGCTATGGCTGCTGAGGGCAGACCTTTTGCCGGTTGTCTGTATTTCGGTCTTATGCTTACCCCGAATGGTCCGAAGGTAATTGAATACAACTGCCGTTTCGGTGATCCTGAAACTCAGGTTGTGCTTCCGCTGCTCGAAAGCGATCTCTTCACAATAATGAAGGCTGTCGCAAACGGTACTCTGGCAGATACTGAGGTCAAATTCAGCGATAAATCAGCATGCTGTGTCGTCATGGCGTCAAACGGCTACCCGCAGAAGTATGAGACCGGCTTTGAGATAAAGGTCGGTGAGCTTTCTGAAAATACTCAGGTCTATGTTGCCGGTGCAAAGCTTGACGGTGAGCGTCTGCTGACCGGCGGCGGAAGAGTTCTTGGTGTTGTATCCACATCGGAAACACTCAAGAAAGCAGTTGACTGCGCATATGAGAATGTAAAGCAGGTATCCTTCGATAATGCTTTCTATAGAAAAGATATTGGCGAAAGAGCCTTAAAAGCAGAGGAGAGATAACTAAAAATGGTATACAGAGCGTATGTAGAGAAGAGGGAAGAGCTGGCAAATGAAGCCAAGGGTCTGCTTGCAGATATCCGCACACTGCTCGGCATCACCAGCCTTACTGATCTTCGCCTTATCAATCGTTACGATATTGAAAATATCGAAAAAGAACTGTTCGAATCCATCAAGGGTACTGTTCTGTCTGAGCCGCAGCTCGACATTATTACAGATACTATTGATACCGATGGATATACTGTATTTGTTGTGGAATATCTGCCCGGTCAGTTTGACCAGCGCGCTGATTCTGCAGCACAGTGCATTCAGATAATCTCTCAGCTTGAGCGTCCGGCTGTACGTACTGCAAAGGTCTATATGCTTAAGGGTGAGCTTACCGCCGACGAGATTGCACAGATCAAGAAATACGTTATCAACCCGGTCGAGTGCCGTGAGGCAACCATGGACACCTTTGAGACCCTCAAGGTGGATTATGAGATCCCCACTGAGGTTGCTGTTCTTGAGGGATTCATTGAGCTTGACCGTGACGGACTTGCTGAGTTTGTTGCAAAGCAGGGTCTGGCAATGGATATCGATGATATCGCATTCTGTCAGGATTATTTCAAGAGTGAGCACCGTGATCCGACTATTACCGAGATAAAGATGATCGATACCTACTGGTCTGATCACTGCCGCCACACTACATTCCTCACTACTATTGACAGTGTGAAGTTTGAAGATAAGCTGCTGCAGAAGGCATACGATGAGTACATCGCAGTCAGAAAAGAGCTTGGCAGAACCAAGCCTATCAACCTGATGGACGTTGCCACCATCGCCACCCGTTACCTCAAGGCTAACGGCAAGCTGCCCAAGCTTGATGAGTCTGAGGAGATCAACGCCTGCACAGTCAAGATCAAGGTCGATGTCGACGGCGAGATGGAGGACTGGCTGCTTCTCTTCAAGAATGAGACCCACAACCACCCGACTGAAATTGAGCCCTTTGGCGGTGCTGCTACCTGCATCGGCGGTGCTATCCGCGATCCGCTGTCCGGTCGTTCCTTTGTTTACGCTGCAATGCGTGTTACCGGCGGCGCTGATCCCCTCAAGGCTGTAAAGGATACCCTTCCGGGTAAGCTTCCCCAGAGAAAAATCGTCACCACTGCTGCTGCAGGTTATTCCTCCTATGGCAACCAGATTGGTCTGGCTACCGGTCAGGTCGATGAGATATATCATGACGGTTACGCTGCAAAGCATCTTGAAATTGGCGCTGTTATTGCTGCCGCTCCGGCTGAGAACGTCCGCCGTGAGTGTCCTGAAGATGGCGATATCGTTATTCTTCTTGGTGGCAGAACCGGTCGTGACGGCTGCGGCGGTGCAACTGGTTCCTCCAAGTCACATAATCTTCAGTCTCTGGAGAGCTGCGGTGCAGAGGTCCAGAAGGGTAATGCTCCCGAGGAGCGCAAGCTTCAGCGTCTCTTCCGCAGCAAGGAAGCATCTCTGCTTATCAAGCGCTGCAACGACTTCGGTGCAGGCGGCGTTTCTGTTGCTATCGGCGAGCTGGCTGACGGCCTTGAGATAGACCTCAACGCTGTTCCAAAGAAGTACGACGGTCTCGACGGCACCGAGCTTGCTATCAGTGAGTCTCAGGAGAGAATGGCTGTAGTTGTTGCTCCGGAAGATGTAGAGCGTTTCTGTGAGCTTGCTCTCGAGGAGAACCTTGAGGCAACGGTTGTTGCTGTTGTCAAGGCAGAGCCGAGACTTGTCATGAAGTGGAATGGTAAGGATATCGTAAATATCTCCCGTGAATTCCTTAACTCCAACGGTGCTGAAAAGCACATTGATATTACTCCGGTGGCCGCAGTCAATGTCACCAAGGATATTGCTGTCAGCTTTACTGCAGGCATGATGGATGTCGCTCAGGATCTCAATGTTTGCTCCAAGCGCGGACTTTCCGAGCGCTTTGACTCTACTATCGGCGCTGGTACTGTCCTGATGCCTTTCGGCGGAAAGAATCAGCTGACTCCGATTCAGGCTATGGTTCACAAGGTTTCTGTTGAAAAGAAGCACACCAATACCTGTTCTGTAATGTCATGGGGCTACAATCCCTTCGTTACCGAGCAGAGTCCCTATCACGGTGCATATCTGGCAGTTGTTGAGTCGGTTTCCAAGCTGATTGCAGCAGGCGCAAGCTTTGAGGATGTCTATCTGACTTTCCAGGAGTACTTCGAGAAGCCTATGGCAGACGGTAAGCGCTGGGGTAAGCCGCTGGCTGCTCTTCTTGGCGCATTCAAGGCTCAGAACGAGCTTGAGATCGCATCCATCGGCGGTAAGGACTCCATGAGCGGAAGCTTCGAGAATCTCGATGTTCCGCCAACACTCGTTTCCTTTGCGGTCACTACTGATGATGTAAACAACATCATTTCCAATGAGTTCAAGGCAGCAGGTCACAATGTTGTTCTGCTTAAGCCGGAATATGATGCAAACGGTCTGCCTGTTACTGCATCTCTCAAGGCTCTGTTCAATACCGTAACTGGTCTTATCAGAAATGGTAAGGTATGCACAGCGTATACACCGACACTTGGCGGTGTCGCAGAGGCTGTTATGAAGATGTGCTTCGGCAACGGTATCGGTTTTGCTTTCAATAATGAAGTTTCCCTTGAGGAAATCTTTGGCTACAACTATGGCGCATTTATCCTTGAGAAGACCGATGACAGCTCCATAGAGCTGACAGACGGCATTAAGGCTGTTGAACTTGGCAAGACAACCGAAGCTGCAGAGATCACTTATAACGGAGAGACTGTTGCTCTTGATGCTATTCTCAAGGCTTACGAGGACAAGCTTGAGCCGGTTTATTCCTGCAATATTGCAACCGAGGGCAAGGAAATTCCGGCATTCACCTTTGAGACTTCCGAGCGTATTGCTCCGGCAGTCAAGGTTGCAAAGCCCAGAGTTTTGATCCCCGTATTCCCGGGAACAAACTGCGAGTTCGATTCGGCTAAGGTCATGCGTGATGCTGGTGCAGAGGCTGAGATTTTTGTCATCAACAACCTCTCAGCAGATGGTATTGCACGCTCTGTCGAAAGCTTTGCTGCAAAGCTTAATGATTCCCAGATGGTATTCATTCCCGGCGGATTCTCCGGCGGTGATGAGCCTGATGGTTCAGGTAAATTCATTACAGCATTCTTCCGTAACGCTGCTATCAAAGAGGCTGTTACAGATCTTCTCGAAAACCGTGACGGTCTTATGTGCGGTATCTGCAACGGTTTCCAGGCTCTCATAAAGCTCGGTCTTGTACCTTACGGCAGAATTATTGATACTGACGCAGATTGCCCGACCCTTACATTCAATACTATCGGCAGACACCAGTCGAGACTTGTCCGCACAAGAATTGCATCCAACAAGTCTCCGTGGCTGGCAGCTACCGGAGTCGGTGATATCTATACTGTGCCTATTTCTCACGGCGAAGGTCGTTTCCTTGCAAGTGAGGAGCTTATCCTTTCTCTTGCTGCTAACGGTCAGATTGCTACTCAGTATGTAGATCTTGATGGTAATCCCACTGATGATATTCGATTCAACCCGAATAACTCTGCATTCGCTATTGAGGGCATTACTTCTCCTGACGGACGAGTATTCGGTAAGATGGGACATTCTGAGCGTATCGGCAACGGTCTTTACAAGAACGTTCTCGGCATTTACGACATGCAGATGTTCCAGTCCGCAGTCAAGTATTTCAAGTAAATTACAGCAGTACTTTACGAAGGAGCGATACTATGTATAAATCTGATATAGAAATAGCTCAGGAATGTAAAATGCAGCACATTGCTGAGATTGCAAAAACTGCTGGTATTGAGGATAAATACCTTGAGCAGTACGGCAATCACAAGGCTAAGATAGATCTCTCTCTGCTCAAAGAGAGTGAGCGCGGCGACGGCAAACTCATTCTTGTTACCGCAATCACTCCCACTCCGGCAGGCGAAGGCAAGACCACCACAACAATCGGTCTTGCTGATGGTCTGAAGAGAATTGGCAAAAATGTTATGGTCGCTCTGCGTGAGCCGTCACTTGGTCCGGTATTCGGTGTCAAGGGCGGCGCCGCTGGCGGCGGATATGCTCAGGTTGTTCCGATGGAGGATATCAATCTCCATTTTACCGGTGACTTCCATGCGATCGGCGCAGCAAACAATCTGCTTGCTGCAATGCTGGACAACCACATCTATCAGGGCAACGCTCTCAATATTGATCCGCGCAGAATCACATGGAAGCGCTGTGTCGACATGAATGACCGTCAGCTGCGCTATGTCACCGACGGTCTGGGCGGCAAGGTCAACGGCGTTCCTCGTGAAGACGGATATGATATTACCGTTGCTTCTGAGATTATGGCTGTATTCTGCCTTGCAAGTTCCATTACCGACCTCAAGGAGCGTCTTTCCAGAATTATTGTCGGCTATACCTATGATGACAAGCCTGTTACCGCTGGTGATCTTAAGGCTGTCGGTGCTATGGCCGCCCTGCTTAAGGATGCACTCAAGCCTAATCTTGTTCAGACTCTCGAGGGCACTCCGGCTCTTGTTCATGGCGGTCCTTTTGCAAATATCGCCCATGGCTGCAACTCTGTTATTGCAACCAGAATGGCAATGAAGCTGGGTGATTACGCTGTTACTGAGGCCGGTTTCGGTGCTGATCTCGGTGCTGAAAAGTTCCTCGATATCAAGTGCCGTTTCGCAGGACTTACTCCGTCTGCGGTTGTCATTGTTGCGACTGTCAGAGCACTCAAAATGCACGGCGGTCTTGCAAAGACAGAGCTGGGCAATGAGGATCTTGCTGCACTCGAAAAGGGTATTCCGAACCTGCTTCGTCATGTTTCGAATATCAAAAATGTCTATAATCTCCCGTCGGTTGTTGCTGTAAACCGTTTCCCGACAGATACTGATGCAGAAATCGAGCTTATCATTGCAAAATGCCGTGAGCTGGGTGTAAATGTTGTTCTGTCTGACGTATGGGCAAAGGGCGGCGAAGGCGGCATCGAGCTGGCTGAAGAGGTAGTACGCCTGTGTGAGGGAGAACATGATGAGTTTACATTCTCCTATGATCTCGACTGCACTATTGAAGAGAAAATAGAAGCTGTTGTAAAGCGTGTTTACGGCGGTGATGGAGTCTCCATACTGCCTGCAGCTCAGAAGCAGATTGCACAGCTGACAGCACTCGGCTTTGACAAATGCCCCATTTGTGTTGCTAAGACTCAGTACAGTTTCTCTGACGATATGACAAAGCTTGGTGCACCTGAAGGTTTTACCGTTACCGTCAAGAATGTCAAGGTTTCTGCTGGCGCTGGTTTCATCGTCGTGCTTACCGGCGATATCATGACCATGCCTGGTCTGCCTAAGGTTCCGGCAGCTGAGAAAATTGATGTTGACGAAAGCGGTAAGATTACCGGTCTGTTCTAAAAATTTAACAGATGCCGCAGCTGTTTTTTGCTGCGGCATCTGTTGTTTATAACGGGAAATAAATGAAAAATAAAGCGCTATAAAATGAAAAAAGATATTGACAAAAGGTGTCAGTTGTAATATAATCAAATAGCTGTCCGGAATGATTACTTCGGATCCTGCACGGGCCATTAGCTCAGTTGGTTAGAGCTCCCGGCTCATAACCGGTCGGTCCGGGGTTCGAGTCCCTGATGGCCCACCAATATAGGGGCATAGCTCAGTTGGTAGAGCAGCGGTCTCCAAAACCGCGTGCCGAGCGTTCGAGTCGTTCTGCCCCTGCCATAAACCGCTTCGTCAACAGATGAGGCGGTTTATTTTTTGTCATGAAATCTATATGTAATATCAGTTAAGGGGAGAGGAATTTGCGAGGCGGTCGAAATAAGATTTATCTGATGACAAAAATCGCAATATGTACAGCATTGATATGTGTATCGTCATATATCGTGATACCGCTTCCGTTTACTCCAGTTGTATTAAGTATGCATACAGCGGCAGTAAATCTGACAGGCTTAATTCTGAAACCACGTAATGCGATGCTGACAGTACTGTTATATCTGATGCTTGGACTGATTGGAGTTCCGGTTTTCGCAGGAGGGACAGCAGGTCCGGCAAAACTGTTCGGACCTACTGGAGGTTACTATTTCGGGTTTCTTGCAGCTGTTGCGGTTATAAGTCTTATAAATGGTGAAAATGAACGATTTGGACGCGGAATGATTGCTTCAATAGCAGGGATACCTGTACAGCATCTTTTTGCAGTTGTATTTATGTGTTTATGGGGAGATACAAATGTGTCAGATGCATTTTTACTGGTATCGCTGCCTTTTTTGCCGGGAGATATTCTGAAGTGCATCATTGCTTCTTCGGCAGCATCAAGACTGAAGAAGACGGAGCATAAAATAGTGTAGTTTATTGTACTTCTGGAAAATTGTATTCATGGAATAATAAATATGAAAAGAACGTCAGAGTAAGATGTACTCTGACGTTCTTTGTATTTTCAGAAGTTTATTCCCAAAGATAAACTCTTGATTCGTAAGGTTTCATAACCTTACGATCAATTTCATTATGGCTCTGAAGGATAAGCTTTGCTTTCTTAATGTTGAATCCTGCAGGAATCTTGATTTTTGTTTCTTTGTCAGAATACGAACAGATAACAAGAATTTTCTGTTTTTCTGATTTAAGGCTGTAAACGTATAACTTTGAGCTGGAATGGAAGTGCTCGCGGTATATGCCGTGACGTACAGCGTGAAGTGACTTACGCAATGAAATTGCTTTGCGGTAGAAATTAAGCAGGGAGTCAGGATCATTTTCCTGTGAGGCAGCGTTTATTTCCGTATAATTTTCATTGACATAGAACCACGGAGTACCGGTTGTAAAGCCTGCGTTTGGGCTGTCATCCCACTGCACGGGGGTGCGTGATGAATCGCGTGAGCTTCGCCACATCTTACGGAGGCGCTCGTCAGGGGATTTCTTAAGATTACTGTGTTCGTAAGTGTATCTGGTCTGTACATCCTCGTACATATCAGCAGATTCAGGACGCCAGTTAAGCATACCGATTTCCTGTCCCTGATAGAGAAATGGTGTACCCTTCTGGAATAGATACGAAACCGCAAGCGTTTTTCCGCTTTCAACACGGAATTTTTCACTTCCATAGCGTGAAATTATACGCGGGTGGTCGTGATTCTCTATGTAAAGCATATTCCATGATCTGCCTTCAAGTTTGTACTGCCAGTTGGAAAATGCTCTTTTCATTTTGCGCAGAGAAAATTTAGTCGGGAGATAGTCGGTGAAGAGACAGTCAGCGGTCTGACACTGGAACTGTATCATCATATCTATCTGACCTTTTTCCTCATCGATGTATTTGAGTGCCTGCTTTGGCCATACAAGCGGCGCCTCTGCAAGAGTAAAGCAATCGTAATGATCAAGTACATCTCGCTTGAATTCTGCCAGATATTCATGAATATGCGGTCCATGATTATATTTTGGCATACCCTTGTAAATCGGGAAGAGGTGGTCATCGGGCAGACCTTCAGCCTTGGAAATATAGGTGATAACATCTTCACGGAAACCGTCAACACCCATATCAAGCCAGAAGCGGAGAATCTTCTTTACTTCTTCACGCACAAGAGGATTATCCATGTTGAGATCCGGCTGCTTTACAGCGAAAAGATGCAGATAGTATTCGCCGCGCACCTCGTCCCAGGTCCATGCTTTACCCTCGAAATTACTGTCCCAGTTATTCGGTAGTTTTCCGTTCGGTTTGGCAGGACGCCATATATAATAGTCTGTATAAGGCTCTATACGCTGACGGCTTTTCTGAAACCACTCGTGCTCATCACTGGTATGATTTACAACGAGATCCATCAGCAGCTTCATTCCGCGCTCATGTACGCCGTCAAGAACCTTACGGAAAGCTTCCATGCCGCCGAATTCAGGAGCGATATCCATATAATCAGCAATGTCATATCCGCAGTCAGCACCGGGGGAAGGGTATATAGGAGAAAACCATATACCGTCGCAGCCTAGAGATTTTATGTAGTCAAGTTTTTCGAGTACACCCCACAGATCGCCCATGCCGTCTCCGTCTCCGTCCTTGAAGCTTCTGGGCCATATCTGATAAAATACCATATCTTTGTACCAGCGTTTTCGTTCCATAGTAATACTCCTTTGAAGCAAGATTTTACGTACATACAAAATCGCGGAATTCAATTGATATCATTATAGCAATTGTGCTGTGATTTGTCCATAGTCAGAGAGCAATAAATGGTAATAGTGCTAAGTGCAGATGAAATAAAAAGAGTACAGAAGCGAAGTCTGTACTCTTTTTATGTTATGAATTTTCTGTCATACAATGACGTGTCGATATCAAAAGGATATCCTCTCTTTTTCATCTGCGATGTTTTAAGAAGAACAAGATTGACGTCTGTTTCCAGTTCTGAAGCCATTTGAAAGGCATCAAAACCAGAATCGCGCAAAGAGAGTATATCGTTGTCAGAGAGAAGAAGTTCGGCAGCAAAAATATTTGCTTCAAATTCAGGCTTGGTGGTCATATCGAGCAGCAGCGTCTCCTGAATGGCACCAAGTGCAGCAAGATTCCTGTGCAACCGGTCGTGACCGAGCTCATGCGCGCAGATAATCCGCTGTATATGATCAGAAAGGTTTGAATTGATAACTATAAAGGGATTACGCAATATGTACAGATACATACCGTTCAGTTTGCAAAGCTTATCTGATCTCATTATTTCCACGCCGAGACAATCGGCAATATCAAACGGATCACGCGTGCCGTAACGATGTACAAGACGCTCTGCAATGACGTGAACTGTCTCGCTCAAGGCATACACCTCCTGGTTGCAAACAGTGCAATTGCTTTATAAGACAGCACTATAGTAGTCATTCCTGTTCAGTATGCTTGTTAGAAGCAAAGCGTTTATTCTTTTCTCTGGAACGCCAGTATGCCTCCATCACTATGTGCATAGCTTCCTCTTTATCATCGCTGCTTAATTCACCGCCCGCAAAAAGAGCGCACATATTATCAATAACTTCCTGAGCACTCTGACGTGCGCGTGAGCCGCCTGCAATGCCTGCGGCAGAAACAAACCGATCTCTGTCGTTATATAGCTCATCTGTTGTTATGCCAAAAACATCAGCTATTGATTTAATGGTTTCAGGACGGGAAGGATACGACTTGCCCTGCTCATAATAAATAAGAGAGCGTCGGGAAACGCCGATTTTGTCGGCAAGCTCTTCCTGTGACATACCGGATTTTCTCCGTAATTCTCTGAGTTTTTCACTGAAGCTCATAACAGGATGACTCCTCTCATAACATAAAAGTGTAATATTTTGCACATTTTGCACTTGACGAACGGCAAAACTGCACATATAATTATAAGTGCAGCATCTTGCACTTATATTTTAGCTGCTATTTCACATTTTGTCAACATTATTTTAAGAAGTCAAAAGCAGGAGGGCATATGGAGCGGGTAATTCTGCATTCGGACTGCAATTCATTTTATGCCAGCGTAGAGTGTTTTCTGAACCCTGAATTGAGAAATATTCCGGTTTCGGTAGGCGGAAGTAGCGAAAGGCGGCATGGTGTAATACTTGCCAGCAACCAGCATGCAAAAAAATACGGCGTAAAAACCGGTGAACCGCTGTGGAAGGCACGTCAGAAGTGTCCTGCACTGACAATAGTTGAGCCGCATCATGACATATATTGCGAATATTCAAGAATGGCACGTGAGATATATCTTGAGTATTCGGACCATGTTGAGCCGTTTGGACCGGACGAAGCATGGATAGATGTAACTGAGAGTGCGGGCTCACATCATAACGGAGTAAAGATTGCAGAGGAGATAAATCAAAGAATTAAAAAGGAGCTTGGCATAACAGTATCGGTTGGTGTAAGCTGGAACAAAATATTTGCAAAGCTCGGAAGTGATTATAAAAAGCCGGATGCAATTACTGCAATAAGCCGTGAAAATTTTCGAGATATTGTGTGGCCGCTTCCGGTCGGAGCACTGCTGTTCGTAGGCGGAGCAACGAAGCGGTCACTTGAAAGGGTAGGGATAAGAACGATCGGCGATATTGCAAATACACAGCTGTCTTATTTGAAAGAGACATTTGGAAAATATGGAGAAAGCCTGTATTACAGCGCAAATGGACTTGATGATGCCCCTGTGCATTATTACGGCTATGAAGCAGAAGTGAAATCTGTGAGCAATTCTGCTACCACTATACGTGATATTGTTGATGAGAGAGATGCATCGGTTGTTTTCTGTATGCTTGCGGAAAAGGTTGCAAGGCGCATGAGAGAACAGCACCTTAAGGGACAGATAATTACGATAAGTATGCGAGATATATTGCTGAATACAGTCACAAGGCAGAAACAGCTTGATCATTATACAGGGTGTGCAAGAGAAATCTCAGCTAACGCACTTGAACTGCTGCACAATAATTATCGATGGAAAATTCCGCTGCGCAGTTTAGGTATATGTGTAAGTGATCTGGCGTCAGATGATGTAGCTCCGCAGATGTCATTGTTTGGCAGTGAGGTAGTAAATGAAAAGCGTGAACAGCTTGAATCAGCTGCCGATGATGTCAAAAGGCGGTTTGGCAAGCTGGCGATTTATCCGGCGAGACTTCTGTCGGACAAAGTTTTGTCAGGAATGGCGGAATAGGGAAGGAGCGTACGGTGTAATGAAGAAATATGTAAAAGTGATTGCAGTATTTCATACTGACGGCAGCATAACGCCCAGAGTTATATTAAGTGATGACGGCGCACATATGGAAATCAATAACATAAGTGATATACGCAGAGCGGCATCAATATCGGCAGGCGGCTATGGTGTGCGTTATACCTGTGTATGCGGCGGAAGACCTCTTCAGATATATCTTGAGGGCAGCAGATGGTTTGTTGAAAACGGAATGCCGTAAAGGTACGGACATAAAAAAAGCACCTGCCGTTTTCAGACGGGTGCTTTTTTATACAAACAGATTATATTAGTCGATGTCGCTGATAGAGTCAACTATAGAAGAACCGGAATTGTTCTTCTTGGACTGACCTTTTTTTGCCTGCTTCTTGCGAAGTTCCTCAAGCTCCTTCTTGCTGGGAGGCATATTGAAGCCGATGATATTAAACTTGCTGCCTGCAGCATTGGAGAAAAGGCTGAAACGAATTACAAAGAAGGTAAGCAGGCAAACAATTACTGCAAGTACGATTACTGCGATAAGAAGAATGGTTACAAGATTCTTGTCGGCAGCACCGGTAAGGGTTGCACGGAAACCTCCGATTTTGATGGAGTTGACAATATTGTCTACGATTGCCTTGTCAGCAGGAGAGGGATTGGTCAGATCAATGTAGAACTGATATCTGCCGCCGCCAACGATAGTTTCAAGAGTATAGCTGTAGTAGCCGTACTCGCTGTCATAACCTTCAGAATACAGGAAGGTGTTGCCGTTGATATTGAGAATCTCAGGGAACTTTCCGCTGTAGGAATAGGTGCTGGCGCAAAGATCATCAAGAACAGCCTGATCGACATCAGAATAATCGCCAATGAACTTTGTGTAGTTGTTTGTGGTGTAAAGAACGTTAAGCATTACGTTGCTTGATTCGGTAGTGCCGGAGAAAAGATAGGATATAATGTTGCCGGAGTAGTAAGTATCATTGTAGTTGATAATGCTCTCGACATTATATCCGGGAATAGCAGCAGCAAGTTCGGAATTAGTGCTGTTTGCAGAGAAACTGCCGTCAAGAGAGGGAACGAGCATGCTGAATCTGTGAGCATCTATCTTGAGCTCTGTAAGCTCAAAATCAGAGATATAGTCGGTTGCAGAAGTGACATCAGATGAAGAAACATCAGTTGTCGAGACCTCGGTGGCGAATACGGTGCAGCTGAATGCAGTAAATACAAGTGCCAGCGCCGCTACAAGGGAGATGATGCGGAACTTTTTCATTTCGATTTTTCCTTTCTGTTATGAAATGGTGCATAAATATAACACCAAAGCGTAAAAAACGCATTAGTCAAATTATAACAATATAATGTGATTTAAGCAATAGAAAAAATCAATATATCACGTTTTATTCATTAAAATATTATTTAATTGCAAAATGTAAACGGAGTGGGAGATGCACAGAGATTATTTTTCTGTGCTTTTATCCCGAAGCATCGGCTGCGAGACCTTTTTGTTGAAGAAGTCGATAAGAGGACCTGTGAAAAATGCTGTAATTATTGTGCCGATGCCTATGAATGAAGGAATATCGGTAAATTTACCGCCTCCGATAATAAAAACAACAGCTCCGGAGAGAACACATATTATATCGGTGATAACGCGTATAACCTTGAATTTGCCGATCTTCCACTTATTGCACATTATCAGCGCAATAGCGTCATAGGTAGAAACTCCGAGGTCAGCAGTTATGTATAAAGACAGTGCGATGCAGATTACCGGAACAATAAAAATCAGCAGCAGACAGCGGACAGCGAATGATGGATCGGGAATAAGGCTGTGCAGCAGACTGTAAGTGAATTCTGTAATATAACCAAGCAGAAAAAGATTGATGAAGGTTGCTATTCCGATGTAATGGCGGTCAAATATAAGACTGAATGAAAGCAGAACTACATTGACTATGACGTACAAGGTGCCGAATGGAATAGGGATAAGCTGATCAAGACCGCTCATCAGAGCCTGGAAAGGGTCAACTCCAAATGCTGCAATCTTGAAAACAGCAACGCACATACCGCAGATAATAACTCCTGCTGCGGACATTATTATTCTTCTTATTTTTACACTCATAACTTCCGCCTTCAATCTAAAAAATTATCGTTATAAATAATAGTTCAGAAAATCAGTGATGTCAATTGACTTTAAAAATGTAACAGGATTAAATAAATATCAGTGGTTATTATGCGCGGTTTGAATCAGTATTTATGATGAGAATAAGAAGTATATCGGCTCATTTTTATTGACAAAAATCACTTCCAAGTTTATACTCTTAATGAATCCTTAATAAATATTTAACACAAAATGGAGATGATTATTTTATGGATTATACATCCAGTTGGGATTTTACGTTGGCAAATTATGACGCTGTCTGGGGATTTATGGTGCAGTTTGGTTTGTTGCTGCTGTTCATGATGTTCGGCAATATTCTCAGAAGAGTTATTCCTCTGTTCCGTAAATGCCTGATTCCCTCAGCGCTTCTTGGCGGCACAATGCTTCTTATTGCTAATGTTGCCATAAAGCAGTTTGGCTTCACATTGGTAGACAACCGCATAATGCAGGTTATAACTTATCATTGTCTGGCTATAGGCTTTGCTGCAATGAGCCTGAAGACAGAAAAGAGTACTCACAAGACCAATAAGACTCAGGTAGTGGAATTCGGCGCGCTTCAGGGCGGCACGTATATGCTGCAGGCGTTTATCGGTCTTGGCATTACTTTGATTATGTTTGCGGTAACAAGTCGCTATGGTGAAAATATCGTTTCCTATATCTGCGGTCTTATCATGCCGCTGGCTTACGGTCAGGGACCCGGCAATGCTCTCAGCTGGGATATCAACTTTACAAACACTCCTGCGGCTCAGTTTGCTGGCAACGGCAGCTTTGGTCTGTCACTTGCGTCAATAGGCTTTGTAGTGGCATCTGTATTCGGTGTGTTGTATATCAATATCCAGAAAAAACGCGGAAATCTTCAGGTTCGCAATTCTGTTCCTGCTGACTCGATTACCGTGCAGAATGATTCTGAGGGGGAGGAGATCCCTGATAACGAATCGGTGGACAAGTTCACTCTGCAGGCTGGTTTTGTAGCGCTGGCTTATGCACTTTCCTTTGGATTCATGTGCCTGCTTGGCGTTATCTCTGACTTCACAAACAGCATTGCATGGGGCTTCAACTTCCTGTGGGCATCACTTGCTGCAATGCTCATCAGAGCTATCGTCAAGGGATTGCGCAAGGGTAAAATGATGCACCGCGCATACATCAACAACTACCAGATGGACAGAATCTCCGGATTTGCTTTCGATGTTATGATTGTTGCCGGCGTTGCAGCTATCGAAATAAACGACATCAAGAACTACATACTTCCAATTGTGATTCTCAGCGTGATTGGTACTATCGTTACCTTCATCTATATCCGTCTTGTTGCAAAGGAGTGCTTCAAGGGCTTTGAGCATGAATTTTTCCTGATGAGCTTTGGAACACTTACCGGTACTGCTTCCAATGGTATGATTCTCATGAAGGAGGTCGATCCGGGTCTGAAAACACCGACCTCCAGCCTGTACATTCTTTCAAATTTCCCTGCAATGGTTATGATCGCACCGCTTCTCTTAATGCTCAGCTTTGCAGGACAGTCACTGACAAACGCAACCATAGCCTGCATTATTTTCTTTTTACTGTGGCTGATATACACGCTTTACCTCTTCCGCAGATTGTTCTTCAGGAAGAAGTATAAGAATAAAGAGGTTGTAGTCTGGAAAGAGGAAGAAGAATAATAAATATGAGGCTGCTGCAAACATGAAAATTTGCAGCAGCCTCATTTAGTATCAGCAGTAACTGACAATAAGAATTCCTGTCAGTAAAGACGGGGTATTCTGGGCGGAGAGTTCTCAAATATGTGATCCCATAATAAAAAGTTCAACAACATAGGTCAACAATAAAACAATACTTGAACTCGATGTCAGCAGAACAATTAATTCTTTCGGTTTACTATACAAACGTTGTTTGATACAATAACCCGCTTCGATTAATAACGATACCACGGGAATGATCCAGTAAAGATTGATATGCAGCAATACAAGGTTTGAATACAGACGGTCATCTGCTATAGTCGGTAAGAAGAAAATAAAACTGATTAAAAGTAAAGTGCAAATCAAAATGGTAACAAGCCCGAATGCAATATGAACCTTGAAATATCTGCTGAGATCAGGTTTTAATATATAATTCAAAGCCAACATAATTGCAATCATAATTGCTGCCGGAACAAGGGCAAACATCTGCTCTGGAATAGTGTATTTTAATGTATGTTTTTCACCTGCGATCATTTTACCGAGTCCGGGAATGAGCATAGGTGCAGCAAAACTGAACCATGAGAGAAATAAAATCAATGAAAATGAAATTGCCTGTTTGTTAAGTTGTCTTTTCACTACAGTAACACCCTTTCTTTGTATAGCCTGATACAAGTAGAATTAAAACGTTTTCATTACTTGTATCAATCTTACGACGATTATACCACTTATATACGCGTATTTCAATAATGAAAACGATTACAGTTTTGTAATGAAGTTCCATCATTTGCGTTTCGGATTGGAACGGAGGTAAAACTTAGTGTCTTAATACAATAGGTAGGGGAAATATATAGTAGTTTCGGGAACAAGTCTAATAAAAAAACGACTTCCGGCCGAATAGCGGAAAGTCGTTTTGATGGTCGGAGTGATGGGACTTGAACCCATGGCCTCTTGGTCCCGAACCAAGCGCTCATACCAAACTGAGCTACACCCCGGAATCAATATGTAGTTTTTCAAGCGCTTAATGATTCTATCACAAACACAACCTAAAGTCAACAATAAAATTAATTAAAGATGCATTTATTTATAAAATGTCGTTTTTATCAGAACATTTGCTGCTTGAGCGGCATGGTATGCTGTGATATAATTTGCAGAAAAAGGGGGGATAATATGGTGTTGCCTGAAAGTATAGGCAGGTTTGTTGCCGACAGCACATATTCAATCGATACGGTTGGCATGTCGGATTCTGAGGTGCTGTGTTTTGAGAATATGGTGCTGAAAATAGAGAAAAGAAGCATACAGACCGAAGCAGAAGCGGCAATGATGAAGTGGCTGCAGGGGCGCATTCCGGTGCCGGAATTACTGGTTCACGAAAATGTGGGGGATAAAAGCTTTCTGCTGATGAGCAGGATAAGCGGCAAAATGCTGTGCGACGAAGAGATAGTAACAGACGCTCACCGTGTTGTTGCTCTTGCTGCCGAAGCGCTTCAGATGTTTTGGAATGTTGATATTACAGATGCGCCGGCTCTAATTACACTCGAAGAGAAACTGCAGCTGGCAGAAATGAGAGTAGCGGCCGGATTGTGTGATACAGAAGATGCAGAGCCGGATACCTATGGACCGAATGGTTTTATATCGCCGGAAAAACTGCTTCAATGGCTGATTGAGAATAAACCGGAAGAACGACTGGTATTGTCTCACGGTGACTTCTGTCTGCCGAATATATTTGTAAAAGATGGCAAGGTGAATGGCTTTATAGATCTTGGCCGGTGTGGTGTATCTGATAGATATCAGGATATTGCACTTTGCTGGCGTAGCCTGAAGCATAATTATGACGGCAGATACGGTATGCGCTTGGATGACTTTGATCCTGATGTTCTGTTTGATGTTCTTGGCGTGAAGCCCGATCGTGAACTGCTGAGATACTATATTCTGCTTGATGAATTATTCTGAAATATTTGATAATGTTTAATATCAAAAAGGCTCCTGCGATGGAAGAAGTATCTTTCGCAGAAGCCTTTTTATTCAGATTATATGACCTTTACAGGTATTTTCATCAGCACTGTCAGCGATTACACGGCACATATCGCCGCGCTGGCAATCTCCGGTGAAACGAATGGCGGTATAGTTGCGGGTGTAGCCCTCCCAGATTCCAGGCTGGAACTCGCGTTCAGCAACAACGTCAGATATTATTCCTATTTGGGAGCGCATGAATTCCATGGCTGAATCGGCTGCGGCCTGCTGCAGTCGGGCTGCACGTTCGTTCTTTATGACCTGAGGTATCTGACCGGACATTGCAGCAGCTACAGTGCCTTCTCTTGGAGAGTAAATAAAGCAATGAATGCGTGTAAAGCCAATGCTCTTTATAAATGCGAGCGACTGTTCGAACTCCTCATCACTCTCATCTGGAAAGCCGACCATGACGTCGGTAGTTATCGAAGGATTATCAAATCGTTCTCTGATTTTTGCTACAAGCGCAGCATAGTGCGCGCTATCGTAATGACGGTTCATGCGGGCAAGGGTGGCATCACAGCCACTCTGCAGCGACATATGGAACTGCGGGCAGAATTTTGGTTCAGAAGCGAGCTGTATCATCAGCTCCTCTGTAAGAAGGTCAGGCTCAAGAGAGCCGAGACGTATGCGCTCGATACCGTCAATTGAGGCAACTGCGCGCACTGCATCAGCAAGCGTAAGTCCGCAATCCTGACCGAAGGCGGAAAGATTAATGCCAGTGAGTACAATCTCACGGTAATTTTCTGCCAGTGCTTTTGCTTCAGAGATAATATTATCAATAGATCTGCTTCGCACTTTTCCTCGTGCATAAGGAATTATACAGTAGGCACAGAAACGCTCACATCCATCCTCTATTTTAAGGTATGCCCTGGTGCGTTCGCCCATACCGGAAACACTTCCGATAAGACCTGAGGAAGGTGTATGCGGAAGGATTTTATCCAACCGTTGCTGCTTTTGGGTGAATTCTGCAATCAGATCTGGAAGTTCTTCGCGGTTTGAGTTTCCTATTACAATATCTGCATCTGTAAATCCGGAATACTTGTCAGGGAATGCCTGAGATATGCAGCCGGAAAGACATATAATTGCTGATGGATTAGTCCGACGTGCGCGATGAATGGCCTGACGTGATTTCTGCTCAGCGGTGGCAGTGACTGCACAGCTGTTAATAATATATAAATCAGCAGGCCGGCGATCTTCAGAGGGGGTATATCCCATGGATTCAAGCATCTCACATATCTGTTGAGATTCATACTGGTTTACCTTGCATCCAAGGGTAATAACTGAATATGTCATAAATTATTCTCCATCGTTTGCTTCTTCGTCGTAAAGCTGTTCAAGCAGGGCATAAAGCTCAGCTTCTTCAGTTGTAAGGGTATCTATTATTCCGGTCAGTTCGAGCACTTTGCCGTAATCCGACGCATTTTCAGGAAGTGCAATATCATTATTGAGCTGCTCCAGTTCAATGGCGATTTCTTCGAGACGTGATTCTGTTCTGGAAATCTGAGTTTTGCGCTTTCTTGCGGCAGATTCACGTTCCTTGCGCTGCTTATATTCAATAGCCTGTGAGCTTTTGGGCTTTACAGATACTGCCGCTGCTTCTGCATTCTGAGGACGTGTTTCTTCGTAGTAATCGTAGTTGCCAAGATACTCGGTAAGTCCGCGGCTGTCCATAAAATAAAGACGGTCAGCGAGTTTATTGATAAAATATCTGTCATGGGAAACAATGAACAGAGTTCCTTCATAGTCCATCAGGGCCTGTTCGAGCGCCTCGCGGGAAGCAATGTCAAGATGGTTGGTCGGCTCATCAAGCAGAAGTAGATTTGCTCTGGAAAGCATAAGCTTCAGAAGTGCTACTCTTGAGCGTTCACCGCCGCTCAGATTACCTATTTTTTTGAATACATCGTCACCTTTGAAAAGGAAAATTGCAAGTGAGTTGCGAACTTCTGTTTCGGTCATGCGCGGATATTGATTCCATATTTCGTCAATTACAGTATTATCGTCATGCAGACCGGCGAGGGTCTGATCGAAATATCCGCAATCAATATTTGAACCAAGTGTAAAGCTGCCTGCGTTGCCGGGTATCTTTGAGGCAAGCACCTTAATAAGTGAGCTCTTGCCGCAGCCGTTTGCGCCGATAAGGAAGACTCGTTCCTGTTTCATTATTCTGATATTGACCTCGGAGAAAATATGCTTCGTTCCGTAGCTTAATGCCAGACGATCAGTTACAATAACCTCGTTTCCGCCGCCTTCACGAACAGGAAAACTGAAGCTGATTTGCTCCGGGAGACGGTCAATATCAATAAGCTGTGAGCTGAGACGGTCAAGCTGCTTTTGCTTGCTTGCAGCGGTGACGTAGTTTCGTGCCTGATTCCAGCGCTTCTGCTGTTCAATGATTCCCTGAATACGTTTCATTTCACGGAGAGTATTCTCATTGTGACGTATATCAAGTTCACGGTGCTCATTCTTAAGCTCCATAAACCGGCTGTAATTTGCGTTGAATACTGTAAGACGATGATTTTCAAGTTCCATTGTGGTAGTGGTTACACGATCAAGAAAATATCTGTCATGGGAAATGATGATATATGCTCCGGAATATGAAAGCAAAAAATCTTCGAGCCATTCAGTTGCGGCAATGTCAAGGTGGTTCGTAGGCTCGTCAAGAAGTAAAAGACTTGCACCTGACAGCAGTAGCTTGCACAGCTGGACTTTTGAGCGCTGTCCGCCGCTGAGTGTATCAACTGGCTGCTCAAGCTGTTCAGGGGTAAAACCGAGACCGATAAGAGATGAACGGGTGCGTGAAATATATGTCAGACCACCGTTGGAATTAATCTCTTCGGTAAGCCGATGCTGGCGCTCAATAAGCTCCGGTGTGTAGTTCGCTTCAAGCCGGGCATTCACTTCGTCAAGCTGCCGTTCAAGAGCCATTATCGGCTCAAAAACTGCGAGAGCTTCCTCATATACAGTGCGGTCTCCGCGCATTGTCAGCTGCTCCATATAACCTATTCTTGTAAGTTTTGAGGTAACAATTGAACCGCTGTCAGGGAGATATTCTCCTGTTATCATCTTGAAAAGGGAGGTCTTGCCGCTGCCGTTTACTCCTATGAGTGCTATCTTTGAGCGATCCTCAACTGAAAAATTTACATTACTCATTATCTCGCGCTCGCCGAACCACAGCGAGGCGTTCTGTACTGTAAGCTGTGCCATTTTTCCTCCGTAAATAATGGAAAATTATGATTACCGGTTTGATGCGGTCAGCATTTGCCTTTTGAGGGACAGATGTCTCCAAGCGGGCAATTGCTGCATTTTGGGCTTCTTGCGCAGCAGGTGTCTCTGCCGAACATTACAAGGCGATGACACAGGCTGTTCCCCTCGGAAGGCTCAACAACCTCACGAAGCTGCATTTCAACCTTGTAGGGATCCTTGCTGTCAGTAAGCCCCAGACGGTTTGAAATTCTGATGCAGTGTGTATCAGCAACAATAGCGGGTTTTCCGTATACATCGCCGAGAACGAGATTGGCTGTTTTACGACCGACACCGGGAAGGGAGAGCAGTGCCTCCATTGAATCCGGAACAACACCGGCAAATTTATCACGAATGGCAATGCACATATTCCGGATATCCCTGGCTTTTGTTTTATATAAACCACAGCTTTTGATAAGCTCTTCTATACGATTGATATCAGCGTTGCAGAGAGATTCAAGTGTAGGAAATTCAGAAAAGAGTGCCGGTGTTACCTGATTTACCCTTGCGTCGGTGCACTGGGCTGAAAGACGGGTAGAGATAAGAAGCTGCAGAGGGTTTTCGCTGTTGAGCGAGCATATTCCTTCAGGATATACAATTTTCAGGCGAGAGACTGTTTCAGCACTGATTCTCTTTTTCTGTGTCTTATTCATGAATTTTCATCCTTACTTCTTTGCAGAGCCCGACAAACCATTGACAGCACCGCAAAAATTTTGTATATTTATATAATAACAAGAATTATTCTGTTGTCAAATGATTTGTTGAGATTAGAGTTCACGTTTGCGTGAAATTATGAATTATTATGAAAATGTTACCCGGAGAGGAGGCGTATCTGCCTGAATATGGCGGATACGGTGTGATTTGTCTACTCTTGATATCGGTATTGATGTAGGAATAGATCTCGGTACATCAGCCGTAAAAATTTATACTCCCGACAGGGGAATAGTGCTTAACGAGCCTGCCGTGGTTGCAATTGACCGTGATACAGACGAAATTATAACCATTGGAACTGAAGCATATAATATGCTCGGCAGAACATCAGACCGTATAGCAATAGTGTATCCGCTGCGTGACGGTGTAATTTCAAATTACGAGCTTACTGAAGCCATGCTTACGATGTTTGTACGTATGGTCTGCGGAAACAAGATGTTCATGCCGCGAGTTGTTGTATGTGTTCCTAATGGTGTTACTGATGTTGAAAAGCGTGCTGTTGTCGATGCGTTGAGAGCTGCCGGAGCACGAAAGGTTTGTCTGATTGATGAAGCTGTAGCAGCAGCGCTGGGCGCAGAGATTGATATTGCTCAGCCGGTTGGCCGGATTGTATGCGATATCGGAGCCGGAACAACCGATATAGGAGTCCTCAGTCTTAACGGACTTTCAGTATCTGATTCGATAAAGGTTGCCGGAAATGCTTTTGATGCAGCTATAATCAAGCAGATAAAGCAGAATCATAATCTGCTTATAGGACCGAGAACAGCAGAAAATATTAAAAAAGAAATCGGCTGTGTCTTTCCGCGTGACCGCCTTCTGACAGGAATTGTAAAGGGGCGTGATGCATCGACCGGTATGCCTAGACAGATCGAGATTACTTCGGATGAGCTTCTTGAAGCAATGCAGGATCCGGGGATTCTGATATGCCGCGCCGTGCAGGGTGTGCTTGAACGTACAAAACCGGAGCTTGTCGGAGACCTTTACGAACAGGGTCTTATTCTCACCGGCGGCGGATCAATGCTTTACGGTATGGATAAGCTGCTGTCGAAAAAGACAAAACTGCGTGTACTTCTGGCGCATGATCCGCAGTTCTGTGTTGTACTTGGAACAGGTCTTGCAATGGGCTTTATGGATGCGGCTTCAGATGTTGAACTTGCCACGTCACCGCTCGATATATATAGCTACTGATTAATTTTACAGCAAATAATGCCGCGTTGGAATGTAATTTCCGACGCGGTTTTTTATGTCTGCAGAATTGAGATGTATCTGAGAGTGAATATCTGCCAATAATACTATGGACAAGATATCAGTCAGGGGGATACATCATGCAGTATAATAAAGTTGAAGTTTGCGGTGTAAATACAAGTAAGCTCAAGCTGTTGAGCGAAGCGGAGAAGGTTGCACTTTTAAAAAGAAGCAGAGACGGTGATCTTGAGGCAAGAGAAGAACTTGTCAAAGGAAATCTGCGTCTTGTATTATCTGTGATACAGCGTTTTACTAATCGCGGAGAGAATCCTGATGATCTCTTTCAGGTTGGCTGTATTGGTCTGATAAAAGCTATAGATAACTTTGATCTGAATCAGCAGGTCAGATTTTCAACCTATGCAGTTCCGATGATTATCGGCGAGATAAGGCGGTATCTCAGAGACAATAATTCTGTGCGTGTCAGCCGGTCACTGAGAGATACAGCATATCGCGCCATGCAGGTAAAGGAGCGCATGACAGCCGAAAACGGGAGAGAGCCGCAGATTGAGGAGATTGCAAAGGAACTTGAAATGTCGCGTGAATCAGTTGTAATGGCGCTTGAGTCTATCGTTGAGCCTGTATCGCTGTATGAGTCGGTTTATTCAGACGGTGGTGATACGATATATGTTATGGATCAGATAGGCGACAACAATGATGACATGAACTGGCTTAACGAAATTGCACTGAAAGAAGCAATCATGAATCTGAGCGACAGGGAGAAGCTTATACTTACAATGAGGTTCATGCAGGGAAGAACACAGATGGAGGTAGCAGAGGAAATAGGAATATCACAGGCACAGGTAAGCCGTCTGGAGAAAGGTGCGCTGAAACGGATAAAAAGCGAGTAATAAATATCCCCCGGTCAAACCGGGGGTATTTCATATGCGGGCAAAGCCCTATGTTCTTCGCGTAACACGTCAACGCGTAAGTACGATCTGCCAGCTGCTTAAAGATTGTTACTTGCGACCTGTAAACGGGCTGACTC
>JAZNOP010000052.1:0-8402 GCA_045580875.1 Acutalibacteraceae bacterium
ATCAACAACAACGTTGTCAACACCCTGAAGGGCATGGGTCTCACTGTTGAGCGTGTTGCAGGTAAGAGCCGTTTCGACACAGCTGTCGAGATTGCAAAGAAGCTTGAGACCATCACCGGCAAGAAGCCGACTGAGGTATTCTTCGCCTTCTCCCACAACTACGCTGACGCCCTTTCTGTCGGCGGCGCAGCTGCAGTCAAAAAGGCACCTATCCTCTATATCGCACAGAATGGCGTCCTTTCTGACGGAACAAAGGCATACCTCCAGTCAAGCGGCGCAAAGACCGCATATATTCTCGGTGGTCCGCTTGCAATTTCTGATGATGCAATCGGCAACATCAAGGCAGCCGGTGCAAATACCGTTGAGCGTGTATCGGGCGCATCAAGATATGCAACCTGTATCGAAATCAACAAGAGATTTGCAGCTGTCCTCACCGGCAAGACCATCTGCATTGCAACCGGTACAAACTTCCCCGATGCTCTCGCAGGCGGCGTTCTCGCAGCAAAGAACAATGGTCCTCTGGTACTCGTACCGCCCACTCTGACCGAAGTTCAGATTGACTACATCAACGCATTCAAGCCGACAACCATCTACATCTTCGGCGGTGAAATGGCAGTATCGAAGGATATTGAGGAGCAGCTGAAGAAATAAGCTGCACAGTAATTTCAGTAATCTGTGACTCTCACAGCGAAACCGAAAAATAAAGCATAAATCAGAGCCGCCGGTGAAATCGATCACCGGCGGCTTTCGTATGATGTATTAAATTGTCAGCGAAACAAAATTCATTCGCTGTCAGGCTCAGGGAGAACTGAGCTCAGCTGCCCGATATATTCCTCCATTGCATAGTCATAGCTCTGCTTGCCGAGCAGCGCGGGGAGGATATACTCCGGCATATATTCAATTGTGAAGTCACGGTATTCATTCAGACCGTTCCAGCTCATCTGCAGTGCGATTTCGTGCTGAACAGCGAGATCGTTCTGACCGCCGAGCAGGCTGTTGCTGTAGTATTCGTCGTTGATTTCGTTAAGCACAGCTTCAGTGTTGTTCGGGAAAACATATTCGTTGCGGATAAGCTTCTGGCAGACCTCGGTGTCTGATGTAAATGTATCAAAAATGTCCCACAATAAAGCGGCGTTGTCAGTTCCTTTGCAGGGCAGAAGCCATGTGCTGCCCCACTCAAATGACTGAGGTCCCTGACATATTGCCCAGTCGCCATAGGACGATGCCCAGTCATCGTAATAGGAATCCTCCTGAATTGGATACATACAGTAACGGTAGTACCATGCCGGTCCGAAGAAACACATTGTTTTTCCGTCGGCAGCCATCTGTGCCTGCTTGTCATCGCTCCATAGGGTGTGCGGCAAGGTATATTCGTTCTGCAGGAAGGTTTCAGCCTGTGTCAGCCATTCGCCGGTGCAGTTGTCACGCTGCGGATTATTTCCGCAGGTTGTTCCGAAAGCATCAGGTTTTCCTGCAAAGGGGCGCAGAGTATCGGCGAATGAAGCGGTCATATAATATCCCTTGGCTTTTGCATCGGCAGCTACCTGCTCGAATTTTTCCCAGCTGTCAAGCATTTCCTGCACCTGTGCAGGATCGTCGGTTCCAAGTACGTCTCTTGCGATTGAGCGGCGGTAAATGAGTGCGCCGGGGTACAGATAAATAGGTACAGCCATCTGCTCGCCTTTTGAGTTGGTGCTGGCTTCAATTGCGTAAGGATATGAGGTGTCAGGCAGCTGGTATCTCAGCTGTTTGAGAGGCAGAATATAATTGCTCTCGATATATTTTTCGAGATACTCGGCATCTACTATAACCATATCTATCGCATCATCACCGCGCAGCTCTCCGGCGTTCTGTGCAGCAAGAGCCTCATCAAGCCTATTGTAGTATATTCCGTCGTCTGCAGGGTCAATTATCCAGTTTACTATTATACCTTCGGGCATTGTGTAATAGCGTTCAAAGAATCCTTTGAATTCTTCATTGAAGCAGCGGATATTAAGTACCGTTCCTCTCAGATCAGAATATTGTAATTTATAACCCGCACCAATGGAAAGCAGATAGACTTCGAGTGCACCGTAGCTTTGGTTTTCCACGCTGTCAATTAAAGGATCATTATAAGGGAAATACTCTACAAACAAATTCTTTGTATCACAGTATCTGTCGTTGGTGCAGTTCAGACCGCCGCAGTCATGTACTTTATTTCCTTCGGCGTCAAAAAAGTAAAAATTACTCCAGCCGCCGTCGAGAATATCATAGTCGGAGCAGTCGTCAAGGGCGAAGAGGTTGTTCTTTCTTATGGATTTTATCAGTGCATCTATCTTTTCCTGACTGATTGTGGTGAAAGCTTCAGCAAGGACTACATCGTTGTGGTCAGTCCATATCCGAACCCTGCCGTCGGCATAAACCGTTATGTTCGTGGCGAAATCTTCGAGCGGATCCTGAATCCAGCCCGGACCGTGGGAATACTGACAGACGATGTTTTCAAAGGAAACACCGAGCTTCTGCTCAAGTTTTGCCGCCGGAGTATCGCAGGCAGCCGCAGTGAGCATGAGCATAACCGCGAGCACAGCGGCCATAATTCTGGTAAGTGTTCGCTTCATAAAATTGTCCCCCTTTTTCTTGAGTCTCAGTCTGGCCTGTTGAGAATACTGACTTGTTAAGTTCTCTCTCTGATGTCTATAAAATAACATGGTGTACACAATTTGTCAATAGTTAGTTCACAATTTATTCAAAATTAGCAGCGCACACTGAGAGAAGCTGAAGTCAGCAAATTAAAATTGAGAAATAATACTATGCTCCATCAACCGGCATTGTTTCAGGCTTGCAAAGCCGGTTGATGGAGCGTATGCAATGTGATATAATAAAACTATACCTGAACTGATATGCACGGTATGCGTTTTCAGATGATTACAATAATATTGGCTGAAAGGAAGAATCAAAGATGAAAGCTCTGTCACGTTTTATTTCAATTGTCCTTATCTTTGCGATTATAGCCACATTTGCGGCCTGCACAAATAAGCCCGAAAATGACAGTCCGGCAGCAGATAATCCCGGCTATACAGACGGGGCAGATGCAGGTGAGAACGGAGAAATCCAGCATTATATCGAAGTCAATCGCGAGGGTACTGTAGAGAAGATACCGGTTGAAATTGTAGAAGGCATCGCTGCTGACTATACCGTGGCGATGGATCCTGAGTATTTCACATTCAGCTCCGACGGTGTTTACGACACCTTTACCTATGAGAACTGGGGCGGCTCGACCAACGTATATTACTGTATCTATCCCAACTACGACATGACTGCGCAGGAGCTCGCCGACGGTCTGGTTTATATGTACGGCGACAACTATGCCGATTGCTTTACCGAGCGCGCGGCTGTCGGTATGTACGATGCAATTGCTGTTTATCTTTACGATAATCTTTACAACAATGACGCGCAGATGCGTTTTTACGTCATAGATACCAATTACGGTTGTTTGGTCATTGAATGTCAGTTTATCGCTGAGATGTATGAAGGACTTTATGCCATAATGCGCGCCTCCTTTGATACTCTGAAGCTGACAGACAGCGGAAATAATGAAAATCAGGGAAATGAAGAACAGAATGAACCGCAGAATCAGTCACAGTCTGCTCTTTCACAGCTGCAGAAAAAGATAACAGAAGAAGGCGCGCTGATTGGTGTTGCCTATCTGGGTTATTATGATGTCGGGCTTGGTGAGGCCATGGACAGCTTCAGAGAGGAAAGCTATTGGGACGAATTCAGCTTCCTTTCAGACCTTACGGCAGACCGCTGTGTGCTTGCGGAGGGTGCTGAATGGTATGTGATAATTCCTGCAAATGACAATGTTTTGATGACGGTTTCTGAGTATTATTTTGATTTTGAACAGGATTATATAGAAGGTGTCAACCCCGGTCCGGGCAGAGAATACCTGTCGGTAATCGGTGGTCTGCCAGTGCTGGTCAGAGGAAACATCAGCGACATCATGCCGAATCTGATAGTCAGAGCAGAAGATGGCAGCGTTGTAGAGTACACTCCCTGTCTCAGCCTTGAAAACGGCAGGCTGGATCTTTATGCCGCCGGAGTGTGTGATCTGACACCCTACAGTAAAATGTCAATGTTTGCGCCATGGTGCAGCTTCAGATCCGGTCTGTGGCTGAAATAAAGCCTGCGGGCGCAGGGACAGAAGAATATCAGATAAATCAGACGCCGCACAGTCAACTCAGCTGTGCGGCGTTGTTCCTATCAGTAAGGGGAATTATGCTTCGGCAGTGTGAGAAGTCAACACGAGTGTGCACAGTAGACTAAAATCGATACATTTATTGAGCTAAACTATTGATTTTTCATAATAATTCTGATAAAATAAAACCAATATGAACAGCGCAACTGCTTACCGTCCGGAAAATATTTTTGCGGAGGGGTGTCTTGTGTTTATCTGAATCGTGGCGGAGCAGGTTGTGCCGGTACTACAATAAACGGGAATGTCATTTTTGAGAGTTCCGTTTGAATCTGCTTTTTATTTTGGAGAGGAGTCCAGAAAATGAAAAACTTGAAACCCAAGAAACTGCTGATGATAATCATTTCTCTTGTAATGGTTATCAGTATTGTAAGCTCAGGCATAATTGTATTTGCTACTGAGGCAGCTGCTCTTGGCACTGTCACTGACCCTTCGTGGAAAGAGAACAGTACAGCAACAGCTCAGTGGAGTGCTGTAGATGGAGCAAACTATTATAAGCTTGAGGTTTATGTCTATGACGGAGCCACCTTCCTTGGCTCCTGCGAAGCTGGAACAAGTTCCGTTGAAGTTGATGTTCAGCAGGAAATAAACAAGGTCTACAATGAAGCAGGTTCAACCGCTCCGGTTGTTCAGGTTTCGTATACCGTTACTTCAGCTTATGTCCTTGATAATGAATGGACATACGGCGAAGCGTCTGCAATGTCGGCAAAAATCAACTATTTTTTTGATGAGCGACATAAATTCACAACACCGCAGAATGTAGAACTTGACGAGAATCTTGTTGCGTCCTGGGATATAGCCGCAACCGACTATCTTGCGGATCGTTACAATATTTACCTTAAAATTTATTCAGATGACATGTCGGACTCGTGGAGTGTGTCCTGTTCTGTGAATACCGATCCCTCGTATGCCGGTGGTCGCATGACCTTTGATATGTATGATTATATCAGAAGCTGGTATTATTGGGATATTAACAATTTTGGTTCGGATGCTTTACAAGGCGCAAAGGTTGAAATCCAGGTTCGAACAGAAAGCAGCAACCTTGGGCTTTACATTTCAAGTGATTTTTCGTCTTTCTCCGATCCTGTTGAGCCGAACTTCGGCCGTATTCCTGTCGAAGAAATAACACTTTACCCCGAAGAGCCCATAATCTGCCTCGGCAACTCACTCTACCTCGGTAAAACTGTTTTCCCCATCGATGCTTTCTACAGATCGATCGACTGGTCAAGCTCTGATGCCGAAATCGTAAGCGTTGATGAAGATGGAAAGATTACCGCAAACGCTGTCGGTACAGCCGAAATAACTGCAAAAATAGGTAATGTTACAGAAACAGTACCCGTTACAGTTTATAAGGTCAAATCCACAACAATTACCGACGAAGAGGAAATGAAGGATGTTACCGACCAGGCTGGCGACATCATCGACGATATCCTTAACAATGAGAATCCCGATCTCGGCAATACCGATATTCCTGCAGAGGATCTTGATGATATCAAGGATCAGATTCAGGAAGGTATTGAGCGCGGCGATGAATTCTTCACAGACCTCAACTGGTACGAAGAAAACTTCGTAAAATACAGAGATAACTGGGGCCAGATAAAGAAGGCTGCAAGAGAGCTCAACGCACAGTTCGCCGGTGCATATAACATCGAAGTAGAAATGTATCATAAGGATAAGGACGGCGAGAAATACCATATCGGCAATATCGTCGAGCTTGATAACATGATTACATTCACTTTCGATCTGCCTACAGGCATGAAGGAAATCCAGTCAGGCGAAGCAAAGAAATTTGTCCTTGTAAGAATTCATAAGAATACAATTGAGCCCATTGATTACACCATAAACGATGACGGCACATTCACTGCCAGATCTGACAAATACTCCGATTTCATATGGCTTATCGTTGACGAGGACGGCTGCGCAGGCGGCAATCACGATATGGGTGATTACGTTGTAACTCGTGAGTCCACCTGTGCCGCAGCAGGCGAAGAGAAGAGAGAATGCTCTCGCTGTGACTATTTCGAAACAAGAGAAATTAAAGCAACCGGTCACAGCTATGACAACAAAGTCGACGGCACCTGCAATGCCTGCGGAATCCACCGTGAGACTACCGAAATGCGTACTGTGATGGATATGTTCCGTATGTACGACCCCAATTCCGGCGAGCATTTCTACACCGGTTCTGAGGTCGAACGTGACAATCTCGTCGCTGAAGGCTGGTGCTATGAGGGCGTAGGCTTCACCTTCTCCATGACAACCGGCGCACCTGTTTATCGTCTGTACGACCCGGTTACCGGCGAGCATCTCTACACCATGGACGAAGAAGAGAAAGCAACGCTGCTTGATGCTGGCTGGAACTACGAGGGTATCGCATTCAACTCTGCATACGATACCGAAGTGCCTCAGTATCGCCTCCACAACCCCAACGAGACCAGAGGCGCATATCACTTCACCGCCAGCATCGAGGAGAGGGATTACCTGCTCTCCATCGGCTGGGAGGATCAGGGCATCGGTTTCTACAGCAGCTGGAAATAAGTGCAAAACTGATTTTTGTTTGAGAATGTCTAAACAAAAACTGAATAACCCATAAACCAAACCCACCGCACAGTAGTCGGAATTACCGACCAATATGCGGTGGGTTCTTTTTATGAATGTAATTTAGCAGAAAGAGGATGAATAACAACCCAAATAAGGCAGCACCGCAGATTGAGTAAATCTGCGACGTTTGTTTTGCGATGGAGCGACTTGTCGCAAAGATGAATCTGAATAAAAAATTTTCTGCTCCTTGGTGGACTCGAAAGGGTTAACCCTCGACCTCACGGACGGTCCGTGCGCTCTCCCGGACCGGGCAGTTTACGCCCGGCATGGTGGGATAGTCACATATAAATCAGTTGGAACTTACAGTAAGTCATTCTATCATCCTTGCATTTGACTTCGATGATAATAGTGGGATATGTTTTTGTACATGTCAAAAGTCTGTTGGATTGACAAAAAATGTCGATTTGTTTGATTGCTAAAAACGGCTTACTTATGCTGTTTTTTATCCATGCAACGGAGCGTAGCATGACTTTTTTGCCTATGGAAACAACTGTTGGTGGCGGCAACCGGGGTATCCGGATAGAATGAAGCCATCACAGACGGACAGCTGACATCAGCAACTGTCCGCCAACAGAATTTCGGAGGTAAATTATGAGCGCAGAAAAAGACATCATCATTTCAGCAAGAGGACTGAAGAAGAGCTTCGGCACCGGCGACAGCCAGCAGGTTATATTTGAAAATCTCGACCTTGATATCTACCGTGGTGACTTCACAATCATTATGGGTTCGTCGGGAGCAGGCAAATCCACTCTTATGTATTCCCTCTCAGGCATGGACAGACCCACAGCAGGTGCCGTTCATTTTGCCGGCAGAGAGATTACTGAATGCACCGATGACCAGCTTGCAATTTTCAGAAGAAAGCACTGCGGATTTGTTTTTCAGCAGATATACCTGCTCGAAAAAATGAGTCTGATGGATAACGTACTGACTGCAGGAGCGCTGTGCAAGGGCCGTAGAAAGGAGCTTATAAAGAGAGCAAAGGAGCTTTTTGAGCTTGTAAACATTCCGGAAATAACACAGAAGAAGTTTTCTTCTCAGGTTTCCGGCGGTGAAGCCCAGCGTGCAGGCATTGTCAGAGCGGTCATCAACCGACCCGAGGTTGTGTTCGCCGATGAACCTACAGGCGCACTCAACTCGAATAATTCCGAGGCTGTGCTGAATGTATTTACGCAGCTTTACAATGATGGACAGAGCATTATCATGGTCACCCACGACAAGCGCACCGCACTGCGCGGCAACCGTGTTCTTTATATCCGTGATGGTCAGATATTCGGCGAATGTGACCTTGGAAAATATGAGGCTGAAAACAGCGAACGAGAAGCAAAGCTCAACAGCTTCCTGACCGAGATGGGGTGGTAATGTGAGCAAGATCTCCACGCAGGTGATCCACAATCTGAGGAAGGACAAGGGATCCTTTGTTTCCTTTGGTCTGATCGTGCTGTTTACGGCCTTCATGCTGAACCTGGCGCTGGTGCTGGCATTTCAGGTGGATGAGGCCTACGACAAGAAGTTCGATGCGCTGAATGCAGCCTCCATTAACCTGTACATTCCCGAAGTGCAGGACAGCGAAGCG
>JAZNOP010000053.1:0-5567 GCA_045580875.1 Acutalibacteraceae bacterium
CGCTTGAGGGGTGTGCCGTGCCAGCACTGCATCAGCACCTGATCCTTACGCAGGGTGACACCCTCTGAAAAGCTTGAGTTGGTGATTACAGTCCCGGCGGCGGCGCAGATGCGCAGATACTCGCGCGAGCCGCTGACCACAGTTGTGGTGCGCAGGCTGTCAGGCAGCTGCTTTTCCTCCGGCTTTTTGAACGCCCACACAAAGCGGTAACCGGCAAAGCGTTCGTCACTGAGCATATGTTCATATATTGCCCGCGGACTGCAGGCGTATGACTGACCGTTGTAGCTTTCAAACAGCACAAGGCGGCTGTCGGTACGCGCGCCCAGCTTTACCGGCAGATAGGAAAGTCTTGCAAGGCAGAATCGCGCCTCACGCAGAACAAACCTGACAGCCGGCGATTTTTTGGAAATGTCAGTAAGAACAGCCTTTATGCTCATGGTGTATCGTAATCTCCTTACGAGAGAATTGCTGCGGCTGAAAATCTGCAGCCGGAATTCCGGAACGTTTTATTTATCTCAGCCCTCTACGTAGCCCTTCAGCGCCGAGAGGTCAAGCTCGGCAAACTGACCGAGCACATCGAGCAGCTGTGCGGCAATCTTTTTGCAGCCGCCTGCGGTGTTGCTCTCAAGATTGAGCGGCATGATGGGGTCGTGTACGCTCAGGCGGAGCAGGAACCAGCCGTCTGCATCGGTGACGGTTGCGCGGAAGCCCTCGCGGTTGTCGTCAGCGGCAATCCAGCCCTCTTTATCTGCAGCACACTTCTCCAGCACTGCCAGTACATTCTCGCCGTACTCGCGGAAATCAGCGGCGGCTATAGGCAGACGGAGCTCCTTCTCCTCTGCCGGGTCGGCAAGAGCGGCGGTCAGGTCGGCAAGGGTGCGTCCCTCTGCGCGAAGCTGTGCCATCTTGATGATTATTCTTGTGATGAGATATGCGCCGTCATCGAGGAAATAATTGTCGCTCAGCGCTGCATGACCGCTGGTCTCAATTGCTACGGGGCAGCAGATACCCTGTGCGCACAGCTCCTGAGCACGTACGATGACGTTGCGGTAGCCGCGGCGGTAGCGGTAGTGCCTGCCGCCCAGTGTATTCTCGATGAAATCGCGCAGACCTGCCGATGTGGTGGAATCGGTGACGATGGTCGCGCCGGGGTTGGTCTCGATTGCAATGGCGGAAATGAGCGCAATAAGGCGGTTGCGGTTTATCTCTGCGCCGGCTGCATCAACTGCGCCTGCGCGGTCAACGTCGGTATCAAACACAATGCCGAGGTCAGCGCCTGCCTCCATGACAGCCTCGGTGACCGAGCGCATTGCGTCGGGATTTTCAGGGTTGGGAGCGTGGTTGGGGAACATTCCGTCGGGGTCGAGATAGCGGCTGCCTGTGATGTCAGCGCCCAGCTTCTCAAGAACCTCCTGAGCATAGAAGCCGCCGACACCGTTGCCTGCATCAACTACCATCTTAAAGCCCTTGAGGGGGTGCTCTCTGTCCTCAGCGTTGACGCCCTCGATGATGGTCTGGCGCAGGCGCTCTGCATAGCGCGGCATATAATCGCATACCTCTGCTGTACCGCCCTGCGCATCTGCAGGCAGGTCGTCGTTGGCACAGAAGGTGAGTATGGTGCTGATATCAGCGCCGTCAAGACCGCCGTCACGGGTGAAGAACTTCAGACCGTTGCGGTTGAAGGGGTGGTGGCTGGCGGTTATCTGCACCGAGCCGTCAAGCTCGCAGTCAAGTGTCATCATGAACATAGCCGGAGTGGAGGACATTCCGGAGGAGAAAACGTGAGCGCCTGCCTTGACCAGTGCGCCTGTAACGGCTGCATCGATGCGCTCCGAGGAAATGCGGCAGTCGTGGCCGACACCTATGCGAAGCCCGGCAACCGGCTTGCCTGTGCGCTCAGAGAGCCACTTTGCAAAGCCCACCGCAATTGCGGATACAACCTCATCGGTCAGGTCGACAGGCTGACCTGCAACGCCCTCGCTTGCGACGCCTCTGATGTCAGTGCCGCTCTTGAACTTTTTCCAGAAATCCATGCTCATTTTTCTTCGTCCGCCGGCAGATTTCAATCGTCCAGCCGGCACGGGCTTATCCCCGTTCCTTTCTCAATTATGTTAAAAATGAATTACAAAAATCACAGCGCCGCACAGGCGTATGCCTGAGACATACACCTGCGCAGCGCTTTTGTCTGATTATTACTGCTGCCCGTTGTTTCCTGTGTCGGAGATATGTTTGGCAAGAATATCGAGCGAAATGAATATGCCCAGTGCGGCAGTCACTATGCCTATGACAAAGTTGACATAGTCGATAGGCTCAGCGAAGAGAGATTCGGAGAGAGCCTCCTTGAATGCCATTCCCTCGCCCATGCCGTCGATGACATTTATGGCGATGAAGCCCAGTACGGCAAAAATCTCGGAAACAACAGCGGTCACCACGAGTGCGGTGCTCTTCTGCTTGAGTCCGTTGAAGAGGGTGTAGCCGAATACGGCTGCAAAGCCGACAGCTGCGCACAGGCAGGTCAGCTCAAGACCGAGCAGAGCCGAGATGAACAGCGGAACAAGACCGGCGAGTGCGCCGAGAACAGTACCGAGGATACCCTTGGGCAGACTGCCGTAGTCGGTGGTATCCTGAGCAAATGACAGCGGTACTGCAGAAGGTGCGCTCTCGCGTGCCGGCATGGGAGCCGGTGCTGGTGCTCTGTTCGGCTGGGGCATTCTCGCCGCCGGACCGTACTGATCGTATGTATCGTCCTCGTCGGGATTATAACCCGACTTCTGGGGGACAAGGCTGTCCTGCACGTGCATGGGAGCCGGAGCAGGCGCCGGTTCGGGCTGGGGCTGGGGTCTGGGAGCAGCCGCGCGTTTCCTGAGACGCTCTTCCTCGCTGCAGGCAGCGCACATCGGCTGTACCATATCCATATAGAACGAGCGCTTGTTTGCCGGAGCGCCGCACTTGACGCACACTCTGGGAACTGCAAAGCCGCAGCCGCGCGCATTTGCAACGACAAAGTCGAGCATCTCATTCATGAGCTGAGCGGGCATTTCTGCGCCTCTCTCCTCAAAGAACAAAGCGAGGTAATTCTCAACGTCACCAACCTGAAGCTCGCGTAATCTGCCCGGCTGTGCGACGATAAGATCCTCGATGGCATCAAAGGCCTGATCGGGACCGGAAAGCATGAAGGTGAAGAGCTTGCCGCCGTCCTCGCAGGCAGCCGCAAATCCGACACCGTTGTATACGCCGTATACGATATCATTCTCCAGCCGGAAGCCGCGCTCGGTCTGCCAGCTGACAAGTCCTGCACTAATCATAACCTGATCCCTTTCTTTCTGCTTTAAGGCTCGGTAAACACGGGCAGATCAAAAACTCATGCCCGAATAATAATTGTAAAACATTATATCTGAAAGGTCAACCTGCGATAATGTAAACAATTTGTTACCGGTATGTCATCTGATCTCAGTCAGACATTATGCTGGAATAGTTGGGTGCTTCCTTGGTGATATAGATATCGTGCGGATGGCTCTCCTTGAGACCTGCGCCGGTAATGCGGACAAACTGTGCTCTCTCGTGGAGCTCGGGAATGCTGCCGCAGCCGCAGTAGCCCATACCTGCACGAAGACCGCCCATCATCTGATAGACAGTGTCAGCAAGCGGTCCCTTGAAGGGAACACGACCCTCAACGCCTTCCGGAACGAGCTTGCGAGCGCCGCCCTGGAAGTAACGGTCGCTGCTGCCCTTGCTCATTGCAGCGAGGGAGCCCATGCCGCGGTAGACCTTGAACTGACGTCCCTGATAGACCTCAGTTTCGCCGGGAGCCTCCTCACAGCCTGCGACGAGGGAGCCGACCATGACGACGTTTGCGCCGGCTGCAAGAGCCTTGACGATGTCGCCGGAGTACTTGATACCGCCGTCAGCGATGACGGGGATACCGTATTTTGCAGCAACGCAGGCTGCGTCGTAGACAGCGGTGACCTGAGGTACGCCGATACCTGCGACGACACGGGTGGTGCAGATGGAGCCGGGGCCGATACCGACCTTGATGCAGTCAGCGCCTGCCTCGATGAGCTCCTCAGCAGCCTGTGCGGTTGCGATATTGCCTGCGATGATGGGAAGATCAGGATAAGCTGCCTTGATCTTGCGTACGCAGTTGATGATACCGATGTGGTGACCGTGAGCCGAGTCAAGGGTGATGACGTCGACCTGAGCAGCTACGAGAGCTGCGACGCGTTCGAGAACGTCAGGGGTGTTGCCGACAGCAGCGCCGACAAGCAGTCTGCCCTTGCTGTCACGTGCGGTATTCGGATAGCGGACAGCCTTCTCGATGTCCTTGATGGTGATGAGACCGCGGAGATTGCCCTCATCATCAACGAGGGGGAGCTTCTCGATGCGGTGCTGGCGGAGGATCTCCTGAGCCTGTGCAAGGGTGGTGCCGACCGGAGCGGTGACAAGATTCTTGCAGGTCATGACGTTTGCAATGGGCTGATTGAAGTCAGCGTCGGTCATGAAGCGGAGGTCGCGGTTGGTGATGATGCCGACCAGCTTGCCGTCACGGCAGACAGGAACGCCGGAGATCTTATACTTGCCCATGAGAGCATTTGCCTCGGAAACGAGGTGGTCGGGAGACAGAAAGAAGGGGTTTGCGATAACGCCGTTCTCACTGCGCTTTACGCGGTCGACCTGATCAGCCTGCTGCTCGATGGTCATGTTCTTGTGAATGATACCGATACCGCCCTCACGTGCGATGGCGATAGCCATGCCGCTCTCGGTGACGGTGTCCATGGACGCGGTCATCAGGGGGATATTGAGCTTGATGTTCTTGGTCAGATAGGTGGAAATGTCGGTGTTCTTGGGCTCGACTTCACTGTGTGCCGGAATGAGCAGCACATCGTCGAAGGTCAGACCCTCTTTGGCGAATTTACCTGCAGGATTGGTGTTGAGCATGGTTTTATTCTCCTTTATTTTAATGAAATTGTATACTTGAGTATATTTCAAATATTTTACCACTGTTCGACATAAAATGCAATAGAAACGGGAAGAGAAAAACTGCCAAATAATCGCATTTTCCGCCGACAGTGATTTATTGAAAATGCCGCAGAGAGGCGGTAAATTTTGGTTTAGCGCACTCACCTTCAGTGATGCACCAACCGCACACACCCCAAGACCGAGCCGGAAGAATATCGGCGAGGGGTGGAAGGTTGGAAGATGATAAAGCGTTGGCAATCGCCACACTCAACTCCGGTGAATGAGCGCCGGACAGTGGCCTAAGCTACATGTATTTATTCCGCATTGGGGTTTTCAGTAATGATTCGGTAGAATTATTTCTGAAACACATGCAATTCGATATAAATACGAGACGACCTTTTAAACGGTATTTTGGTTCCTTTTTTACCGAACAAAAAGGAACCCGCCCAGTTATTCCATTCGGAATAACAGCGCTTTTGCTTCAGCAAAAGCTGCGCCGCTGCGCGAGGCGGAAGTTGAATATCCGCATCACATCATGGCAATGTGCTCACCGCAACGACAAAAACTTCGGCCTTATATCATAGCCTCCGGATAATTCGGACACGCTTTCG
>JAZNOP010000054.1:0-1954 GCA_045580875.1 Acutalibacteraceae bacterium
GCAGCAAGCAGGGTGGTACCGCGGAATTGATTTTCGTCCCTGAGGTCATTTGACCTCGGGGTTTTTTATTTTTAATCGTAAAAGGAGCAGGAACATGAGAAACGTAAAGATCACTGATATGACACTTAGACAGTGTGCAAACCCCGCAGAGGCAGCTCTCAGCTGCAAGGAAAAGCTGGAGATCGCCAAAGCTCTTGACAAGATGAGAGTCGACTACATCGAGGCTGCTCCCCTTGTCAATATCAAGACTGATGCGCTTCTTATGCGTACTATCTCCACAACCGTTGAAAACTGTGGTGTTTCAATGCCCGTAGGCTACACCGTAGAGGAAGTCGACGCAGCGTGGGCGGCGATTTCAAAGGCTAAAAAGCCCCGTCTTCACGTTATCGTTCCCCTTTCCACAGTTCAGATGGAATATGTATGCCACAAAAAGCCCGCTGCCGTTCTTGAAATGATAAAGGAACTGGTCACACACTGCAAAACCTATTGCGATGATATCGACTTTACAGCAGAAGACGCATCCCGTGCAGAGCCCGAATTTTTAAAGCAGGCAATCGAAGCCGCGGTTTCATGCGGTGCTTCCACCGTCACTATAAGTGACACCGCAGGCGCTATGCTGCCCGACGAATTCGGCGCATTCATCCGCGGTCTTAAAGAGAGCATCCCTGCACTGGAGACGGTAAACGTTGCAGCCCAGTGCATTAACGAGCTCAACATGGCCGCCGCTTGTGCTGTTACAGCAGTCGGCGCAGGCGCAAGCGAGATGAAGGCAATCACGACAGGTGACTCCACCGCGACAGTTTCCGATATCGCACGCATTATCCGTCTCCGCGGTGAAGACTTTGGCCTTGGCTGCAACATCAACATGATGGAGATAAACCGTCTTACAACTCAGATAGAGTGGCTCACCCGCTCCAAGAAAGGTTCCTCTCCCTTTGATACAGGAATTTCCTCTGCACAGGGCAGCGAGTTTATTCTGAACAGCTACGACAATATTGATGCCGTAAGCAAGGCAGCTCTCCAGCTGGGTTATGAGCTTTCTGATGACGACCTGAACAAGGTTTTCGAGTCATTTAAAAATGTTGCGGACAAGAAAGAGGTTTCCGCAAGAGAGCTTGATGCCATCATCGCCAGCGTTGCTCTGCAGGTTCCTCCCACTTATCGCCTTGTAAGCTACGTTATCAACAGCGGCAACGTAATAAGCGCAACCGCAAGCCTCGTCCTTGAAAAGGACGGCAAGGAGCTTCGCGGTCTTTGCGCAGGTGACGGCTCTATCGACTCTGCATTTCTGGCTATCGAGCAGATAATCGGCACCCACTACGAGCTGGATGATTTCCAGATCCAGGCCGTTACAGAAGGTCGCGAGGCTGTCGGTACCGCAGTTGTAAAGCTCCGCTCCAATGGCAAGCTCTACTCCGGACGCGGTATTTCCACCGATATTATCGGTGCATCCATCCACGCATATATCAATGCACTGAACAAAATCGTCTACGAGGAGAACTAAGTATGAAACTGTCATTTTCAATAAAAGGCTGGTCCGATCATTCATGGTCAGAGTTCTGCGACCTGGCTCTGGAAATGGAATTTCAGGGCATAGAGCTCCATAACATACACGGCACAGACTTTACCGCAAAGGGCGGTCCTTTCCACGCGCACACCGCCGCTGCGACCATCCGCGGTCTTCAGGAGAAAAAGCTCTCTATCCCCTGTATAGACTCTATCTGCGACATCGCGGACGACAGCAGCTTTGACTATAACTGCAGCGAGATCGCGGCCTGCATTGAAACCGCAAAGGTTTTCAAAATTCCCAACATCCGCATCCACGCAGGCGCAGGCGAGGTCTCCGACAAAATGATGGAGTGCCTTTCCCGTTCCGTTGCTTTGGCTGAAGAGGCAGGCGTCAGCTTGCTTATCGAGACTTACGGTATTTTTGCCGACACCGCTAAGCTGCGCG
>JAZNOP010000055.1:0-18402 GCA_045580875.1 Acutalibacteraceae bacterium
GCACGGGGAGTGGTGGTCGGTCCTTTGAGGATAACGTGGCAGGCCTTGAGCTCCTCAAGAACATCGTCCGGGATAGCCTTGCCGCAGGCTGCTCGGTTTTCGATGGTCAGACCGTCGATGTATCTGATCTCAATCTTGCCGGCTGCAACGTCATCTGCGAGGAGATACTCAACAACGCGGGCAGCCTCGCGGGAGATGATCGGGCCGATGCCGTCACCGCCGCAAACGCCTACAATAATTTTGTCGAGCTTATCGTAATCGATAAAATCGCCATCGTTCTTCATGCGCTCAACACGCTCAAGCTGTGCAGCCATGACCTCAGCAAAATGCTGGGCGGCTGCCTTGATTTTCTCGTCCATGATACAGACCTCCATATATGTTAAAGAATTGATGTGCTCTATTATGCAAGGGACATGCGGGTGTAATTGAGCAGACCGCCTGCAAGAATGATATCTCGCTGACGCTCGGAAACCTCACACAGAACGGTGAATGTGGTGCCCTTGGTGCGGTTCTCAACAGTAAGTTTGCCAGTGTTAAGAGCGCTGTGCAGATCGCTGATAACAAGCTCATCCATCAGATCAATGGAATCGTAATCATTCTCGCTCTCAAAGTTGAGGGGGAGAATACCGGCGTTGATAAGATTTGCTCTGTGGATTCGTGCAAATGACTTAGCAATAACAGCCTTGACTCCGAGGTAAAGCGGAACAAGTGCAGCATGCTCACGGGAGGAACCCTGACCGTAGTTGTTGCCGCCGATGACTATGCCGCTGCCTTCAGTCTTGCAGCGCTCGGGGAATTCCTTGTCACAGACGCCGAAGCAGAACTGGGAGAGATAAGGAATGTTGGAGCGATAGGGAAGAATCTTGGAGCCTGCCGGCATGATGTGGTCGGTGGTGATATTGTCGCCGACCTTGAGCAGAGTTTTTGCTGCAATCTGGTCTGCGATAGGCTCGGTGACCGGGAAAGGCTTGATGTTCGGACCGCGGAGAATCTCAACAGTGTTCATTTCCTCTTCAGGAACAGGAGCGAGGATCATGTTGTCATTGATGAGGAACTTCTCGGGCAGGCTGATGTCAACCGGATTGCCGAGGTTGCGGGGATCGGTGAAGACGCCGGTGATTGCGGAAATTGCTGCGGTCTCCGGACTTACAAGATAAACCTGACCGTCAGCAGTGCCGCTGCGGCCTTCGAAGTTGCGGTTGAAGGTGCGCAGGGAGATACCGCCGGAGTTGGGTGACTGCCCCATGCCGATGCAGGGACCGCATGCACACTCAAGAACACGTGCACCGGCTGCAATGATGTCAGCGAGAGCACCGTTGAGTGCGAGCATATTGTAAACCTGCTTGGAACCGGGAGCTATGCCAAGGCTTACATCAGGATGGACGGTCTTGCCCTTAAGGATAGCTGCGACCTTCATCAGGTCGATGTAGCTGGAGTTGGTGCAGGAGCCGATGAGAACCTGATCGATCTTTTTGCCCTCGAGCTCCTTGATGGAGATAATGTTGTCCGGGCTGTGGGGAGCAGCTGCAAGCGGCTCGAGCTTGCTCAGGTCAATGTCGATAACACGCTCGTACTCTGCGTCATCATCAGCCTTGACCTCTACCCAGTCAGCCTCACGGGACTGAGCCTTCATGAATTCATATGTAATTTCGTCAGAGGGAAATACAGAAGTGGTTGCGCCAAGCTCTGCACCCATGTTGGTGATGGTTGCACGCTCAGGAACGGTCAGGGTCTTGATACCCTCACCGCCGTATTCGATTACCTTGCCGACACCGCCCTTGACGCTGAGGATGCGGAGAACCTCGAGAATGACGTCCTTTGCGGATACCCACGGAGAAAGAGCGCCGGTGAGATTTACCTTGATGACGCTGGGCATAGTGATGTAATATGCGCCGCCGCCCATTGCGACAGCAACGTCCAGTCCGCCTGCACCGAATGCCATCATGCCGAGACCGCCGCCGGTGGGAGTGTGGCTGTCAGAGCCGATAAGAGTCTTGCCGGGAATACCGAAGCGCTCCATGTGCAGCTGGTGACAGATACCGTTGCCGGGACGGGAGTAATATATACCGTGTTTCTTGGCAATGCTCTGAATGAAACGGTGATCGTCTGCATTCTCAAAGCCGGTCTGCAGGGTGTTGTGATCGATGTATGCGACCGAACGCTCGGTGCGGACGCGGGGAACACCCATTGCCTCATATTCAAGATATGCCATAGTGCCGGTGGCGTCCTGAGTAAGAGTCTGGTCTATTCTGAGACCAACCTCGGAACCGGGAGTCATATCGCCGTCGACAAGATGCGCGGAAATGATCTTTTCACAGATATTCTTTCCCAAAATAATCGTACCTCCGATTTTATAAATTTCACAATCTATTATCGTATTCATTGTGCGATTTGTCAAGAACTACACACGTTAAAATTTTAAATATTTTAACAATATATTGTGTTTATAATGTTGAAGAGCAACATTATTCGTGATATAATAACATAGATTTAGAATCGCATAATGGCTCAGTGCGGTCATTATGCGTGCGAATTAACATAAAATATTATTACGCAAACCGCAGGCGGGTGAAACAAGGCATAGCTCTGCATAATATGCTGTTCTGTGAGCATGATAATCGTACAGGAGGCGATATCTGTGCGAGATGAATACAGAAACAGCAATGAACAACACGAAGCAGAAAATAATGAAAACGGCAAACTTCCCGGAAGTATAACCGATCAGATACATGATACCGGATCAATTGTGTCAACTGACGGCAGACACTGTATTTACTGTATGTCTGTGATAGGTCAGATAGAAGGACATCAGGCACTGTCACCTCAGAATAAAACTACAAAATATGAGCATATCATGCCTCAGCTGGTGGCTGTGGAACAGTCGGAGGAAATAGAAGGGCTGATAATTCTTCTCAATACGGTCGGCGGTGATGTGGAAGCCGGGCTGGCGCTGGCTGAGCTTATTTCCGGTATGAAAACGCCGACGGTTTCGCTGGTGCTTGGCGGAGGGCATTCTATAGGTATACCGCTGGCGGTTTCGGCAAAGCATTCATTTATTGTGCCGTCTGCAACAATGACAGTTCATCCGGTGAGAATGTCAGGGCTTGTTATCGGAGTACCGCAGACTCTTGACCACTTCGACAGAATGCAGCAGCGTATAACCAAATTTGTGACTGATAATTCAAGGATTGATTCGGAGCGTTTTCTCGAACTTTCACGGAATACCGAACAGCTTGTTATGGATATAGGCACTGTGCTTGATGGTGAACAGGCGGTATCAGAAGGACTCATAGATGAACTTGGCTCTCTGTCTGATGCGCTGGAGTATCTTTACAGTGTTATTGAAGAGAAAGACGCTGAGGCGAAAGAGTAGTTTATCGGAGAGCGTTCTGCCGAATCTGAAGAATAAATAATATCGAATTAAGCCGGTTAATTGCCGGTTTACATACTATTACATATGTATAGGAGAATATTGCGATGAATTTTTGGGATGCACTTGTTCAGGGTCTCATTCAGGGACTGACAGAGTTTCTTCCGGTTTCGAGCAGCGGTCATGTATCGCTAGTTCAGCATTTTACCGGTAAGAATATCGAGGGAGCACAGGCCTTTACTCTTTTCCTGCATTTCGGCACACTAGCAGCAGTGTTTGTTGCATATTGGCAGACTATCCGTGACCTCATTCTCGAGTTCTTTTCGATGGTCAGAGACCTGTGTAAAGATATTGTTGGTCTTATTAAGCATGGCAAAGGCAAGTTTGATAAGAGCTTCAGCTGGAATCTCAAGGATATGAACGAAAACCGCCGCATGGTTATAATGGTTGTTGTGGCATGTGCCTGTGCAATTCTGCTTTTCCTGCCGCTTTTCGGTATATTTGGCCTTTATGATTCCGAAGGAGAACTTGTCAAGTCGATAAAGGATCTTTCTGAGTATACATCTGAAGATGCTGATATTGCGATTGAAGGAATATGCCTGCTCATTACCGGTGGTCTGCTGTTCTATTCTACTTATATCGCAAGAAAGAACAAAGAGAGCGGAATGAAGGCCAATAATTCACTTACATACAAGAGTGCCATTGCTATGGGCGTAGGTCAGTGTCTGGCTGCAATGCCCGGTCTGAGCCGCTCCGGTACCACAACTACAATTGGTATGCTCACCGGCACGGAGAAAAACAAGGCTCTGCAGTTCTCTTTCATTATTGGTATTCCCGCTATTCTTGCAGCAAATGTACTTGAGCTGTTCAGCATGACTGACAGCGATTGGGCCGAGTTCAACGCAGGTCCGGTTATAGTTGGAATAATTGTTTCTGCAGTTGTAGGTATTCTCTGTATATTCGGACTCAAGTGGATTGTCAACAATGACAAGCTTCATTACTTCGGTTATTACTGCATTGCAGCCGGTATTATTGTCATAGCTATTGCCATCGCAGAGAAGGTTATGGGTGTTGACGGTATCGGCTTTGTCCGTGCAATTTTCGGCGGTGAGGTTGTTTCCGGCTCTGATGTTGTTTCTGCGGCAGACGTTGTATCTATGTCAGATATTGTTTCTGTTACAGATATTGCAGCCTGATTGCTTGAAAAAAACTGTTTTAAGCGAAATATCTTCAGGAGAGTGCTCCTGATAAATAAAATTAATTAGATACGGAGATAAATATTTTATGGCTCAGCAAAGAGGAAGAACAAACAGCCGCTCAACCGGCGGCAGTTCACGCTCACCGCGCGCGGGCTCATCTTCGAGAGGTCAGTCCTCCAGAGGTGCGTCGGGCAGAGGAAACTCTTCACGTGCTTCTTCGGCAAGAGGAGCATCAACAAGGAACAGCAGTTCATCGTCACGCAGCCGACAGACAAAGACAAAGGCAGCAAAGCAGCGTGAAATGGTGGAGATTAAGCGTAAACGTCAGTCTGTGGCTGTCGTTCTGTTTGCTGTGGCCATTTTTCTGTTCGTTCTGGTTGTATTTCCCGGTATAGGCGGTCAGTTCAGTGATGTAGTAAAGGGTCTTTTTGGTGTATCAGGTATATTCTGGTGCTTCCTTCTTTTCTATCTCTCTATTTTGCTTGCACTTGATAAGGCTGAGAGCAAGATTGGTATCAAGCTGGCTCAGGCGACAGGCGTAATACTCCTGCTGAGTTCTTTTGTATATCTGGTTATGCCGGTTTCCAAAGAACTGGTCGGACGTGATCTGATAGAAGTTATAGGTTCGCTCTACAGTCACGGTGAGAATATGAACGGAACAGGTCTTATCGGCGGAATTGTCGGATGGGTTATGGGTGAGATATTCGGCAGGGTTCTTGCGATGATAATTGTTCTGCTGATTGCGTTTGTTATGATAATGATTCTTACCCAGACCGGTTTGATACAGCTCTTCAGGTCGGTTTCCGAACCGGTCAAGTCCGCTGCCGAACGTGCACAGGAGCGCGCTCATGAACGTGCGCTGGCGCGAGCAGCAATGCGTGAACTTGAGCCGGACGAGGAATATGACGATTATGATGATTATAATGAATTCCTCGATGAATTTGAAGAAAGCCAGCTGCAGAAGCGGCAGCAGGCACAGCAGCAGAGTCGAAAAGCAAAGTTTGATATCGATGTTCCGTTCGGCGATGAAAATGATGTTCCGTTCGACGAATTCGAACCTGACCCGCGAGACAGTGAGCCGGAAATGCCGGTTATCAATGTAAAGCCTAGATACAGCAGACATTCTTCAGAAGAATCGAACGAAACAAAAAATACACATCAGAGTGCGGTGGATGATGTTGTCCGTGAGCTTGCAGACGAGCAGCGTGCAGGTGCCAAAAAGAAACAGCCTGCACGTCAGCCGGAGAAACCTGCGGAACCGGAAGCACCTCAGCAGGAAATGGACGATGAAGATTTTGAGGCACTTATTCAGAAATTCGCAGGAACAAAGTCCAAAAAGCAGCGTGTTGAGGAGATCGCACGCGAAACAGTCGGTTTTGCACGCGAAGTCGAGCAGATGCAGACCGAAGAGTCTGTTGTCAATGAGTACAAATTCCCTCCGATTGATATCCTGACACCGCAGGACAAGTCTGATGACAGTGATATCCGTGCAGAACTCAAGAGCAATGCCGAGAGACTCGTAGAGACTCTTGCTGAATACAATGTTTCTGCATCGGTTGTTGATATAAGCAGGGGTCCGGCAGTTACCAGATATGAGCTCAAACCGGCTCCTGGTGTAAAGATCAGCAAAATAACTTCTCTTACTAATGATATTGCGCTTCGTCTTGCTGCTCAGGCGGTAAGAATCGAAGCACCAATCCCCGGCAAAGCGGCTGTCGGTGTAGAGATTCCGAATCAGTCAAGGAGCATAGTACGTATTCGTGAGCTTATTGAAAGCGAGCAGTTTCAGTCAGCAAAAAGTCCTGTCACTGTTGCGATAGGAAGAGACATAGAAGGCAATATCATTCTTGCCGACCTTGCGAAAATGCCTCATCTGCTTATTGCAGGTTCTACCGGTATGGGTAAGTCAGTATGCATAAATTCCATGCTTGTAAGTCTTATATATAAGTCTTCTCCTGAAGATGTCAGACTGATAATGGTCGACCCGAAGAAGGTCGAACTTGATGTCTACAACGGAATTCCGCACCTGCTTGTTCCTGTTGTGTGTGATCCCAAAAAGGCGGCAGGCGCACTGCAATGGGCGGTCGGAGAAATGGATAAGCGTTATGCGCTTCTCAATGAGCATGGCGTCAGAAATATCGACGGCTATAATGCTCTTGCTGAAAAGAGTGATGATATGGAGAAGATGTCCCGTATTGTCATAGTCATTGACGAAATGGCAGACCTCATGTCAACTTCGCCCAAGGAAGTTGAAAATGCAATCGCCAGACTTGCTGCAATGGCTCGTGCAGCTGGTATGCATATGGTGCTTGCAACGCAGCGTCCTTCTGTTGATGTTATCACAGGTACAATTAAAAACAATATTCCCAGCCGTATTGCCTTTGCGGTTTCTTCGCAGATAGATTCACGTACAATACTTGATGAAAGCGGCGCAGAAGGTCTTATCGGCAAGGGTGATATGCTCTTTAATCCTGTCGGCATACCTAAGCCCAAGCGTGTGCAGGGCTGTCTTGTTGATGATAAGGAAGTAGAAGATGCGGTCGGTTTCATCAAGCAGAACAGCAAAGCAGAATATGATGATGCTATCGCTCGCGAGATAGAACGTAATGTTGCACAGTCAGATGACGGAAAATCCGGCGGTGCAATGAGCGCTGAAGATATTGGTTCACGTGACGAAGATCCGCTCTATCTTAAAGCAATCGAGGTTGTCATCGAAGCAGGTCAGGCATCGACTTCGATGCTTCAGCGCCGTCTTGGTGTCGGATATGCCCGCGCCGGACGTTTGATAGATCAGCTTGCCGAGCACGGTGTTATCGGTCCGTTCGAAGGCTCTAAGCCGCGTTCTGTTCTGATGAGCCGTCAGCAGTATCTTGAAATGACAATGTCGCGCGATCTGCCGTCGGCTGATGCTGTTACGGCTCAGAAAAATGCACCGAGTCAGATGTCGATTTTAAGTATGTATTCTGAGGAAGATGAGGAATCAAAGCCGGAAACAGATATTGCTGATATAGTCTATAGCAGCGATGATACCGATGATGACGGGTTTGATCCTATCACATTCTGATTTTATTGGTGCAGATTTACTTGATTTTAATTTTATTTGATATTTGGAGATAATATGTTTCTGCCTATTACAAAAGAAGAAATGTTAGCCCGAGGCTGGGAATGTCCTGATTTTATTGTTGTTACCGGCGATGCATACTGCGATCATCCCAGTTTTGGTACGGCTATCATTTCCCGCATTCTTGAAGCGGAAGGATATAAGGTCTGTATTCTTGCACAGCCGGAATTCCGCAATGAGTCTGATTTCAGAAGATTCGGTAAGCCCAGGCTTGGATTTATGATATCGGGCGGCAATATAGACTCGATGGTTGCTCATTATACTGCAGCAAAAAGAAAAAGAAGCAGTGATTATTATTCTCCCGGAAATGCAGCGGGAAAACGTCCTGACAGAGCAACAATTGTATACTCAAAGCTGGCGAGGCGGGCATATCCTGACGTGCCGATAATTATAGGAGGTCTGGAGGCATCGCTGAGACGTTTTGCACATTATGATTACTGGTCTGATGATGTACGTCCTTCGATACTGATCGAATCGGGAGCAGATATACTTTCATACGGTATGGGCGAGTACCAGACGGTTGAGCTTGCAAGAAGACTTGACAGCGGAGAAGCTGTTGAAAATATTCTTGATGTCCGCGGTACAGTTGTAACCATGCCGATAAACGAATATAAACCGCGCAGTGTTGCAGAATGCCCGAGTTATGAGCGGGTATGCGAGTCGAAAAAAGAGTATGCAATTGCCTGCCGTATTCAGAATGATGAGCATGATGCAGTGCGAGGCAAGACCATAATACAGCGTCACGGCGACAGAATGCTTATCTGCAATCCGCCGATGCCACCGGTATCGCAGGAAGAGTTTGACAGGGTATACGAACTGCCGTATGAGAGGCTCGCGCACCCTGTGTACGACGAGGTTGGCGGTGTTCCGGCGATGGAAGAAATTGAGTTTTCCATCACGCACAATCGCGGCTGCTTCGGTGCGTGTGCCTTTTGCTCGCTTGCATTCCATCAGGGTAGACAGATAACCTGCCGAAGTATGGAATCGGTCATCAGGGAAGCAGAGAGCTTCACTAAAAATCCGAGATTCAAAGGGAATATACACGATGTCGGCGGACCTACAGCCAATTTCCGCCAGCCTTCATGCAAAAAGCAGGAAAAGCTTGGTATGTGTAAAGGAAAACGCTGTCTTGCACCTGAAGCGTGTCCTAATCTGGAAGTTGACCATGATGAGTATCTCGAAATGCTTCGCCGTCTGAGAAAAATAAAGGGTGTAAAGAGAGTATTTGTCCGCTCAGGCATCAGGTTCGATTATCTTATGCTTGACAAGGATGATACTTTTATAAAAGAACTTATTCAGTATCATGTAAGCGGTCAGCTCAAGGTTGCTCCTGAGCATTGTTCCAACAATGTGCTCGATCATATGGGAAAGCCGCATATCGAAGCGTATAAAGCATTCTCAAAAAGATTTTTCAAAATTACAGCAGAGATAGGCAAGGAGCAGTATCTTGTTCCTTATCTGATGAGCTCCCACCCGGGAAGCACATTGAAAGATGCAGTAGAGCTTGCGCTGTTTCTGAAGGCTGAAAAACTTCATCCCGAGCAGGTGCAGGATTTTTATCCGACTCCGGGTACAATTGCTACTTGTATGTTCTATACAGGACTTGATCCGTATACACTTAAGGAAGTGTATGTGCCGAAAACTCCGGCTGAGAAGGCTGAACAGCGAGTTCTTCTTCAGTACTTCAAGCCTGAAAACCGGGATGCGGTTGAGCGCGCGCTCAGAAAGGCCGGAAGAGCAGATCTGATAGGATATGGCTCTGAGTGTCTTATAAGACCTGCACCTGGTTCACAGAATTCAAAAACCAGACAGAGCAGCACAGGAAAAAGTGGCGCAGGTGCTAAAACAAAGGGAAATGCATCAAAAGGCAGGGGCAGCTCGCGCAAGTCCGGCAATGTACATAATCGGCACAGCACTGGTGCCGGACGTTCGGGAACAAGAGGGCAGAGGAGAAATGGCCGATGAGCACTTATCGCTCCAATCGGGACAGCAGAAAAATTCGCGGATACACCAGCAGCCGACGGAGCTATTCGGGAAACTTCAAACGTAAAGATAAGCATCGAAAAGAGTATGAGCGACTGTTCAGGCGTATCCGCAGTTCCAAAGCATTTGCTTTGCTGATGGCTCTTATATTTGTTCTTACAATCGGTGAGCTTACAGGAGATCCGGCGATACCGTCGTGGACCTCGGCATATAATCAGCTGACCGAAAGCATCAGCGAATATATTGCTCAGCATAGCGGTGCTCCGGCAACTTCTCCGTCCGATGTGATTTTTCATGTTATTGATGTTGGTCAGGCGGATTCCATGCTGATACAGAGTGAGAGTTACAACGTTCTTATCGATGCCGGAGAAAGCGGTATGGGCGATATTGTGTGCGATTATCTTCGCAAGCAGGGAGTAAACCAGCTGGATCTGATAGTTGCAACACATCCTCATTCCGACCATATGGGTGGAATGGATACTGTAATTGAGGAAATTGGCGCCGACAGAATACTGATGGTGCATATTCCGGAAGAGTATGCCATAGAGAATAGTTTTTACCTGTCCGTAATTGAAGCTGTCGATGCATATGGTGTAGAAGTTGTCTATGCAGATGAAGGTGATGTTTACCGTTTCGGAGAGCTGACGCTTGAGGTGCTGCATCCGAAATACGGAGAATATCGTGAAGATATAAACGATTTGTCGATTAGTCTTTCAATAAGCTGCGGCGGGTTCGGTGCTATTGCCTGCGGAGATATCACTTATGAGGTGGAAGAAGAGCTCCTTGAGGAAGGTCATAACTTAAAAGGAGATATTTTCATTGCTAATCATCACGGCAGTGCGCTTTCTAACAGCGAGGAGTTTATTGCAGCGGTATCTCCTGATTATGTTATTTTCTCATGCGGTGAGAACAACAGCTATGGTCACCCTCATAACAGTGTTCTGAGGCTTCTTGAAAGAATGGGCATTGATTACTACAGAACAGACCGGAATGGAACAGTAGTGATTTCCTGGATTGACGGGAATATTTATATTCACACAGAAAAGCAGTAAAGGAGATTATATCATGAGAACAATGAAAGTAATTAAGATAGAGGACAAGTTTGTGCTTTGTGAGGGCGAAGAAAAGAGAATATTTGCTCTTCCGGTAGAGGAAGTTGCAAGCACTGTAAAGCCCGGTGATATTATAGAAATAACCGATGATGGTGAGGTTCTTGTCACAGCAGGAAAGTAGAATCAAGGCTACGGAAAAGTCCCGGAATGAAAAAAATTCTAAATATGTAAAATTAGACTTGAAATCTACGCTTTAAAGTGCTATCATAAAACACAACATTAAAGAAAGACAGGCATTTGCGATGATCGTTAATAATTCAGTCAATACTGAATATAGCTATTATTATTACTTTAGCTATCCCTACTTTACCGGTAGGGTTATTTGTGTTTGGCTGAAAGAAAGAGATCATGCATAAAGCTTTGCTTTAATTTGAATTTTGCATGAGCCCACAGCCAGACAGGCTGTGGGTCTTTTGTTTTTTTGGAGGTAAATAAAATGATCGTAATTCTAAAAAAAGATCCCAATCAGGAGCAGCTTGACAGCCTGATGAACTGGCTGCAGGGCAAAGGCATTCAGATTCATACCAGTATCGGTATAAATCAGACCATTCTTGGTCTGGTAGGTGAAACTTCATCTATTGATATTGACCTTATTTCCGCGCTTGATATCGTTGAAGATGTAAAACGAGTTCAGGAGCCTTACAAGAATGCAAACAGAAAATTCCATCCCGAAGATACTGTTGTTGAAATAAATGAAAATATAAAAATCGGCGGCGGATCACTCACTATAATGGCTGGTCCGTGTTCAGTTGAAAGCGAAGAGCAGATTGTTGAGATTGCAAAGCGTGTGAAAGCGGCCGGAGCAACAATGCTTCGAGGAGGTGCTTTCAAGCCTCGCACCTCTCCGTACGCATTTCAGGGACATGGAGCTTATGGTCTTGAACTCCTCAAAATAGCAAGGCAGGAAACCGGGCTCCCGATTGTTACGGAAATAATGGATGCTTCTCAGCTTCCGCTGTTTGATGATGTTGACCTGATTCAGGTCGGCACAAGAAATATGCAGAATTTCAACCTGCTCAAGGTGCTCAGCGAGCAGGATAAGCCGGTGCTTCTCAAGCGAGGAATGAGTTCTACTTATGAGGAATGGCTCATGAGTGCAGAATATCTCATGTCAAAGGGTAAGGAGAACATCATTCTCTGCGAGCGTGGTATCCGCAGCTTTGACACATACACAAGAAATACTCTGGATCTTGCCGCTGTGCCAGTACTTCGCAGACTGACACATCTGCCTGTAGTTATTGATCCCAGCCACGCAACTGGAAAGTCGTTCCTTGTAGCGCCGATGGCAGTAGCCGCAGTGGCTGCAGGAGCTGACGGTCTTCAGGTAGAAGTGCACAACGATCCGGCTCACGCATGGAGTGACGGTCCGCAGTCACTTCATCCTGATGCATTTGATGAACTGACCAAGAAGCTGATCCCGCTACATGAGTTCCTTAAGACTCAGGAGGCATAACAATGAATATAGGTATAGTCGGACTTGGACTTATCGGCGGCTCTTTTGCCCGCAGCACAAAATCGCGCACTTCACATACTGTTTGGGGCGCAGATCTTGATGCAGAAACAATGCAGCTGGCGAGAATGTGCGGCGCAATTGATCGCCCGCTTGATGACAGCAATATCGGTCAGTGCGATATGATACTGTTATCGCTTCGTCCGGGTGCAGCTGTAGGCTGGCTGGAGAATAATGCAGGAAAAATAGCAAAAAAAGCAATAGTGATTGATATGTGCGGCGTGAAGCGTTCGGTTTGCGAAAAAATAGCGCCGATAGCACAGAAATATGGATTTTCATATATTGGCGGACACCCTATGGCGGGTAAGGAACGCGGTGGATTCGTCAATTCAACAAACGATCTGTTTGTTGGTGCTGATATGATTCTGACTCCTGATGAACGAACGGATATGCTGATGCTTGAACAGCTTAAAGCTTACTTTAATGATATTGGATTCGGCTCACTGACATTTTCAACACCTGATGAGCACGACAGGATAATTGCGTATACTTCTCAGCTTGCGCATATCGCCTCTAGCGCATATATCAAATCGCCGGAAGCTCAGCGACGCAGAGGTTTTTCAGCTGGAAGCTTCCGTGATATGACAAGAGTTGCTTTACTTGACGAAAATATGTGGACAGAACTGTTTATGGACAACAGAGATTATCTGAGTGAGCAGCTGGATATTTTAATTGAACATCTTGTGCAGTATCGTGACGCTCTTGGCGAGGGCAATGATGAGAAGCTTTGTCAGCTGCTGCGCGACGGAAGAGAAAAGAAAGCTACAGCAGGCGGAAACTGACAGGGGGGTACCATGAATACCAATACAGTTCATATTAATGCTGGAAACGGCTATGATGTAGTTATAGGGAACGGACTTCTTGAGAAATGTGGTGAATATCTTGCTGCTGTTCTGAAGAGCCGCAGTGCAGCGATAATTACTGACAGCAATGTACAGCCATTATATCTTGAGAAGGTAAAAAAGAGTCTTCAGGATAGCGGCTTTTCGGTATGCAGTTTTTGTTTCGATGCCGGCGAGCCGTCCAAAAATATGACTACACTGTCGCAGATACTTGAGTTTATGGCTGAGAATCACCTTACACGGCAGGATTGCGTTATTGCTCTCGGCGGTGGAGTTACCGGAGACATGACCGGCTTTGCGGCGGGCTGCTACCTCAGAGGAATCAAATTTGTACAGATCCCGACGACTCTGCTTGCAGCAGTTGATTCTTCTGTCGGTGGCAAGACTGCAGTGGATCTCGCTGCAGGCAAGAATCTGGCAGGTCTTTTTATTCAGCCTGAGATAGTGCTGTTTGATATTGACACCCTGCAGACACTCACTCCACACTTCTTTGCTGACGGTATGGCAGAAGCTGTCAAGACTGCAATCCTCAGCAGTGATGAAATGCTTTCGCTGTTTGAAGAAGGAAAAGCTGCAGAAAATATTCAGGCTATAATTACAGGGTGCGTAAAATACAAAGGATATGTCGTTGAACAGGACGAATTTGAGAGCGGAATGAGACAGCTGCTTAATCTCGGCCATACTGTAGGGCATGCAGTGGAGAAATGCAGCGGCTACACTGTTACTCACGGTCACGCTGTAGCAATCGGTACGGCAATTATCTGCCGTGCTGCAGCGAAAATGGGCTTCTGTGATATGGATACTGCGCAGAGAGTTGAGAATGTTCTTGAAAGCTGTAATCTACCGACCGTTACGCAATATGATGCTCATGAGCTCGCTCAGGCTGCATTGGTAGATAAAAAGAGACGAGGAGAAAATATTACTCTTGTTCTGCCTCGTTCGACTGGTGAGTGTGTATTGCATAAGATAAATATATCTCAGCTTGAGGAATTTATTGCTGCAGGATTGGAGCGGCTGTAATGAATGTAAATATAACGCCCGAGAAACTAGGCGGGACTGTTGCGGCGATACCGTCAAAATCTGCAGCGCATCGTTTACTGATATGTGCTGCTCTCGCTGACCGACCGACTACGCTAAAGCTTAGCGGAACTTCACAGGACATACAGGCTACGATAGCCTGTCTTGAGGCTATGGGGGCCAGAATTGATCACAACGGTGATATATGCAGGATTGAACCCATAACTGGAAAAACGGACTCACCTGTGCTTGATTGCGGTGAAAGCGGTTCTACTCTTAGATTTCTTATTCCGGTTGCAAGTGTAATATGTGAAAATGCTGAGTTTACCGGAAAAGGCAGACTGCCGCAGCGTCCGATAAATCATCTTGCGAATGCAATGCGTGAAAATGACGCAGTATTCTCATCGGACAGTATCCCGCTCAGGCTTTCAGGAAAACTCATGAGCGGTACATACAGCCTGCCTGGAAATGTCAGCTCACAATACATAACAGGTCTTATGTTTGCACTGCCGCTGCTCAAAGGTGGCAGTAAGATAATGCTGACAACAAAACTCGAGTCATCAGCATATATTGACATGACGCTGACAGCGTTAAGTCAGTTTGGTATAAAGATAGAACCGGTGGAAGATGGCTGGATAATTCCGGGAGAGCAGAAGTATGTTTCTCCGGGAGAAGCCGTGGTTGAAGGCGACTGGTCGAATGCTGCGTTTTATCTTGCTGCAGGTGCAATAGGAAACAGTTGTACGGTTTCAGGTCTTGATCTTAACTCAGGTCAGGGAGATAAAGCGATTGCAGATATACTCGAGAGATTCGGAGCAATTGTTGTAAGAAACAGAGATTCAGTCACTGTTTTGCCTGGGATAATGCACGGCATCACTGTTGATATAAGTGAGATTCCAGACCTTCTGCCGATACTTGCAGCAGTTGCCTGTTTTGCTGAAGGCGAAAGTCGGTTTATCAATGGTGCCCGTCTGAGAATAAAAGAAAGTGACCGTCTTGCATCAGTTGCTGATACGCTGTCCAGACTAGGCGCCGATGTATCGGAGGGTGAAGACTGGCTCAGCGTCAGAGGATCAGCACTGACAGGCGGCACAGTTGAAAGCTATAATGATCACCGTATTGTAATGTCTGCAGCCATTGCGGCTTCAGGCTGCACAGAAGAGGTTGTAATACTTGATGCAGGTGCTGTCAGAAAATCTTATCCTGCTTTTTTTGATGATTACGCGATGCTCGGCGGAATAATCAGCATAAACTCATAAAAGGAGAAATACAGAAATGAGCGGTTTAAGTGATATCAGAAGTGAGATAAATGAAATAAACGATCAGATGCTTGAGCTCTTTCTTCGCAGAATGAAGCTTTCTGAACAGGTTGCAGAAAGTAAAAAGAAGCAGGGGATTCCACTGCTTGACAGAGCGAGAGAAAGAGAAGTTCTTGCAGAAATGACCGGCAAGGCAGGCGAGATGGAGCCTTATGTATATCAGCTTTTCTCCACGCTTTTTGAGCTTTCAAAGGCACACCAGGGCGAGATATACTCTCCGCCGACAAAGGTTCGTGCTCAGGTTGAAAAAGCACTTGCAGCAGCTGAGCCCTGCTTTCCGCGATCTGGTATAGTTGCGTGTCAGGGTACTGAGGGAGGTAACTCTCAGGCGGCGTGTGACAAACTTCTCCCGCGCGGAAATATTGTATATGTAAAGACTTTTGAAGCGGTATTCAATGCTGTGGAATCAGGTCTGTGCAAATATGGTGTTCTGCCTATAGAAAACAGCTCTTATGGCTCGGTCAGAGGTGTTTACGAGCTTCTTCAGAGCAAGAGCTTTTCGATAGTCAGAAGTATAAATCTGTGTATACGTCATGAGCTGCTGGTAAAACCGGGAATAAAGCTTGATGAAATTAAAGAAATCTATTCGCATGAGCAGGCTCTCGGTCAGTGCAGCAGATTTATAGCGTCACTTGGAAACAGTGTAAAGGTTATTCCGTGTGATAATACTGCTGTGGCAGCAAAGATGGTGTCAGAATCAAATTATCCGTACGCGGCAGCAATATGCTCACATCAGTGCGCTGAACTTTATGGTCTGGAGTGTGTAAAATCGGATATACAGGACAGCGATAATAATTACACGCAGTTTATCTGCATCACAAAAGATCCGATCATTTATCCCGGAGCAAACCGTATCAGCCTTGTTATTGCCTGCGCAAACCGCTCAGGAGCACTCAATGAGATACTTTCAAAACTCAGTGCACATGGTGTAAATATGAGCAAGCTTGAGAGCTGTCCGGTTACAGGTCGTAATTTTGAGTTTATATTCTTCCTTGAACTTGATGCCTGTGTAGAAGAGCCGGGTGTTCTTTCGATGCTTGAAGAACTTGAGCGCAGTTGTGAAAATTTCACCTTCCTTGGCAATTATGCTGCAATATGAGGTGAAAAATATGTCAGAGAAAATGTATGGACTTATTGGCAGAAAGCTTGGACACAGCTACTCGCCGATGATACACAGTGAATTTGGAAATAAAGGCTATGAATTGTATGAGATGGAACCGGATGACATAGGCGGTTTTCTTTCAAATCCGGCTGTCAGCGGTATGAACGTGACCATTCCGTATAAAAAGACTGTAATGCAGTTCTGCGATGAACTTTCGTCCCTTGCACAGGGGATAGGCAGTGTCAATACTATTGTCAGACGCGATGACGGAACTCTATACGGACATAATACAGATGCCGGTGGTTTTGATTATATGGCAGCCTGTGCCGGAATAAGCTTTGCAGAAAAAAAGGTTGTCATACTCGGCAACGGAGGTGCTTCAGCTACTATTCAGCAGGCTGTGAAAAATGGCGGAGCACGTGAAATGGTAGTAGTTGATCTCGATCTTGAAGATAACTACGATAATATTGACCGGCATTTTGATGCTGAGATAATTGTCAATGCTACCCCGGTCGGAATGTATCCGAATACAGGCAAGATGCTTGTTGATCTGTCGGATTTCAAAAACTGTGTTGGTGTGCTTGATGTAATCTATAATCCGCATCGTACAGCGCTGATACTTGCTGCAGAAAAGCTCGGTATAGCTTGCTGTGACGGTCTGCCGATGCTTGTTGAACAGGCAAGAGAAGCGGCAGAGCTGTTCCTTCAGAAGGCTATTCCAGTCAGCGAGAATGAGCGTATAATCAACATTATCAGAAGTCAGACAGAAAATATTGTTCTGATTGGTATGCCCGGCTGTGGGAAAAGCAGTATCGGTGCAAGACTTGCAGAGATGACGGGCAGAGAAGCTGTTGATATTGATGCCGAAATCGTAAAGGCTGCCGGAAAAACAATACCGGAGATTTTTGAAGAAAGCGGAGAAGCTGAATTTCGACGCATGGAAAGAGAGCAGACTGCACTTGCAGGCAAAAGAAGCGGCTGTATTATTATAACCGGCGGCGGAGTTGTAAAGGACGAGCGTAATTATGATTCACTGCATCAGAATGGTCGTATATATCATATTCTGCGTTCTATAAGCAGTCTGCCGACAGACGGTCGTCCGCTTTCTCAGGGAGCTGACCTTGAGGCGATGTATGCTGAGCGCGCACCTATGTATCAGCGCTTCCGCGATGCTGTTATAGAAAATGACAGTACAATAGACGGTGCAGCAGAAAAAATATGGAGTGATTTCAATGAACATATTGGTGATTAACGGTCCAAATCTGAATATGCTCGGTACACGAGAGCCGGATATATACGGAAAAGGTACATATGATGATCTTGTTGACATGATCAGGGCTGAAGCGGAAGCTTGCGGTATTTCAGTTGAGTTTGTTCAATCAAACCATGAAGGTGCACTTGTTGATGCCATCCAGAATGCGTACGGCAGGATTAATGGAATTGTAATCAATCCTGCAGCATACACACATACGAGCGTTGCACTGCTTGACGCGGTAAAGGCTGTCGGGATACCAACGGTTGAGGTGCATATATCTGATCCTGACCAGCGTGAGGAATTCCGTCGGTTATCGTATATCCGTTCGGCTTGTATAGCTACAGTAAAAGGAAAAGGATTTGCGGGATATATCGAGGCGATGCATATTCTTGAAGAACACCTGAGATAAAAAAAGAAAACCCCTGATGCGCACTGCACAGGTCCAGTAAAAACGGACAATAGACAAAACACCCCCTAATGTAGGATAATAAAACTACATTAGGGGGTAATTGTATGCCAAGAAAATATACACACATAAAGAAATTTGAAGCAGAACTGATAGTAATGATAGA
>JAZNOP010000056.1:0-3295 GCA_045580875.1 Acutalibacteraceae bacterium
AGACGAGCAGTGACGTAAGGCGGCTCCCTCTGACGAGGGAGCTGTCAGCGAAGCTGACTGAGGGAGAGACATATCGCAGATTTAAGCCAATTTTTTCTCTCCCTCCGGCTCTGCGAGCCACCTCCCTCGTCAGAGGGAGGCTCGTTAGGTTTCCGCTGACTTATTCATATAAACCAAAATTTGTCTCATTAAATTTATCTCATTTTTCCATTAACCCAACATGAATAAGAACGATAAAAGGACACAGCCTGCCAACAGAGAGCAAAGCCGTGTCCTTTGTAGATTACTGTGTTATAAGCCCTTGCTGGACGTTTCCTCAAAGCTTATTTTCTTGCCGGCTCGCTTCCGTTGAATACATCGTTGACCGACTGCAGCGGATCCTTGCGGCGTGCAGCGCTTCCGCTGCGTGAGCTGTTTTCACCGAGGTTTGAGAAGAGTCCGCTGTGCTGCGGAGTGTTGGTGGTAACAAGTCCGATGAGATTTCCGCCCGATGCAGTGAAAATGTCAAGTGCCGAGCGAATGGAATCAATCTTGGTGTGACCGTACTGAGCAACTGCAACTGCGCAGTCAACCTTGCCGATAAGTGATGTTGCATCAGGGGCAAGCTCGATTGACGGAGTGTCGATAACAACATAGTCAAACTGACCCTGAACAGCCTCGAGGAGCTCATCAAATACTGCGCTGTCAAGCAGGTCGGAGATATTTATGGTGCTCAGGTTTGTGTTGTTGATACCGGTTATGACATAAAGGTTTCTGTTTGAGGTCTTGCAGATGGTCGAAGCAAGGTTTGTCTTGCCGAGAAGCAGGTCGGCAAGACCGAAGGTGGATTCAATGTGCATTTCCTTGCTGACGTCCGGACGGCGCATATCCGCCTCGATGAGCAGTACCATTGCGTCGGTCTCAGCCAGTGCTGTTGCCAGACCGATGGCGACCGAGGTACGTCCGTCCTTTGCAGAGGAGCTGCAGACGACTACCGAGCGTACCTTATCCTGCGAATACTTTATGGAAGAACGCAGAATACGGTAAGCGTTGGAAAGCTTTGTAGCAGAGCGGTCGTTGCCGAGACGGGAGAAAGAGGGAATAGAGGCGATGACCGGTATGCGTGTGATCTTCTCAAATTTGTCGCTGCTGCGCAGAGTTTTGTCGGTTACAACGGCAATAAGCTGGAAGAGAAGGTATGCGACAAGAGCAGCAGCGGCGCCGCAGAGAGCATAGAGGAGCGCAGGAACAATAGCCGGCTGCTTGTCTATCTGACGACCATCTTCAACGATTTCACCCTTGAAGGTGGTACCGTAGAAGTTGGTCGAGGATATCTCGTTGCAGACTGTTGTCAGCAGATAGTATGTAAAGCTGGTTGCCTGCTGGTAATCGCTGTCGAAAATGACCGTTACCTCGATGATATCAGAGTCGTTGACTCTGGTGGCGGTAACGCGCTCAGTGGCGAATTTTGCAGCGTCGATCTCGTTCTCAAGATGCGCTGCGGTCAGCGCAGTACCGACGGTATCGGAGTTCTCGATAAGACCAATTACGGTGTTTGCGGCAGCCGTACTGATGTTGGCGAGGTCGCTCTGGTCAGAGATGGTCTGAGCCTGTACCTCGGCAACCATGCGTATCTTTCCCTGAAAGACATACTTGTCGGGAGTGGTTATAATCATGTAGACAAAAATACCTACAAACATTATGCCCATCATGGCAAAGAGAATCGGTGAGCGCCGGCTGCAACGGCGTATGTATTCGCTGAAGGAGGTTCCGCTGTTCAAAGAAGTCAGCCCTTTCGTAGTAAATGTCCGCACTGACGGCATTATATTATATAAATGTTATTATAATTGCTCTTTGCCGCTTCGTCAATGAATAAACTATGAATAAACACTCAAAGACGGGCGCTTTGAGTTAAAAATCTTGATTTTACGGAGGAGAAAATAGTATACTGAAAGATATTGGAAGCAATTATAACAAAAGCTGCGAAAGGATATGAAGAAATGGAGACAGGCGGCAACAGAAAGAAAATACTGCTGATAGCAACCGGCGGCACGATAGCATCGCGCTCGACCGACAGCGGACTTGTGCCGCAGATATCATCGGAGGATATCCTTGCGAGTGTGCCTGAAACAGCTGATATATGCGATATCGATGCGGTTCAGCTGTACAATCTTGACAGCACTAATATGAGCTGGCAGCACTGGATAGGCATAGCACGGTGTGTTCGTGAGAATTATGAAAAGTATGACGGCTTTGTAGTCACTCACGGTACAGATACCATGTCCTACGCACTGGCGGCGCTTTCATATCTTATTCAGAACAGTCCGAAACCGGTCGTCATGACAGGCTCGCAGAAATCTATTCATTCGCGTGATACCGATGCTCGCGGCAATCTGCTTGGTGCGTTCAAATACGCTGCTGATGACCGCGCCTGCGGTGTGCATCTGGTGTTTGACGGTAAGGTTATTCTCGGTACCCGCGCCCGAAAGACACGTACCAAGAGCTATAATGCCTTCTCCAGCATCGACCACCCCGAGGTGGCAGTGCTTTGCGACGGACGGCTGATTCACTACATCACCGAAACGGTTGCGCAGACTTATCCGGACTTCTACGACAGACTTGAGCCGGCGGTCTTTGTGCTAAAGCTTGTTCCGGGTATGAATCCCGGCATATTTGATTATATCAAGACCCACTACCGCGCCGTTGTACTGGAAAGTTTCGGTGTCGGTGGTCTGCCGTTTTATGAAAACGAGGGCTTTGACCGCGCGATTGAGGAGCTTGTCGAAGCCGGCGTGACGGTAATAATGACCACCCAGGTGCAGCACGAGGGCAGTGACATGACAGTCTATCAGGTTGGACACCGCATCAAAGAGCGCTACGGAATGCTCGAGGCATACAACATGACACTCGAAGCGGTGGTGGCAAAAATGATGTGGATACTCGCACAGACCGACGACCAGCGTGAAATCCGCAAGCTGTTCTACACACCTGTGCAGAAGGATATATTATGACACAGTAATAAATTTTGGTTTAGCGGAGTAAAAGTTTTGATCGACCTTTTTCAAAAGGTCGTGGGTCAAGGGCAACGCCCTTGCAGGTTTTAAGGACGGAGCCCTTAATCCTTTTTCGATGAGAAGTTGAGGCTTTGCCCCAAACTCCACGAGGGCGCTGCCCTCGACCTGCCACCTTTAACAAAGGTGGACGAAACTTTTAATCTGCCTGCGCTTAATCGCATAAACCAAAATTTACACTTCAGCTGCGGCGGTATAATGTTCCGGCAAAAAATAATCCTCAAACCCCTTGCAAAGAGCATATG
>JAZNOP010000057.1:0-48057 GCA_045580875.1 Acutalibacteraceae bacterium
GTAGGCACAGTCGCCGTGGAAGCCGTTGAAGTAAGCGCCGACGTCAATACTGACGATGTCGCCTGACTTAAGCTTCTCACCTGCGCTCGGTATACCGTGGATGACCTTGTTGTTGACCGAGATACATGCACTGGCAGGGAATCCGTTGTAATTGAGGAAGCTCGGCACAGCGCCGTTCTCCTCAATTGTCTTGCGGACTATGGTGTCAAGCTCCTTGGTGGTAACACCGGGCTCAACAGCCTTGCCTGCTGCGTGAAGTGCTCTGGCAGTTATCATGCCGGCAGCCTTCATCTGCATTATCTCTCTGCTGGACCTTTGAATGATCATCTGATCAGTCCTCTAAGGCAGCGAATACAAGAGCGGTAGTCTCGGCAATGCCGTCCTGACCGACAACTGTACGAAGCTTGCCAGTATTTTTGTAATAGTCCTTGAGAGGCTCGGTCTGCTCGTGGTAAACCTTGAGTCTTTCCAGAACAGTTTCGGGTTTGTCATCCTTACGCTGAACAAGGGCGCCTGCACACTTGTCGCAAACACCTTCCACCGCCGGCTTCTTGTAGTCGAGGTGATAGGATGCTCCGCAGCCTTCGCATACGCGGCGTCCGGACAGTCGCTGCGCAATCGCCTCATCGGCAACGTCGATATCGACGACCTTGTCGATTGCTACGCCCATACTGTCAAGAGCCTCGGCCTGAGCGATTGTTCTGGGGAAGCCGTCGAGGATAAAGCCGTTTGCACAGTCGTCCTGTGCGATGCGCTCCTTGATGATGTCGATTACGACAGCATCGGGAACAAGCTGGCCAGCCTCGATGAAGGACTTCGCCTTAAGACCGATCTCAGTGCCGCTTTTCAGCGCTTCTCTGATCAGATTTCCGGTAGAAATCTGGGGAATGTTGTAGCGGTCAGAGATAACCTCTGCCTGTGTGCCTTTTCCTGCGCCAGGAGCGCCAAGAAGTATAATCTTCATAGTGTTTTAATCTCCTGTTTTACTCTCTGGCAGCGGCGGTCCGAAGTTCATCAGACCGCCGATTGCCTGATTGTGTTTATTGTTCGTCCGGATTATTCAAGGAAGCCCTTGTAGTGACGCATGAGCATCTGAGACTCAATAGCCTGAACAGTCTCAAGTGCGACACCGACCATAATCAGAATGGAAGTACCGCTCATACCGATGGGAACCTTTGCAATTGCGCCAAGGATGATCGGCAGGATAGCGATAACGCTGAGGAACAGCGCACCCATAAGGGTGATTCTGGAGATGATCTTTGCGATGTACTCGCTGGTCTTCTGACCAGGACGGATGCCGGGGATGGTACCGGCATTCTTACGCAGGTTGTTTGCCATTTCGATCGGGTTGTACTGAATAGTAACATAGAAATAAGCAAACAGGATGATAAGAATGAAGTAAACGATGCAGTAGCCAACGCCCTGAGTGCCGAAGACATCAAGAACCTTGTACCAGAAGGGCTCCTCGCCCTCCGGGAAGGTCTTTGCGCCATAAGCGAAGAGCTTGATGGTACCCGGGATGGAGATGATGGAGGAAGCGAAGATTACGGGGAGAACACCGGACATATTGACCTTGATGGGAATATGGGTGCTCTGACCGCCGTACATGTTGCGGCCAACAACTCTCTTGGCGTACTGTACGGGGATTCTTCTCTCTGCGTTGTTCATGAAAACGATGAAAGCAACGACAAGGAGGAAGAGAAGAACGATGCCGGGGACAAAGAACAGGTACTTGATAGTAGACGGCATGCCCATGGCAACGTACTTGTCGCTGTTCAGACCCTCAACAAACATGCTGTAGAGGTTGCCGACAGCCTGGGGAGCACGGGAAACGATACCTGCGAAGAGGATCATCGAGATGCCGTTGCCGATGCCCTTGGAGTTTATCTGCTCACCCATCCACATGATGACTGCAGAGCCAGCAGTGAAGGTGAGAATGATAACGATTGCGATGTAAACGGTAAGGAAGCCGGAGGAAGCGGTGTCCATAACGACGCCGGAATTCTTGAGGTAGATGTAGAAGGTAGTACCCTGAATGAGACCGAGGATAATGGTAGCATAACGGGTGTACTTGCCGATCTTCTTTCTGCCTTCTTCGCCTTCCTTGGAGAGCTTCTCAAGTGCCGGAATAGCAACAGTGAGGAGCTGAAGGATAATGGATGCATTGATGTACGGAGTGACGCTCATTGCAAACAGGGTTGCATTCTCGAAAGCACCACCGGAAAGAATGCTCAGATAGCTGACCAGTGTTCCGGGATCTGCCGAGGTGAGAGCCTCAATGTTCTCCTTGAGCTGAACGATATCCAGGAAAGGAACCGGAAGTGCGGCACCGATTCTGAATATGAAAATCATAAGCAGGGTGTAAAGCATCTTTTTACGCAGTTCGGGGATAGCCCATGCGTTTTTAAGAATCTTAAACACTTAGATCACCTCTGCCTTTCCTCCTGCGGCTTCAATCTTCTCCTGTGCCGACTTTGAGAACGCAGCTGCCTGGACGGTCAGCTTCTTCGTAAGCTCGCCGTTGCCGAGAATCTTGACACCGTCAAGTGTTTTTTTGATGATACCCGCATCAACAAGAGCGTCTGCGTTAACTACAGAGCCATTCTCGAATGCGTTGAGAGCGTCAACATTAACAGTTGCGTAAACAGTAGCAAAGATGTTGTTGAAGCCACGCTTCGGGATACGTCTCTGGAGAGGCATCTGACCGCCTTCGAAGCCGAGAGAACGGCTGAAGCCTGCACGAGCCTTCTGGCCCTTGTGGCCCTTACCAGCAGTCTTTCCGTTGCCGGAACCGTGACCACGGCCGATGCGCTTTACATCACGCTTTGAGCCGGGTGCCGGAGATAAAGTTTCCAGTTTCATTTAGTTGCACCTCCCTGCGTTAACTTAACCGACCTTAACAAGGTGGATGATCTTGTTGATCTTGCCCTTGGTCTGGGCATTGTCGGGCTGAGTGGTGGTATCGCCGATCTTCTTGAGTCCAAGAGCATGAGCGGTAGCGATCTGATCCTTCTTGGAGCCGATGAGGCTCTTAACAAGTGTTACTTTGATGTCTGCCATTGCTTTGCTCCTCCTTAACCCAGAATTTCCTTAACGTTCTTGCCGCGGACAGCAGCAACCTGCTGTGCGTCACGAAGCTGCATGAGACCAGCCATGGTAGCCTTTACAACGTTTGCGGGGTTGTTGGAACGCAGTGCCTTGGTACGGATGTCCTTGACACCAACTGCTTCCATGACAGCACGGACCGGGCCGCCTGCGATGATACCGGTACCGGGTGCAGCCGGCTTAAGAAGCACGGTGCCTGCGCCGAAGATGCCGAGTACCTCGTGCGGGATGGTGGTGCCGCGCAGAGATATGGTTACGAGATTCTTCTTAGCGTCCTCGATGCCCTTGCGGATTGCATCGGGAACTTCGCCTGCCTTGCCCATGCCGATACCGACAGTACCATTACCGTCACCGACAACGACGAGAGCTGCGAACTTGAAGATACGACCGCCCTTAACTGTCTTGGATACACGGTTAATGGCGACAACCTTTTCTTTGAACTCAGACTGTTCCTGAGTCTTGGGTGCGTCAAATCTAGCCAAAGTCTTCTCCTCCTCCTTAGAACTTGAGGCCGCCCTCACGGGCGCCTTCGGCCAGCTCCTGGACGCGGCCGTGGTAGAGATAACCGCCTCTGTCGAATACGACAGTGGTGATCGACTTAGCAGCAGCAAGCTCAGCAATCTTCTTGCCAACCCAGCGGGCTGCTTCCTTATTGCCGCCGTTGCCATCGAAATCCTTGTCGAGGGTGGAAGCGGCGCAAAGGGTTACTCCCTTGTCATCATCAATGATCTGAGCATAGATGTTAGCAGAGGAGCGGAAAACGTTCAGTCTGGGACGCTCAGCAGTGCCGTAGATCTTGCCGCGGACACGGACATGACGATGCAGACGAGCTTTCTTAGTATCGGGTCTTGTAATCATTAAAGCTCACTCCTCTCTTACTTCTTACCGGTCTTGCCGACCTTCTTGCGGACGACTTCACCGGCATATCTTATACCCTTGCCCTTATAAGGCTCCGGCGGACGCTTACCGCGGACTTCCGCAGCGAACTGACCGACCTTCTGCTTATCGGGACCGGAAATTACGATCTTGTTGGGGCCGGGGCATTCAATAGTAATGCCATCGATCTCGGGCATGATGACCTGATGCGAATAGCCGAGGTTCATGACGAGGTCCTTGCCAGTCTTCTGAACCTTGTAGCCGACGCCCAGAACCTCAAGCTCCTTGGTGAAGCCCTTGGAAACACCCTCGACCATGTTGGCGATGAGGGTACGGGACATACCGTGGAGAGAGCGGTTGAGTTTGTCGTCATTCGGGCGATTTACTCTGATAACGTTACCTTCGATAACGATCTCCATGTTGGGATGGATCTGCTGAGTAAGAGTGCCCTTGGGGCCTTTAACAGTAACCAGGTTGTTGTCGACTTTAACCTCGACGCCAGCCGGCACTTCGATCGGCTTTCTGCCAATTCTTGACATGGTGACTTATCCTCCTCTTACCAGATGAATGCGAGAACTTCGCCGCCGACATTCTCCTTGCGGGCCTGCTTGTCAGTCATGATGCCCTTGGAGGTGGTCAGGATAGCGATGCCGAGGCCATTGAGGACCTTGGGCATATTCTCAACGTCGGAATAGATACGCAGACCGGGCTTGGAAACTCTCTTGATGCCGTTGATTGCGGACTTCTTGCCCTCAACGTACTTCAGAGCGATTCTGATGATACCCTGGGTGTTCTTGTCATCGAGAACCTGATAGCTCTTGATGTAACCCTCTTCTGCGAGAATGCGAACGATCTCCTTCTTCATGTTGGAAGCAGGAACGTCGACGGAATCATGCTTGGCGCTGCTTGCGTTACGGATTCTTGTAAGCAGATCAGCGATAGGATCAGTAATTTGCATTTACGTTAACCTCCTTACCAGCTTGCCTTCTTGACTCCAGGAATCTGACCCTTGTGAGCCAGCTCTCTGAAGCAGATGCGGCATACGCCGTACTTGCGAAGATATGCATGCGGACGGCCGCAGATCTTGCAGCGGTTGTAAGCGCGGGTGGAAAATTTAGCCTCGCGCTGCTGCTTGACTTTCATTGATGTCTTAGCCAAAATTTTCCCTCCTTACTTCGTGAACGGAGCGCCCATCAGAGTGAGCACCTCACGTGCTTCTTCGTCAGTGGTTGCAGTGGTAACGAAGCAGATGTCCATAGCACGAACCTTGTCGATCTTATGGTAGTCGATCTCCGGGAAGATCAGCTGCTCCTTGAGGCCCATGTTGTAGTTGCCACGGCCGTCGAAGGAGTTGGGGTTGATGCCGCGGAAGTCACGGACACGCGGGAGAGCAACGTTGAAGAGTCTGTCGAGGAACTCATACATTCTGTCGCCGCGGAGGGTGACCTTTACGCCAACGATCATGCCCTCACGGAGCTTGAAGTTAGCGACGGACTTTCTTGCACGGCAGATAACCGGACGCTGACCGGTGATGATGCTGATATCGTTAACGATAGCATCAACCATCTTCTGGTTGTCACGAGCCTCGCCGCAACCTACGTTGATGACGCTCTTCTCGAGCTTCGGAATCTGCATGGTGCTCTTGTATTGGAACTTCTTTTGAAGAGCAGGAGCGACCTCGCTCTTATAGAATTCTTTCATTCTTGCAGCCATTTATGTCGCCCTCCTTCTTAAAGTTCTTTGCCGCACTTTGCGCAAATGCGGATCTTGTTGCCGTCCTTGTCGAACTCGTGCTTTGCACGGGTCGGAGCCTTGCACTTGCCGCAGTAAAGCTGGACCTTGCATGCATACATTGCTGCTTCTGCCTCAATGATGCCGCCCTGCTCGCCCTGACGGCGGGGCTTGACGTGCTTCTTGACAATGTTGGCCTTCTCTACGATGATCTTTCCCTCTTTCGGGGAAACGACCAGGACCTTGCTGATGAGACCCTTGCTCTTACCGCTCATAACCATAACGGTATCGCCGGTCTTTACATGTACTTTACTCATCTGTCCTGTACCTCCTTAAAGTGTCTCGGGAGCCAGGCTCAGAATCTTCAGGAAGTCCTTGTCGCGAAGCTCTCTTGCGACCGGCCCGAAGATACGAGTGCCTCTGGGGTTCTTGTCTTCCTTGATGATGACGGCTGCGTTCTCATCGAAACGAATGTAGGTACCGTCATCACGGCGAACACCGCTTGCCGAGCGAACGACGACTGCCTTAACGACATCGCCCTTCTTTACTACTCCACCAGGAGCAGCCTTCTTGACCGAGCAAACGATAACGTCACCGATGTTGGCATATTTTCTGCCGGTGCCGCCCAGGACGCGGATGCACATAAGCTCCTTTGCGCCTGTGTTGTCGGCAACCTTCAGCTTTGTCTGCTGCTGTATCACTGTGGATTTCCTCCTTACTTAACTGGCGATTACTTCGCCTTCTCGATAATCTCGACTACACGCCAGTTCTTTTCCTTGGAAAGCGGGCGGGTCTCCATTATGCGTACGCGGTCGCCGATACCGCACTCGTTTTTCTCGTCGTGCGCCTTGAACTTAACAGTGCGCTTAACGATCTTCTGATAAAGCGGATGACGGACGGAGTCCTTGATGGCTACGACAACAGTCTTATCCATCTTGTCGCTCACGACCACACCGACTCTTGTTTTTCTGAGATTTCTGTCGCTCACAGCTTAATCCTCCCTTTCGTCATTCTGCGTCGTTGAGCTCGAGCTCACGAAGGACAGTCTTTATACGAGCGATATCCTTCTTAACGGCGTTGATGCGCATCGGATTTTCGAGCTGGTTAATAGTGTGCTGGAAGCGCAGATTGAAAAGCTCGGCCTTGAGGCCCTCGAGCTGCTCAAGAAGCTGCTCTGCTGTCATGTTTCTGAGTTCTGCTGCTTTCATTACTGCTCACCACCATTCTCTTCTTTGCGCACAAACTTGCACTTGATCGGAAGCTTCATAGCTGCGAGACGCATAGCCTCACGAGCGGACTCTTCCGGAACGCCGGCGATTTCAAACATGACTCTGCCGGGCTTGACTACTGCTACCCAGTACTCGGGAGAACCTTTACCGGAACCCATTCGGGTCTCAGCGGGCTTCTCAGTGATGGGCTTGTCAGGGAAGATCTTGATCCAGACCTTACCGGTTCTCTTGGTATAACGGGTGAGCGCGATACGGGCTGCCTCTATCTGATTGGAGGTGATCCATGCCGGCTCGGTTGCTGCAAGGCCGTATTCACCGTGGGAAACATAGTTACCACGCATTGCCTTACCCTTAAGGCGTCCTCTGTGGACTCTGCGGTATTTAACACGCTTAGGAAGCAGCATTACTGATTACCTCCTTCTCTGCGGGGAGCTCTGTCGCCGTTGTTGTAGCGGGGACGTCTGTCACCGTCGTTGCGGGGACGTCTGTCGCCGTTGCCGCGGCGTCTGTCATCGCGAGCACCGTCACGCTGTTTCTTTCTTGCTACCTCGCCGCGATCAGTCTTCTCGCCAGCGAGAACTTCACCTTTGTAGACCCAAACCTTAACGCCGATCTTACCGTAGGTGGTGTTTGCCTCAGCAAAACCGTAGTCGATGTCAGCGCGGATGGTCTGCAGGGGGATAGTACCCTCGTGATAGGACTCAGAACGTGCGATTTCTGCACCGCCGAGACGGCCGGAAACCATGGTCTTGATGCCCTTGCAGCCGAGTCTCATTGCACGGCCGATGGAAAGCTTCATTGCACGGCGGAAGCTTACACGACGCTCAAGCTGAGAAGCGATGCTCTCTGCAACGAGCTGTGCGTTTGCGTCCGGATTGCGAACCTCAACGATGTTGATGACAACAGGCTTGTTGAGGACCTTCTCACAGGAGAGGCGAAGCTTTTCGATCTCTGCGCCGCCCTTACCAATGATCATGCCGGGCTTTGCGCAGTGAATGTTAACGCGGACGCGGGAAGCGTCACGCTCGATCTCAATCTTGGGAATACCAGCAGCATAGAACTGCTCTTTGAGAGTCTTGCGGAGGTTGTAATCCTCGACCAGAGTATCGCCGAAGGTGCTCTTGCCGGCATACCAGCGGGAATCCCAATCCTTGATTACGCCAACGCGCAGACCATGCGGATTAATTTTCTGTCCCATTAGTTAACCTCCTCGCTTACTCTGCTTCCCTGACGATCAGGGTGATGTGGGATGTTTTCTTGTCGATTCTGAACGCTCTGCCCTGTGCGCGCGGACGAATGCGCTTGAGGGTCGGGCCCTGTCCTACCCAGCACTCTGCGACGTACATGTTATCCTCGTCCATGTTCTTGGCGGGATCGTTGACGCCGTTAGCGACTGCGGACATAAGAAGCTTCTGAAGCGGCTCACAAGCAGCCTTCGGGGTGTACTTCAGAATAGCCTTTGCTTCCTTTACCGACTTGCCTCTGATGAGGTCAAGAACGATCTGGACCTTTCTGGGGGCTATGCGACAGAAATTAAGTTCTGCTCTTGCTTCCATTGAAGTTACTCCTTTCCAGCTTACTTGGATGTCTTAGAACCGGCGTGACCGCGATAGGTACGGGTCGGGGCGAACTCGCCCAGCTTATGACCGACCATATCCTCGGTGACGAATACGGGAACGTGCTTGCGTCCATCGTGGACAGCGAAGGTGTGTCCGATAAAATCGGGGAATATAGTGGAAGAACGGCTCCAGGTCTTGAGGATCTTCATCTCGCCCTTTGCGTTCATCTCCTGAACTCTCTTGAGCAGCACCGGCTGGACAAAAGGTCCTTTTTTAACGCTTCTACCCATTGTTAATAACCTTCTCCTTTCACCGGTTTACTTATCGCCGCGGCGTCTGACGATCATCTTGTCAGAAGCCTTAGCCTTACGGGTCTTAAGACCAAGAGCCGGCTTACCCCACGGGGTAACAGGGCCGGGACGGCCGATCGGGGATTTACCCTCACCACCACCGTGCGGGTGATCGCAGGGGTTCATGACGGAACCGCGGACGGTCGGGCGCCAACCCATGTGACGCTTACGGCCAGCCTTACCGATCTTTACGTTCTCGTGGTCGATATTGGAAACCTGACCGATGGTAGCCATGCAGTTTGCAGGAACGTTGCGGAGCTCGCCAGACGGAAGTCTGAGGAGTGCATAGCCGTTCTCCTTAGCCATGAGCTGAGCCTGTACGCCAGCAGCCTTAGCAAGCTGTGCGCCCTTGCCGGGATAAAGCTCAACGTTGTGGACGAAGGTACCGGTCGGGATGGAAGCGAGCGGAAGTGCGTTGCCCGGCTTGATATCAGCAGCAGCACCGGAAACTACGGTGTCGCCTACCTTGAGGCCGTGCGGTGCAGTGATATAGCTCTTGGTGCCGTCTTCGTACTGGATGAGTGCGATGAAGGCAGAACGGTTCGGATCATACTCGATGGTCTGAACGGTTGCGGGCATATCATTCTTCTGACGCTTGAAATCTATGATTCTGTACTTTCTGCGAACACCGCCGCCGCGATGACGGACAGTGATGCGGCCGTAGCTGTTACGTCCGGAATTCTTCTTCAGCGGTTCGAGCAGGGAACGCTCAGGAGCGACCTTGCTGAGCTGTGAATAATCCGTGACACTCATGTTTCTGCGGCCGTTAGTAGTCGGCTTATAGAACTTGATGGACAATTTATTCACTCTCCTCGTGATTGGCTTAGCTGGAGCTGTCCGGCTCCAATACATCGCCCCGCACTAAGTGTCGTGCGGACATCATATATTAATGTATATAGGGAATCGTTAAGGTCAGCTGATTACATCAGACCCTCGAAGAACTCGATGGGCTTGGAATCCTCAGCCATGGTTACGATAGCCTTCTTCCATGCAGGAGTGGTGCCCTCGTAACGGCCCTGGCGGCGATGACGGCCGCGAACATGCATGGTGTTGACAGACTTGACCTTGGTGCCCGGGAAGCACTTCTCGACTGCGTTCTTGATCTCGATCTTGTTAGCAGTCTTAGCAACCTCGAAGGTGTACTTGTTCTGAGCGATAGCATTCATCGAACGCTCGGTGATGATAGGACGGATGATGATATCATGTGCATTCATTACGCATATACCTCCTCGATCTGGGCTACAGCGCCCTCGACGACGATGAACTTGTCAGCGTTGAGGATGTCGTAAACATTCAGGGTGTTGACAAGAGCAGTCTTGACGCCCGGGATGTTAGCTGCGCTGCGGATAACCATGTCGTTCTTCTCTGCGAGGACGATGAGAGCCTTGCGGTCTGCACCGAGTGCGCCGAGAAGACTTACGATTTCCTTGGTCTTGTACTCGTTCATGGTCAGCTCGTTGAGAACGATCATGTCAGAGGTAAGAACCTTGGAGGAGAATGCCGACTTCATAGCGAGACGGCGCTCCTTCTTATTGAGAGTGTAACGATAGGAACGCGGCTTGGGGCCGAGTGCGATACCGCCGTGTCTCCACTGGGGAGATCTGGTGGAACCCTGACGGGCACGACCGGAGCCCTTCTGTCTCCAAGGCTTCTTGCCGCCGCCTCTTACCTCACCGCGGGTGAGGGTGGACTGAGTGCCCTGACGCTGATTGGCCAGATAGTTGACCACGACAGCGTGCATAACGGGCTCATTGGGCTCGATGCCGAAAATAGCATCAGAAAGCTCAATTTCTTTGATCTGCTTATTAGTCTTATCGACTACTGCAATTCTAGGCATTTATTATACCTCCCTTACGCCTTTACGCTGTCGCTGATAAGGACGATTCCGCCCTTGGGGCCGGGAACGGCACCCTTGATAGCGATCAGATTGTTTTCTGCGTCGATCTTAACAATAGTAAGATTCTGAACAGTGACGCGCTCATGACCGAGGTGACCAGCCATCTTCTTGCCCTTGAATACCTTTGAAGGATCGGAGCAAGCACCGATGGAACCACCGTGTCTTACGTTAGGACCAGTACCGTGGGACTCACGGAGACGGCCGAAGTTCCAGCGCTTGATAACGCCAGCCCAGCCCTTACCCTTGCTGGTGCCTACTACGTCGATCTTGTCGCCCTCTGCGAAGGTGTCAGCCTTGATGATGTCGCCGACGTTCATGCCGTCGATGGAATCAAAGCGGAACTCGCGGAGATACTTCTTGGGAGCGACGTCGCTCTTTGCGAAGTGACCCTGGAGAGCCTTGGTGACGTTGACCGGAGCGGTCTCGAATTTCTGGCTGCGGACACCCTTCTTGTACTTGAGGGTGATGTCGCCGAAGCCAAGCTGCACTGCATCGTAACCGTCGCTCTCGACGACCTTCTTCTGTGTGATAACACAGGGGCCAGCCTCGATAACGGTAACACCGATAGCATTGCCGCGCTCATCGAAGATCTGAGTCATACCGATCTTCTTGCCGATGATGCCTTTTTGCATTGTATTTTCCTCCTGTTTAGGTTATTGGTTGACTCCGCTGTCTGCGGGCCAACATGACCTCGTCCGCGGGAATCGCGCGCGAGATGTGTCTTAGAGCTTGATCTCGATTTCGATACCAGCGGGGAGCTCTAATCCAGTGAGTGCCTCGACCGTCTTGTTGGACGGACGGAGAATGTCGATAAGTCTCTTGTGGGTTCTGTACTCGAACTGTTCACGGCTGTCCTTGTACTTATGCACTGCGCGCAGGATAGTAACTATCTGACGCTCGGTGGGCAGGGGAACAGGTCCGGAAACCTGTGCACCAGTGCGCTTTGCTGTCTCAACAATGCGCTTTGCTGCCTGGTCGACCAGTGCATGGTCATAACCCTTGATTCTTATTCTGATCTTCTCCTTGACTGCCACAATAATCGCCTCCTTAGTGTTATTAGTTTTCGGCGGGCCTGCTTGGTTTTGACTGTACGCTCATCCGTGTGTTTCACGGTCGGGCATTAAAAAACCGGCCGGTGCCTTCGTGCGCCGTACCGGGTAGTCAAACAAGCGTTTTTGCGCAGAATTACCCACAGCAACCCTGATGCAGGTAAAGCCGCGCACACGTTTTTCGCCCGGTTCAAGATCGGACATACTCCACGGAAAAACCGGCATAATTGCCGCAACCTTCCGCTTCATCGCATATCTGTGTGCAGTCACGCTCAGCTATTATAACATATAGGCGGATAATTGCAAGAGAAAACAGCAAAAAAATTCGTTTTTGAATGCTGAATACGAAGAGAAAAACGACGAAGTTTTTGTGCAATTTTTGTGCAATTTCACGAACAACTATATGTTGTGCTGCTTGTTTGCTCAACCAACTATATACAGGAACGTTCCATCACGATACACACGGCAATGTGTACGTTGAGCGCTGAATTAATTATATCACGATATGACGAAATTGCAAGTCCTGATTTGGGGATTATCAATAAACTTTAATTTTTTTGAGCATTTCAGGTGTCTTTTTACCGTCTTTTTATGCTTTCTGAATCCGGATTATACATACATCAGTACTGATTCATATATGTACCGTTTTTGCATTATTTGCTCATAAGACCGTTTTTTCGCATAAGTCAGCCATTTTATTGTTCACGTATCCACGTGTTTCCTACGTTGTACAGTGTGCCTGTATATAAATTTACGCACAAAAAAGAAAAACCGCCCGCAGGCGGCTTTTCAATGAGCGAAGTATGTAAAACAATATATTAATGTATAGTTATATCTTTCTTGAATATATCACCATCTGAATTGAATCCGGCGAAGCTTCATTTTCGGTAAAGCCGGCAAATGCACTGTCAAGCTGCATTCCGCGCTCTGCCCAGAGTTTCTCAATCTCTGCCGTTGTGTAGAGTCTTGTCGGATCGCCCTCCTCAATCTCAGGAGCAGCCAGCGGCTGACCGTACGGCAGATCCGCGCCGCCGAAGAGCATGATTCTTCTATCAGCGTCCCATTCAAAGCATGACAGCGAAAGCGCGCTGCTGCCGCACTCCCAGTTGTGCATCGGGAAATGTCTGTCAGCATATTCGCCGTTGATTATGTCCATCACATGATATCCGCCCGGTCTGAGCGCTGCAGCAACGCAGTCAAAGATTCTGCTGTTCTCTTCGTCATTCTCCAGATAACCTATCGCGCCGTCTGCCATATTCAGCACCAGATCGTATTCTGCATTCACGTTGAACTCCCTTACGTCGCAGCAGATGAATTCAGCGTTATCAAGTCCCAGCTCTTCAGCAGAGCGGCGGGCATCAGCTATGTATGCTTCCGTGATATCCACTCCGGTCACATTATACCCTTTCTGCGCGAGTGCAAGAGAGTGTCTGCCGAAACCGCAGGCAAGGTCAAGCACTTTCGCTCCCTGCGGCAGATTGACATGGCTCAGAATATGTTCTATCTGCGCTTCTGTCTCCTCAACCCACGAATGATTCTTGATATCCAGCGTCCATATCGTTTTATACCAGTCTGACGGTTTTGCTTTCATTGCATTTTCCTCCGTTGAATTACTGCCGGCGTAAATTATTTTATCAGAATAATAAAAAAAGTATAGACTTATAATTCGCTTTGTGATATGATACTGAATCAGGTGCGGATATTTTTCTGCACCTTTTTTGTTTTTTCCGGTATTTACATCAGCGGCGAATGGTGCTAATATATAGTAATGATTTATAGTATTCTATAATATATTACATATACATTATTATTGAACAGGAGCAGACACATGGATAAACGCTACGAGGTCAACACCAGCTATGACAAGCTGCTGGACGAAGCAAAGATTATACATTTCATCGGAGTAGGCGGCTCAGGTATGTGCCCTCTCGCTGAGATTCTCCTCGGTGAAGGAAAGACCATCACCGGTACCGACGTGGACAATGAATCTGATACAGTAAACCGTATGCGCCGTCTTGGCGTAAAGGTACATATCGGTCACCGCCCTGAGAATATCGGAGATGCTGAGCTGGTAGTCTACAGCGCTGCTATTCAGAAGGATAATCCCGAACTGATGGGAGCTGTTGAAAGAGGTATTCCCACCATCGAGCGTTCCATTCTGCTTGGCGCTGTCTGCCGCCGCTATGAGCGTACTGTCGCTGTATGCGGCACACACGGCAAGACCACCACCACCTCGATGATAACCCAGATACTTGTTGATGCACAGCTCGACCCCTCCATCATCATCGGCGGCAAGCTCCCCAGCATCGGCAGCAACGGCCGCGCCGGCAAGAGCGATGTCATGGTATGCGAGGCCTGCGAATTTGTCAACACCTTCCTGCAGATAACCCCTGCGGTCGCTGTCATACTTAATATAGATGCTGACCACCTTGAATTCTTCGGCAGCGTTGAGAATATCATCAAGTCCTTTGCAAAGTTTGTTGCACAGACAAAGGAGCTGGTCATCGTCAACGGTGATGATGCCAACTCTCTCAAGGCTGTCGAAGGCTCTCCGCTCAGAAAAATCACCTTCGGCTTCGGCAAGCAGAACGATTACTACGCTGACAACCTTCACGTTGATGAGAACAGCCACTGGAAGTTCGATATAATCCGCGGCGGTGAATTCTACACTACTGTCAGCCTGAATGTACCTGGTCATCACAATGTGCTCAACGCACTGGCAGCTGCAGCTGCTGCAGATTATGCAGGCGCTGTTCCCGAGCAGGTCGCTGACGGTCTTTCCAACTTCCACGGAGCAGGCAGACGCTTTGAGGTTCACACCAAGGCCTGCGGCATAACAGTTGCTGACGACTACGCTCACCACCCTGCAGAAATCGAGGTTACACTCCGCGCCTGCAAGGAGATGCCGTTCAATAAGGTATGGGCAGTATTCCAGCCCTTCACCTACTCGCGCACCAAGGAGCATATGCAGTATTTCGCTGATGTCCTTGCAATTGCCGATGAAGTCCTTCTCACTGAGATAATGGCAGCCCGTGAGGTTGATGACCTCGGAGTCAACTCCTCTCAGCTTCAGGCACTCATTCCCGGCTCCAAGCTCTTTGCCAGCCAGCAGGAGCTTGCTGAATACGCTGTCGCAAACGCAAAGCCCGGCGATCTTATCATCACCATGGGATGCGGCGATATTTACAAGTGTGCTAAGATAATGACCAGAATGCTCGAAGAAGCAGAGGCTGATAAATAAAATACCGTCAAGCCACAGGACCTGAGCTTTTTACAGCTCAGGTCTTTTTCTGCTCTTCTGCGTGTACATGGACCGATAAATCCTCTTGTGCTGTATTTCAGACAAATAAAAACACATTAGGTGTTTATTTCCCGTCCGAAATGTGGTACACTACATAATGACAAATTGTGGCATTAATCGCCCACACCCTGTTCGCAATAAATAAAACTATAATTTAAGGGCGTGAATCTATGTCAGCCAGATATTCAAACACAAACTATTTCACAAAGAAAAAAGCGCAGAAGCCCGCCGGACGCGAGAACTTTCTGCAGCTTTTCAACCGCACCTGTCACCGTATTTATTTTTATGCCTACGACCTGTGCGGCAATACCGACGATGCCGATATGATCTTCCGCGATGCCTATATCTATATGCATCAGCACATAGCAGAACTGCGCAGTTCAAAATCGGTCGATTCATGGCAGAAGGAATGCGTTGAGACTTCATTCAGGGCTTTGCTCCGCTCTCAGCTTCTTATTCTTGTGCATGACCCCGTTCCGGTTTATTCCGCCTCCTCCACACTTTCGGAAAACAAAAAGGAGGAATTGTGGAACAAGATCATAAAAATGGCGGATATCGACCCGTGGCGAATGGTTCCTGTACCCGGAAAATCAACCATTTTCTCGGTTATCGCCGACCAGACCATATCCGACCTGAGATATATGTCAATCGGTGATATCCTCAAATCTGCCGCACTTATTCTGATACTCTGTGCCGTTGTTGTCGGCGTTATTGTTATAGGAATAAAGCTTATTACCTCGCGTACAACCGAACAGACAACAACCATGCAGGAAATCTTCCTCGACGAGCGGTACTATGCTGACTATGACCTGAACATCGTCTCTTCCCTTTCTCCTGACGAGCTCAACTCGGCTTACAATGACGCTCTCAAACACGATGTCGATGAAGAGGGCAACAGAATCACCCATACAGCGCCTGCCAATATCGGAAATACCGCCGGCACTCCGGTTTACACCGAAGATCCGGATGTAAACGCAAAGCTCATCGAAATAATCGAAAGCATCATCACTGAAGACATGAGCGACTTTGACAAACTGCGCGCGCTTTATATCTACGTCGGCGGCGCTCTTGAATACCGCTCTTATCCTTCAGACAATCCGAGAACAAGCATCGGAATTCTCAAGGATTGTCTTGAGTTCCGCGCAGGTACAAGCATTCACTATGCTACTCTGCTCGATGCGCTGTGCGACGCTGCAGGCTATAACTGCCGCGTGGTATCAGGTATATTCTATCTCAACCGCGGCACCGAATTTGAGCAGGCCATAGAACACCACTGGTGTTCCATCTCTCTTAACGGTATCATCTATCACCTCGATATCGAGGCTGACTGTGACAGCAGCGGCACCACCGTCCGCGAATATTACTTCCTTGCGGCTGACGGCAACGCAAAGTGGGATATTTTCGAACGCGACCACAAGTGGCAATAAAACCATAAAGCAAAACTCCCGATTCATGCTGAGCGCCGAGTCGGGAGTTTTTTATTTTATCTTTCAGACCTTTCTGACCTGCCGGATGACAAGATAACAGCCACCAGAAGTACTGTCACCGGAAAGAGCGGTGCAATACTGTCAAGCGCTGTTACCTCCGGCTTGCTCAGTGATGTGCGCCTGATATTCTCAGGATCATACCAGACACTGACCGCACTTCCCTGCGCGGGAATACTGTCGCGTCTTATGTGAAGCGACTCCCACGACGAGAGCTTTTCGCCGTCGACTGTAAAGTCATAATACACTCTGATTCTGAAGTGTCTGCCCTGAACAGCCTGTGTTACCACACCGTCGGTCCGGCGCCAGTTTTCGTAATCCTGACGTTTGGCTGAATTTGCCAGAAGTGTAAAAACAACAGCGGCGGCAGCAATAAGCAGCAGGATAAGACCCAGTTTATTCTTCATAGCATTTCATATTATCACAAATATATACACCTGTATATTCATCAGATTTCATATCACAGCCAGCTCTGCACAGCAAACAACAGAGCCGGCTGAGTTGTTATCTTTTACTTGTTCTTTGCTGCTTTCTTTTCAGCTCTGATGCGCTTTCTTCTTGCACGTGCAGCCTTGCGCCATGCCTTCATTGCGCCCTTCTCGCGATTGAGACGCATTACAAGAGCACGACCCTGATCGTCACTGAAAATGCCGGTCATTCGTGAAATACCGCGCAGCGGCAGACTGACAACAAATCCCATATTGTTCGCCTGAAGCTTTTTGCCACGCTTCATAAGACGCTCCTTGAGTCCGCCGGTAAAATAATACATGATGTGCGCAAGCGCACCCTTTGCGTATCCGGTCTGTGCTATGGCCGAATTACTGGTCAGCGGTGCATTTCTGTCCCACAGATGAGGCGGAATCTCACGTCCGATGAGCGCCGCAAAGCTTTCATCAGGAACGTTTGTAACATCGCATCTGCGGTAGACATCGAACGCTGCACTCTCGTAGGGATCAGGAGCAGCTTCGCCAGCCTTGGTAATCTCGCCTGTGAGGCGAATATCCTGAGATGACGAGCCGACCAGTATCTCATATTTTCCGCTTTCGACCACCCAGCTCTCTGAAACGGTGTTCCAGTAGCTGAAGGAGCGGTCGTCAAGCTGAATTTCAACCGTCTTGCTTTCGCCCGGCTCAAGCTCGACTCTCGCAAATCCCTTGAGTTCCTTTGCCGGACGGAAAACACCTTCTGTCTTCGCTGAAACGTAAAGCTGTGCAACCTCAGCACCTGCTGCATCGCCGGTATTTGTGATTCTGAAGGTCACTTTGTTTTCATCGCAAACGATATCGCTGTACTCAAACGATGTGTAGCTCAGTCCGTGACCGAAGGGGTACTTGACCGGTACTCCGGCTGTATCGTAGTAGCGGTAGCCGACGAAGATTCCCTCACGGTATTCGGAGGTTGCCTCCGGACCGGGATAATAGGCATTGCAGGCAGTATCTTCAAGCTTTACCGGCATGGTCTCAGACAGCTTGCCGGAGGGATTCACCTTTCCGGTAATAATATCCGCCATTGCCAGTGCGCCTGCCTGACCGCTGAGGTAGCCATGAACTATAGCCTTTGCATCATCTGCCCAGTCAAGCTCGACCGGACTGCCGGCTGTGAGAATTATTATGATATTGGAATTGACCTTCTTTACTGCATTGAACAGATCTATCTGATTCTGCGGCATACGCATATCCGGACGGTCAACACCCTCTGCCTCGCTCGCCTCATCAAGACCGAGCCACATGAGAACGACCTCTGCCTTCTTCGCAAGGCGGCAGGCTTTCTTTATCAGCTTGCGGCTGTCTCCGCCCATGCGCTTGAAGCCCGGCTCCCAGCCGCAGACCGTAATCGCGGAGTTTCCGAGAGCCTCAAGACCGTTTTCCAGCTTTGTGGGATTGACCTGTGCGCTTCCTGCGCCCTGATAGCGAGGAGTGCGTGCGAAATCGCCTATGACAGCAGCCTTCACACCTGCCGAAAGGGGCAGGATTCCGTCGTTCTTGAGCAGAACAGCTGTCTCCTGTGCGATTCTTGCGGCAAATGTATGATGAGCCTCCTTGTCAACCGCCGGTGCGTCCTTTATCGGCTCCTGTGCCGCAAAGATTATATCCAGAAGCTCATCGACAACTTCGTCGAGCACAGCTTCGTCAAGCTCGCCGTTTTTCACTGCTCTGACAATATCGCGGTCGGTCTCACCGTGAGCCGACGGCATCTCAAGATGGCTGTGTGCCTTGACCGCTGCAACGCGGTCATTGTTTGCGCCCCAGTCGGACACGACCATTCCGGTATAGCCCCACTCTTCGCGCAGGACCTTCTTCAGCAGCCACTCGTTTTCGTTTGAATATGTACCGTTGAGCAGATTGTAGGAGCTCATGATACACCGCACTCCGCCCTCCTTGACCGACATTTCGAATGCCGGCAGATAAATCTCGCGCAGGGTACGTTCATCGACGACCGAGTCATTGGTCATACGGAAAAGCTCCTGACTGTTTGCCGCAAAGTGCTTCGCGCAGGCGGAAACGCCGTTTTTCTGTATGCCGCGTATCATTGCCGAGGCAATTTTACCGGCAAGGAACGGGTCTTCGGAGAAGTACTCAAAGTTTCTGCCGCACAGCGGGCTGCGCTTGATGTTCATACCCGGCCCGAGCAGCACACTGACACCCTCAGCAGCCGCCTCAGCACCAAGCTGCTCACCCATCTTCTCGACGAGGTCGGTATCCCATGTATTCGCAACACCTGACGCTGTCGGATAGCTTGTTGCCGGAACTGACGGCAGAATACCTACACCGTGCTCGACCTTCATCTCCTTGCGCAGACCGTGAGGTCCGTCGGAAACCATCATTGACGGTATGCCTACGCGCTCTACCGGCTTTGTGTGCCAGTTGTCCATACCGGACATAAGCGAGGCCTTTTCCTCGAGTGTCATCTGAGCTATAAGCTCCTTATATTTCATTTTATTTCCTCCCTTTTCTTTAATTTTCATATATTATTTCATACTTATTCAATTATAGCAATCAGCGCCATGCTGTTTATTTCTTTATCATATCCCAGTACTTCTTTGCTGTCTGCTCAGTTTTATTCTCGCCGTAGATATAGTAATGACGGTCTTTTACGACATCGGGCAGATACTGCTGTCTGACCCAGCTGTCAGGGAATGAGTGGGGATACTGATACCCCTTTCCTCTGCCGAGTTTTCCGGCGCCGCTGTAGTGGGCATCGCGCAGGTCAGAGGGAATCTCGCCTGTTCTGCCGTTTCTTATATCCTCAGCCGCTGCGTCAATTGCGCAGATTCCTGTATTGGATTTTGGCGATGTAGCCACAAGAATCGCCGCATCAGCAAGCGGTATCCGTGCCTCCGGCAAACCAAGCATATTCGCTGCATCGACCGCCGCCTTGACTATCGGGATTATCTGCGGATAGGCAAGTCCGACATCTTCACAGGCTGTGACCATAAGGCGTCTGCAGGCTGAGGGCAGGTCTCCCGCCTCAAGCAGACGTGCAAGATAGTAGACCGCCGCATCGGGATCGGAGCCGCGCAGGGATTTCTGGAATGCCGAGAGTATATCGTAATGCTCATCGCCGTCACGGTCGTACCGCATCGCGCTGCGCTGTGCAAGCTCCTGCGCTCTGGCGAGAGTGACATTTCTCACACCGTCCACTGAAGCTGTAGACAACACGCACAATTCGGCTGCATTAAGCGATTTTCTGACGTCTCCGCCGCAGGCTGTGGCTATGTATTCGCACACTCCCTCCTCCGGGACTATGCTTTCGCCTCTGTCCGCCGCCATATATTCAAACGCGCGGCGCACTGCCGGCTCAACATCTGCCGCTGTGACCGGCTTGAACTCAAATACGGTCGACCGGCTGAGAATTGCACCGTACACATAAAAATACGGATTCTCTGTCGTGGAGGCAATGAGGGTTATCTTTCCGTTCTCGATAAACTCAAGCAGGGTCTGCTGCTGTTTCTTGTTGAAGTACTGAATCTCATCGAGATAAAGCAGTATTCCGTTTGCCGCAGAGAAGGTACCTATCTCATCCAGCACTGCCTTGATATCCTTCGTGCCGGCGGTGGTACCGTTGAGCTTATGCAGGCTCATGTGAGCGCGGCTGGCTATGATATTGGCAACGGTGGTCTTGCCGATACCCGGCGGACCGTAGAATATCATGTTCGGAATTTCGCCCGATTCAATTATTGCGCGCAGGGCAGCACCTTCGCCAAGCAGATGCCGCTGACCGACAACATCATCTATATTCCGCGGACGAAGTCTGTCCGCAAGGGGCGCAGTTGACACTCGCCTCACCTCGTTTGCTCATATTTTCATATAATATCATATCAGGCGGACACCTCTTGAGTATCCGCCTGAAAAAATCACTTTATGATAGCATCCATACCGCGCTGGATTGCAACATCCCAGAAGCCCCACTCATGGTCAGCGGGAGCCTGCTCGAATGTAAACTCTATGCGATGGTCATCAAGCGCTTCCTTGAGACGGATAACATCATCATAGAGAATATCCTGTCTGCCGCATGCCATATAGAACTTCGGGAAATGAATACCTGCCTCGCCGATATCCTCAAGAATATAGAAAAGGTCCATGTCGCGTGTAATGCGGGGATTATCGCCGCAGATTCCTTGCCACATCTTCTTCTCGCCATTCGCACACTCTCTTGCCATGGCTCTGGCAACGTCAGCCACCGGAGAGAGTGCAATGCATCCGGCATACTTGTCCGGACGGGTGAGCGCACACTTGAGAGCGCCGTATCCGCCCATGGATGTTCCTGCGATATAGGTATCCTCCGGTCTGACCGAAAGGCGGAACATACTGTTGACCACCTCTGGCAGCTCACGGGTTATGAATGAATAATAACGTGCTCCGTAGAGCATATCAGTATAGAAAGACAGCTCGGCATCCGGCATGACCACAGCTATTCCGCGCTCAGTTGCATATCTTTCGATATTGCTTCTGTAGAGCCATGTGCGGCTGTCATCTGTCTTGCCGTGCAGAATATAAAGCACCTTGAAGCCGACTACCGGCGACTGCTTTGTGTCATGCGGCAGAATGAGCGACACTGAAGTGTGCCGACCCAGCTCAGCTGATAAAAAACTGCCTGTAAAGACTGCCATACTCGGTTGCCTCCGTAATCATCTTCTGATTATTCGTAAAGGGGATATGCCTTGAGCAGCTCGCTGACCTTTGCACGGATCTCGTCTGCCTTGTTCTCGAAATCAGTGATTGCCAGCCAGATGCACTCAGCGATAACGTCCATATCCTGCTCATTGAGACCGCGGCTGGTAACAGCAGGAGTGCCAAGACGGACACCGCTGGTTACAAACGGGCTGAGCGGCTCATTCGGGATAGTATTCTTGTTTGCGGTGATATAAACCTCGTCAAGACGGTGCTCGAGTTCCTTGCCGGTGATGCCGGTGCCGCGGAGATCTACAAGCATGAGGTGGTTGTCAGTACCGCCGGAGACAAGCTTGACTCCGCGCTTGGTCAGACCGTCAGCAAGAGCCTTTGCGTTTGCTACTACGCGGCGGCCGTACTCCTTGAACCCAGGAGAAAGAGCCCCGCCGAAGCAGACAGCCTTTGCTGCGATGATGTGCATGAGAGGACCGCCCTGAGAACCCGGGAAGATCGCCTTGTCAATTGCCTTTGCATACTCCTCACGGCAGAGGATAAGACCGCCTCTGGGGCCGCGGAGGGTCTTGTGGGTGGTGGTGGTAACGATATCAGCATAGGGCACGGGGCTGGGATGAACACCTGCAGCAACCAGACCTGCGATATGAGCCATATCGACCATCATGTATGCGCCGACCTTGTCGCAGATTTCTCTGATTCTTGCAAAGTCGATCTCACGTGCGTATGCACTTGCGCCGGAAACGATAAGCTTGGGCTTTACTTCCATTGCCATCTGCTCGAACTTATCGTAATCGATGCGGTGGGTCTCGGGGTCAACGCCGTATGCTACGAAATTGTAGATAGCGCCGGACATATTGACAGGTGAGCCGTGAGTCAGGTGACCGCCCTCAGCAAGGTTCATGCCCATGACGGTATCGCCCGGCTGAAGCAGAGCAAAATAAACTGCAAGGTTTGCCTGAGCGCCGGAGTGAGGCTGAACGTTTGCATGCTCAGCGCCGAAGAGCTCGCAGGCGCGCTTTCTTGCGATATCCTCAACAACGTCAACATTGGCGCAGCCGCCATAGTAACGCTTGCCGGGATAACCCTCAGCATACTTATTGGTAAGCACGCTGCCCATAGCTGCCATAACAGCCGGGGAAACGATATTTTCAGAAGCTATGAGCTCGAGGTTGCGGCGCTGTCTGTGCAGTTCGCCCTCCATAGCCTCAGCTACATCACTGTCTACGCTCTTAAGGAAACCGATGGTATCGATCATATCCTTGTACATTGGGATCGCATCCTTTCTTTTTTGTTTGCATTCACATAGCATATACATATTTTATTATACACACTCAGCCGCAATAAAGCAATGAATTTAAAGCAATAAATCATTCATCATGCGGATAAATTTTCGCCATCTCCCCACGATATATTGTATTTTATGCCGGATATTTGTATAATTAAGGCGATGTAAACTCTTGTTGCGGCAATGTAAAGCCGATGTGGTGGTGTTTTTCTGTCTTCTCTGATAGACTGGAAGCATCAAGACAGGGAGGTTATTGATATGACCCTTTACGAAAAAATTATTGCACTCAGAAAATCCAACGGAATGACTCAGGAGCAGCTTGCAGAAAAGCTGAATGTTTCCCGTCAGGCGGTTTCACGCTGGGAATCAGGCAGTGCATCGCCTGACGCATCGAATATTCTACAGCTGAGCAAGCTCTTCGGTGTAACTGCCGACTATCTGCTCAATGATGACTACAAGAGTGACCGAGACCTGCCGCCGGTCAGGGAAACAGCTGAATACTTCGAGATTAAAATCAAAAAAGACAAACGTTTTCTGCTTATCAGCGGAATCTGCTGGATAATAGCTGCTTTCAGCTTCCTTTTTGCCGCCATTGACACCCTTAATCCTGTTTTTCTGATTCTGGTTCTTGTCGATGTAATTCTCGCGTGCATTATGTTTTACAGATATTTCAAGTGCGAGAAAAAATCCTGACAGCAGTATTATTGCCGGATTTTACAGATAATTTTACGGAGGTGCATTATGCCTGCTTTCTTTTTCCCACCTGTTCCTCTTATAAGGAAGAATGTAATTCTCAGAAAACTGACCGCCGCCGGTGCTGTTTCTCCCGAAACTGCCGTGACATTCCGCGAAGCCGGCGTCATCAATCCCGATCTCTTTCCGGCTGTGACACGCAGCCTGATAAAGCTTGGGAAACTTGTGAAAACAGCCGACGATAAGTATTATATTGCGAAATAGTAAGGTTTAAAAAATGGAGGTCTTATGTATTCCGGACTGATTATTAAAGAGAGTATATCGGATGAACAAATTCTGGATAAGTTAGATGTAGTAAGTGTTGAACTTTGGAAAACTGATAATACTCCAAGATATTGGACAGCAATTTCATTCACCAGCAACTCTGAGGATTTTCCGGAACAGCTTTCAAAGGCATTGTACTCGTCTTCTGACTCCGGAATGGTCTGGTATGTAGATTTTAAAGATGATGTTTATAAGTATATTGTGCTTAAAGATGTTGTTCTGAGATATCATCCAGGAAACGACGATGAAAAGAGATCGGTATGTGAAAGATGTATAGAATCAGGAGTAAGACGCGAGCAACTCGATTGGTTTGAATAACCTTCCCAAAAAATCCTTAAATTTGTAGTTTTCAAACCTCGCTTTGCGTGATATAATTAAAAGACAGGTTAATTCCGACCTGTCTTTTATCATTTTAATCTATTAATTTAATGTTACTTGGAGGTGACGTCATGAGTTCCGACCCTGGTGGGTTTAATAACAGTACCAACGAATCCGGCGGCCGGACCTGCGGCGCCTCATACTGTTCTGCCTTAGTTTAGTATGGCTGCATCCGGCGCGGAAAGAAAGGAAGTTTTTGCGCCATGATCGAATACTACAAGAGCTTTGAGGGCAATATCAGAAGCATCGATGAATGCTGCCCCGGTGCATGGGTTTGCGCTACCGCTCCCACGCCCGAGGAATGCGATTATCTTATCAACACCTTTGCCCTTGAGCCGGATTTCGTCCGCTCCCCTCTTGATGAGGAAGAAACCTCACGAATCGAGAACGAGGACGGCAACACGCTTATCATCATCGATATTCCCCACGTCGAAAAGAACGAAGACAGCATTGTCTACTCCACAATGCCTGTCGGTCTTATCGTAACAAAGACAAACGTCATTACTGTTTCGCTCTTCAAGAATCCTCTTATCGCCGAGTTCGAGCAGGGCGTTGTCCGCGGACTCAACACCGAGTTCAAGACTCAGTTTGTCCTGCGGTTCATGCTCCGCGCTGCATCGCGCTATCTGCAGTATCTGCGTCAGATAGACCGTCTTTCCACCCACACTGAGCAGGAGCTCCGCCGCTCGATGAACAGCAAGGACGTCATCAAGCTGCTCGACATCAACAAGTCGCTGGTTTACTTCTCCACCTCACTCAAGGCAAACGAGGTAACCCTTGAGAAGATGATGCGCGGCAGATACATCAAGCTTTACGAAGAGGATCAGGATCTCCTTGAGGATCTGCTTATCGAATTCAAGCAGGGAATCGAGATGACCACCATTTACAGCAACGTTCTGCAGGCAACCATGGAGGCTTCCAGTTCGCTTATCTCAAATGACCTGAACGTCACCATGAAGGTGCTCGCCGGCATCACCGTTGTCGTTTCCATTCCGACCATCATATCCGGACTTTACGGAATGAATATCGAGGGCGGATTCATGCCGCTGTCGCAGTTCTGGTGGTTCCCCTGCATTCTGTCTGTAGGGCTGATGATAGCTCTGGCGATTTACCTGCACAAGAAGAATATTATATAAAAGAATCAACACCCCGGATGGCGTTCCTTTCGGAATAACTGTCCAGGGTGTTATTTTTATATGATAATATTACAACCCGTATTGGATTTTATCCCTTTATCGCCTTGATTATCCTCTCCGAAAGGTCAAGCACCTTGTCGACATCGCAGACGGTGTCCTTCGAGGTGTGGATATTGGGAATATACGGCGCACCGATTTTCGACCTGTCCATATAGGTCAGCATGAAGCTGTTCTTCAGGCTGGCATGGTCGCTCATGAATACCATTGAGCTCTGCTTCTCGGTTATCTCAAGACCGGCAGCACACAGGCGGCTGATAATATCACTCTGCCGTTCTGTCTGCTTTGAGTTTGTGCGGGCAGCGTAAAGCTTTTCGCCAATGCCAACGCAGTCGATATTGATACAGGTTTTATCATCAAGATTTATGCCGGTGTTCCGGCTCCACTTTGCAAACTTTATTGAGCCTATGAGTCCCCACTCCTCGTTATCGAAGAGCACAAAGCAGCATTTGCCCTTGAGTTCCGGGTCAACTGCTGCCCTGACAGCAGCGTCAAGCACAGCAATAACTCCGGAGGTATTGTCATTGCGGTTTGAGGGATTCTTTATAAACATCGGCACAAACATAAATACCATAAAGCCGATGAGAATCAGCAGGAATGCGGCAAGCACCAGCAGGAAACGTGCCATTGAGACGGAATCGTCGTGCATCAGCTGTCCGGCGAAAAATCCGATTGCGCAAACAGGCAGACAGCATAGCATCATCACTATATTCGCTCCGGTCTGCCCTATCAGCTTCGATGAACCGAGCATGAATCCGTTTCTTCCCGGGGTGTCGTAGTGCGCGGTTATGATATACTCTGCCGTCTTCGGGTCACCTATGATGAGATTCTGCGTACGCGGCTTTCCCTTGAACCGCTGCACGCTGACCTCGCTGCTTTTCCAGCCGTTATCGGTCAGGAAGCTTCTGCAGCCGGCAAGAAACTTATTCTTTTCCTCTTCCTCGTAACGGGTAGGATTACAGATAAAAAGGCTTTCTGCGAACTCTCTTATGTTCATTTCTGCTCCCTTCTGCAATTAACCGGCAATACAGAAAGTTGTATCGCCGGTTAAGATTACTTTATGTTATTGTTTTTGTACTGTGCTACATTCTGCGATAGCGGTGCACCTTTTTCAGACTGCTTACGTTACGGGCATGCATGAGCGAATAGATAACATACGCCACAGCAATCAGCACCAGCAGAATCAGCAGGATTATGAACACCGTCGAGCCGAACATATTACTTATCAGGCTGAAGATATACAACAGCTCACTTCGTTGTATTGTCTCTCCGGCGACAAGGTCTATGGTGCCGATCACCTCGCTTCCGTAAACCAGCTGAGCCGTTCCCAGCACCTCGCCTTTCTTGACCGGTGCCTGTATCGTATCCGGCAGATCGGTCCGTACCATTATACTCGACGATTGTATATTGCTTAGCATCAGCGTTGTGAAGCTTTCTGCAGGATACAGCTCTATGGTGTCACGGCTCCATGCCAGTTCGATATTGACAGTTGCAACCGCCGTATTCGACTTGACGACCTCCTTGAGCCTGAGGTTTGTGAACGCCCAGTGGAAAAGAGACTTGCAGTCGAGCATTGCGTAGTTGGTATCCTTATTTTTCTTTGCGCCGTCGTCAAGCGCTATGATGATGTAGCTGTAGCCGTCCTTGGTTGCATAGCTTGCGAAGTTATGCGATGACTTGCCGATGTATCCGGTCTTGATGCCCTTGACGTACTGATAGTAATACTCCTGATATGCTGTACTGAGCATCATGTTGGTATTCTCAAGTCGGCATACATCTCTGCCGTCTGCGAAGGTGGGGTGCATATTTGTCTGACCGCGCAGATAAACCGGCTCGTTGACTATCTCAGCGAATTTCGGGTTATTCATCGCATACTGAGCGATTTTGAAAAGATCCTTTGCTGTGGAATAGTGGTGCTCATGGAAAAGTCCGTGGGGATTCATGAAGAGGGTGTTTTCACAGCCGATCTCCTTTGCCTTTTCATTCATCTTGTTTATGAACCACTGCACATCGTCGGTGTTGCCCTTTTCCTTTGCAACGTAATATGCGATAGCAAGCGCTGCGTAGTTGTCCGACGGAAGCATCGCGCAGTAGAGCAGATCCTTGAGTGTTACACGCTCACCCTCGACAAGCTGACCGTTTGACCAGACGCCGTTGTTTATCAGCGTTTTGTCGGTCATGACCGCGTTGCTGATAGTAACATATTCAACCGACGGGTCCGAATAGTACTCCAGCGCAATAATACAGGTCATCATCTTTGTCAGTGACGCCGGATACTTTATCTTGTCGGCATTTTTCTCATAGACCACCATGCCGGTGTCCAGATTAACCATATATATGCAGTCGCAGTGGACATCATAATCTATTTTGAAAGCCGCTTCTGCCTCGGTCTGCGGAATTATAAGAAGCATTCCGAACGCAGTGATACACACCATCACCATGCTGATTATTTTCTTCATCCAGTTCATCAGATCACCTCAGGTTTTATACTGCCGTCTGCAGCGCAGATTCTCTTTCATAATATTATAACAGCTATCTGTCAATAATTAAAGCACTAATAATATTACTTTACAGAATATTCATTATGTACCCGATTGTCGTCATTGCTGCCCTTTTCCGGACAGGATATATAATAATAGCTGTAAAAGTTGTTTTTTTTGAACTGATGTTGTATAATTAATATATTATGATTCTTTTGAATGGAAAACCGCCTTTGTGCGGCGAGGCATTTTACTATGATTTATGTAACTGGCGATACTCACGGAAGTATCACTCGATTTGACGACAAGACCATCGCCCGGATGAAGAAAGAGGATTATCTCATTATCTGCGGTGACTTCGGTTTCATCTGGGACGGCAACCGTCAGGAGGAAAAGGCGCTGAACTTCCTTGCACGTCAGAAGTTCACCATTCTTTTTGTCGACGGCTGTCACGAGAATTTTGACAGACTCTACAAATATCCGACCTCCGACTGGAACGGCGGACGTGTGCGCCGCATAAAGCCTAACGTCATTCATCTCTGCCGCGGTCAGGTTTACACCATTGACGGCGTAAAGATATTCGCAATGGGTGGTGGCTGCAGCTCTGACCTCGACCTTCGTCAGCAGCGAGGCACAAAATGGTGGGCAGAGGAAACTCCCACCACCGCTGAGATGACCGAGGCGGTCGACAATCTCTACCGTCACGATCTGCAGGTCGACTACATAATCACGCACGAATGTCCCACCAAGGTCAAGGATCTGCTTGAGGAGCGCATTGACAACTTCAACGCAATGACCGCGTTTCTTGACGAGCTCGGACGGCAAGTCACCTACAAACACTGGTTCTTCGGCAATATGCATCAGGACAAGCATCTTTCCTCCTCGCACACTGCCCTGTTCCAGCGTGTCCTCCCCCTCAGAGTTCCCGGTCAGAAGGAAGAGAAGAAGCCTCTCATGCACCGCTTCGAGGAAGAGCGTCAGCTCATGGAACAGCAGCGTCAGCAGGCTGAGGCACAACGTATACTCGAGGCTGAGCGCGAAGCAATTGCCGCCGAAGCAAATGAAGCTGACGAACTGCAGTATGTTCCGGTTGAGCCTGCTCCTGTCAGCGACCGCAACCGCTACCGCGACTTTGATCTTTCAGCCATTTCTGCCGCCGACCCGGACTTTGGCGGATTCGACGACCTCGACAACGATTTTTAATAATTTAATTTTGCATACAGCAGCAGCCATGTGCCCCAAAAACTGCACATGGTTGCTTTATTTTATGAATATTATCCAAGCTTTCTCGAATACATTACCTCTGTTATCCCGTTCGCCTGCTTTGCCTGTTCAGTAAGGGTGAAGCCGTGTTTTTCGTAAAATCTTCTGGCTCTCGCATTATCCTCAAACACCCACAGGATCACGTCGGAATATCCTGCCTGCTTCATCTGCTCGAGTACATGACTCATCATAACCGAACCGTATCCCATACGCCATTTGTCCGGCAGACTGTGAATGCAGATAAGTTCAGCAACATTCTCGCCCATATCACACCTGTTCGCGCCCCATGCAGCTATACCGTGCGGTCTGCCATCGGCATATTCTATTATCATGCTGACCCTGCCTGTCTCAATAACCCTTCTGTACATTTCTTCCGCTTTTGCTGTATCTGTACATCTCGTCAGTTCTTCGGCAGAAAGAATGTCTGCAAAGGCAGCTTTCCATGACTCGGTCTGTATGTATGCCAGTATTTTCTCGTCGCCCGGACAGGCTTTGCGGATTTCGATATTGCTCATATATTTCACCTTGTATTCTGAATTCACTGCTGTTATCCTACCACACGTCTGAACGGAATTCAAGCCGTATAACAGCACAGCGCCCCCACACCGTCTGCAGGTATGGGGGCGCTGTGTTTATCCGGTCATCAGCCGACGAACTCATTTTTCAGAGCCTTGTAGAGGCTGACGTATTTGTTGTAGCTTGCGGTATATGCACCGTTGTTTATCGGAGAGATACGTGTTGCATCATCGATGTGTCTGCGGCAGACATCAACAACGCTGTCGAAAATGCCTGCGCCCACACCGGCGAGAATTGCAACACCAAGTGCGCCGCCCTCGGAATGATTGACGGTAGTGACATCGCACTCGAAGTTGTCAGCGAAAATCTGACGCCAGTAATCGCTGCGTGCACCGCCGCCGCCCATACGGATGCGGTCAGCATTGACGCCCAGCTCGCGGATTATCGACAGACAGTCACGCTGGCTGTAGACAACACCCTCCATGACACTGCGGAGCATGGTTGCCTTGGTGGTGGCATTGCTGATTCCGAAGAATACACCCTTTGCATTCGGGTCAAGGTGTGGTGAGCGTTCGCCCATGAGATAGGGCAGGAATACTACTCCGTCACAGCCGGGAGCAATATCCCTGACGGAATCGATCATAACAGTGTATGGATCAACTCCGCGCTCCTTTGCCTCAGCCTTTTCAGCATCGCAGAAGTTGTTGCGATACCACTGGAGAGACAGACCTGCACCCTGAGTGCAGCTCATGATATGCCACTTGCCGCGGACAGCGTGGCACATGGTATGTACTCTGCCCTTTGCATCGATGAGAGGAGCATCGGTTGCTGCGAAGATAACGCCGCTGGTGCCGATGGTATCGGACAGCAGACCCTCTTCGACAATACCGTTGCCGATAGCGGCTGCAGCCTGATCGCCTGCACCGCCGACTACCACGCAATCGGTGGAAAGTCCGGTGAGCTCTGCAACCTCCGGAGAGATAGTGCCGGTGACGTCCTCACTCTCGTACATCTTGCCGAGCAGCGACATATCTATACCCAGCTTCTCGCAGACCTCAGCACTCCAGCAGCGGCCTCTCACATCAAGCAGCTGCATGCCGCTTGCGTCGGAAACTTCGGTGGCATATTCACCAGTGAGCATAAAGCGGACATAGTCCTTGGGCAGGAGGATATGAGCAGTCTTTGCCCATACCTCCGGCTCGTTCTTCTGGACCCAGCGTATCTTACTGGCGGTGAAGCCGGTAAGAGCAGGGTTTGCAGTTATTTCAATAAGACGGTCCTTGCCGATGATTTCGGTAATCTCCTCGCACTCCTGCTCGGTACGCTGATCGCACCAGATGATAGAGCGGCGGAGAACATTGTTGTTTTCATCAAGAAGGACAAGACCGTGCATCTGACCGGAAAGTCCGATACCGGCAACGTCCTTTGCATCGATTTTCTCTGTGACCGCACAGATACTCTCTATGGTTGCATTGTACCAGTCGACCGGCTCCTGCTCAGCCCAAAGCGGTTTCTCCTGATAAAGGGGATACTCCACTGTTGCACTGGCTACCTCTGTAAGATTTTCATCAAACAGAACGGTCTTTGTACCGCTTGTACCAATATCAATTCCCAGTAAGTATTTCATTACAGACCTCTGAACAGAATGTTGTTAACTACAGCCTCAAGGTACTCCTGTCTGCCGGAGCCGGGAAGTGCCGGCTTGCCAAGCTCGAGAGCGTGAGCTGCGCACTCCTCAAGAGTGGTGGAGCCTTCACGGATCTTCTTGCCGATGCCGTCATTGTAGCTGGAATATCTCTCAGCAATGAAATTATCGATAGTGCCGTCCTCGATGATCTCTGCAGCCTTGATGAGACCGAGAGCGAAGGTGTCCATACCGAGAATGAAAGCATGGAACATATCTTCGAAGGTGTAGGAGGGACGGCGGTTCTTTGCGTCGAAGTTGAAGCCGCCGGTCAGACCGCCTGCCTTGAGAACCTCATACATGCACATGGTGGTCTCGTAAACAGAGAACGGGAACTCGTCGGTATCCCAGCCGAGGAGCATATCGCCCTGGTTGGCATCGATGGAACCGAGCATGCCATTGATTGCAGAGATGCGCAGATCGTGCTGGAAGGTGTGACCTGCAAGAGTTGCATGGTTAGCCTCGATGTTCATCTTGAAGTCCTTGTCAAGACCGTACTGACGCAGGAAGCCGATTGCGGTTGCAGCGTCGAAATCGTACTGGTGCTTCATGGGCTCCTTCGGCTTGGGCTCGATGTAGAAATCGCCTGTGAAGCCGATGCTGCGGCCGTATTCGACAGCCATCTTCATAAGAGCAGCGATGTTCTCCTGCTCGAACTTTACATCGGTATTGAGAAGGGTCTCGTAACCCTCACGACCGCCCCAGAAAACGTATCCGCGGCCGCCCAGCTTGACAGTCAGCTCAAGAGCCTTCTTGACCTGTGCTGCAGCGAAACAGAAAACGTCTGCGCTGTTGGTGGAGCCTGCACCGTTCATGAAACGGGGATTGCCGAACATATTTGCGGTACCCCAGAGGCACTTGATGTCGGTGCCTTCCATCTTCTCGAGAATGTAATCAGTGATCTCGTCAAGACGGCGGTTGGTTTCGTTGATGTCATCTGCCTCAGGAACGATGTCAACATCGTGGAAGCAGAAATACTTGATGCCGAGCTTCTTCATGAACTCGAAGCCGGCGTCAACCTTTGCCTTTGCGTGCTCCATAGTGCCGGGAACAGCGCCGAAGGTCTTGTCTGCAGTGCCCTGACCGAACATATCAACGCCGGTAGCGCAGAGGTTGTGCCACCATGCCATTGCAAAGGGCAGGTGCTCTTCCATGGTCTTGCCCATGATGACCTTCTTCGGGTCATAGTACTTGAATGCCCAGGGATTCTTGGACTGGACACCTTCATATTTGATTTCGGGAATGTTATCAAAATAATTCATTGATTTTCCTCCTGTTGTTGTTTAACGCAATTATATACAGTATTGTATGGGTTTTCAACCGTTAACACGTAATTATCACATTTGATTTGAGACCGGTCAGCACAAGATTGTCGTTTTCAGATGCAGTCTCTGCTCCCGAAACGCTCTTAGCTTCGGAGATACCATGAAGCACAATGCTCATCTTCTCGAACTTACCGTCGAGTTTCACAGCAATTGTGTCTCCAATTCTTTCTGCATTTACAGTGAGTATCTCATTGCCGTTGTTATCGCAGACCACACGGGAAGCTTTGTCGCTGAGTGAATAGATGTGCAGTGCAGTGCCGTCTGCATAATCGTAGACCGGCTGTGCATCGCAGGCACCTATGGGCAGAATTGTGTTCTCACGGACAAAGAGCGGAAGTGAGAAGAAATCGTAATTGCCGTGTCTCCAGCCGCCGCCCTGGACGGTCTCGCCGGTGAGCAGGTGAGTCCACTCGCCTGCAGGCAGATAATAATCGACATCACCCTCTTCGCTGAGTACGGGAGCAACCAGCAGGGAATCGCCCAGCATATACTGTCTGTCGCAATCCTCACAGCCGAGGTCGTCAAACTCCATGACCATTGCGCGCATGGAGGGAACACCGGTCTTGCTGGTCTCGACAGCGTTGGTGAATATGTAAGGCATAAGGGTATTCTTCAGCTTGGAGAAGTAGCGGCATACGTCAACTGCTTCATCGCCGAAGAGCCACGGCACTCTGTAGGAGTTGGAGCCGTGCAGACGGGAATGGGTGGAAAGCAGACCGAATGCAAGCCAGCGCTTGTAGACATCTGCCGGAGCAGTACCCTCGAATCCGCCGATGTCGTGGCTCCAGAAGCCGAAGCCGGACATACACAGCGAGAGACCGCCGCGCAGAGATTCGGACATGGAAGGATAGGTGGAGTTGCAGTCGCCGCCCCAGTGAACAGGGAACTTCTGACCGCCGACAGTAGCGCTTCGTGCGAAGAGAACTGCCTCTTCCTCGCCCTTGACTTCCTGAATGACCTCGAATACTGCCTTGTTATATAAATAGGTATAGTAGTTATGCATTCTTACAGGCTCGCTGCCGTCGAAATAGACGCAGTCGGTGGGAATTCTCTCACCGAAGTCGGTCTTGAAGCAGTCAACACCCTGCTCCATGAGTTCGCGGAGCTTGCCCTTGTACCACTCAACGGCAGCAGGATTTGTGAAGTCGATTACGCCAAGACCTGCCTGCCAGAGGTCCCACTGCCAGATATCGCCGTTGGGACGCTTGAGCAGATAGCCGCCCTCGACAGCCTCCTTGAATACCGGAGACTTCTGTCCGAGGTAGGGGTTGATCCACACGCAGATGTGCAGACCCTTTTCCTTGAGTCGGGAAAGCATGCCCTTTACATCGGGGAACATTGCCTTGTCCCACTCAAAGCCGCACCACTCGTTTTCGCGCATCCAGTAGCAGTCATAATGGAAGACAGACAGCGGAATGTCGCGCTCTGCCATGCCGTCGATGAAACTGGTAACAGTCTGCTCGTCGTAGGAAGTGGTGAAAGATGTGGTAAGCCAGAGACCGAAGGTCCATGCCGGGGGCAGTGCAGGCTTGCCGGTAAGTGCGGTATAGTTCTGCAGAACACCCTTTATTCCGTCGCCGCCGATGACCATGAAGTCAAGGGTCTGACCGGGAACGCTGAACTGAACCTTTGTGACAGCCTCGGAGCATACCTCGAAGGATACCGGACCGGTATCGTTGACGAACACGCCGTAATTGCGGTTGGTTACATAGAACGGAATGTTCTTGTAGGAAATTTCGGTGGATGTACCGCCGTCCTCGTTCCAGATATCAACTACCTGACCGTTGCGTACAAACGGGGTGAAACGCTCACCGAGACCGTAGATCTTCTCACCGATGCCGACATCAAGCTGTCCACGCATATGAGGACCGTCGGGAGTCTCCATGAAGCTGAGGAGCGGGCTGCCGAAACGGTTGCCGACTCCGGTAATGCGCTTGCCCTTGTAATAGAAGGTGAAGCTGCATGGGGACTTTGTAATGACAAGAGAGGTTTCGCCGGAGGTAATGGTAACAACGCCGTCCTCATCGGTGAAACCCATCTCACACTTGCTGTCCTCGAGGTCGAATCTGGCATACTTGTGCATATCGCCGCTGAAATGCCAGAGCTTGACACGGAGGATATCAGGCTGAGGGGAGGTTATGCTGAACTCGAGCATAGGACCGCCCATGCCGCGCTCATCTCTGCGGTAATCAACAGCATAGAGATAAACCTCTGTCTTATCCTCAGAAATCCTTGCCTCGCGTATCTGTTCACAGTTGTGTGCAGTAACGCCGGGACGCATGACCCACTCACCAACATTGAATTTCATAGTCAATCAACCTTTCAAAAGGAATTGTATCTGACTGCTCCGGAACAGAAAAGGAACAGTCATCGGATATTACTCAAAGCATCTTAAGCTGTTTCTGACTCAGAGTATTGCAGCTGCGCCGAAAACTTCAGATGCTGTGCCTGCGATATTGTTTTATTATTCAGCTGTATCATCACCGGCTTCAACAACTACCGGTGCATTGTAATCAATTTCATCTTCGTTTTCATAGCTGTAATCGTGGTCCTCATCGTCATAATCAGCCGAATAGGTTTCCACTGCTGCAGCCTTTTCCTCAATTGCCATCTCCTCGGCTTCCTTTTCAAGCGTGCGGAAAATGGGCATTACCATACCGCTTATGGTAAGCAGTATGCATATCGGTCCGATGAGCAGTCCGATGACGAACAGCACATCGTTTATGCCATAGAACAGCCATATTTCAAGACCGACAAGGCATATTATGAACAGTGTTCTGATAAAAAATCTGATACCTATGCGCCACGCATTGCTCAGCGCACGTGAAAGCTTATTCTCATATCTTGCTTCCAGCGGAAAAATGTATATTCCGAATATAATCACCAGGAATATCAGCACAAAGCCGAAAATAGTGAAGATTATGGGGTTGCCTTCCACTGCCTCAAACAGCTGGAAATCGATCCAGATTGTGTAGAGTGCAGCTGCAAACATGAGAGTGATTATTGTACCGTGTTTGAAATTCTCCTTGTATGCCTTCCAGAACTCGCTGAATATCTTACCCTCTGAATTGTCGATGATTTTCAGTGAAATGGAGTATGCAGCAATGGTTGATGTTCCTATTGTTATAATCGGTATGCAGCCGATAAGCCACAGGAAATTAAGCACCACCACGTCTACGAGGGTGTTCATAAACTCGATAAACTTGCTGTCATAACTGAAAAGTTTCATTTATGGTACCTCATTTTTCAGAGAAAGGCTCTCCGCGAACGGAGAGCCTTTCGCACAGATATATTTTGCCTATTGGTGCGCCGGCGTTAAAACCGGCGCACAATGTATTGCCAGTAATTTCAGAAACTATTACTGAAGGGAATACTTGAGAGCAGCCTCGTCCTCACTCCACTTCAGGCAGTCTGCGTAACCGTAAGCGTCGCACTTGCGGATCATCTCGTCGACATAGTAGTCGAACTCAGCGTCAGACTTAGCATAAATAGCCTTCCAGGAATAAGTAACGATGCAGTCGATAACCTGCTCCCAGGTAACCTTAAGCTCGCCCTGACGGCTGGACTCAGAATAGCCGACTGCAGGCGGGATAACGGTGTAGTTGGTGGAATCGAGATACTCATCAACGCTGTCAAAGCCCATGTGATCTCTCCAGTCCTGCTCGATAGCAGTAACTTCGCCGGTCTGCTGGGTCTTCCAGGTGGTGTAGTCATAGGTCTCGCCGTGCGGAGACTCGATGTTCTCGGAACCGATAGACCAGGTAACGTTGTTGATCTGGATCATACCGTCGTTGAAGTTACCGGAAAGCTCGTAGGTCTTGCCGGTCTCCTCGGAAGTCCAGGTGATACCGCTCATGTCATACTTCGGGTTGCTGTTGGTCAGCTGACCGAGCTCAGTGAACTCAAGGTAGCCTTCCTCATTGTAAACCCAGTTGAGACCCTCAATGCCGTACCAGATAGCCATAGCGCCTTCCGGAGTGCAGAGCCAGTTGATGATCTCCATGCAGAGCTCGGGATACTCGGTGTTTGCGCCGATAGCCCAGATGCGGTTGCCGCCTGCGGTGCTCATGCCGTATGCAGGAGCAGAAGCCTCAGTAGGAACGAGAGTACCCATGTACTTGCCCTGTGCAAGATGCTCCTCAGTGTTGTAGGTACCAGAACCTGCATAGTCGAAGATGGACATCAGAACGCCGCCGTTCTTAAGCTTTGCGCCCATGTCATCGTAAACCTGGGTCATGGAGTCGGGATCGATAAGATCCTGCTGGAAGAGGTTGTTGAAGAACTTGAGGGAGGTGAGGTACGGACCATTCTCCTCAAGAGCGCCGTGGAACTTACCGGTGTTGGAATCATAGAGACCGATACCGAGCTCGTCGTAGCCGTAGTAAGCAGTAGCCATAGCCTTGACATACATAACCATGTTGCCGTCCCAGTCGGGCCACAGGGAGAACGCATAAACAGGCTCGCCTGCCTCGTCGATCGGCTCGAGGTCACGCATCTGACCAAGAACAGTTACCATGTCGTCCCAGTTCTTGATTTCCGGATAACCGAGCTGCTTGTAGAGATCCCAGCGGATATCCCAGGTGTAGAAGAAGGGCTCGTGGGAATCAGCAGACGGAGCAACGTTATGACCGAAGCCATAGATCTTGGTGCCGTCGCCGGAGATTCTGCGGTTGGTCTCAAGAGCGTCATTCATGTGCTCCTTGATGTAGGGGCCGTACTCATCGAGAAGTCCGTCCTCTTCCCAATCGTAGAGAAGACCGAGGTTGACTGCGTTCTGATAGTTCTCACCGTCAGAACCGAAGACGACGATGTCGCCGAGGTTGCCGGACTCAACACGGGTATCATAAACACCCTCAAGGCCGGGAACGATGTTGAGCTGTACGCCGAACTTATCTTCGAGAAGTGCTGCGCTCCAGCCGTTCTGGATTCCGGAATAGTTTGCCAGCTCACTGAAAACAGTAATGGTAATGAGATCACCGTTGTTTCCGGCGCAGCCTGCAAACAGGGAAACGAGCATGATAGCTACGAGAGCCATGCTGACGATTCTTTTGAATGCTGTCATTGTTTACGTCCTCCTTGAATTTTGTTTTCCGTTATTAACCCTTAACAGCGCCGAGCATAATGCCCTTTACGAAGTAGCGCTGCATGTACGGGTAAACTACAAGAATAGGAATAACAGTTACCATCGAGATGGTATATTTGATGATCTTACCGGTAAGCTGATCACGCATCAGAACACCGGCGGAAGCATCACTCATTGTCGAGCCCAGACTGGTGCTTGTATTAAGATAGGTATAAAGTCTGTGCTGCAGGGTGTAGAGAGAAGGATTGCTCTGCATGAGCATGAGGGAATCCTGGAAGGAGTTCCAGTTGCCGACTGCGCCGAAGATGGCGATAGTGGCAAGTATCGGCTTGCTGAGCGGCCAGATGATCTTTGTGAAAACGGTCATTGTGCCTGCACCGTCAAGCCATGCGCTCTCCTCGAGCTCCTTGGGCAGAGACTCAACATAGGTCTTTACAAGAATGATGTTGTACGGAGCAACAACACCCGGAATGATGTATGCCCAGAAGTTGTTGGTAAGACCAAGCATGAGCATATTCAGATACCAGGGGATAAGACCTGCGTTGAAGTACATGGTGATGATGAGGAAGCGATACCAGAACTTTCTCTTCCACATCTGCTGCTTGGTTACGATGTAGCCGGCAAAACCGGAAACACCGACCATCAGTGCGGTACCGAGAACGGTTCTTGCTACAGTTACGAGGAAGGATGTGCCAAGCTCGTTGACGTTCTTGAGCGCAATGTAGTTCTTGATATGAATTCCTCTGGGGATAAGCTTGATAAGACCTCTGTTGACAAGGTCGTTATCAGAAATGGTATTGATGAAGAGATAGTAGAAGGGGAATACGCACATCAGCATGAAGAGAAGGAAGAATGCGACGTTTGCAAAGTCGAAAACCTTATCGCCGAGTGTGCTCTTGTAAATGATAAGACCAAAGCTGCTGTCTCTCTTTGCTGCCTTCTTCTTTTTGTTCTTGCCGTCGGCAGGAGCAGCAGTCTGTGCGGGCTTTACTTCAGGTACAGCCGGAGCAGTATCCTCATATTCCTCGACATTGTCAAAATCAGGAATGATGAGAGCCATATCTTCAGCCTCTGCTGCTTCGGAGACATTTGTATTTCTTTCGTTATCCATTACACTCTGCCTCCTTTAAATAATATTCTCGCCGCGGACAAGCTGAGAAATCTTGTTGGCGACAAAGAGCATAACAACACTTACGAGTGACTTGGTCATGGAAACAACGGTGGAAAGCGGAATCTGTCCGCCGCCGATACCGAGGTTGTAGACGTAGTAGTCAAGAACTTCGATGGTGTCCTTGTTGAGTGCGTTCTCGAATACCATGTACTGCTCCATACCGTTGCTCAGAATGTTTGCAATGGAGAGCATGAGCATGACGCAGAAGGTAGGCATAAGGCTGGGAACGGTGATGTACCACATTCTCTTGAAGCGGCCTGCACCGTCGATCATCGCAGCCTCATAGATCTGCTGGTCGATACCGGAGATTGCAGCTATGTATACGATAGCACTCCAGCCGGTACCCTTCCACATACCCCACAGCAGCATCTTTATCCATGTTCCGCTTTCGTCCATGAGGTAGTTGACATCAGGATTGGTGCCGGTGATGGATTCGATAATGCTGTTCATGAAGCCGTCAGTGGAGAACATTGCAAGTGCAATTGCATAAACAAGAACCCAGCTGATGAAGTTCGGGATGGTGGTGAGAATCTGAACACCCTTTCTGAAAGAGGTGCTGCGAATCTCAGAAAGGAAAATAGCGAAGGCAACAGGAACCCAGCTTGTAGCGATACCGAGTCCGCTCATGACAAGTGTGTTTCTGAGAACGCGGACTATGTCATTCTTTGTTGCGCTGTTCTGGAAAAGATAGGTGAACCATTTGAAACCGACAAAGTTATCCATTGTCAGGTCGCCGCCTGCCTTGTAATCAAAGAAGGCATATCTCCAGCCCCAGAGAGGCAGATAGGAGAATACGAATGCAAGTGCAGCTATCGGGAGGAAGTAGAGGAAGAGCTTGTACTTCTCTTCCATGTTCATTCTTTCCTCAAGCTCTGTACCCTGCTCAAGGCCTCTGATAACAAGACCGCAGGCAAGGATAACAATTGTGAGGATAAGGTAGTAATAGAAGCCCCAGGAGAAATGTGCCGGGACTTTGTCAGGTCTTGCGCAGTTGGCTATCTGAGTATAGGAAACATAGATGAGTGCCAGACCGACCAGAGTGATGACTGCACCGATAATCGGGAACTTGACACCATTCTTGCGCATGCGGTTGTTGCCGAGAGACATACAGCCGCCGATGCCGCTGAGCACAATACCAACGATGGTAATTGCACTGGCGATCATCAGAATGATGAAAGTGGATTCCTCTACCCAGTTCATTCTTAAAGCTCTGCCCAGATTCATCGTCAGGTTGGTATAAGAGATACTTGACGTGAAGAGAGAGCTGTATTTGCTAATTTCAGTAGTAATTCTGCCCGGATTGAACTGCGGGATAAAGATGGTGGCCGCAGAAAGCAGAATCGCTATTCGCTGAATATAATATACAATATTATTTCCAACAGACTTTCCTGTTTTGTTCTTAAACATTTTCATTCTCCCCTGTTGTGTTTTGGTGAAAGGGGACGCAAGGGGCAGACAGAACTGATCCGCCTGCCCCTTGTATCATTTAACTAAGCAACTATAGAAATTAAGAGCAAGGAAAAGTAACGTTATCAGAACGTCAGATTATTCCTCAGTCTTCTCCTCAGCAGGAGCAGCTTCCTCAGCAGGAGCAGCTTCCTCAGCAGGAGCAGCTTCCTCAGCAGGAGCAGCTTCCTCAGCGGGAGCAGCCTCCCCAGCAGCAGCACGTTGCTAAGAACTCAGGTATTCCTCAGCGGGAGCCTCAGTGGTTTCCTCAGCCTTAGCAGCCTTCTTGGACTTGCCAAGAACGATGCCGAGAACAGCAGCAGCAGCAACGATAACTGCGCCGCCAGCGATGCAAGCGATAAGAGCTGCGTTGGAAGGTGCAGCAGTAGTATCGTCAGCAGGAGTCTCTTCAACCGGAGTCTCAACAGCAGGAGCATCCTTGGTCATGCCGCTGATGGTGAAGGTGATAGCGATGGACTTCTCAGGAATTGCATAAGGAATGGTCTCAGTGCCAACATTGGAGTTGTAGGTGTTGAGAACCATGATGGAAGCGTAATCTGTAGAGGTATCGATCCAGCCGAATGCCTTGTTGTCGCCGCCGTCGAAGCTGGTCTTGACATCAGTGATCTCGATGACGCCAGCCTCATTGTCAGCAGACTTGACTGCTACAGAAGGAATGTTGGTGGAAACCTGAAGCATGTTGTAGAAGGTAGAACCGTTCAGGGAAGCAGTATCCTCATTGAAGGTAGCGGATACAGTGTAGGTGCCGTTGCCGACGATAGCAGCATCAGCAAAGGTGGTGTCGTAGCGGATCTCAGAACCGTCAGCTGCCCAAGCAGTGGTGACGTCGAAGTTCTCAGTGCCAAGACCGTAGGTAGCATCGTCCCAGTTGTTTCTGAAGGTGTAGAGGTCAGTCTGGAACCAGATGTATGCTGCGTAATCGTCATCGAGGAACTCGGTAACGTCGATTACTTCAGGAGCAGCAATCTTAACAGAGTTAAGAGCGATGGTGTACTCGAGCTTGGTGAAACCAGCGGGCTCAGCAATGTAATGTGCGCCCCACTCGTTGAAGCCGCCTGCGAGACGGTGAGTAGCGTTCTCACCGGTAGCCTCTGCCCACCAGAGATCGCCAGCAGCGAAGTCGATGTCAACAGGGTTGCCGTCGATAGCGCAGGTGATGGTAGCATCGATCTCTGCGATATCCTCAGTGCCGTTGAGGCAGGGTGCGAACCACCATGCGTTTACAACGGGAGAAGCAAACTCAAGGGAGATGGTTGCAGTCTCGCCGGACTTGATGGAAGCGTTGGTAGCAGTGATGCCGTCAGCAAAACCGCCGTCGTAGTTCCAGCCCCAGTCATTCTCAGCTTCCTTGTCGCCGCCGAAGCCGATGAAGAGGTCGTAAACAGCGTCAGACTCTACGAGCTCAACGTTGCCAGCAGCAGCGCCGGTCTCGATGGAGTTGAGGGTGATGGTGTACTCGATCTTGGTGAAGCCAGCCTGCTCAGCGATGTACTGAGTAGCCCACTCGTTCCAGCCACCAGCAAGGCGGACAGCCTGATCGCCGGTGTAGTCGCCAGTGCCTTCGTACCACCAGGTCTTGCCTTCTGCGTCAGCAGCCATGTCGATGTCAACAGGAGTGCCGTCGAATGCAACGGTGATGTCGAAGTCGATAGCGGATACGCCCTCAGCAATCATAGTGGGAGCGAAGAACCAGGTGTTGAAAACGGGAGATGCGAACTCGAGGGAGATAGTGGTGGTCTCGCCTACCTTGAGGACGCCGTTGGTTGCGGTGATCTCGCCAGCGTTGGAAGCAGCGCCGTCACCATAGTACTGGAAGCCCCAGTCGTTCTCAGCAGCAACGTCGCCGCCGAAAGCAATGAATACGTCATAACCGTCTTCTGCAGCGAAAGCGGTCATGCAGGTCGGTAATACCATGAGCATTACCAGAAGAATCGCAAGAAACTTCTTCATGTTTTTTCTCCTCCATTTTTAGAAATATTGTTTTAGAATTCCGTAACTGTGCGTCTGTATCCGGAAACTGTGCTGTGCTTCTGCGCACCACAATGTTCCGGCAGATATCTTCCGGCAAGGCTGCCGGAATGCATCTGCGAGAACACTGTGTCTGTTCCTTTGCGCAGCAGTGTTGCGCCAGTTCCGTACACTTCCCGCCGTTACGGTTTCTTCCTGAATCTGCTGATGCTGTCAGCCAGCATCATGATGCTCCCTGTCTGCTTATTGTCTGACGAGCGGTGAACCCGTCGCGTATGATGCGTCCTGCTTAAGTGACCGGGAACGGAAGTCACTGCCTCAGAAAAGATACCGCATCTGATAAATACGAAGAGGAATATGTGCCGTAGCCTGTTATCATGAAGATACGGATGAACCGGTGTCCTGTAGCCTGACACGGCGCTGCGGTCCTGCCGGCTGACTGTCCCTTCAGAACAGATAAACCGCTTGATTACCGCCATCCTGAATTTGTTAACAAACTTTCATAATGCACCATTGACTATATTATCCTTCAAAAAGAATATTTTGCAATGACAATATTACGAAAAATCTACGACAATCTTGTGATTTTTTTAGCTTATTTTCTCACTTTCTATTGATTCTCATTCTTTCATATGATATCATACGTTATATATTTAGGTTTTTAAATATAATTAATAAAATAATTTAATTTTATCCTTTAATATTTTACTCCTCAATATATATGTTTCATTCATATTTTTTTGAGTTCGGAGGGATTTTTTGTGAATAACAACCTCAGCAACGAATATGAAATCGTTCCATACAGAAAAATACGCCACGTTCATATTTTTCTTATCAATATAACCTACAGAAACTTTCACCTTCATAACGATATCGAGATTTTTGCGGTCATCGCCGGAAGAGCAACTATCAGACGCAACAGCGGCACAACTGTTATAACTCCCGGTTCGATAGTCCTTGTCAACTCAAACGAGGCTCACGAGATCGATGCCGCCGGCGGAAGTGTCACTGCAATCGGTCTGCAGCTTTCCAGCCATTTTATACGCGATTATTTCCCGCGGCTTCACAACACCGTGTTCGACACTCCTGAGATATGCTCCCGTCTGACTCCGGCGCAGTGCCGTCAGTTCTGGTCATACCTTATCGATGCGTCGATCAATTACGTGCGCGCCGATGATCTTTTTGAACTGCGATGCATATCCGATATGTGTATACTTCTCGAGATGATGATAAGCAATATTCCGAACAATGTCATCAACGAAAACGAATACCTCGCACGAAAGAAGATAAGTCAGCGAATGAGCCGCCTTTTTTCCTATATTGATGCCAACTATCAGTATCCGATCCGTCTTGCCGAGGTTGCCGAGACAGAAGGAATAACCCCCACTCACCTCTCCCATTTCTTTACAGAAAACTTCGGCATCAGTTTCCAGCAGTATCTGAGCAATATCCGTTTCGAACATGCAGTAAGATTGATGGACAATCAGTCAATGAGCATATCTGACATCGCCGCCGCAAGCGGTTTCTCCGACCTTAAATACATGACTCAGATGTTCGTGCGGCGTTTCGGCTGCAAGCCGAAAGATTTCCGTGATATGCTCACTTCCACCGACTCCGGCACTCAAGCTTCGGGTCATCATCTTTCCCAGTACTATTACTCTGATGACCAGAGTCTGCAGCTTCTCGACACTTTTGCTGCTGAGAAAGACATTATTTTTGCGGACGATCCCGATGACGTTCAGAGTCTTTCCTGATACAGCAGATTATACCTTCTTTCCGCCTGCAAATCAAAGGAAAGCAGGCAGCCATTAACTGGTAAATATTGTTATATAATGTATTAGTTAATAAATTGTAAATATTAAATAACGTTAATACGATTACTTGATTTCGCAGAATCCCTGTGCTATACTTGTATTTGTATAATTGTCAGAAATATCTCTGTTTTCTGACAATCCTTGTTGTCTCCGCACAATTTTTGTCAGCGGGGCAATATCGAGAAGGGGTGTGACATCTTTGTACGTTCAGGACGGAAAACGTTTCAGACGCAGTTTCTGCGGTTATAACCGCACTGCAGTCGATGCTGAATTCAACAGACTCATATCACAGGCTGATGCCTTTGTTGAGGAACGCGACGCAATGCAGAGCCAGATCGATACTCTCAGCGCAGAGCGTACTGCTTACAGCACCGAGCAGATCAGGCTTAATACTGCCGTCACCACTATGACCAGTCAGGTCATGGAGCTGGAGACAAGTCTCAGCCATGCAAGAAGCGAGAATGAGATTCTTTCGCATGAGATCGAGGCACATAAGGCAGAAAAGAGCGCTCTTCAGGTTCAGTATGAGCAGCTTCGCGGACGTGACCGCGATTTCGCACTGCGTGAGCGTGAATTTGCAGAGCTGCAGAGTTCTGTCTCCTCCATTATGTCTGTTACAAAGCGCGCCACCGACCGTCTCTTCCAGAAAACAGTCGACAATCAGGAGCGCATCACCCAGCTTGCAGGCGATGCAGCCCGTGAGATAGCTGCTATCCGCGCTGATATGTCTCAGGTACGCCAGCAGCTTAATATTGCACTCGATGAGGTACAGGACAGAATCGACCGTGTTGACGCAACTCTTACCGGCGCAGTTCACAAGCTGGTCGCCATCAAGCACGATGATGGTCTTCATGTGGCAGACAATCAGCCCGGTATCCTCAGCGAGGTCGAGCACCTGCTCTCCATGCGCGCCGGCGAGACCGACAATTCCGACGGCAGAAATTATGCTGTTCCTGTTCTCGGACCCTACAGCGCCAAGTTCCTCTCCGATACCGCACAGCGCGTAAGCGACGGCAGAATCACAGCAAGACCCAATCCTGCTGCCGGTGTGGAAGTTCACAGAGTAATGCCCACTCATTTTGAATCCTCTGACGGTTCTATCCTCGAGGCAAGCAAACTGCTTGAGCGCGGCGGAATGACTGCCGGCGAATTCTACGCTTCCAACCCCGACCTTCTTCCCCCGCCGTCTTCGGTTGAGGGTGAAATAGAGATTCCGGAGAACATCACTCTTCCTGCTGCTGAAGCAGAGCAGACTCCTGCAGAGGCTGAGGCAGCTCCCGCAGTTGAAGAGACCCCCGCTCAGGAGGCTGAGGCCGCAATCCCCATGCCTGCTCCTGAGGCGGTTCCTGCACCTGAAGCTGCAATTCCCATGCCCGCTCCGTCTGAGACACCGCAGCCTCACTCGGTTGGTGCAGCAGCAGCTGATGATCCGGTTTTTGCAGCACCTGTCGCTGAGCCGGTTCCGGTATACGTTGCACCTGTTGCTGTTACTGCAAGAGGAAGCAAGCTTGTATCGGTCAGAGCAAAGAAGCGTGTCCGCTGATAAGCTCACTTAATTCATCTATAATGCGCCCTGCTCTCCTTCGGCTGATGCAGGGCGTTCGTTTTTCTATCATATATATAAGAAGCAGTATATATTCACGAAAGAAGGAAGCATTCATGACTGCTGTATTAAAACGCATCACCGCACTGTTCCTGTGTCTGATAACAGTACTTGCACTCGCTCCGACAGCCTTTGCCGCCGGATATTATTCGATCAAAAACTGTGATCCGTTCAATATTACCGATGTGAACGGCAAAACCGTGCGCTTTGATCCTGCCAATGGCAAAGCAAAGGTGATTATTTTCGGCGGTATCGGCTCCTGCGGCATCACCGAGGGATATCTTCAGAATATCTCCAAGGTAATTCCTTATGCCGACACCTCACAGCTCGAGATTTTCGCCATCGATATCAAGAATAACTCCACCGAATCGATGCGCACCTATATAAATGAATCCAATTTCTCATCAAAAATCTGCTTCGGCAATGCCAGCACCTACTCGCCCTCCAGCAGTTCGTATTATGCTGTGCGCGCCATCTATCTGCGCTGCTACAACTCTGCTGTCGCCCAGGGAACAATTGAAACTGACGGATTTATTATGCCGCTTGTCGCCTATGTTGACAAAACCGGCACTGTAGCTACCACAACCTCCTCGTCGGTCGCACCTGACAAAATCGCTTCGGAAATCAGCAAAACCGGATGCACGGTCAATTACGACCCTCCTATCCAGAATCTGAACGTTACCGGTATTGCCGATTACGCAGCAGCCTATGAAGTTCTGCGGATTGTAAATGAAGTACGTGCCGGCAAGGGACTTTCCCCTCTTACAATGGACATCGATCTTCTTAACGCAGCCATGCAGCGCGCAGCTGAGTGTTCAGTTTTCTATTCACACACACGTCCGGACGACACCAGCTGCGGCACGATAAGCACCAAGCTTTCCGCTGAAAACATCGCCGCCGGACAGACATCAGCTGAAGCTGTAATGAATGCATGGGTAAATTCCTCAGGCCATTACAGAAATATCACCAACAGCACCTTCCGTTCCATAGGTGTCGGTGTATTCTGCATCAACGGCATCTACACATGGGTACAGTGCTTTGGAACAGGCACCGCAAGCAAGACCACTCAGCCGGCTAATGCCACCAGAACCTTCACCGTAAAGGCTGTTGCCGATTACGCTGCACCTGAGTTCGAATTATCAGATATCCAGATGGCAGTCGGTGAATCATCCGACGCTAAGATCTATCACGCACAGCAGGATATCACATGGATAGACATCTATATAGACAATGATTCCTACACATGGAAATCCAGCAATCCGTCGGTTGCATCTGTCAGCAGCGATGGAAAGATCACTGCCAACGCAACCGGCACCGCGACTATAACCGCTACAAACAAGGGACACTCCTCCTTCAAGCTTACAGCAACGGTCACCGTCACCACTGAGACCTCTGAGCCTGTTCTCACGGTCGGCAAGCCTGTTCAGACTCTGCTGACCCCGTCTGCTCGGGAAATGGTCTACCGTTTCACCGCACCTGTTTCGGGCACATACACATTCTGCACCACCGGTACGGTCGACACCTACGGTTATCTCTTCGGCAATCAGAATTGTACGCAGCTTCTCGCCCGCAGTGACGATACTGAGCTTGATAACGGCTCGCTCGACTGCAACTTTTCCATTGACTACGAGCTCGAAGAAGGCGAAACAGTTTATCTGGAGGTAAGTAACCACTTTGATGACAGAGCATCTTTCCAGACAATGGTCAAACTGAAAGCCGCTTCCACTACAACCACTACTACAACAACCACAACAAAAAAGCCGACCACTACCACCACAACTACAACGAAGAAACCGACTACCACCACAACGACTACTAAAAAAGCAACTACTACCACTACCCGAATTACTACAACCACAAAGAAACCCACAACCACGACCAAAGCCACTACTACTACCAGACCGACCACTGCTCAAGGCAGCGTAAAGGTTGAGCGTATCGCAGGCGGCAGCCGCACCGGCACAGCTGTGGCAATCTCCAAAAAGGCGTTCAGAACGGCAAATACCGTTATTCTCGCAAACGGCAACGATTTTGCCGACTCTCTCGCAGGCGCACCGCTCGCCTACGCGATGAACGCTCCTATTCTGCTTGTCAGAAACAGCA
>JAZNOP010000058.1:0-2814 GCA_045580875.1 Acutalibacteraceae bacterium
ACCGTTTAAAAGGTCGTCTCGTATTTATATCGAATTGCATGTGTTTCAGAAATAATTCTAAACGAATCATTTCTGAAAACCTCAATTCGGAATAAATACATGTAGCTTGCGCCACTGTCCGGCGCACATTCACCGGAGTTAAGTGTGGTGATTGCCAATGCTTTATCATCTTCCACACTTCCACCCCTCGCCGATATTCTTCCGGCTCGGTCTTTGGAAAGTGCTGTTGTTTCATTACCGAAAGGTAATCCGCTAAACCAAAATTTACCGCACAGGCGAAACACAATCAACAATCTGAAAAAAGAGGAGAGATAATCAATGAACAACGAACTTATTACAAGATACATCTACGCAGTTACACGCAGACTTCCGGCAAAAATGCGCAAGGACATCGAACAGGAGCTGCAGACACTTATTTCCGATATGCTCGACGAGCGCTGCGGCGACATGACACCCAGCGACACCGATGTCAAGGTCGTCCTTACTGAGCTCGGCACACCGGCTGAGCTTGCCGCAAAGTATGATCCCAACGGCGAGCGCTCCCTCATCGGACCGAAGTATTTCCCGATATACCTCAGAGTTGTCACAATTGTCCTCATCGCAGGCGGTGTCGGAATCTTCATTGCAATGATGCTTTCCCTTCTTGTTGACGGACTTCAGGGTCAGAATATATACGGATTCATCGGCGAAACCCTCGGCAATATCTGGAACACCCTGCTCGCAGGATTCGGAATGGTAACAGCCATTTTCGCATTCCTTGAGTATAAAAAGGTCGATATTTCCTCCGACGAGGACATCATGAAGCTGCCCTCCGTCCCGAAGGACAAGGAGAAAATCAGCATCAGCGACAGTGTTGTCGGAATAGTTTTCTGTGTGATACTTTTGGTCATCTTCATTTTTGCACCGCATCTTATGGGCGTGACTGTTTCAAACATAGGCGATACCAACAGCATCAGATTTATACCGTTCTTCAACACAGAAACAATCCACTCGGTCTGGTATCTCTTCGTCATCAGCTTCGGTGTGCAGATTATCGCTTATGTATACAGACTTATAGTCGGCCGCTACAACTTCAAGGTTGCCATTGTCACCGCTGTCACTTCAATAATCAACGTTGTTGCATCGGGCTTTATCCTGCTCAATGACAGAATAATGAACACCGGATTTGAAACAGCTCTCAACGAGGCAATCACTGCCGACGGCGGCCCTGCAGAGCTTGCTCCGCTCATGTCGAACGGTCTTGCCGTCCTCATTTTCGGCATAATTGTACTGGCAAATATTGCTGATATTGCAAAGGCATTCATCAAGGCATTCACCTACAGAGAGAACAACTGACGGTGATATCCGCCGGCTGATATATTGGGGATAAATGCCGGATAATAAAGAAAAGCGCCGTTGTCAGAGGCTTTCTCCGACAGCGGTGCTTTTTACTTTTTATATGGTGTAAATCTGACTGAAGTTTATCTGTCAGCTTTTTCGCCGTCCTCACCGCTGTGATGACCGTGAGGGCGGGGACGTGCTCCGCCGCCGCAGGGACCGTGGAAATGGTGGGGAGGCGGACAGCCGTGACCGAATCCGTGTCCGTGTCCGTGGCGGCAGTGATGGGGCGGAGGCGGCGGGAAATCGCCATGCTCGCCCTGTTCGCCGCGCTCAGCAGAAAGCGATTCAAGATGAGAGCCGAGACGCTCGCACATCTCGCAGAAGGCGGCGGCTTCCTCATCGGTGAAGCAGGCGGCGAATTTCTCCAGACGGGACTCGTGTTCAGCCGACATCTGAGCCTCGAGCGCAGTGCCTTTTTCGGTCAGCGCAACGCGGCTGACACGCTTGTCGTTCTCGTCGGCAGTGCGTGTGATAAGCTCGTCTTTTTCCAGACGGGAGAGAATCTCGCTCAGCGAGGAGGGGCGGATATCGAGCAGCTCGGCAAGCTCGCGGGAGGTAACATTGCTGTTCTGGCTGAGTATGCTCATAAGTCTGCCGCCGCCCATAGGCGGCTCGTGTCCCGGACCGTGGTGCATCGGACCGCGGCGCATCGCGCGGGTAAGCTTCATTACTGCCATAATTACATCGGGTTTGCTCATACTTACATCAATCCTTTCAGACTCAAAGGGGCATGACCGCTGTTTTTACCTTGCTTTTCAATACGATTTGTAATAATCAACACACATATTGTTATCCGTACTTCGTTTTGATGCTCTCAGCGGTATATTTCCTACTGCCGGTAATTGCTTAGGTACCGAACTTAATTATATTATACTTAGGTACCGAACAATTGTCAATACCCTTTCATATAGAAAATTTTCACCGGATATTTACGTCGGCGATTGATTTAATGTGGTAAAATATTATTGCCTGAAAAGTATCCGGCAGATAATGAAAGGAAAGGGAAACGATTATGGGATTGAATCTGAAAGAAGTAATTATCGGATGGATCGACCAGAATCTCTGGTTTGTCGGAGCAGTTATGCTTGGTGCTTTTGTGCTGTATGCTGTTCTGCGTATAATTGGTGTAATCAAGGGCGGAGGCAGGGTATCCGGCGGCTATTCCGGCGACGGAGTTTATCACAACAGCCCGGGTGCTGCATACCGCAACGCTCCTCCCACAACCAAAGCCACCAGCAGCACTATAAGCACAAACCGGATGTAGCCGGACATTTTTGAAAAAATTGCAAAATTGCGTAAAATAATGCTTGACATTTCTGCTCACTGCTGTTATAATTGCTCTTGCCCCTCGAGAGAGAGGCAAGCATAGTTGGTGTTGATGGCGGTGAGGGTCCACCTGTTCCCATTCCGAACACAGAAGTTAAGCTCACTTGC
>JAZNOP010000059.1:0-2192 GCA_045580875.1 Acutalibacteraceae bacterium
GTTGCCGTTTTGCTGTTCATTCTGCCTTTCGTATTCTGGACTAAGCAGAAGAAGGTAAGCTTTACGTCACATTCAGTGGGGATCCAGACGGTAAGATAGGGAGTGTTATAGCCGCTGTATTCCACGATATCATCATAGAACCAGTGAGTGTCCGCTGTGATAGTTGTCGCCGTCGATGAATCTCCGTAGCGAACGTACCACTGATAGGTCAGACCCTCGCCAACAGCCTTGACGCTGAAGGTCACGGTACGGTACTCCATATCATCAGCAGAAGCATCATTGACCGGGACGCTGATATCCAGAGGATTTCTGACGATGTTCGGTCTGCCGTCGCTTCTGGCACCGCAGATCGTACATATATTGCTTACGTAATTATGGGTATGCTCGGTTCCGATATGTCCGCAGTTCTCAAAGCAGGTGCCGCATACGGTACAGTAATGCTCGGGCCACTCCCAACTGTTCATACAGATACCGTGGTCACAGCCGTAATCCTCGCTGCGTACGGCACAGCACTCGAGACAGAGAAGATCGTCCGCATCGACGCAATCCTCGCAAGCCTCGCTGTCGTGGAAGCAGACGCCGCAATCCTCGCAGAAATGGCTGTCGTAATCGGGATCCTCGACCCAGAGTCCCTCCGGGCATTCGGAATAGCTCTCGCAGCAGTCGATACAGATACCGCAGAGCTCGCACATATCAACCTCGTCATAGCAGGTGCCGCAATCGTAGCAGAAATGATCCTCCCAATCGGAAGAGTATACGCACTATTCGCCGCAGGAGCAGCCCTCACTCTCGGCGTAGTAGATGCAGCACTCGGTGCAAAGTCCGCAATCGGCGCAGAATTCAAGATCGGTGCATCTTGAGCATCTCTCGCACTCCTCGCAGAGGAATTCCTCGGCACAAAAAGTACAGTGGCTTCCGTCTCCGCCGTCCTCGCACCAATCCTCGGTATGCAGACCGCAGGTATCGCAGTGATACCCCTCATCCAAGGCACAGTCGTAACAGAAGGCACAATCCTCACAGACCTCGCCGATATAACATTCCAAGCAGTTAAAGCAGTGATAGTTGTTATTTATACAGCAGACAATACACTGAAAACACTCCTCGCAGAAATTATCGGGATCCTCATAAAAGCATTCGCCGCAATCGTTGCATACCAGATATGCGCAGTCAGCGCAGTGGTTCGACTGACCGCTCGAATATGGGTGACTGGGACATTGATCCACGACGTCCAGACATTCCAAGCACATTTCACAGTGAGTACCGAACTCCTGGGCACAGAGACCGCAAAGAAGACACTCTTCGCACAGATCGTCAGCGTGCTTCAGACAAGAGTTGCAATGCTCTTCCGAGGAGCCCCAGCAATCCTCGCAGAGCTGGCATTCGGAGCACACATAAGATAACTCACCGTAATAGCACGTCTCGCAGCCTATACAGATATAGTCGATCATACACATATCGCAGTGGTTATTGCTGCCGCCGAATTCGTATTCGTGTACCGGGCACGACGTTGCTTCCATAAGGCAATCGCCGCAGGGACAGTGTGAGCCGATGCTTTCGATACAGTCATCGCAACACAAGCAAAAGCTGCATATCTCGTCGACGTGATTTTTACACATAATACAGTGATTCGGGTGATCGACCTGACACACGGCGCACACGCCGCATGTGTCACAAAGATCGTTCGAGGGGAATGCACCGCTGCATTCCTTGCAATGGTGCTGTTCATAGCAGTCGCTCGCCTCCGAGTTTTCGGAGCAGTGAGGTCCGCAGTCGCAGAGCCAGTCGTCAAATCGGTAGCCGCCGCAGAATTCGCATTCTGTGCCGTCCTCGTAGCCCGCAAATACGGGGATCGCCGCCGTGGGTAAGAGGCCTATGAGCATCACCATGGCGAGCAGTGTACTCAAAATTCGTTTTGAGAGCTTATGTTTCATTTTTTCTTCCTCCTTCGGGAAAGTTTTTTCTGCCATACAAAGAGCAGCAATGCATTCCTTCGTTGTATGGCATACGAAAGAATGCTGTCTGTGTTAACTCTCTCCAAAACGGCAAATATGGCTATTTGTCGCTTTGGAGAAAGGGCTATACCGGCTGCATAGCCACTTCCTTGGCATATGAACGGTGACGGACGATGCCGTCACCGCCCACATACCTTATGGATCGATTTTGTTATTTCACAAATCTTTTCTTACCGAATA
>JAZNOP010000060.1:0-67363 GCA_045580875.1 Acutalibacteraceae bacterium
TTTCTATCATTACTATCAGTTCTGCTTCAAATTTCTTTATGTGTGTATATTTTCTTGGCATACAATTACCCCCTAATGTAGTTTTATTATCCTACATTAGGGGGTGTTTTGTCTATTGTCCGTTTTTACTGGACCTGTGCACAGTGTTCAATCGGGCGGTTGTTTTTATTTATTCTATGTCAATCTGTGTCAGCTGAGTGTTTTTTCGCCGATCTTATCGAGCATTGACTGCGTTTCAATTATGCTCATCTGATGCTCTATGCAGAATATTATCGCTGCATCGCGCTTTATTCGCGGATAAAGTGTACTCATCCGGGAGTTTTTCAGCAATGCCTGCGTTTCGTCAACGGTAAACCCGAGACCGATTGCAAACTGAAGCACCTTATCACGCGTCGGATTTCTGACACCGCTGAGCATCTGATACGCATATGTACGGTCTATGCCGGACAATTTGACGATATCGCTTCTGCTTATGCCTTTTGCTTCACATATCCTGCAAAGGTATTCGCCGAAGTTTTCTTCGATAAAGCTGTCGGCGTTTGCCTCTGTAAATACCTCAAAATCCTTTGCATTAAGCAGATTCTTCAGGATACCAGATGTGCTTTTCTTTTTATTAGAATCCGACACTCTATATCACCACACATAATTTACGATTTTGCAAAATTGTCTGTAATATAAATTATATAAAACAGTCTGTAACTGTGTCAACGCGTATTCCGACAAAAATTTATCATAAAATGTATGCAATCTGCACACCAAAACTTTCTTTTCCGGTGCTATATTACTATTACCGGTTTGTTTCCGGTAAACGATATCATACACCTGCCGCTAATTGTGGAGGCGGCGTTTTGTGGTGTGGAAACGTTCTGATGAGATGCCGCCCTGAGTGAGTGCACAACACTTATCCGGGGCGGTATTCATTTATGTGCCTACTCTGACAGATACTTGTTCCTTGATATTTTTTTTAATTCGTGATATCATTATTATGATTATTTTCAAGATTAAAGGAGTGGTAATAATTTGAAACGAAGCAATGAACAACTCGGCTCTGCACCTGTCGGTGGTCTTTTATTCAGACTGGCTGTCCCCACCGTTGCCGCACAGCTCATCAATATGCTCTACAACATAGTTGACCGTATTTACATCGGTCATATGCCCGGAGAGGGCGATCTCGCTCTGACGGGTGTCGGTGTGTGTATGCCGCTTATCATGATTGTCTCCGCCTTTGCCGCACTCATCAGTGCAGGCGGTGCGCCGAGGGCATCCATATTCATGGGCAAGGGTGACAACGAATCGGCAGAAAAGACCCTTGGCGGCTGTTTTTCTCTGCAGATAATCATCTCTGTCATACTCACCGCCGTACTGCTTATCTGGAATCGGGACCTGCTGCTGGCATTCGGCGCAAGTGACAACACTATCGGCTATGCATCATCATATATGAACATTTACGCAATCGGTACCATATTTGTTCAGCTTACACTGGGAATGAACGCATACATCACAGCGCAGGGCTTCGCAAAGGTAGGTATGCTCACTGTACTTATCGGTGCGGTCTGCAACATTGCGCTCGACCCGCTGTTCATCTTCACTCTTGGTATGGGTGTACGCGGTGCCGCTCTTGCAACCATCATATCTCAAGGTATCTCATGCATCTGGGTCATTGCATTCCTCTGCAGCAAAAAGAGCATACTCCGCATCAGACGCGAGAATCTTACAATCCGCGCAAAGACCGTACTCCCCTGCATCGCGCTCGGACTTGCGCCGTTTATCATGCAGTCGAGCGAAAGTGTTATCTCGGTATGCTTCAACGCCTCTCTGCTCAGCTACGGCGGCGATATTGCTGTCGGCGCGATGACAATTCTCACCAGCGTAATGCAGTTTGCAATGCTGCCTCTTCAGGGACTTGCTCAGGGCGCACAGCCTATTGCCAGCTATAACTTCGGCGCCAGAAATCCTGAACGTGTCAGAAAAACCTTCCGCCTGCTGCTTACAGTCAGCCTCGTTTACTCCATAACTCTCTGGGCGCTGATAATGCTCTTCCCGAGAGCTTTCGCAGGAATATTCACACCGGATAAAGAACTGCTTGACTTTACTCAGAACGCACTGAGAATCTACTGTGCTGTACTCGGTATTTTCGGCATACAGATAGCCTGTCAGATGACCTTCATTTCTCTCGGCAATGCCGGGTCATCAATCATTGTTGCTATTGTACGCAAATTCGTTCTGCTTCTGCCGCTTATTTTTATCATGCCGCAGATTATGGCGGACAAAACCATGGCAGTGTACACTGCAGAGCCTGTTGCAGACGTGCTTGCAGTTACCATTACAGCCATTCTGTTCTCTTTCCAGTTCAAGAAAGCCATCAGAAGCATAAGCGATCCCGCTCCGGATAACACGCAGTCTGTCTCAGAGACATAAACCGCAACACGCAATAAGCCCCGAAAACAGCATTGACAAGCCGTTTTCGGGGCTGTATCATTATAACAGAGTATTTTAGGGGAATTTGTATGAAATACAGTGTAAATATCATCAAAGAGATTGAATTACGAGGCAACGGTGCAGCTGATATTGTGCTGCTTCCTGACGGGCTTGCTGCCGCTTCGATTGCACTCGGAGCAATATATGACGGCAGGCTTAACAAGCTTACTTTCCTTTCGGAATCCGGTCACTGCAGAATCGTATTTGAACCAAAAGGATATATGTACATACTGCTTGACGGCATCTGCCGCGATTACAAGCTGAGCGCTTCATCGGCAGAGGCTCTCTACCGTATAATGACCGACCACGCACTGTCTCTCACTTTTCCTGATGCTCATCTCGACATCGAGGCTCAGACAGAAGACGGCACACGCTGCGACATTACCTTCCGCGTAAGCTATCCTGCTTCAACATAAATTGAATTACAATTGATTGCCAGTTGAATTTAATGATATATCATTACAAGTGAGAAATTTTGCCAGCCGGAATTTTTATTCCGGCCACAGGAGGAATTGAATGTTTCAGGTTCTGATTGCAGAAGACGACCGCGAGCTGCGTCAGCTTTTTCAGCACGTTCTGACCAAAAACGGATATGCTGTTACCGGTGTATCAAACGGTCAGGAAGTGCTTGATGCGCTCAAGGATGGTTACTACGATATTATTATTTCAGACATAATGATGCCGATTATGGACGGATATGAGATGGTGCGTACTCTTCGTGAGGCTGATATCAACATTCCGGTGCTGATGATAACCGCAAAAGACGCTTTTGACGATATGCGCATGGGCTTTGTTTCCGGCACTGATGACTACATGGTCAAGCCGGTCAATGTTAACGAAATGGTACTGAGAGTCAGTGCTTTGCTCAGACGTGCTCAGATGATAAACGAACGCCGACAGACAATAGGCGACACTGTCATGGAATGCGACTCTCTGACGGTCACATCAAACGGACAGCGTATGATACTGCCGCAGAAGGAATTCATGCTGCTTTACAAAATGGCTTCATTCCCCGGGCGTATTTTCACCCGTCAGCAGCTTATGGACGACATCTGGGGCTACGATTCGGAAACCGACACCCACACTGTAGAGGTACATATCGGACGTCTGCGTGAAAAATTCCGCGACAGCAGCGACTTCAAAATCGTAACCATGCGCGGTGTCGGCTACAAGGTGGTCAAGCTGTGAATAAAAATAAATCCCGCAGATGGGATAACATCAAGGAAATCAACATCTGGTCGCTCAACAGCGTAAAGGAAATGAATTCACGCGCCATAAAAAGTGTAAAGGAGCTCAACCTTACGGCAATCAGGAAGGTCAAAGACAGCAAAGGCACAATAAATATGAGCCTGTATTTTATGCTGGTTGTAATGTTTGAGACCATTCTTGTCATCGCTATTGCCGCAGGCATAACATTTCTGCTCGACTGGCTGTTTGACATAACCCTCAACATCAACCCTATCATTCTGCTTATACTTTTCAGCCTTGCTCTCGGTGTGGCTTTCGCCTCCGTAATGCGCTCAATATTCATTGAGCCTATTGAAAAACTGAGCAAAGCGATGAACGATGTCGCTGACGGTGCATTTGACACCCGTCTTGAGACTAACAGCCGTATCAATGAGATCCAGGAAATATACGCAAACTTCAATCTGATGGCGCAGGAGCTTGGCTCAACTGAGATACTGCAGACCGATTTCATCAGCAACGTTTCCCACGAGATAAAGACGCCGATAAACGCCATTGAGGGATACACCATGCTGCTTCAGGACCGCCAGTGCAGTGTAGATGAACAGGAGCAGTACGTCAGCAAGATACTTTTCAACACCAAGCGCCTTTCCGAGCTTGTCGGCAATATCCTGCTGCTTTCAAAAATCGAGAATCAGGCAATAGAAACCAAAATTGCTCGATTCCGCGCTGACGAGCAGATACGTCAGTCGATAATGCTGCTTGAACCGCAATGGACCGAAAAGGACATTGAATTTGATGTCGAACTTGATGAGGTAGAATGTATCGGCAACCGCAATCTGCTTATCCACGTATGGAACAACCTCATTGGAAATGCCGTAAAATTCAGCCCTGTATGCGGGCTGGTTACAATACAGCTCAAGGAACAAGACGGCGTTGTACTCTTCATTGTTGAAGATTGCGGTCCGGGTATACCGGAAACCGAACAGCATCATATATTTGACAAATTCTATCAGGGAGACAGCTCTCACAAGCAGGAGGGCAACGGACTCGGTCTGGCATTGGTAAAGAGAATTCTTGACCAGTGTGGAGGAAGTATCACCGCTGAGAACAGAGTCTCGGGCGGCTGCCGCTTTACTGTCACGCTCCCCATAGGAAGATAATCGTTTCTCACAATCAACACAACACCTCCGTCATCGGTTTTCATTTCACGGTGACGGAGTTTTTATTCTTGATATCATCAGAACAGAAAAAAGCTGCCGGAAACCAGGGGTATCCCGATTTCCGGCAGCTGTCTTTTCTGCTGACTGAAATATATTATTCTATATCATCTTTCAGCGTTGTTCCTCCTGCACTGATAATTCTGCGCAGGGTAAACTCCCATCAACTATGCTTTTTAAATCGCTTTGTTCTGACCCGATAATTTTCATCAGCGCTTCCCTGTCTCCCATTGCTGCATAGAACAATGCATCTCCCATCTGCGATTCTTTTATATAAGGCAGATTATCGTTGAGCATTGCAGCAAGATCAGGATGAGAATACAGCGCAGCATATAATACTGCCATATCGTCATCAAAATCCAATATTTCATTTTCCTTTATATCCTCAAGCGAGGCTATGCGATTAAGCATGGTCAATGTGTTGTTATCCATCAGTTCGTTTATCTCCTATCGTATAACCGCCGTCCGCCTGTGCAGCGGCAGTCTTATATTAAATCCGGTGCATCTGACATTAGCAGAACTGTGTCGCAGATCAATAAATATTCTGAACTTTTTATAATTCTGATCTGCTGCCTCCCGCAGAATAGGTCAGCTTCTGACGGGTCCCCGGCAATTGAGCCGCACCCGTTTATCCATTGTTCTGCTGATCTGATTTCTGCGCCGCCTGATAATATTATATACATATTGCATCTGAGGATTATACGTATTACCGCGGCTGCTGGCACGCTTCAACACATATTTTCTCATTGATGCTGCGTCATGATATTACCATTCAAGGCAACATTCTGCGCGGATATGATAATCCGCTCAATACCTGCTTACCCGGAACACCTCAGCCTGCGTACGCGCCTATACACATACTTTGCTACCATCGTTCCGGTCTGTAGCTGCATGTTTTTCGTCGATGCTCCAAATGGTACAAGCCTGTACCCCGATATAGAGATTTTCTGATCTTCAAACCTGCTTCGGCTATCCTGCCAAAGCGCAATTCAATCACACTGTACAGTTCGTTTCTTCCGTTCTGATTGCTTTTGTATCTGTTTCTTAGAATATCCGGTCTGTTTCTTTCTGCACGGCTGTGACCAAGGAAAGATTTTCTGATGTCTCTGCCGTGTATATTTTTCTTCTCCGCTCTTACACTGCCGCTGCGGTATCTGCCGTTCTGATATATTCCCGTCTCTGCTGTATTTTTCGTTCTGTATAAATTGCCGCTGATAATACTTTGTCCCGAATCTTCTTTTAGTCTGTCTCTCAACATTTCAGCCTGCCTGATAATCCGTAGCAGTCTGAAGCTGATTTCTGAAATCTTTTTTGCTCTGTACGCCGCTATATCATTGCTGCTGATACGGATTTCTGCCCTGTTTTCACTTTTCTTTCTCAGCCTTCTGAAAGCCGCTCTCAGCCCGGGCAATTTATTTCTGTAACTCAGAACTGCAGTACATTTGTCCTGCCGCGTAAATGACATCATCTTCTCTCCTTTCTATATGTATTTCTGTGCTTTCAGCCTGTTTACCGATCGCAGGACGGGAAGTGTTTTCCACCTCCCGCCGCGTCGGCGCTGTCAGCACGATTATCGTCGGTTTTAATCCCTTATCTGAACATTTATCCGAATGTGGTCAAATTCCGATTTCCGCCTTGACCTTGCGGTTGAACTTGGTGTTTCCGGCTTCAAGATACTTCTCTCTGCCGGCAACTCCTGTCAGACCTCTGTAGCTGCCGTTCTCAGTACTGCTGATAACAGCATTGACAGAATCTCTGACCTCGATATCGAGCATACCATCATCACAGAGTTCATCTGCAGCATATTTGTATACCGAAAGCGGAATATCGACATTCAGGTATCTGAGCAGACCGCTGACCACGTAGTCAAGCAGGTCACGTCCGCTGAAGCGGTGCGACTCAATATACTCGATGAACTGCTTGTTCTTCTTGCTCTCAAGAAGTACGCTCTTTTTGCGGGTCGCAGTACGCTTTGTGCCTTTGTACTCATAGCTGGAATACAGTGTATCCCCAATAGACATGAGCGAACGGAGCATATTCTCCTTGCCGTGGAAATAAAGGTTGATGAAGCTGGTATGGCTCATGCCGAGCTCGCCGTAGTTCGGTTTAACTCCGTTTTCCTGAGCAAGCTTTTCCCTGAGCATTTCAAACTGCTTCTTGTCCGGCTTTGTCCTTTCCACCACAGCATTGATGTTGTCAATGATAAGTCTGGGCGGATAATCCTTGCCGCGTTTCTCGCAGTAATATTCGAAAATTGCTTCAGGTATTGCGGCTGAGATGCACTTTGTGATGCCTGCAAGAGACACCTTAAGCGCCGCCGCAAGCGGTTCAAGATTGCTCAGTCTGAGCATCGCCTCGGTATTGAGCTTGCAGCACCATGCTTCACTCACAAGGCTGCCGTTTGCCTGATACTTCTCAACGATGTCAGTGACGATGCTCTCGAGCTGGATTATCTCTTCACCTGTCATCACCTTATTAATATGATAACGTGTGAAGGTATAATGGAAGTTTTCCAGTGTCTCGTCGAACTTCTCTTCGCCGATGTAGTTGAGAATTACCTTTGTGAGCTCAGGCACGGTAAAAATCTTCTGCTTGTCATCAAGACTTCTGTAATAGCTGCCAACGAAGCTTTTCACCCCGTTGTGAAGACTGTAGACAAACAGTGATTTTAGTGCGCCGGGTGCTTTTAAGTCAACCTGCGATGCATACTCTGCACAAAGTCCTACACCGAGAAGCAGGCTCTGATTTATCAGGAGCGGAATCTCGATGTTTGCCGCGTGTGCGCGAAGCCGCGCTGCATTGCGCTGTCTGGATTCTTTCTTCGCTTCGGAGTCATTCGGATAATGACTGTCAGTTTCAGGTTCTGACCTTGATTCCCGTGTCTGATTCAGCTTGTCGGAATTTCTGATGTCGCTGTCGAATGTAAACTTTGCCATTTTTGTTCCTCCTGTGAATCACACTGAAATTTTGTCGGTCATATATTCTTCCATATTCTGTTGTCCGCAAGTTTGTCCCCATACTGAAATTATGTACACTCCATACATTACCCCAGTCAGCATTTCCTTGGTCTTTGCTATCACCCCAACCTTAGTTATTTGTACTTCCGGAAAAACCGCAGCGGCGGCTGCCGCTACTTCCGGTTTCCTGAATTTTGACATCATGTTATCACATTTATTCTGCTATTTCAACACATTTTGACTACTATTACGCGTGTATTGCAAACTTTGTCTACTCCTACAAATACAGTACTGTAAATTGGAAACATTTTCTTCATCGCAAAGTGTGTGTTTTTGCAAAAAAGCTGAAAGGGACTCTGCCCAAGTCACACAGAGCCCCTTATTGTTATTTATGTAAACAGGATTCAGCAACCGAATCCGATTGACTTGCGTTTTTCTCCCGGCATTATTGTTTCTATATCCTCAGGTCTTATTATGTAGCTGCTGCGGCCGCTGCGCAGAATGTTGAAGATGGCATTATCAACCAGCTTTTCCACTATCTTTTCATAATCGCGCATACTTCCATTATCGAGCAGCTCGACCACCGCCTGTGCCATACCGGGCGCAAAGGTTATTTTCTCATTCATGCCGTATTCACCGAGACAGCCCGGCATGGTCTTGCTTCCGAGTATCTCAGCAGCCTGTTCTTCTGTATAGGATTCGAATCTGATTATATCCATACGGTCAAGCAGCGGCTCGCTCATGTCGGATATACTGTTCGCAGTGCAGATAAACACGCAGTGGCTCATATCTATCGGCACATCAAGACTGCGGTCAACAAACACTCCGTTCCACACCGGATCGAACAGTGTAAGCAGCACTGACTCCACCGAGCCCTCGTTTGAATTGGTTACAATCTTATCTATCTCATCAAGTACAAACACCACTGAGAGTGTACCCTCATCGATGACCGCCTTTGTAAGCTCACCGACACGTGAGTTACTGTAATGCTGCTCGGTGCCGACAAGCGCTATCGGGCTGTTGATGGAGGGCATATTGATAAAGCGGATAGGAAAGCCTGTTGCCTTCGCCATGCATTTTGCAAAGCACGACTTTCCGCAGCCCGGGTCACCCACGAGCAGTATCGGACGCTTCATTCTGCCGCTTATGCAGAAGCTTGCATATTTACGCAGTATTTCTCCCTTTTCATTCTCTCTTCCGACGATCATACTGTCGAAGATACCGCATACCTCATTTATGTCATCGCCAGGCTTTATGTATTTTCCGAAAGGGATTTTTCCGACCTGACTGCCCCACGAGCTGTTCTGTTTGCTCTTCCACTCTCTGTAAATATGCGGCGGCAGTGCCTCTTTCAGGCGGCGGTCACGGTCTCTTTTTTCTTCGAGCATCCGTCTTGCAGGAGAATTATCCTCCTCCATCATTCGCTCAAGCCAGCTTGCAGCATCTTCTTCCTCGGGTTCTTCATCAGGCATTTCAGAAAATATATCTTCTTCCTGTCTCTTTTCATCCTCAGCCTTCTCTGTCTCCTGCTTTTTGCCCTCTGCGGGTTTCTTTTTCGACTTTCTTGCAGGTTTTGATTTCTCCGGAGCTTTGGTGCCGGATGCCTCTCCGCTGATTTCTTCAGGATCGATAATGATAATCTCATCCAATCTTTCAACCATCACTGAAATACCTCCTCATTCAACTTCTGACGATTTCTCAATCTTCCTCCCATATTCTACAGTTTAGTTTTATGTCAATCAATACCCTTTTATCACTTTACTGTCAACCCTCTGTGTGTTTTGGCACATCGAACGATTTTCGTGATGAATAAGCCAAAAGCAACGTTTTTAATTGTTACTGTAGCATAATCAGTGCAGCTGTGCTATAATGAATAATATAATAATATGTAATATTAAAGGAGTACGGAGAATGGGAATCAACACGCTGAGCCTTGCTCATAAATTCATGCGCGAGCACATCAGCAGCGGTGACCTTTGCATCGATGCAACCATGGGCAGAGGACGCGACACCGCGTTGTTATGCGAACTGGTCGGAGAGCGCGGGCGAGTAATTGCTTTTGACATTCAGCAGGCGGCACTCGATTCAACATCAGCTCTGCTGGCAGAAAAGGGACTATCCGACCGTGCAAGGCTGATTCTTGATTCACACGCGAATATGGCTGAGTACGCTCAGCCGGGCAGTGTTGCTCTCATAGATTTCAACCTCGGCTGGCTGCCGGGAGGAGACCACACCATTTTCACTCACGCGCCCTCGAGCATTGCCGCAATCGAACAGGGGCTTGAGCTTTTGCGCGACGGCGGAGTGATGAGCATATGTGTATATTACGGCGGAGCAAGCGGCTACGAGGAGCGAGACATACTTCTTCCCTACCTTGAGACACTTGATGACAGAAAATATACTGTAATAATCTCACGCTTTGCAAACCGCCCCGGTGACGTGCCGATAAACGTATTCATTCACAAAGAAGGATAAAGGAGGAACGACGCATGATCTGCGACCTGCATAACCATTCTGTATTTTCTGACGGCACTCAGACCCCTGCTGAGCTTGTAGCAGCTGCAAAGGCGGCAGGCTTATCGGCTCTCGCACTGACCGACCACAACTCAGTAGCCGGTCTGCCTGATTTTATCAAGGCGGCTGAGGGAAATATCGAAATAGCTCCAGGGCTCGAATTTTCCACCGATTACAAAAACTTCGAGCTTCACATTCTCGGACTTTTCGTAAGAGAAGAGAACTACGCTCAGATAAACGATATGCTCCGTGAAGCAATACGTCTTTCCGACCAGAGCAAGCGCGATCTTGTAAACAGACTGCGCGATGCCGGATATGACATTGATTACGACGAGATACGGCGCAAAGCCGGCGGCATAAGCATTAACCGCGCTCACATCGGCGCCGAGCTGACCGAGAAGGGCTATACCGAATCGATCAGAGATGCCTTCAACCGTCTGCTTGACAAAAGCCTTGGTTTCTATGTCGAACCAAAGAGACTTGATGCATTTGAGGTTATCAGGACAATTAAACAGATGGGCGCTGTTTCGGTGCTTGCCCACCCGTTTCTCAGTATGCCGGAGCAGGAAATTCGCGACTTTCTTGAGCAGGCTGTTCCCTGCGGACTTGATGCCATGGAGGTTTACTATTCGCAGTACGACGAGGAAACCACACGTCTTGCCTGCGAGATTGCTGACAGCTTCGGCATTGAACGCAGCGGCGGCAGTGACTCTCACGGAAAAAACAAGCAAGGAATAAGCATAGGCTGCGGCTACGGAAACCTCGCTGTCCCCTATGAATGCTACTCAAGACTCAGGGCAATTCACAAGCAGCGCTGCTCACAGTAAAATCCTCTGCACAGCCTGCGGCATGGCTTAAGTGTAACTTATAGTTTCTCTTTGCCGTACTTTGGTTAATAATCAAACACTAAAAAAGCTTCCCTGCCGGGCTCAGACAAGCTCAGCAGGGAAGCTATTATTTTGCTTTTATTCTGTTATACAGGATTATACGCCGGAATATGCAGAGAAGCCGCCGTCAACCGGAATGACTATGCCGGTGATGAAGCTTGCTGCCTCGTTATTGACAAGGAAGAGCAGGCTTCCGTCAAGCTCCTCGCTTTCACCGAAGCGACCCATCGGAGTAGCTGCAAGGATCTTGCCGGTACGTGCGGTGGGTGTGCCGTCGGGATTCCACAGAAGAGCAGCATTCTGCTTGGTGGAGAAAAATCCAGGAGCAATAGCGTTGACACGGATTCCAACCTTGCTGAAGTGAACTGCCAGCCACTGTGTGAAGTTGGAGATTGCTGCCTTTGCGCCGGAGTATGCCGGAATCTTGGTCAGCGGAGTGTAGGCGTTCATGCTGCTGATGTTGACAATGCTGCAGCCCTCACGACCTACCATCTGACGGGCAAATGCCTGTGTCGGGATAAGGGTACCGAGGAAGTTGAGGTTGAACACAAAGCCGACGCCGGAAGCATCAAGATCAAAGAAACTCTTGGTGTCTGCGTCGATATCGCCAAGCTCAAAATATTCCTTGTCGGTGGTTGCCTTGGGATTATTGCCGCCTGCGCCGTTGATAAGAACATCGCAGGGACCGAAATCTGCCAGCACCTTATCGGCTACGTCATAGCAGATGTCCTTATCAAGAACATTGCAGCCGTATGCCTTTGCAATTCCGCCCTCTGCAACGATTTCCTCTGCAACTGCAGCAGCTGCAGCTTCGTTGAGGTCGAGCAGTGCAACCTTTGCGCCTGCACGGGCAAGAGTCTTGGAGAATGCGCCGCAGAGGATTCCGCCGGCGCCGGTAACAACCGCGACCTTACCGGTCAGGTCGGTATTGAGCACATTTTTCTGCATAGGTATCAAGCCCTTTCAGTAGATTATTTTGCTGCCTTCTCACAAGCCTCAAAGAGACCGTTGAGATAGGTTGCGCCGAGAGCGCGGTCATAGAGACCGTAACCGGGCTTGCCGGTCTCGCCCCAGATCATTCTGCCGTGGTCCGGACGGACATAGCCGTCAAAACCGGTCTCAACAAGAGCCTTGGTGATCTCATACATATCAAGGCTGCCGCAGGTAGAAAGGTGACCCTGCTCCTCGAAGCTGCCGTCGGGCAGAACGAGAACCTGGCGCATATGCATGAATGCAATGCGTCCCATGGAGCTGTACTTGCGAACCATGGCAACTATATCATTGGAAGCAGCGCAGCCGAGAGAGCCGGTGCAGAGGCACAGGCAGTTGGCAGGGCTGTCAACAAGAGCGAGGAAACGGTCGAGGTTTGCCTCGCAGGTGATGATGCGGGGCAGTCCGAAGATGGGATAAGGAGGATCATCGGGATGAATTGCCATCTTGACGCCGCACTCCTCAGCAACAGGAATAACTGCCTTGAGGAAGCGTTCAAGATTTGCCCAGAGTCCCTCTTCGCCAAGCTCGCCGTAAGCAGCGATAAGCTCGCGTACCTCCTCCTGCGAATAGCTGGAATCCCAGCCGGGCAGGTGGATATCGTCCTTGAGAGGATCAAGACCCTTCATCTGATCCCAGTACATGACAAGGCTGGTTGCTCCGTCGGGAGCTTCCTTGTCAAGCTGAGTTCTTGTCCAGTCGAAGACCGGCATGAAATTGTAGGTAACACACTTTACGCCGTATTTTGCGCAGCGGCGGATATTCTCGCAGTAGGTTGCGATGAGCTCGTCGACATTGTCTCTGCCAAGCTTGATGTTCTCGTGAACAGGAATGGATTCAACAACGTCAAACAGCATACCGTTTTCCTCGACCTGCTGCTTCATCTTTGCCAGACTCTCCTCCGGCCAAACCTCGCCGGGCTTTACATCGTAGACAGCGCTGACGATGGAACGCATATTGGGAATCTGACGAATGTATTCAAGCGATATGGGATCAGTTTCACCATACCAGCGGAATGACATTTTCATATATCGAAATTCTCCTTATTTCTTAGCTTTCTTCTCTTTCGGCTTGCGGATCTTATTGAGCTTCTTATTCATAGCGAGCAGTTCTTCCTTGGTGAAGGTAACGCCGGTCATGCCCATCATGCTGGTCATACGAAGCAGAGTAAAGCCGCCGAGCATCTGCATCATGCCGTCGCCTGCAGACTTGAAATCAACATTGAAGCCGCCGCTCTCTTTGCCTTCCTTCTTATTCTTCTTGTTGTTCTTCTTCATCTTCTTCATAACCGATGCCATGGTCTTGATGAAGAACATCTTTCCTTTCGGCGAAGCCATGATGTCGCTGAGCTTGTCATTGAGAGAGAAGCGTCCCTCGGGAGCGGTGATATCGAACCAGTTAAGGATAGCACCCTTCTCCTTAAGGCGATAATCCTCGTTGAAGGTATCAACCTTGCGGATTGTGCTCTCGTCCTTGCACTCGCCTGCAACAGCGGTGAGAGTGGACTCGCCAACGTTGGGAACGTCGAAATAGAAGAAGTGGACATCGCTGGTCTGCTTGCCGAGACTCTCGCCGTTGACGAACAGCTCAACCTCAGGCTGGTTGGAGTAAACGGTAACCTTGGTTACGTCCTCGACGCGGTCGACATAGCGCTTGCCGCAGATGTGTACGAAGGGATCGTCAGAGAGCCATGCCTTGTATGCATAGAATGCATCCTTCTTGTACTTACGGTCGAAGGTCATGAGACCCTTGTGGTTCTGACCGTTCTCGCCGCCCTCTGCACGTGCATCAGCGCCGAAATCGAACATATTCCAGACATGGGTAGCCCAGATGTATTCACGGGTGTAGAGCTGCTTGATGAGCTCCTCGTGGTAGTATGCCTGATATTCCTCGGTATAGTCACCCTGAGTGGGGTTGGAGGTATGCCAGTTGAGAGCCTCGCAGCCGTACTCGGAGCAGCCGATGGGAATAGTCGGATGGGTCGCATGGAACTTATCGAACCACGGACCGTTCATGGTGGTATCACCGCCGTACCAGCCGAAATAGTGGTTGTAGGAAACGGTATCGGGAATCTTGACATACTCTGCGTTCATGTCGCACATGGATACGCAAGCCATGGTGGTGAGACGGGTCTTGTCCATCTCGTGAACAAGGTCATTGAGGATTCTGTGGTTCTCGATGAGGTCGGGATCATCTGCGCCGGCCATGGTGATCTCGTTGGAGAGACCCCATACAAAAATGGAAGCATGGTTGTAGTTCTGGGAAACAAGCTCCTTCATCTGGGAGATGGTGTTCTCGCGTCCGGTTGCCATGTGGTTGGAGATGTAGGGAATCTCTGCCCAGATTACAAGACCCTTCTCGTCGCACAGATCATAGAAATACTGATCGTGCTGATAGTGAGCAAGGCGGATTGTGGTGCAGCCGAGCTCATAGATGAGCTCGATGTCCTCACGGTGATGCTCGGGAAGCAGAGCGTTGCCGATTCCCCATCTGTCCTGATGGCGGGAAACACCGCGCAGCGGATAGGACTCGTCATTGAGGAAGAATCCCTTGTCCGGATCGATCTTGAATGTACGGCAGCCGAAGCGAGCCTCTACGTTGTCGATGACCTCGCCGTTCTCAACAAGCTCAGCCTTTGCAGTGTAGAGATACGGATCCTTGCGTCCGTGCCAGCGGCGGACGTTCTCAATGGTGAGAATTACCTTGGTATCAGCGGTATCAGCAGAAGCAATCTCATTGCCCTCTGCATCGCAGATAACATACTTGACAGTCTGACCTTCCTTGGCATTGGTAAGGAATACTTCCACCTCAACATCTGCCTTGGTGCCTTCGACAGCAGGAGTAACCTTGATGCCGGGTGCGCCGTAGTAATCGAGGTCAAAGTGGGACTCGGGAACGCCGATGATATTTACGTCACGGTAAAGACCGCCGTAGAAGGTGAAGTCTGCGACCTGCGGATATACAGTGTCGTTTGCAGCGTTGTCAACAGCGATGACGAGAAGGTTGCTGTCCTGCAGGGTGTCGGTCATATCAACACGCCAGGTAGAATAACCGCCATCGTGGTGAGCAAGCTTTGTGCCGTTGAGATAAACGTCAGCAGAGGAGTTTGCGCCGCGGATCTCAAGATAGCTGCGTCCCTCGGGAAGCTCTTCGCGGGTAATGGTCTTTGCATAGTAGCAGGTACCGCGGTGGTAATCGTTGCCGCCGTCCTGACCGTCGGTGCTGTTCCAGGAATGAGGCAGATCTACGCTCTCCCATCCCTCGGGAAGAGCTACCGGAACTGCTGCAGCTTCCTTGGAGAAAAGCCACTGGCTGTTGATGTTAAGAATCTTTCTCATAGTTGCTGATTACTCCTTTTCAAGTAATTTTAGTTGATTAATAACGTATTCCGCAGGATCTAAAACGTTTTCAGCCGATATATAGACACTACGGTCACAAAGTAACACAATATATTATAGCTTATGAAGCCGGTTTAGTCAACATATTTAATAAATGCCTCAAATTACAAATATTATTAGCTAATTTATCCATTTAAACTATCAACTTTACGTTATTTAGCACAATCCATATATTACCAGCGCCCCGTTTATTGCACATTATAAACAAACAAGATATAATAATACCGACCATACGCATAATAATAACGACTGAATTACTGCAGAATGCGGTTTGTGATTATTCTGTGAAAAAACAAGGAGGTTCTCTGTTTTTGAAAAACACCACACAAAACAGCCGTCCATTCGGTATCCGCGACAAAATCGGATACCTGATGGGCGACTTCGGAAACGACTTCACATTTCTTCTCTCTTCAAGCTTTCTTCTCAAATTTTACACCGACGTAATGGGCGTTGAAGCATATATCGTCGGCATAGCAATGATGGCAGCACGTTTTGTCGACGCCTTTACCGATGTGGCAATGGGGCGGATATGCGACCGGAGCCGTATGACGCCTGTCGGAAAATTCAAGCCATGGATAAGGCGAATGTGCGGTCCGGTTGCCATTGCATCTTTCCTAATATATCAGAGTTCGCTTGCAGATATGCCCATGGGCTTCAAGATAGGCTGGCTTTTTGTCACCTATATTCTCTGGGGCTCAATATTCTACACAGCCGTCAATATTCCCTACGGCTCGATGGCTTCAACGATCTCTTCCAAGCCTGATGACCGGCAGTCACTTTCCACCTTCCGTACAATGGGCGGCACTCTTGCCGGAGTAATCGTTGGCGCAGGCGTTCCTCTTTTTGCCTATTCAACAGACAGCGCAGGAAACACCGTGCTCGACGGGGAGAAATTCACTGTCATTGCCGGCATATTTTCACTCCTGTCGGTCGGCGCCTATCTGCTTTGTTATTATCTGACAACCGAGCGCGTCAGACCTGAGAGTCACAGCAGCAATACAGCAGGAAACAGCATAGGCAGAATGCTTGTCAATGCACTGAAAAACCGCGCGCTTATTTCTATTATATTTGCCTCGGTTTTCATGCTCATGGCACAGCTGACCATGCAGACCATGTCAGGCTATGTATATCCGAATTATTATGGAAGTGCCGCTGCACAGTCGGCATCGGTCATAGTAATGATGGTTGGAATGATTATTGCCGCTGCTGCCGCCAAACCACTCGCTGCACGCGCCGGCAAGGCGGAGATAAGCATTATTTCCAATCTGCTGGCCGCCGGGGTATGTCTGCTGCTCTTCTTTGTACGTCCGGAGAATGTATGGGTATATGTTGCACTCAATGCACTCAGCTGGCTGGGTCTCGGCATATTCGCAATGGTATCGTGGGCGTTGATAACCGATGTCATCGATTATTCCGAGCTACGCAACGGCGTGCGCGAGGACGGCTCGGTGTATGCACTGTATTCCTTTGCAAGAAAGCTCGGACAGGCAGCTTCCTCCGGCATATCCGGAGCACTTCTGACCTATATAGGCTACTCGGAATCGACGGCTTTTGACCACGATGTAGTAAACGGTATATACGATATATCCACCCTTGTACCTGCCGCCGGATTCACCCTTCTTGCGCTGATACTCTGGTTCTGGTATCCTCTGCACAAAAAACAGGTCGATGCAAATGTCGAGGCTCTCGAAAAACGCAGAAAACAGGGGCTTTGATTGCGGTTATGTTATGAATCATTCTTTCATCCTGAAAAAATTTGCAAATTTCTGTAAATTTATACACTTCGCTATTGACTTCAACACTTTAACGTGTTACAATTAGTGACATCAGAAGCACACTTATGCCAAGGAGTACTGTTATGAACACTTTCAATTCCTACGCATACTTTTATTTTTACTTTTACTTTACCGGCTCGGAAAAGTAGAAGTGATTTGTGCTGCAGCCAATTATTAACAGTTCTGTTTTTAAGGGTTACGCGGAAATCACGCCGCGCAGCCCTTTTTTATTTGCTTGTTTTTGAAAGGATGAGTGAAAAATGGCAATCAAAATTATTCTTCTGCTCGTATTCTTCGCAATCACCCTTGCAGTCGGCTTTTACTGCCGCCGCAAGGCAACCGATGTCAACTCGTTTGTTCTTGGCGGCAGAAGCGTAGGACCGTGGCTCACAGCTTTCGCCTACGGTACTTCTTATTTCTCCGCAGTTATTTTTATCGGATACGCCGGTCAGTTCGGCTGGAAGTACGGTGTTTCCGCCACATGGATAGGTCTTGGCAATGCCTTTATCGGCTCTCTTATCGCATGGGTCGTACTCGGCAGACGCACACGCCTGATGACTCAGCACCTCAGCAGCGCAACAATGCCCGATTTCTTTGGCAAGCGTTTTGATTCAAGGGCACTCACAACCATTTCTTCAGCCATAATCTTTATTTTCCTTATCCCCTATACCGCATCGCTCTACAACGGACTTTCCCGTCTGTTTGAAATGGCATTCGGCATTGACTACACCTGGTGTGTTGTAATGATGGCAGTGCTGACAAGTATTTATGTCATTGTCGGCGGCTACATGGCAACTGCTGTCAACGATTTTATTCAGGGTATAATAATGCTGGTAGGTATCGCAGCTGTCGTTCTTGCCGTACTCAACAGCAACGGCGGTCTTACCGAAGCAATGAGCACCCTTTCCAAGATTCCCGCAGAGAGCGCACCTGAGCTTTCCGGCGCGTTCGTATCCTTCTTCGGACCGCAGCCGCTCCAGCTTCTCGGTGTTGTTATCCTCACTTCTCTCGGCACATGGGGTCTGCCGCAGATGGTCGGCAAATTCTATGCAATCGACAACGAGGCTTCAATCTCCAAGGGAACCATTATTTCCACTGTTTTCGCACTCATCGTTGCAGGCGGCTGCTACTTCCTCGGCGGTTTCGGTCGTCTCTACGGCGACAGCATTGAGTATGCTGCAAACGGCACCCCCATTTACGACAGCATCATTCCCCAGATGCTCACCAATCTTCCCGACCTGCTGATTGCTGTTGTTGTTGTCCTTGTTCTCTCGGCATCAATGTCCACACTTTCCTCTCTCGTCCTCACCTCGGGCTCCACTCTTACCCTTGATATTATCGTTCCGATGAGCAAAAAGCCCTTCTCTGACAAAAAAAGAATGCTCGTTATCCGCACTCTTATCCTTTTCTTTATTGTAATTTCCTCAATTCTTGCTATAATACAGGCAAAGTCCTCTGTTACCTTTATCGCACAGCTTATGGGTATCTCCTGGGGCGCTCTTGCAGGAGCTTTCCTCGCTCCCTTCCTTTACAGCCTCTACTGGAAAGGCGTTACAAAGGCAGCTGTCTTTGCAAGCTTCATCTGCGGTGTCGGCATCATGTGCGGAAATATGTTCTGCACCTTCACCGGAAAAGTATTTATCAGCGAATACTTCACCTCTCCGATCAACGCAGGTATGCTGGCAATGATCACCGGACTTGTCGTCGTTCCTCTTGTAAGTCTTATCACCAAGGCTCCTTCAAAAGAAAAGGTGGACGGCATCTTCTCCTGCTACGACAAGACTGTTACAGTCAAGGCAACTACAGCACTTACTGACAAATAATCGAGAATAATCACCTGAAAAACAAAACACAAACCAAAACAACGAATCTAAGGAGGAAAAGAAATTGCAGCACAAAATTTATAATCCGGCGATGGAATGCATCAGCCGTGACGAGCTTTTCGCTCTTCAGAGCGAGCGTCTCCGCAAGGTAGTCAAGCACGAGTACGACAACGTAGCAATGTACCGTGAGCGCATGGATGCCGCCGGAGTAAAACCGGAGGATATCCGCAGCGTTGAGGATCTCAAGTATCTTCCCTTCACCGAAAAGACCGATCTCCGCGACCAGTTCCCCTACGGTCTTATCGCAACTCCGCTCAAGGACATCGTCAGAATCCAGGGCTCTTCCGGTACCACCGGCAAGCCCATCGTTTCCGGCTACACCCAGAACGACGTCGACGTATGGACTGAAATGATGGCTCGTACTCTTACCGCTGCAGGCGGCGGTCCTGAGGATATCGTTCAGGTCTGCTACGGCTACGGTCTCTTCACCGGCGGTCTCGGCGCTCATCAGGGTGCAACAAAGATCGGCGCAACTGTTATCCCGATGTCCAGCGGCAACACCCAGCGTCAGATAATGATGATGCGCGAGCTCGGCGCGACCATGCTCTGCTGCACTCCTTCCTACGCTGTCTACCTCGGCGAATCTATCCGTGAAATGGGTCTTGATCCCAAAACCGACCTTAAGCTCAAGGCCGGCTGCTTCGGTGCAGAGCCCTGGACCGAGGCAATGCGTCAGCGCATTGAGGAACTTCTCAACATTGATGCCTGCGATATCTACGGTCTTACCGAGATTGCAGGTCCCGGCGTGTCCTTCGAGTGTCTTGCAAAGAACGGCATGCACATCAACGAAGACCATGTTATTCCTGAAATCATCAACCCCGCAACCGGCGAACAGCTTCCCTACGGTCAGGCCGGTGAGCTCGTATTCACCACCATCACCAAGGAAGGCATGCCAATGCTCAGATACCGTACACACGACATCTGTACCCTCGACGTCACTCCCTGTGAGTGCGGACGTACCCTTGTCCGCATGGGCCGCATAACCGGACGTACTGACGATATGATCGTCATCAGAGGTGTCAACGTATTCCCCTCTCAGATCGAATCGGTTCTTGTCGGAATCAACGGTGTTGCACCGCACTATGTTCTTGTTGTTGACCGCGTCAATTCCACCGACACCCTTGAGGTCAAGGTTGAGATGACCGAGGATATGTTCTCCGACACAGTTGCACATATTGAAAACCTGCGCGACACCATCGGCGGTCAGATCAAGTCGGTCGTCGGTGTTCAGGCAAAGGTAACCCTCGTTCCGCCCAAGTCTATCCCCCGTTCCGAAGGCAAAGCAAAGAGAGTCATCGACAACAGAGTAATGTAAGGAGGAACAATCATGTTTGTAAAGCAGATCTCCATTTATCTTGAAAATGTACACGGCGCTCTGCATGAGCTTACCCAGCTTCTCGGCGAAAACGACATCAACCTGCTCGCTCTCTCTCTCGCAGATACCGCCAATTTCGGCATAGTCCGCTGCATCACCAGAGAGTCACAGATCGAAACAGCCACCGCTCTTCTCCGCGAGAAGGGCTACATAGCCAAGGTAAACAATGTACTGTGCGTATGCGTTCCGCATGAGCCTCTCGGTCTTGCACGTGTTCTCAGCCTCATCAATGATGCCGGTATTTCGGTTGAATACCTCTACTCTTTCTATGAGAACACCGGTGCTGATGCTGTTCTTATTATCCGCCCCTCCGAGAAGACCCGCTGCCATAATCTTCTCACCGATAATGACATCAGCCTTCTCACTCAGGAGCAGGTAAATCAGCTGTAATTTCATTTGACGTTTCCTGAATATCTCTCCATACAAAAACCGCAGACGAAGATAAACTGCTTCGTCTGCGGTTTTTATTGCTCCCTGTGATTATTTTTGCTATAATAGCATTGTACTGACAATACAGCTAATCCAAACAGGAGTTTTTCATATGAATTCTGATCCGAACAATTTCAGGCAGCAGCTCGGGCGGCTGTTTGAGGTTTCCGACCTTACCGATGAGTTTGCACCTGATGATATAAAGCGCGGCAGACTTATGGCAATGGCTGCTGCACTGCCTGTTCTTTTCTGGCTGCCGCTGGCGCGCAAAAGCAAATCTGCTTTTGTGAAATTCCACGCAAACAACGGTCTGCTGCTCTGCATTGCCTGCATCGCTGCCAGTATTCTTTCACTGCTGCTCAGGCTCACTCCGGCTGGCTGGCTGATAATCCTCCCGATGTGGGGATTCCTTGCCGTCGAAAGCGTTTTTTCATCAATAGATGCCCTTTGCGGCAACGCGCGTGAGCTGCATCTTCTCGGAAAACTCAGATTGAGTCTGATAAAATAAAAATCAATTTCACGGAGGTAAATCAAAATGAAAAAAGCACTAATAATCATCGGTATCGTTCTGCTCGTACTTGCGCTGATTATCGGAGGCGGGTTTACCTATCTGTATTTCAACGGACTGTCCGGCATGAGCAAAACAACCGCGCCTGACGACGGACAGATAAAGGTTGCCTGTGTCGGAGACAGCATTACCTACGGACACGGCATCAGCAACTGGCCGGAAAACAACTATCCTGCTGTACTTCAGAAGCTGCTCGGTGACGGCTATCACGTCAACAGCTACGGAGTCAGCGGCTATGCTGTACAGGACAGCTCCGACCGCCCTTATATGACAGTTCCTCACTATCAGCAGAGCATTGAATATACTGCAGATTACGTTGTTTTCATGATGGGCAGCAACGACTCAAAGCCGGAAAACTGGATTGACGCCGGGCATTTTACCGAAGACCTTAACGCTCTGCTTGACAGCTATGCCGGTTCTGAGATAATTATCTGCACACCGGCAACCGCATTTTTCCTTGACGGTCAGACAGAAGGCATGACCGGTTATGACATTCAGCCGCTTATCGTAGAAGAAATTGCTGAGATAACACGTCAGATTGCTTCCGAGCGCGGCTGCACTCTGATAGACATCAACGAATTCACTGCAGTGCATCCGGAGTGGTTTGCCGCTGACGGCGTTCACCCTTCAAACGAAGGAGCTGCTGCAATCGCAGAAGAAATTGCGGCGGTAATCACTGCACTGGTCAACGCACAGGATTAGTCAGATAAACACAAAAGAGCAGCCGGATTATGGCTGCTCTTTTTGTATTTTACCATAATTCAGGCGGTTGAGCTTTACAGCACTTTCAGTTCATCAAAGCGCTCAATCAGCCATAATGTCATCTGACGGTTGATTTCGTATAGCTCTGCATATTTATCCTGATCAGCAAACCATGCAACACATACAAACTGATTTGCAAGAATCACATAAGGAACTGTTCTGATTTCCTCTTCGGTCAGGCATACCACGCTGTCATAACCGCAGATAATATTTCTGTATATCTCCAGCCACCTTTCGTTATCCACAGCAAAGTTCTCAGACAGCACCGCTGTAGCCGCATAGCACGGGTCATATATCCTCACATTTCGCTCGGCATGTTCAAAGTCGATGAATCCCCACTGCTCCTCAGCACATATGATATTGCCAGGATTGGGATCACGGTGGATAAGCTGCCGCGGCAGTGCAGGATATAGCTGCGCAAACATATCAATATAATCCTTGCAGAAACTGTCTGTCAGTGCAAGTGCATCTTTTACTTTCGGCAGAGCCCAGTTCTCCACGGCTTCCAGCAGATTTGCATCATTGACGCTGATGTCCGCGCTGCTCAGTGCAAGATGAAGCTGACCGATTATTTCTCCAACAAATCTCGCATTGCTGATTGCATCTCCGTCATAAAATGTGCCGGACACTATCTGCTGACCGGGCAGGCGGTCTGTGACATAGAAATACAGCTCTCCGTCCTGAATATATTCCCGACCGTCAGCGGTCTCAACAGGTGCGGCAGAAAGAAGTCCGATGTTTCTGATTGCTTTGGACACCTCGATATGGCTCTTCAGTTTTTTCAGGTCTGCAGTGTACTTCAATACGAATTTTTCTCCCACATAGCAGGCACTGTCGTTTCTGGCTCCGGTCTCTTCATAGTAAATATCTGTAATTATTTCACTTTCCAGATTCCAGTGTTTCAGAATCCGGGCAGCTTTCTTGTGTGTCACTGTCATGTAATCCTCCTTCATAAGGTCAATTCTGTAAGGTCTTCTGACCCTGCAGGTTTTCAGAAATTCAGAGGGCGTGGAATCAAACTCCCTGCAGAATGCCCTGTAGAATCCGGCATAGGTATCAAATCCATATGCAAGTGCTGCTTCGGTTTTGGTCCTGCCCTGTTTCATGGCATAGACTCCATGGAGCAATCTGCGGCGCAGGATATACTGCATTACCGGCAATCCTGTTGCCTGCTGAAATACTCTGTAATAATGAAACAGAGATATATGAGCCATCTCTGCCAGTTCTGCTGCAGTAATTTCTGTCTGCAGATTATCTTCGATATAATCAAGACTTCTCTGGATTACTGAACGATTATCCATAATATCCCTCCCTTATATTCAATCTGTAGCTACGAGTGAATTGTAGCACAGACAGCCGCGCAAATCATTTCCATTTTTGCTAAAATAATATATCCGGCGGCAATGCCAGCCGCAACTGCAGCTTTACATTATTCTTCCGAAATGCACGTAATACTTTATAGACACTTTCTCTTCAAAATGATAAAATGTAACCAACCGAACGAAAGGCGGCGATGTTATGAAACTCGGAGCAAATCTGCAGTATCTGCGCAAGCTCCACGGCAATATGACGCAGGAGAAATTGGCCGAGCAGATGGGTGTATCCCGACAGACGGTTTCAAAATGGGAAACAGGCGAAGCAATGCCCGATGTGGACAAGCTTCTGGAGCTCAGCCGGCTCTTTTCCTGCACACTCGATGCACTGCTCAAGGAGGATATGGCACCTCAGGCGGATTATTATTCTCCGGTCAGTATTGTAACCGTTCCTGCATTTACGCTGGGGCGCTATGTAATTATCAGCCCTCAGCCGGAGGACGATATTCAGATGTATCTTGACCGGTGGGCAGGTCTGAGCGGTCTGTACGATGCTGTCCCCAAGCCCCGTCAGATCGGCTGGGATTTTCCCTTTGTATCAATGGAACAGCAGAACCGGTTCGGACTTCGCGGCTATGTGGCAGGGTGGATTCTGCCGGAAGGCTTTGAGCCGAAATGTCCCGGTGTGGAAATTTACCGGCAGGCTGAAGCGCAATACGCAAGAATCACAGTACACGACCCCTTCAAGGCAGCATTTGACCGGATTCCGAAGGGATATCAGCGGATTCTCGAATATCTTGGTGCAAACGGATTCAAGGAGAATCACGGAACAGAATTTCTCGGCTGTTTTGAGGAAGTCTATGAGAAAGACGGCGCGACTTACATGGATATCTACATTCACGCTGACTGCGTAGGCAAAGGTAATCTGCACACTGATTTCAGCAGAGAAAAATAAGCAGGATTTATGTATGAAAGGCTTGCCTGACGGCAAGCCTTTCAGCTATTTCAGCAAGGACACAATCCAGTAAATCAGACCGTATGCAGCACTGGCGGTTACGCCGTAGACGATGACAGGTCCGGCAATTGTGAACATCTTGACGCCAACGCCGGTGATGAAGCCCTCGGTTTTGAATTCGACTGCCGGAGAGGCGATTGAATTGGCAAAGCCTGTTATCGGCACGAGTGTTCCTGCGCCGGCATGACGGGCTATCGGCGCAAACCAGCCAAGCGCAGTAAGCACAGCCGCCAGCAGTATCAGCGACACTGAAGCGGCTGTCCGCGCATCTTTCAGCTCCATGTCAGCAACCCTGCGGTAGAAATCGGTCAGCGCCTGCCCGATACAGCATATCAGACCGCCGATAACAAAGGCTTTCGGAAGATTGTATTTCGACGGCGAGGGCGGTGATGCCTTCTGAGTCATTTTTGCATATTCCTGTTTTGTAATATTCACGCTCTCATTCCTTTCTGTGTACTGATGTTCATATTTTTCGCTGTTTTATCCGGAAATATGCACTGCATACCGTTCGTCTGTCAGGTATTCGCTGATTTGCGTTATATTACAACAAGCATCTTATTTTGTATTAATATTTTATATTAATTGCACATGAGCTGAATATGTGTTAAAATAGTGATACATGACAAAAGGAGGTCAGGATATGAAAAAGATAATAATCGCGCCTGATTCCTTCAAAGGGACTCTTTCGTCCATTCAGATCTGCAAAATAATGGAGGCTGTTGCCTTGCGCCGGTTTCCCGACTGTCAGGTCATAACCATTCCCGTCGCTGACGGCGGTGAGGGAAGCGTCGATTGCTTTCTTCACGCAATGGGCGGTCAGCGGATAAAAATGAGCTGCACCTCTCCCCATTTCGGTCATATAAACGCGCAGTATGGCATTCTGCCTCAGGAGCGTACCGCCGGAGCAAAGACAGCTGTTATCGAAATGGCTGCGGCTGCCGGCCTGCCGCTCGTCGGAGATCACCGCGATCCGCTTGTTACGACCACATACGGCGTCGGCGAAATGATTTATCACGCTGCGGCCTGCGGCTGCCGGAGGATAATTCTCGGTCTGGGCGGCTCGTGCACCAACGATTTCGGTTGCGGTGCTGCTGCCGCGCTTGGCGTCCGCTTCACAGACAGCGATGGAAAGGAATTTATCCCGACAGGCGGAACTCTGTGCAATATCGCTCACATTGACACCGGCAGAGTGCCTGAGCTGCTGCGAGGCGTGGAAATCACTGCGATGTGTGACATAGACAATCCCACATTCGGTGAAAACGGCGCTGCGTATATATTTGCTCCGCAGAAGGGAGCAGATGAAGAACAGGTCAAGCTGCTCGACGACGGTCTGCGGCATGTATGCGTCATTGTGCGCGATCAGCTCGGCATCGATGTATCAGACCTTCCCGGCGGCGGTGCTGCTGGTGCAATGGGTGCCGGAATGAACGCGTTTTTCGGCGCTCAGCTTGTTTCGGGAATCGATGTTGTGCTTGATACAGTTGGATTTGACGAACTCGCAGCCGATGCAGACATGATATTCACAGGCGAAGGCCGTCTTGATTCTCAGAGTCTGCGCGGCAAGGTCATAAGCGGTATCGGCAGGAGAGCCAAAACCGCAGGTGTACCTGCAGTAGTCATTGCCGGAGGTATATTGGACGGTATTGATGAGATATACGACAACGGCATTGCCGCAGCTTTTTCCATAAACCGGCAGGCTCTGGACTTCTCGGTAAGCCGACACCACAGCGCAGAAAACCTCACTGCCGCCTTTGATGACATTCTTCGCCTGATAAAAACAGTGCGCAGATAAATACGGATTTAATCAGCCTGAACAGACTGAGAATATATCAAAAAGGAAATCTGAAAGGAAACAGGAAAATGAAATACGATGTAATCTGTGTCGGCGCCGGTATCGCTGACCTTATGTTCGCTCACCGCGCAAATGCCATAGACCCCTCACTGAAAATACTCATTCTCGACAAAGGACGCGAGCTTGAGGCACGAATCTGTCCGATACTTGAGCACAAGGCAGACAAATGCATCAAGTGCAAGCCGTGTGCAATAGTCAACGGAATAAGCGGCTCCGGTGCAAAAAATGACGGCAAATATATCATTCCCGATGACCACTCATTCGACTACGGCGGCTGGCTGAGCTCTTACCTGCCGCACCGTCAGGTGGTCGACTACATCTGGGAGCTTGATTCCATTCTCAGCAAATATGCTGACAAGGAATACAACATCTACAGACCGTCAGCTGAATTCAAACAGCTCTGCCTGCGCTATGACCTGCATCTGCAGCAGGCTCATATCCGTCACTACGGCTCGGACGGCAACTATCTCGTCATGAAGGCTCTTGTTGAGGATCTTCGTGCAAAGGGTGTTGAGATAGTCTCCGGCTTTGACGTAGGAAAGGTAGACTGTGATGAGAAAATCGTTTACGATGCTGACGGAAAGAGATCATACAGCTTCGACAAGCTGGTTCTCGGCATAGGACGCACCGGTTCAAACTGGCTCACTGAATTCTGCCGCGATCACAATATCTCTCTGCTCAACAACAAGGTCGATATCGGTGTACGCGTTGAGATTCCCGGTGATATCTGCACTGACATTGCCGCCGGAATCTACGAGCCGAAAATTTATTACCGCACCAAGCAGTATGGCGACCTTGTACGTACCTTCTGCTGGAACAACGGCGATGCTCGTGTATGCGTTGAGAACAACGACGGCATTCTGAGCGTAAACGGCTACTCCAACAGCAGCAGCGGTGCTTCCACCGGAAACTCAAACTTCGCATTGCTTTCCAGCATCAATTTCACATCGCCCTTTGACGATCCTACCGGATATGTACGCTATGTTGCAGCCCTTTCCAACATGGTCAGCGGCAGCAACGTGCTCGTCCAGCGTTTCGGCGACCTCATAAACGGCAAGCGCACCAACGCTCACAGACTCTCCCAGTCGACAACCATACCCACACTCGACACAGCTGTTGCAGGAGATATTTCCCTTGCACTCCCCAAGCGCACCCTCGACAATATAATAGAGATGATTTACGCTCTCGACAATGTCATGAAGGGTATGGCAAACTACAACACACTGCTCTACAGCCCCGAGATAAAGATGTACTCCGCCCGTCCGCAGTTCATCAACGAGCGCTTCGAAATCGCAAAAGACGTCTTTGCTGCAGGCGACGGCGCAGGTGTTACCCGCAGTCTTTCTCAGGCAGGCGCAATGGGTATGTATATTGCTGACTGTCTCTACGGCAGCAAGGCATAATTATCTGACAATCCACAACTCATGAAAGGAGAAAATATCATGGGCAAGAAGCTTACCCTGCAGCAGAAGCTTGAGCGCAAGCACATGAAACAGCCGCCTGCGCTGCTCTATCTGCCGCTTATAAGAGTATATTATGCGATGTGCAAACACAAGCTCGGCATCAAATTCATATACAAGGTAAAACCGGGCAAAGACAAGAATCCCTACGTACTCATAAGCAACCACGCATCGCGCGTTGACTATCTTTACACTGCTCCGGCAGTGCTCCCCCACCGGCTCAATTATGTTGTCGGCTACAATGAATTCTTCCGCTCACATCTCAAGGGCATCTTCTCTGTAATGCAGGCTATCCCGAAGCGCAATTTTACTCCTGATGTCCACACCATCAAAGAAATAAAGCGCATAATCAATTCCGGCGGCCACGTCTGCTTCATGCCTGAGGGAATGAGCTCTATCTCCGGAGGCAATCAGCCCTGCGCACTCGGCGGCGGCAAGCTTCTGAAAAATCTTGGCGTGACCGTCTATTACACAAAAATCAAAGGCGGCTACATGACCAACACCAAGCACTGTCTTGACGAGCGTCCCGGAAAGATAGAAATTACAGTTGACCGCCTGTTCACTCCGGAACAGCTGCAGAGCATGACCGCTGAGGAGATTCAGGATACCATGAACCGCGAGCTTTATCATGATGATTACCTGTGGAATCTCGATGCAAGAGTCAGATTCAAGGGCAAGGGACAGATGGCAAAGAATCTCGGCGATATGCTCTATCTCTGCCCGAAGTGCGGAGCTCTGCACACCATGCAGACAAACGGCAATATCATCAGATGCAGCGAATGCGGCAACGGCGCTGAGGTCAATGAGTATTACGACCTTATTCCGCTCGACGAAAGCTGTGTCATTCCGCAGACCATTCACCACTGGTACAAGCTTGAGCGTGAGCGCGCAAGAGAAGAGGTACAGGCGCCTGATTTCATATTCTCTGAAAAGGTAAAGCTCGGCACACTGCCTAAGTATAAATATCTTAAGAAAGAGGACACCTCAATTATCACCGGAGAAGGCACACTCACCCTTTCCCGTGACGGACTTGTATTCGACGGAACAAATGAAGGTCAGCCCTTCAGCTTCCGCCTGCCGACAAGCGCTGTGCCTACATACGGAATGTGCACCGACATAACACGCTTCTACACCTTCTATAACGGTGAATTCATGGAATTCTATCCGGAAAGAAACGACACCATGCGCTGGTTCCATCTGACCGAGGAGCTGCACCGCGCAAACGGAGGAAAATGGGTCGACTGTTATGCCGATTATGAATAACCAGGAGATACAGATGACTATGATAAACCTCATTTCCAATCGCAGAAGTTATCGCGGAAAATATGAGAGCAAGGCTGTTCCGCGGGACGACCTTATAAAGATCATGCAGGCAGGGCTTGATGCCCCCTCCGGCTGCAATAAGCAGACAACAAGCCTTATTGCAGTAGATGAGCCTGCGCTGCTCGCTGAGCTCAAGTCTCTGATAGATCCGCCGGTTGCTGAAACCGCACCTGCTTTCATCTGCGTACTCACACGGCGCATCATCGCCTACCGTGACCGCACCTATTTCATTCAGGATTATTCTGCCGCAATTGAGAATATGCTGCTCGCAATTGAGGCGCTCGGCTATGCAAGCTGCTGGTACGAAGGACATATAACCGATGTTGACAACATTGGCAGAAAGCTCGCCGACCGTCTCGGCGTTCCTGCTGAATATGAGCTGGTATGCGTTCTTCCTGTAGGTGTTCCGGCCGCAAAAGCAGGTCAGCCGCGCAAGCTTCCGTTCGAGGAACGCGCATGGTTCAACGGCTTCGGCATTAATTCTGAAACGAAGGAACAGTGATGACTCTGAACACATACAAACGCATCATCAGCCTTATTCTTGCCGCAATACTTGTTCTGACAGTATTTGCAGGCTGCAGAACAGAGCATTACGCCAGTGACGATATTGTACTGTGGGCTGAGGAATATATTGGTAACGATGTAGTCATCAGTGACGAGCCGGTTATACGCGAAAGCGGACTCGACGGCTATGACGATCTTGTCTGGAGCGCATACCGCAAAAGTCTCCCTGAGGTGGAATTTGAAATATTCAGCCACAGGTTTTACGGCGGCGAATCGATAAACTATTCAATAGAAACCACCTACTGGTATGAATACGGCAGGCATTATTTCGAGCAGTACAAAGAAGAATACGGCACAGATCTTGTTCCCTATGATGCCGGCAGAACAAACGGGGCTTATTACCTGCTGGCCGGCTTTGCCGACCGCGATGAGCTTTCTGATATTGTCAGGCAGGCAATCTCGATAGAGGAGTATATGTATCAGCTTGGCGGTGTCGATTATATAAGCTTCCGGTTTGAATACGATGATATTCTGGCGATGAAGTCTTCTGCTGACGTTTCGGATTTCTGCGCCGGTTACGGCGAGCTTGACGAAACAGAAGAAATTCTGCTGCGTGAGCTTGCAATGTATGCCGCAGATTACAGACTCCTGCCTGATACGTTCACCGATGAGGAGCTCGAAGCTGCAATTGACTATTTTGACCGTAGATTTGAGATAACACGCGCTGACGGCAGCGTTGTCTCCTACTCCGACCTGACGCTGAACCGTTTCGGGCACGGAATGTCATTCGGCACAGTATACGAGGTTCTCTCCCGCGAGCATTTCAGCGTTACCGGCTCACCTGAGGCTTTTTGCGTATCGGGAATCAGCGGTGATATCTACGAATTCTCCTACAGCTTCAATGATATGCCGTATGAAAACGGTGAAGACGGTTATTACTACATCAAAAACGGCGAAAAGCTTCCTCTGGAGTATTATTTCTACAACCACATAAAGAGTGATTTCTTTGAAGAAATAAGCGGAATGACCTTCCGGCAGATATAAATCAGCTTTAAAATGACGATCCCCTCAGAGCAGTACTGCCCTGAGGGGATTTTTGTATTATCCGGATTGTGTCTGAGAAGCATTACTGCTCCTGAGCATTTTCTTCAGCCTGTGCAGCTGCCTTTGCTTCCTCTGAGATATAGGGAATATCAACTCCGTTGGTCGAATTGCCGAAGGTATATGTCAGGTCATCATCATAAATGAACTTCTGCAGATATTCAGCGTTGAAGGTGTAATTGGCTATAACCACCTCGGTGATTTCACCGTTGATATCCACTTTATCATTGCCCCACGAGCCGTTTACCGGCAGTGAGTAGCCCGTAAACTCATAATCAGCCAGCCTGCCTGCACGATTAATTATGTTATACACCTGATATGATGTCATGTCGGTGGTGACGTAAGGCAGTACAGAATAGATAGCTGCTGTACGGTCTATTGCAGGTGTCTGACCTACACTTCTGTAGATATTCTCAAGCACTCCGCGCATACGCACAACTCTCTGAGCATCAGTACAGTCGCCGATGTACTTCATACGCAGGTAGTTGAGCATCTCGGTGCCGCTGAGAGTATAAAGACCGCCGGCGGTATATCTCGGGAAGTTGCCGTATTTCCAGTGACTGCTCATGTATGCAGCTTCCTCATTGGTGATATTCATTGTAATACCGCCCAGCTTATTCACGATAACCTGAAGGGCATCGTAATCTATGGAAACGATATTGTCAATCTTCACGCAGAGATTGAGCTCGACACTCTCACGCAGTATATCAAGCGCACGGTTGCCGTTAGCCGAATCGTAGAAGAACGCCTCGCCTATCATATTGTTGCGGTAATCAGGAATCTGTGCGTAGAGCTCTCTTGCAATTGACACAAGCTTAATCTTGTCGTGGACATGGTCGATTGCAACAAGCAGAAGTGCATCACACTCGCCGGCATCACCCGAACCGATGGCATTGCTTACTCCTGCGAGGAGTATCACCTGAATATCCTTGTCTGTTCTCGGTGTGACTGTCGGAAGGGTAATATCGTTGGTTATTTCTTCCGAAAGCTGCGCCTGCATTGCTGCCGACTCATCAAGCGTAAGTCTTACAGGAGCATGAGACTCGCTGTCGACAAAATTGACCTGTCCGACCATTGAGCCGAAGAATATCAGCTTGACTATCACATATATCACAAAAAGTATACCGACTGCAAGTGCCGCCGATTTGACCCATATAGGAAGCGGGCGGTGATTGCGTACGCGGTATCTGATACGATTCGATACAAACCCCTCGGGCGGGGTGTAAAAGTCCTCGTCGCTCTGCGGCTGACGTCCGGTTACAAGTGATGTGACCTTAACTTTAAGCTGGTCAAAAATCGAATTGCCGCCCTCGACGTCCATTATCTCCATTGTCTTTCTGCCAACAGGCACCGGCTGTGCGGTCGGCTCTGCAGGTGCATCAGGCTGTGGATTGAACCGCGGTCTTGCAGCGGGCTGTGCCTGCGGTGATGAGATATCTGCCGGAGCTGCGGGCTGGCTATTTATCGACACTGTCGGTGTATCTGGCGGCGGATTGAAAAAAGGCTTTGCAGCAGGCGGCGCCTGCGGTGATGACGGCTGAACATCTTCCGGCATATCACTCTGAGGCATCTTGAACTGCCTGCGCTCTCTCGGACTGCGGCGGAGCGAAGTCACAAAACCGGCTTCCGGTGCAGCAGGAGCAGGCGGCATATCATCAAAGTCACTGCCCATTGAATCAAAGTCATCAGCAAAACCTGCGCCGAGCGGTTCGCCGGAATCAGGCTGCATTGCATTGTTTATCTCCGGCAGGTCACGCGGCATGCGTTTGTCTTTGGGGGTAAACATGGTTTGTCCTCCATGAAAAATATAATAATATAGTATTATATCGGACACTGTGCTGCTTTTCAATATAATAAATGTAAACAAATCCTGCTGTGCCGATGTATGTACAATTTACACTTGCGCGCCGGGCGTTCATGGCATATAATCTAATCAGCTGAAAATACAGGAGATGAAATTTATGAGAACACTTGAAGATGCACGCGCTGCCTGCATGAACTGCACCGACTGCGGTCTGTGCGACGGCAGAACCAACGTTGTATATGGCGTTGGTGATCCTCATGCTGATATAATGTTCATCGGCGAGGGACCCGGCGAACAGGAGGACCTGACCGGTCAGCCCTTTGTCGGAAGAGCCGGAAAACTGCTTGACCTGATGCTTGATGCGATAGGTCTTTCACGCGAAAACAACATATACATCGCCAATGTTGTCAAATGCCGTCCGCCGAAAAACCGCGATCCGCTGCCTGAGGAAATGGAACTGTGCAGCAAGTGGCTCGAGGAGCAGGTTGCTCTCATCGACCCGAAGATAATCGTCTGTCTCGGTCGTTTTTCTGCCGGCAGATTCATCAATCCTGACATCAAAATTACGAAGGAGCACGGTCAGTTCACCGAGAAAAACGGCCGTCTTTACATGGCAACACTGCACCCCTCGGCTCTGCTGAGAAATCCTCGCCAGAAACCTGAAGCCTTCGAGGATTTCCTCAAGCTGCGCGACAAGCTTGAGCAGCTGAGCGCGCAGGAGTAATCTGTATTAAATAAAACTGAATATACGTCAAACAGGCGTGACCGTCATTTTGCGACAGTCACGCCTGTTGTTATTTTTTGTCAGATTCGTCTGCTGCGGCGTCAATCAGGTCGCCAAGTTTTGCTTTTGGTACATTTGAATTGACAGCGTCAAGCGCTTCGGCAATGCGCGCGTGTACACTGTCCACCTCCTGTTCGAACTCGCGGGCTGAAGTGCGCAGTATTCCTGCACGCACAACCGAGAGCTGTATCAGCCTGTCGGAGGAAACGACACGCACGTGCTCATTCTTTCCTATTTCTCCGACGAGTGTTTCTATATAGTTATCACCCAGCTCGTTTTCCTTTGTGTACGCAACGCGGATATTCTGATAATCAAAACGCTCTCCCCTGCCGCCCGGAACGCGGTAGGCATCGAACACGAGAATGACGTTCTCCTTGGTGTATGCGCTGTAATTGCAGAGGATATCCATCAGCCGCTCGCGTGCCGATTCAAGACTGCTGTCGGCAATGCGTTTAAGGTCGTCCCACGCAAAAATGACATTGTAGCCGTCTACTATGACATAACGCTTGCGCGGCTCAGGCAGCGTGAAACTCTTCTCGTTGGCAATTCTTTCCGGTCGGCGGTACTGTGCCCGTTTTATCGGTCCGAATTCGCGCTCCATTATTGCCTCGAGCTCTTTTTCATCAATATTCAGTGTCCGGTGGCTGTAGCCGACAGGCGCTCCCCTGTCTTTCTTTATGCAGCTTTCAAGATGCATATATTCCGGCACCTTATCCCACTTGACGGCAAAACCGCCTCCATGGGCGCAGAAAACCGAATCGGGAGGATTTTCCATATCGGCTTCCGGCTGATAACAGGTATCAAGAATTACACTCTCACTGTTGTGACATTCATCATATCCGGCAAGCTCAAAGAAAACTCTGCCGCGTCCGCCGGTATATGCTGCAACCTCGGCGGCATAGCCGTTCATCAGCACCACCGGCGCACGTCCGGTAAGCACTGACATTCCGCCGCTTTCCTCCGGTCTGCCGACAGTGCCTTTACGCATACGTATATCATTTATAGCTCGTCCCAGCTGTTCAAAAGGCACCTCGAGACGGAATGCATAATACGGCTCGAGCAGCACCGACTTTGCCTGCATCAGACCCTGACGCACTGCGCGGTAGGTCGCCTGTCTGAAATCGCCGCCCTCGGTATGCTTGAGATGTGCTCTGCCTGCCGCAAGCGTAATCTTCATATCGGTTATCGGGGAGCCGGTGAGCACACCCAGATGCTGTTTTTCATTCAGATGCATAAGCACAAGTCTCTGCCAGTTGCGGTCGAGAACATCTTCACTCACCGAGCTGTCAAATACAAGACCTTTTCCGCGCGGCAGCGGTTCCATGAGCAGATGCACCTCGGCATAATGCCGCAGCGGCTCGTAATGACCGACACCCTCAACGGTATCGGCGATTGTTTCCTTATACAGCACTCTGCCCTCGTCGATGGTCACATCGACACCAAACTTATCGAGTATCAGGCTGTGCAGAATCTCTACCTGCACCTCACCCATCAGGCTGACGTGTATTTCCTGCAAGTGCTCGCTCCATGTGATGTGCAGCTGCGGATCCTCTTCCTCAAGCTGGCGCAGTTTCGGCAGCATGGTGCGGGCATCGCAATTCTGCGGCAGCAGCACACGATAATTCATTACCGGCTCGAGCATCGGCTTTTCTGAATTCGCCTCGTATCCGAGACCCATTCCGTTGTATGTGTTTACCGGTCCGGTTACGGCACAGACACCGCCTGCCGGCACCTCATCTACCGTTATATATTTTTCTCCGTAATATATACGGATCTGGTTTATCTTTTCGCCGTCTCCTCCGGAAGCGATGGTATCCTTGACACGCAGAGTACCTCCGGTTACCTTGAGATGGGTAAGGCGGTCGTTTTTATCGCGGCTGATTTTAAACACCTTTGCTCCGAATGTCGCCGGATACTCCTGCGGCATTATAATCCGGTCAAGCCATGAAAGGAACTCTTCCACTCCGTCAAGCTTCAAGCCTGAGCCGAAAAAGCAAGGAAACACTCTGCGGCAAAGCAGCATCTTCGCAATATCCCCGTCAGCTACACTGCCTGTTTCAAGAAATTCCTCCAGCAGTGATTCCGAACACATCGCAACACCCTCGGCTCTTGCTTCATCATCAGCCGAGAAATCAACACAGCAGCTGTCCAGTTCCTTCTGAAGTTCAGCCATAAGCTCTTCCCTGCTGCGCCTTGCGAAATCCATTTTGGTAACGAATATCATTACCGGAATATTATAGGAACGCAGAAGCCTCCACAGAGTACGGGTGTGCGCCTGTACGCCGTCTATACCACTGATGACAAGCACCGCATAGTCAAGCACCTGCAATACCCGCTCTGTTTCTGACGAAAAATCGATGTGTCCCGGAGTGTCGAGCATGGTCACCTCAAGCTCGCCGGTCGTGAAGACCGCCTGACTTGCGAATATTGTTATTCCGCGTTCACGCTCAAGCCGGTGGGTATCAAGAGCTGTATCGCCGTGATCCACCCTGCCGAGACTGCGCGATTTGCCTGAGCAGTAAAGCAACGCTTCAGCAAGTGTTGTCTTTCCGGCATCAACATGGGCAAGCAAAGCCGTACAGCATTTTCTTTTTTTTGATTGTTCTGACACGGCAATAGCCCCTCTCGTACAAACTATTTGAGTATTATATCACGAAAACAAGCTTTAGTCGATAGCAACGTCTGCAATTTTATCTCAATTGCAGCGTACTATAAATCCGGTGTTCAGAATTTTCTAGAATTAACAAAACTTAAACAAATCATAAAACATTCAAAAACATCGGCAGGATAAAATGCAGACATCAGGTGAGAAAAACACCGAAATCAAGATGTAAGGAGAAATGAAAAATGGCAACTTCAAAAATAACCAAGGCAGTAAGAAAGACCGCAGAGGTCGTAACAGAGGGCTATCAGAAAATCGAGGACGGCGTTGTCGGCGGTTATCAGAAGATCGAAGACGGTGTGGTCAGCGGATTCACAAAAATCACAGACAGATTTGTCGACACATTCCTCACCAGAGACGGCGAGACCGTTGATGAAGCAAAGCAGAGACTTGCAGATGAGCAGACAGCACGTGAGGAAGCCTCCAAAGCTGCAGCAGAACAGCGAGCAGCACAGCAGCAGGCTCGCATCGATGCAGGAAATGCTCAGATTGAGCGCATTCAGGCAGAGAACAGAGCAATGATCGAGCGCAATCACGCTGCATCAAAGGCTATTGTCGAAGCCAGCCTCGAGGCAAGCAGAAACGCCGGAAAGAAAAACTGAGTATTATATTCCGCAAGCAATCAAAAAAAACAATCCACAGACAATATAATCAATTACGAAAGGTGATAATCAATAATGAACAACGATAAGAATTTTCTCGTACAGCAGATCCGCTCCCAGTACACCGAAAAGGATCACACTCAGCTTGATGAGCTCAAGGCTCTCGACAAAAAGGTGAAGACACCTGCTAACGTCTTTGCATATATCTTCGGTTCAGTTGCAGCTATAATCATGGGCAGCGGCATGAGCCTTGTAATGACCGACATCGGCTCAATGATCGGTCTTGAAGAGACCATGATCCCCGGTATAGTCATCGGCGTTGCCGGTATGCTTCTTGCCGCAGTCAACTATCCGATATACAAGAAAATTCTCAGCTCCCGCAAGAGCAGATACTCCGCCAGAATAATGGAGCTGAGCGAAAAAATCCTGAATGACTGAGTTGCCGGACAGAATATGACCGGACCCTCAGATACAATCAGCAATAAATAAAGAAGAAGAGTACATATGGGTATCAAGGAATTTTTCACAAAGGCATTCGGAGACATGAAGAAGAGCGCAAGTCGGCCGCTGAGGCACGAATTGACGATCTCAGAAAATAATCTTTCCTGATCTGAACGCATTAAATAATACGGCAGGGACAGCTCCTTGCTGTATTATTTTGCGTAAAATCTGCTGCGTAAACAATACTTTAACATTTTTGTGCTATGATATAATCAATCAATATGTCTGCGGAGGTATGCAATGTTCAGGATACTGGTAGTCGAAGATGACAGAGATCTGAATAAAACAGTATGTTCTTTTCTTAATCACAGCGGATATGAAGCAACCGGCTGCCTGAGTGCATCGGAAGCTTATGATGCACTGTACAGCACTGTATTCGATCTGATAGTTTCGGACATAATGATGCCTGAAATCGACGGCTTTGAGTTTGCAAAGAACGTCCGCGAGCTCAGCGAGGATATTCCCATCCTCTTTATGACCGCCCGTGATGATATAGCTTCCAAGCAGAGGGGCTTCCGCATCGGTGTTGATGACTACATGGTCAAGCCGATTGATCTTGATGAGCTGTTTCTTCGCATCGGCGCATTACTCAGGCGGGCTAAGATAGCTTCCAGCAAAAAGATTGAAATCGGAAGCTTTGTAATGGACGCTGATGAGCACACAGCATATCTTGACGGCGATGAAATATCCATGACCAACCGTGAATTCAGCATACTCTACAAACTGCTTTCCTACCCCAAAAAGACCTTCACACGAACTCAGCTGATGGACGAATTCTGGGGTGCAGACACCGAAACCGCACCAAGAGCGGTCGATGTTTACATGACGAAGCTCCGTTCAAAGCTTGCCGGCTGCGATTCCTTTGAGATTGTTACGGTACACGGACTTGGCTACAAGGCGGTGATAAAGTGAAGAACGACAGCAAATACAGCAAGGTGCTTCTGGTGCTGAATCATTATCTTGTATTTTTTATGCTTGTGGCTTTTGTCATCACCTGCTGCACCATGCTGTTTGTGAGAGTGCTGACAAATACTCTCGGCGTTACTTTGACCGAGGATAATCTCGCAGATGCCGCAAAGATCACCTTTGCCAATGTGGTATTCCTGAGCGCAGTATTCACAATAATTGACGGAATCCGCAGAAAGCTGACCGTTGACCGTCCTGTTGAGCAGATACGGCAGGCGGCGCAGAAGATAACCGAGGGTGATTTTACCGCCCGTGTACCTCACGCAAGTCCGATAGTTGACCTCAGTTATAAATTCAACGACATCGCCGACACCTTCAACAAGATGGCAGAAGAACTGGGCAGCGTTGAAACACTTCGTACAGATTTTATTGCCAATGTATCCCACGAAATGAAAACACCCCTTGCGGTCATGCAGAATTACGGCACTCTGCTTCAATCTCCGGAGCTGACCGACGAAAAGCGCATTGAATATGCAAAGGGTGTCTCTGACGGAGCAAAACGCATGGCGGACATGATGACCAACATACTCAAGCTCAACCGGCTGGAAAATCAGCAGATATTCCCGCAGGCTGAAGAGTTTGACCTCGGTGAGCAGCTTTGCGAATGTCTGCTGCAATATGAAAATGTCTGGGAGCAGTCTGACATCAGAATAGAAACCGACATTGCTGATAATATCCGCGTAAAAGCAGATGCCGAGCTGCTCGGTCTGGTGTGGAACAATCTTTTCTCCAACGCTTTCAAATTTACCGAAGCAGGCGGCACTGTTTCGGTCTCGCTTACTGCAGACGGCAGGTATGCAACAGTCAGAGTGAAGGACACCGGCTGCGGCATGACACCTGAGGTTGGTGCTCATATTTTCGAAAAATTCTATCAGGGGGACACATCACACTCAACGCAGGGCAACGGCCTCGGGCTTGCTCTTGTCAAGCGGGTCGTTGATATCATGCAGGGTGAAATCGCCGTAGAAAGCGTTGTCGGCAAAGGCACTGTCTTTACAGTAAGAATCAGGAGAGCGCAAGATGGAATGGCGTAAGCTGTGCCGAGGACTGCTCTTTCCTCCGGTATGGATCATTGTGATTCTCACGGTTATAAGCTCTGCAGGGCTTGTGTTGGTATTTACAAGAAACCTTGAGCAATCGATCGCGGCGTATATCATATATGTTGTTTCGTTTTACACGCTTGCTGTACTCTGCATATTTTTCGCACTTATTGTGCCCGGTAAATACAGGAATTTACGGCAGAAGATATACGCCAGTCCTCTTGGCAGCCGCTATATGACCGATGCGGCTTTCCGCACAAATATATGGCTGCACATCTCACTGGCAATCAATCTGCTGTATGCCGGAGTAAATGTTCTTTCATTTATCCTGTACCGGTCAATGTGGTTTGTCTGCCTGGCAGTATATTATAGCATCCTTGCCGTCATGCGGTTTCTGCTTGCAAGATACGCCCGCAGAAACGGGTTCGGCAGAAATATCGAAGGAGAACTCAGACGCACTGTGATCTGCTCCTGCATACTGCTGACCGTGAACTTTGCTCTTTCCGGCTCTGTACTTATGATGCTCTATCAGGAAAAAGGCTACGAATACGACGGAATAATGATTTATGTCATGGCGGCCTACACATTTTATATTACAGTAAATGCCATAGTCGGACTCATCAGAAGCCGTCGTCAGAACAGTCCAGCTATAACGATGACAAGGGTTATTTCCCTTTCTGCCGCCCTTGTTTCAATGCTTTCACTCGAAACTGCCATGTTTTCAGCCTTCGGGCAGGATATGGAGCCCGACAGCAAATGGCTTATGATTGCCCTGACAGGTGCAGGCGTGAGCATCTGCATAATAGCCATGGCGGTATATATGATTGTAAAATCAATTCATGATATAAAAAAGCTCAAAGGAGAACACAATGGAAAACAGAGATAACGAAACCTTTACTTATTCCTATTCTGCCGAGCAGCAGGAGGAAATCAAGAATATACGCAGGAAGTATCTGCCGCCTGAGGAGGACAAGATGGAGCAGCTTCGCAGACTTGATGCAAGCGTAACCACCCCCGGAATAATAGCATCGCTCGCTGCGGGTATACTCGGTTCGCTGATACTCGGCATAGGAATGTGCTGCTGCATGGTGTGGGGCGGCAGCTGGTTTATCCCCGGAATCATCATCGGTCTGATCGGCATTGTAATCCTTGCACTCGCTTATCCGCTCTACGTTAAGCTCACCGAAAAACAGCGCAGAAAGCTGGCTCCGGAGATACTCCGTCTTACGGAAGAACTAATATAATAAATACTTTATGTAAACACAAAAGGCTGTCCGCAAAACGCAGACAGCCTTTTGACTTGCAGAAACTTCCGGATAACTCATCCGGCTTATCACCGCTGTTTTTATTGCATCATAGACACTGCTGATACAATCAGGATTACTTCGAAATAATACGGTAATACCGCGCAAGCTCGTCCGCAGACCAGAGCACCGGCACCGGATAGAGCGGATTGGCTTCCTTTTCAGCATTCTTCGCCATATCAGGAATATCCGCCTCCATGATTCCCTCAAGCTTTTCCGGAATGTTCATTCTGCGGTTAAGCTCACGTATTGCCGCAATGAATTTCTCCGCTCCGGTCTGCGCACTGTCACAAGCATCTGCCACACCGGCGATTACTGCCAGCCTGCTGAGCTTTCTATGCACTGTTTTGCCGTACCCCTCAAGCACGTAAGGCAGAATTACGGCATTTGCAAGTCCGTGTGCAATTCCGTACTGACCGCCCAGCGAATGAGCTATTGCGTGGACATACCCGACGTAGGATTTTGAGAATGCTTTGCCTGCAAGGTATGAAGCATAAAGCATATTTTTTCTCGCTTCCTCATCAGAGCCGTCATTATACGCCTTTTCAATATTTCCGAAAATCATTCTTACTGCGGTCTCTGCATTCTTACGGGTTTCCTTTATGGTTGAACGTCCGACATAAGCCTCGACTGCATGGGTAAGCGCATCCATGCCGGTAGTCGAGGTCATGTGCGGAGGAAGACCCATTGTCACGCTGTGGTCAAGCACTGCACAGTGCGGCTCAACGCAAAGGTCGTCGATGGTGTATTTATGGTGTGTCTCAGGATCGGTGATAACCGCAGCGACAGTAGCCTCACTGCCTGTACCCGCAGTAGTCGGCACTGCGCACATTATCGGCAGACGGCGCATGACCTTCAGGATACCCTCCATCTTATTGAGCGGCGTATTCGGTCTTGCGATGCGTATGGCGGCTCCTTTTGCGCAATCCATAGGCGAACCGCCGCCAAAAGCGACTATGCCCTGACAGCCGTTCTTGACATATATATCCTTTGCCGCCTCGACATTGTCAACCGTCGGGTTCGGGCAGGTGCCGTCATAGACGAAATATTCGATGCCGTTATCGGCAAGCACCTCTTCAAAATGCTTTGATGTTCCGAGCTTTCTCAGAACAGAATCGGTAACAAGAAGCACTCTGCTTATCTTCTTTTCCGCCAGATAGGACGGAATTTCATCAATTCTGTTCAGCACACGCTGTCTGCGGTACGGCAGGAACGGCATTGCAATATGCAGAACCTTCTGAAATGTTCTGCACCAGATTTTTCTGAAAATATTCATATCGGTCAAACTCCGTTGTTATATATTTCGATGCAGGTTACAGGCATTACACACCGCAATAAACCGGTAACTGTTCTACCCTGTAATTCTGTCTTGTCTGTTTCTATATTAGCCTTTTGAATTCATTTTTGCAATGATTATCCTGTAAACAATTATTTTTGCAACCTGCAAAACTGTATCTGCCCCCAAAAAAACCGCTTGCCAACACCGACAGTTTACTATATCATATTGTTATTGATTATTTATGTGGAGCTGATCTGTTTGAAAATCGTTATTCTTGATAAGGATACTCTCGGAACTGACATTGACCTTTCACCCATTCGCGCGCTCGGCGAAACCGAGGAATATGCCTCTACCCCGCCTGCGCTTATTGCACAGCGAATCGCTGATGCTGATGCAGTTGTCATCAACAAGATAAAGCTTAACGCCGGAAACCTGGGCAGCGCTGATAATCTGAAGATAATCTGTGTCGCCGCCACCGGTTATGACAATATCGACACCGAATACTGCAAAGCCAACGGTATTGCAGTATGCAATGTTCCCGGATATTCCACCGACAGCGTTGCACAGCTTACTCTTTCGATGGTGCTGTCACTTGCCACTCATCTTACTGAATACCGCGAATTTGTTCATTCGGGCAAGTACACCGATTCCGGCATTGCAAACCGGCTGACTCCTGTTTACCACGAGCTGTCCTCAATGACCTGGGGCGTGGTTGGCGGAGGCGGAATCGGCACAAAGGTAGCTCAGATTGCCCGGGCTATCGGCTGTCAGGTAATGGTCTGCCGCCGTAAGAATGAGGGGGAATTTCCGCTCGCAGATATCGACACTCTGTGCCGTTCCTGTGATATTATCTCCATACACCTTCCGCTCAGTGACAGCACACGCGGTATCATCAGCCGCGAGCGTATAGCCTCCATGAAGCCGAATGCCATAGTTGTCAACACCGCACGCGGAGCTGTAACCGACGAGCAGGCGCTTGCCGATGCTGTACGCGAGGGCCGCATCGGCGCACTCGGCGTTGATGTATATTCGGTAGAGCCATTCGGCAGGGAGCATCCGTTTTATTCAATTATGGACATGGATAATGTATGCCTCACTCCTCACATGGCATGGGGCTCTTTTGAAGCCCGCACACGCTGTGTCGGGGAGATTGCTGAAAATATGCGCTGCTTTTTTGACAGCGGCGTAAGAAACAGAATAGTCTGATAAACTCTTTGCACAAAACCGCCCGGCAGGTGATTCTGCCGGGCGGTCTGTTTATTATCCGGTTTATCTGTTAATCTCTGCGTATCTCACTGAGTGCAGCTGTAAAGCTGTCGGGAATGCTTTCTGCGCCGGCTTCTCTGAGAACAACCGAGAACGGCTTGAATGAATTGTACTCGTAGTTATCATAGATTGCACCGATATCAAGTGAGAGTTCTTCAAATGCGGCAAAGAGCAGCGGTCGGACCCTCTCGTCCTCAAACAGGGCTTTTATGGGAGTATCGGCAGTGAAGGAATATGCCGAACGCCAGTCACCGTATACGCGCACTGTGTCAATAATTTCCTCTGCAGAATTGGCGATAATGAAGTCATAATAGCCCTCATCGCTCTCCCAGCAGCCGAGATCGGCATCATACGAAGCAAGCATTTTCTTCGTAACGGTAAAGCTTACTGTCTGTGTTTCGCCCGGCTGGAGTTCTATCTTTCTGAAGCCTCTGAGCTCCTTTTCCGGCTTGCGGATCGTCGAGACAACATCGCTCACATAAAGTGAAACGACGGTCTTGCCTGCACGGTCTCCGGTATTGGTTACATCGACATAAACTGTTACCTCGTCGGTAAAACTCTCTGCCGACACTCTTATACCAGAATATCCGAAGGTTGTGTATGAAAGACCGTAACCGAACGGGAAGAGAGTCTTTGCGTGCTTCTTGTCATAATAGCGGTAGCCGACAAAGATATCCTCGCCGTAGATTACGTGCTTGCCGTCGCCGGGGAAGTTGAGATATGTCGGTGTATCCTCGATGCAGAGCGGGAATGTGACCGGAAGTCTGCCGGAAGGATTGGCATTGCCCGCAAGCAGGTCTGCAAGGGCAGCTGCACCGCCCATTCCGGGAAGAAATACGCAGAACATACCGTCTGTATCATCTATAAATTCACGGCAGTCAACCGGACCGCAGACATTGAGTATAACGCCGGTTTTCTTTCCTGCCGCCTTTGCTTTGCCTATGGTATCAATCAGCATCTGACGCTCATCTTCAGGGAGCATGATTGAACGGCGGTCGTTGCCCTCCATGCCTATCTGACGCACAACTATAAGTACGTTGTCGGTATCATCGGTTATCTCACCGTACACCACATTTTCAGCGCCCATTGTACGGCTGAGTTCATCGATAAGGCAGCCTGTACGGTCGGTTGTTATTCCGGCACTTCCTGTTCCGCAGTCAAAGAACTGCTTTGCACCCTCGCCGAAAAGCGCAGTCTTTCCACTCAGCGGAAAAATTCCGCTGCTGTTTTTAAGCATGACCGCACCCTCGATGACAGCATTGTAAGCCGCCTTGTCTGAGAGCGCAATATCAGGCTTCGGATTCACTTCAGGGCGCTTCCATTTTTCAGTAAAGCGGAGCACGCGCTCAACCGCCTTTTCCAGCGTTTCGAGCGGCAGCCTGCCGCTTTCCACTGCATCAATTACCGGCTGCGGATCGACCGGACCGGGCATAGCAAGATCATTTCCTGCAGCTATTGCCTCAGCAGGGTGATATACTGCGCCCCAATCGGACACTACCATGCCGTCAAAGCCCCATTCTTCTCTCAGCTTTTCGGTAAGCAGCCAGTAATTCTCAGTACACGGTACACCGTTTATCGAGTTGTATGCACTCATGACGGTTGCCACACCTGCATCAACACAGGCATGGAATGCCGGAAAATACATCTCCTCAAGCGCACGGCTGCTTATGGTCTCACTGACGCCGACGCGGAAGCTTTCCTGATTGTTTGCTGCAAAATGCTTTACATTCGCTGCAACGCCGTTGTCCTGCACACCCTTTACCATCTGCGGAGCAAGCTGTGTCATCAGGTACGGATCTTCAGAGAAACTCTCAAAAAGACGACCGTTGCGCGGGTCGCGCATGAGGTTGACATTAGGTGTACCAAGCAGCAGGGATATGCCGTATGCCGCGCCCTCCTTGCCCAGTGCATCGGCAACGTCATACACAGCCTCTGGCGACCATGTTGCGCCAAGCAGTATTCCTGCAGGGAAACAGCCCGGCGCGAAAGGCTCACCGCCGGTCAGCTCACCCAGCTTCTTCATCAGCCAGTCGCGCAGCTCCATCTCTGCTTCAGAGAGAACCTCGGGATTATAGAAATCTGTGGTCATTTTCTGCATCATTCGTCCGGTCGCCTCGACTGAATCGTCAAGTCCGTACACTCTTACGCGTGAGCGGAACTCACCGAAGAGCTGTTCAAAGTTAAGTCCGGGTCCGCCGTCAAGAAACTGCAGCTTCGGAATATCATGCTGTGACATATCAACTGTTGCAAAGAAGGTTTCACCGCCGACAAGACGAGCCTTTTCTTCAAGCGTAAGTTTTTTGATTGTTTCTGACATATCAATCACTCCGTTTTGTTCTGTTATTGAATCCGGGCTGACCGAATCATGATCCGGTCGGTGACCGCTCTGACGCCCGATCTACTCTTTCCTAATTGATTATATACGTAAATGTGCTGTATATCAAGCTATGAAATACCCTGCGCAATTATTTAACTTAGACAATAAACGCTTATTTCTCCGCGCTGTTCTCAGCTATTGACACAATTACTTTATCGTGATAATATAACTTAATAACTTACATATACCCTTAAGTTACAGTATTATGACTGAAACATATTTTTCGCCTTGACACCACATTTAAAGGAGATAAATCATGAGCAAGATAATTTTTACTGAAAATGCTCCTGCCGCAATCGGTCCCTATTCGCAGGCTTATATCACAGGCAATCTGCTTTTCACCTCCGGTCAGATTCCCATTAATCCGGCAACCGGCAATATCGACGCTCAGACCATCGAGGAGCAGACCCATCAGGTATGCAGAAACCTTGCTGCTGTTCTTGAGGCTGCAGGCTGCACATTTGACAGCGTCATCAAGACCACCTGTTTTCTCAGTGATATGGCCAATTTCGCAGCTTTCAACTCCGTTTACGCCCAGTATTTCACCTCCAAGCCGGCTCGTTCCTGCGTTGCTGTAAAGGAGCTTCCGAAGGGCTCACTTGTTGAAGTTGAGCTTATCGCTGAAGTGAACTGATTTTCATTGACCATAATACCTGACTTGTTTTCCTGAATACTTTTCGGAAGGAGAAAGAGTGCCATGCTGCTTTCCGGCGCAGATATAATCGTCAGAGTTCTGATAGAGCAGGGCTGTGACACAATATTCGGCTATCCCGGCGGACAGATAATCGATGTTTATGATTCTCTGTACAAATATCAGGATGAAATAAACCATGTGCTGACCGCTCACGAACAGGGCGCTGCACACGCTGCTGACGGCTACGCAAGAGCCACCGGACGCGTTGGAGTGGTAATGGCCACCTCCGGTCCGGGGGCAACCAATCTTGTCACCGGAATTGCGACTGCTCACCTCGATTCCATTCCGATGGTCGCCATCACCGGCAATGTCATGTCTTCACAGATAGGCTCTGACAGCTTTCAGGAAATTGACATCACCGGTATTACTCTGCCGATAACCAAGCACAACTACTTTGTAGGCGACATAGAACAGCTTGCCGACACTGTCAGAGAGGCTTTCCGGCTGGCAATGTCCGGCAGACCGGGGCCTGTGCTCATTGACGTACCGCGCGATATTCAGCAGGCTATGTGCGAATACACCCCCCAGCCGGCTGTTGTGCCTGATGAAAAGCAGGCGGCGAAGGATATACGAATTGAGCAGGCAGCGGCTGTCATAAACGATAGCGAAAGACCTTACATATATTTTGGCGGCGGTGTTGTTTCCGCAGGAGCTGTTGATATCATGCTCGAGCTTGCCGAAAAAATCGATGCACCCATAGGCTGCTCGATGATGGGACTTTCCGCACTGCCGAGCGACCACCCGAGATTTCTCGGAATGCAGGGAATGCACGGACACTACGCCTCAACAATGGCAATGAACAGCGCCGACTGCATTATTGCTCTCGGTGTTCGATTCAATGACCGTGTTACCGGCAACAAGGATAAGTTTGCAAAAAGACAGTCGATAATCCACATAGATATAGACGGCTCTGAGCTCTGCAAGAATGTCGAGGCTGTACATGGTCTTCGTGCCGATGTGAAGCTGACACTCGAAAAGCTCCTGCCGCTGATAAAGAAGGCTGAGCATCACAAGTGGCAGAACAAGCTGCGCACACTTCGCGAAGATGCTCTGACCTGTCTTGATACCCGCGAGGGCATGACCCCACGCAATGTCATACTCACCCTCAACAGGCACCTGAGCGAACACACACCCGTTGTAACCGACGTCGGTCAGCATCAGATGTGGGCTGCGCAGAATCTGAATTTCCGCAAAGCACGTACCTTTATCTCCAGCGGCGGACTTGGCACAATGGGATTCGGTCTGGGCGCGGCTATCGGTGCAAGCTTTGGAACAGGCGAGCGCTGTGTGCTTGTCACAGGCGACGGCGGCTTCGGCATGAGTCTCAATGAGCTTGCCACTGCAGTCACATGCGGCACACCCGTTGTCATACTTCTCATGAACAACGGCGTTCTCGGCATGGTCAGACAGTGGCAGACCCTTTTCTTTGACCGCCACTATTCAAATACCGTTCTCGACCGGCAGACCGACTTTGTTGCACTTGCAAAAGCATTCGGTGCCGACGGAGAAAAGGTCTCGACACTTGAGCAGCTCGATGTTGCACTTTCCAACGCTTTCGGCTATAATGGACCCTATGTGATAGATTGTGCCATTGACAAAGACGAGCTCGTTCTGCCAATGCTTCCGCCGGGCGGCTCGATGGATGATATAATCGTAAAGGCAGGCAGCTGAGATGAACAGATATACCGTTGCCATTCTGGTCCGCAACCAGTTCGGCGTACTAAACCGGGTCACAAGTATGTTCCGCCGCCGTCAGTTCAACATCAACACACTGACCGTGAGCGAGACTGAATCAAATGACTTTTCCCGAATTACCGTCATGTTCTACGGCGAGGAAAACAACAAGCAGCAGCTTATCAATCAGCTTTACAAGCTGCCTGATGTCTGCTCGATAAAAGAACTGGACAGCGAGAATTCCGTCAGCTGCGAGCTTCTTCTCATAAAGATGGAGAACAATCCCGCAACACGCGATGATATACGCGCCGCAGCCGATGCATTCAAAGCAAAGACGGTCGATTACTCGCGTGAATCGGTGGTTTTTCAGCTTACCGGCGACAGCCGCCACATAGATGATTTTATCAATCTTATGCGTGACTACACCATTCTTGAGATATGCCGCACAGGTATCGTTTCTCTCGAAAAGGGCGGCTCGACCATAAGAAAAATAACCAATCTGTGAGATAAAAGCCTGAGTTCTTCGCTCAGGCTATTTCTCTGCGCACATAATCAACCTGAGGAGTACCGCCAATGCTGCACGTTTTTCCTGATTATTATACTGAATTCAGATGTATAAACAGCCGCTGCCGTCACAACTGCTGTATCGGCTGGGAGATAGATATAGACCCCGAAACCGCTGAATTTTACCGCAACGTCGGCGGAGACTTCGGAAAAAGACTGGCTGTAAATATTTCGTCAGAGGAAGAGCCGCACTTCATTCTCGGAGAGAATGAGCGCTGTCCGTTTCTGAACAGAAATAATCTATGCGATATAATAACCACACTTGGCGAAGACCGGCTGTGTACCATCTGTGCAGAGCACCCGCGTTTTCACAACGAGCTGCCGGGCAGAATCGAGAGCGGACTCGGTCTGTGCTGTGAGGAAACAGCAAGACTGATACTTACAAGACGTGAGCCTGTACAGCTCATTGCAGAAGGAGAACCGGACTGCGATGATGAAATCATCGCTCTGCGTGACGAGCTTATAGGCATTGTTCAGAACCGGCAGTACACGGTCAGTGAGCGCATAAATCAGCTGCTCAGCCGCTGCGGCACACTATTTCCGGAAGGCACAATCGGAGAATGGGCCGAGTTTCTTCTCAGCTTGGAGCAGCTTGACGAAGAATGGACACAGCTTGTGACACAGCTGTCAGAAGAACACAAAAGCTCCGACCGTGACGGATTCAGCCGCCACATGGCTGAACGCTGCACCGAATACGAACAGCTGCTGGTGTATATGCTCTACCGCCATACCGCCAATGCGCCTGATGCTGATTATATCGGCAGCCGCGTAAATTTTGCTGTTTTCGCCTGCTGGATAATCTATGAGCTCGGTGCAATGATATGGAGCCGCACCGGCGAATTTTCAACCGGACAGCAGATCGAACTCGCAAGAATGTTCTCTTCAGAGATAGAGTACTCTGACGAAAATCTCTACATTCTGCTTGATGAACTCGATTTCTGATTACACCACAACACAAACGGAGGAGCATATATCATGGTTGCACTTTTGCTTGCCATAATCTACCTTGCTTTTATCAGTCTCGGTCTTCCCGACTCTCTTCTCGGCTCAGCCTGGCCTGTTATGGTCGAGGAGCTGAATGTTCCGATATCATATGCCGGTATCATTACGACTATAATCTCTGTATGTACAATAATATCCAGCCTGCTTTCCGACCGCATGACACGCCGTTTCGGTGCCGGACTTGTCACAGCAGTCAGCGTTGCTCTCACTGCCTGTGCGCTGCTTGGCTTTTCCCTCTCACCCTCATTTGTGATGCTATGCATTCTATCCATCCCATACGGACTCGGTGCAGGAGCAATTGACGCAGCGCTGAACAATTATGTCGCTCTGCATTATGCCTCCCGTCACATGAGCTGGCTTCACTGCTTCTGGGGTGTCGGCGCATCAATAAGCCCTTACATAATGGGATACGCTATCGGCGCAGGACACGGCTGGCGCACCGGTTATTCCGCTGTCGGCGTAATTCAGCTGGTGCTTACGGTGATAATTTTCATATCACTTCCGCTGTGGAAAAAGCGTGTTTCCACCGATGAAAACGGAGAGGAAATTGAGGCATCGATAAGTCTGCGCGAAGTCATGCGCATGAAGGGTGTCAAGCCTACGCTTTTTGCCTTCTGGTGCTACTGCGCAGCTGAGACAACCGCCGGTCTGTGGGCTACCACATATCTTGTTGAGCATCGCGGAACAGATGCTGAGACCGCCGCTTCGTTTGCATCTCTCTTCTATCTTGGAATAACATTCGGCAGATTTCTCAACGGCTTTATCACCGATAAATTCGGCGACAAGACCATGATCCGCGTAGGTGTTTCGGTCATGCTTGCAGGTGCTGTTCTGATTGCTCTGCCGCTCAGAGAAGACATATTCGCTCTTGCCGGACTTCTGATCTTCGGTCTCGGCAGCGCGCCTGTATACCCGTGCATAATTCATGCAACACCGATCAATTTCGGCAAGGAGAATTCCCACGCAATCGTCGGAATTCAGATGGCGAGTGCATACACCGGCAGTACACTCATGCCGCCGGTATTCGGAATACTCGCCGATTTTATCAGCCCGGCAATTTACCCCTTCTATCTGATGTTCTTTGCAGCCCTGCTGCTTATTATGTCCGAAAAGGTCAACAAGGCTGTCAGAAACCGATAACACACAGCAAACCGGCAGGAAAGCGGTATTTTCCTGCCGGTTTTTGTTTTCATCGATATATATTAGGTTGATTTTATCCTAACATCATTTTATAATGAAGCTGAGGTGATTAATTATGATGATTGACACAGACAAAATCGTCACCATGACCGATGCCAATCAGAACTTCTCGAAGGTGGTGCGCGCTGTCGACGAAAACGGTGCGGCAATAATAATGAAAAACAACCGTCCGCGCTATGCTGTAATTGATTTTGAAGAATACGAAGCTCTATCTGCGGCAAAGCAGATGAGAGACGAGATGCTCGGGGTTACTGCCGATATAATCCTCGAGGAAAATATTGAAGCATTTCTGGAGCTGGCAAAATGATTCTGATGAACACAGAGGAAATAATAGCTCTTCACTCGAAGCTCAGCGCGCGCACCGGAGGCAGTGACGGCCTGCGTGACAGAGGTCTGCTGGAATCGGCAGTTTGCAGCGCCTCGGTCGGCTTCGGCGGCACTGATATTTATCCCACAGCTGAGGAAAAATCAGCGAGACTTATGTATTCGCTGGTGAATAATCACGCCTTTATCGACGGCAACAAGCGCATAGGCGTACTGGTCATGCTGATGACACTGCGGCTCAACCGGATAGTGCTTGAATACACTCAGCAGGAGCTTGTAACGCTGGGGCTTTCGGCTGCTGACGGCAGCTTTGGCTACAATGAGATACTAAGCTGGATTGAAAATCACAGGAAATAAGATTTCACGGAGGTAAAAATCATGAAAAACAGGCTTCAGTCCCTTTTCTCCTATGCTTCGGTTATTCTGACGGCATTGATACTGGCTTTGAACTATCATATTTTTATCGTGGAAAATCATTTTGCACCGGCAGGTCTCAACGGCATTGCGACAATGGTGCAGTACAAGACCGGCTTCAGCATAAGCTATATGTCGCTGCTGGTCAACATTCCGCTCTGCTGTCTTGCCTTCTTCCTCGTCGAAAAGGCATTCGCAGTCAAAACACTTCTTTTCTCACTGGTATACTCATTCGCATATCTTTTCCTGCAGCAGTCGGACACCGATTTCATCAAATACAACGCGCAGGGACACGACACTATTTTCCCGGTCATCATAAGCGGTGTGATAAGCGGATTTGTTTACGGAATGTGCCTGAAAAACAACGCTTCGACCGGCGGCACTGATGTTCTTTCAAGATACATCAACAAGGTCAATCCGAACACCAATTTCTTTCTTGTGACATTTGTTCTCAATGCTGTTGTCGCGGCTGTCTCCCTCTTTGTCTACTCGGAAAACGGTGTTATCGACTACAAACCGGTGGCGCTGTGCATCACCTACTGCTTTATTTCAAACTACGTAGGCAATCACATCATCAAGGGCTCAAAGACAGCTTACAAATTCACCATCATCACCACCCACGCCGACGAGCTGACCGCTGAGATTACCAACCGTCTGCGACACGGTGTGACAAAGCTTGATGCTTCCGGTGCGTATACAGGCACCACAAAAAGTGTTCTGCTGTGCGTGGTCAACCGCCATCAGCTTGCCGACTTCCGGAAGATAATCAGCAAGTATGACAACACCTTCTCCTTCTATGAGCTGGTCAACGAGACCTACGGCAATTTCAAATATGTGAAGAATGCGTAAGTAAAATATTATGCCGTAAAACTAACCTTTCAGGTTATTGAAAACATCAGACGGTATGTATTACAATCAATACAAAGACCGGTCAGAAAGCAAATCAGAAAGGTTAAAAATCATGAAGATTGACAACGTGAAAATTGGAAAATATATTGCACGGCTTCGTGCCGACAAAGGCATCACCCAGAATGAACTCGGCGAACGCATCGGAGTCTCATTTCAGGCTGTAAGCAAATGGGAACGCGGTGAAACTCTGCCGGATATTTCCGTTCTGCCTGACCTTGCCGATATTCTGGAAACCACCGCTGACAGCATTCTCTCCGGCGGTGAGCATCAGGCAATATTCACAGGGCGCATAAAGGTCAAGGATATGATCGACGGAATAAACTGTCTCAGGCAGATGGGCGAGCTTCTTGGCAGAGACAATATCATCTACAGATGTGCGGTCGACGGTATCAACTCCGGTATGCAAACCGACATCGAACCCGCATTTGACGATGATTACTACTTTGAAGCATTTGTCGCTGAAGCGATAATTCAGAATCTTGCAGAAGGTCAGTATGTCGATATAACAGACGTAAACCGGAACTTCAAGCATGAGCACTTCCGCGAGATAGTAAAGAAATTTGCCCGCAAGTACAACATTACATAATAACACGCAAAACAGCGGTAAGGCTTGAAACACCTTACCGCTGTCTGTTTTATCGCGTAATTTTCCTGACAGCCTTACTGCACTGCATCAAACTGGCTGTTGTAGAGTTCTGAATAGAAGCCGTTCATCTCAAGCAGCTGCTCGTGGCTGCCCTGCTCGATGATATTGCCGTCCTTCATGACAAGTATGACATCTGCCTCGCGGATAGTCGAGAGACGGTGTGCAACGATGAAGCTTGTTCTTCCCTTCATCATTGCCGCAAATGCCGACTGTATGCGTATCTCGGTACGGGTATCGATACTGCTGGTTGCCTCGTCGAGAATGAGCATGGGCGGCAGACAGAGCATGACACGCGCAATACACAGCAGCTGCTTCTGTCCCTGGCTGATATTGCCGCCGTCTTCAGCTATTACTGTATCGTAGCCCTCCGGCAGACGCTTGATGAAGCTGTGGGCATGAGCTGCCTTTGCTGCAGCGATTATCTCCTCGTCAGTGGCATCAGGCTTGCCGTAGGCGATATTCTCACGGATTGTGCCTGCCTTGAGCCATGTCTCCTGCAGCACCATTCCGTAATTCTTTCTGAGGGAGTGGCGCTTCACGTCACGGATATCATGACCTGCAACTGCAATGCTTCCTTCCTTGACATCATAGAAGCGCATCAGCAGATTTATGAGTGTGGTTTTTCCGCAGCCTGTCGGACCGACTATTGCAATTCGCTGACCCGGCTCTACCTCGAGGTTGAGATTTCTTATCAGCGGACGGTCAGGAGTATAGCTGAATGCAACACTCTTCATGCTGACTCTGCCGTCGCTTACAAGCTCGGGGGCATCAGGTGCATCGGCAATCTCCTCCGGCTCGTCAAGCAGCTCGAACACTCTGCCTGCGCTGGCAAATGCATTCTGCAGTTCGGTTATAACTCCGGAAATTTCATTGAATGGCTTGGTATACTGGTTTGCATAGCTCAGAAAGCAGCTGAGCTGACCGACACTGAATGCACCGCCGCTCGCAACTGCCGCAAGCGCACCGACAAGACCGACACCGGCATAAACGATGTTATTGACAAAGCGTGTTGCCGGATTCGTTGTACTGCCGAAGAATATTGCCTTGAGGCTTATCTTCTGCATACGGTCATTTATTTCATCAAAGCCCTGCTGACTCTGCTCCTCATAGCTGAAGGACTGAACAACCCGCTGACCTTCTATCATCTCATTGATATAAGCGGTCTGTTCTCCGCGTGTTTCGCTCTGTTCTCTGAAATACTTGTAGGTACTCTTTGCAATGAACGATGCCACAACAAGGCTGAGCGGAGTGATGCAGACAACAACAAGCGTTATCTTCCAGTTTACACTCAGCATGAAGCCAAGTGTTCCGACTATGGTAAGCACGCCGGTAAAGAGCTGTGTGAATCCCATCAGCAGACCGTCGGCGAATACCTCAACGTCGGAGATGATACGGCTGACGATGTCACCTGAGGAATGGGAATCAAGGCAGGAAAGCGGCAGCCGCTGTATCTTCTCTATTGCATCGTTGCGAAGGTCTCGCGACACGCAGAAGGCTATGCGGTTATTGCACAGGCTGAACACCAGCTGAGAGACGGCGGCAATGCCGGTTGTAATTGCTATGATAATGAGAATCTTCCATATTGAATCAAACTCTGTCTGACCGGCACCAAGCATAAAATCTATCGCTTCACCGGTGAGAATGGGAATGTACAGCTGTGCTGCAACACTTGCCGCCGCAAACAGAAGGCTGATTATCATCATGAATCTGTATGGCTTTGTAAGCCTGAGCACACGCTTTATCATGGCGGCGCTGACCGCTGATTTCTTTGCCTTGCTCATCAGCGCTCACCTCCCTTGTACTGGCTGTCGTAAATCTCCTTGTAGACCGGGCAGGAGACAAGAAGCTCTTCATGTGTACCGATTCCGACCATATCTCCGTCATCGAGCACGATTATGCTGTCTGCGCTTCGGATACTTGCGGTACGCTGGCTGACAATGAATGTTGTGATATCACCCGGGAGCGCTGCAATGGCTTTGCGCAGAGACGCATCGGTCGCAAGGTCGAGTGCGCTGGCACTGTCGTCAAGAATGAGTATCTCAGGCTTTGAAGCAAGCGCGCGGGCAATTGTAAGACGCTGGCGCTGACCTCCGGAGAAATTACGTCCGCCCTGTTCAACCGGCTCGTCAAGTCCGCCCGGCTTCTGCCGTACAAACTCTGCCGCCTGAGCTGTCTCAAGTACCTGCCACAGTTCTTCGTCTGTCGCATTTTCATTGCCCCAGAGAAGATTGGAGCGGATCGTGCCTTTGAACAGCTGTGTTTTCTGCTGGACAACACCGACCATATTGCGAAGCTGCTCTTTTGAATATTCAGCTATCGGATTGCCGAATACGCTGACCGAGCCGCCGGTGCAGTCGTAGAATCGGGGAATAAGATTTATCAGGGTTGATTTGCCGCTGCCGGTACCGCCGATTATGCCGATTGTTTCTCCCTTCTTTGCAGAAAAGCTGATGGAGCTGAGCGACTCCTCCGCCGCACCTGCATAAATGAAGGATACATTCTCAAATCTGACCGCCTCGCCGCAGTCAGTGGAGAGCACGGTTTCATCACCGGTATCGAATTTCATTGCCGGCTCGGTTTCGAGCACAGCCTTTATTCTGCCGGCACTGGCAAGGGATTTTGTAATCTGAATAACGAGATTTGCAAGCTTTACAAGCTCAACAAGAATCTGTGTCATATAGCTGACAAGTGCGATGACGTCACCCTGCTTAAGCTCTCCGATGCTGATATTTACCGCACCGGTGTAAAGAATTGCAATTATGGAAAGATTGACAATGATGTATGTCAGGGGATTCATCATTGAGGATATACGGCCTACAAACAGCTGAAGCTGTGTAAGTTCGCCGTTATCTGCCTCGAAGCTTTCTGTTTCCTCCTGCTCACGGCAGAATGCTCGCACGACACGCACACCTGAGAGATTTTCTCTGGTTGCGCCGAGCACCTTGTCGAGCTTTGCCTGCACTTTTTTGTACAGCGGCATTGTTCTGAGCATTATTCCGACAACGACAGCTGCAAGCAGAGGTATTGCAACGACAAATATCAGTGCCGCTTTCGTATTGATCGTGAAAGCCATTATCATGCTGCCGAAAACGACAAACGGGCTGCGCATGAAAAGACGCAGGAAAAGGTTGATTCCCGTCTGCACCTGATTGACATCGCTTGTCATGCGGGTTATGAGCGTGCTGGTGCCTACAGTGTCAAGTTCGGAAAAACCGAGGGTCTGGATATGACCGAACAGCGAATGACGCAGACGGGTGGAATATCCCACTGCCGCTTTTGATGCGAAGAACTGTGCTATGAGACTGCAGGTCAGACCGACCAGTGCAAGCAGCACAAGCAGGCCGCACTTTTTCAGAATATAGGGTGTATCGGCATTTCTGATGCCTATATCGATGATGGAAACCATCACCAGCGGCACGAAAAGATCGAAAAAAGCCTCAAGCATCTTGAAAAGAGGCGCAATGACACATTCCTTTCCGTAGCCCTTCATGAATCCAAGCATTTTCTTCAAGGGAGTCTCTCCGTTTCTGAAATTAATTTCTGATTACTGCTAAATAATAAATATATCACAATATACCCTCATTCGCAAGCATTCAGCAGGACACGCATCGCGTACCATAAAAAAATATTTACAATCTGATTACATTATTTTTGTTTATCACACGCAATTTATGCTGTATAATAAGCCCATATTTATTTTTCAGAGGATTGTCAAATGAAAAGAATCATCTCACTTCTACTGTTATCCGTCATGCTGTTTTCCGGCGTACAATCAGCTGCGCTGGCTGTTTCTTCCACTGCATCGTCAGACAAGAGTCTCTGGGATATTACCAGAATCGGCGGCGCTGACCGCATTGAAACTGCAAATCTGATATGCCGCACCGGCTGGGAAGATGCCCCTTCAGACAGTGAAACTGACAGCGGCACAGAAAATGATCCTGATATCTCCGACACTGATATTCCGCCGGAAGATGTATCCTCTTCTGACGTTTCTTCAAGCGATGTGTCTGCTTCCGATGTATCTGCCTCTGATACTCCGCCGGAAGACAATCTGCAGTCTGATGAAACAGAAGACGATGAGCCTGTCTGCGCAATAATCGCCAACGGTTATGAATTTGCAGATGCCCTTGCAGGTGTTCCCCTCGCTGCAGCACTGAATGCACCGATACTTCTGACCAACGGTACACAGATTCGTGATTCGGTCATTGCTGAGCTTGACAGAACAGGCACAGAGCTGGTATATATACTCGGCGGCAATCTTGCTGTAAGCTTTGCTGCTGAAGACCATCTGACCTCTCTCGGATATGAAGTAAAGCGTCTCGCCGGAACAAGCCGCTATCAGACGGCGGTTGCAGCTGCGCGTGAACTTGAACGCATCACAGGAAAAGCACCTGAAACCATTTTTATCGCCTGCGGATACAATTATCCCGATGCACTTTCCGCCGGTGCTGCCGCCGGACTTCTCGGCGCACCCATACTTTACAGCAATTCCGACGGCGCACCCGACAGCACAACCGCTTCATATATTCAGGGCAGCGGCATTGCTGACATCGTGATTCTCGGCGGAACTGCCGCAATATCAGGCAGCGCAGAATCTTCCTTCGGCAGGCTGACCGAGGGAAGCATCAGCCGCATAAGCGGCGCAAACCGCTACGCAACAGCCACTGAGATATACAAAAAATACAGCACACTTTTCACCGGCAAAAAGGCAATAATTGCATCAGGAAATGATTTTCCTGACGCGCTTGCCGGCGGTGCCTTTGCGGCTGTCAGCGGACATCCCATGCTCCTGATTAACAGCCTGTATCACACCGAGGGACTTTTTGATCTGATGAAGACCATCAACCCTGAAGGCATATATGTACTGGGCGGCACCTCTGCGGTCAGTGACAATGTCATCAACACCGTTCTCTCCGGCGGTTCACTGACCCGTCCGACAACTTCATATGTTCCCACACCCGGTGTCCGCGAACAGCACATAACCCGCCGTGTCACCGTAAAGCTTGATTCCGCAACTGTACATTCCGATCTGAGCAGATCTTCATCTGTTGTTGCAACCGTAAAGAAGGGTCAGTCATTCACCTCAATAAAAGATGACTCGGACAGCAAAAACGCCTACACATGGTTCCAGATAGAAGTCAACGGCAAAAAAGGCTGGATATGCCGCACTGACGTTACAATCTCCAACACCTTCACCGCTATCCCCGACAAGATATTCACTGCAGAAGACAAGGCTGTCATATATCTTTCACCGTCCTGTCAGGGCTCCAATTCATACGCAACGGGAAAAACCTCCGAGCAGAAGGAAATGGAGGCAGTTGCAAAAGTTATCAAGCAGATCCTCGACAGAGAATACGACTGCATAACCTACCTCGCAACCTTCAGCAAGGAGATAGAGGACAGACCCGATGAGGCGCTCTCATACGGTGCTGATATCTATGTTGCCATTCATTCCAACGCAACAGGCACATCGGCGCAGGGATTCGGCGCAAGCTCCTACTACTTCCCTGCCTGCTCTCAGGGCAGACTTCTTTCTCAGAATCTTGTGGCTGAGCTGAATAAAATTGCGCCCCGCAAAACCACACTTGCAAATCAGGTAATCAACGGAATGAATGCCTTCAGCGGCATTGGCTACGGCGAGGTCCGCTGGCCCTCAGATATCGGCATGGTTGCAATCCTTGCCGAAACTGAATTCCACGACAACAAAATCGGCTCCGACTGGATACAGTCACACCATAACGAGATAGCCCGTGCATACGTCAATGCACTGGTAAAGACCTTTGACATTCCGGAAAAGTAATGCTTACTGCCTCACCGGCTGTCATCAAATAACTTCAGGCGGCATCTCCTGCCATTTCATCACTGTCTTTGTGATGATGCACCGGCAGGAGATGCCGTTTTTCTTCGATTGTCGATATGATTACAGCAGGTCTCCCTGCTGCCTCTGCTGCACCGTACCGTATTGCAGTACTGTATGCAGTATTTTATGAATTTGTTGTAAAAATACTCAGAATCGGCTTGTTTCCGCCTTTTTCCTTCCCGTGTAGTGTTGACATCAAGCGACATAATATAGTATAATTGCTTTAAGTTTAAATTTTGCAATCAATCTATACGTGCTATTTGATTCAGGAGGACATGATGAATTTCAAAAAGAAGCTCATCGTATTACTGCTTGCAATAGTATATATCATGGGGCTTGCCTGTGATACGGCGCTTTTTGCGGCACCAGTCATGACTGCACACGCGCAGGAAGCCATAACCATAATCACTATTACCAGCAGTGTTGTCAATGTACGCTCCGGCCCCGGCACAAACTACAGCAAGATAGGGTCAGTCGTCAAAGACAGCTCCCATACAGTTACCGGCAGTGAAAAAGACAGCAGCGGTACTGTGTGGTACAAAATCAACTATAACAACAAGGCCGGCTACGTTATCAGCACCTACTGCAGCGTCACTTCGGTCACTGCACCCGAGCCGACATCTGCACAGGCTTCCACCGCACCGACCTCCGGTCAGTCATCCACCGCTGCATCCTCCACCACAACCCCGACAACAGCTCCGCCCGAGGATGTTCTGATGATAACCGGCTCTGTGGTAAGTGTACGCAGCAGCGCTGACAGCTCATCAAAACGCGTCGATGTCGTCCGCCGCGGTGAGACCTTTTCTGTCATAAGCGAGGAAAAAGATGCTGACGGCAAGGTATGGTACTGCATCTCCACCGGCAAGACAAAAGGTTACGTCATTTCTGACTACGCAGAGATGACTCCCGCCTACACCTCACAGATTTCAGCAGTTGTTATCGAGGCTCCTGTTGTCAATCTCCGTTCCGGTGCAGGTTCTGAATTTGAGAAGCTGGGCACCGCCAGAAAAGGCGATGTATTCAACATTCTCGGAAGCTCAAAGGATTCCGCAGGCAAGCTGTGGTACAGAGTTGAAGCTGCAGGCATCGGTGGATACATCTGCAGCGATTATGTTTCAGTAAAATCTGCGACCACATCAGCAACTACCACCACAACTACAATCATTCCCACCACCACAACAACAAAGTCGGTCGGCACGGGAAGCAGCGTCCGTAAAATCACCACCGGTGTTGTAAAGACAGAGAGCACCTACCTTAACGTGCGCAGCGGCGCAGGCACCAGCTACGGTGTTATCGGCAAGGTCAACAACGGCTCGACTGTCACCATTCTCGGCACATCAGGCAACTGGTACAAGATAGATTACAATAACAGCAACGGCTACGGCTATGTCAGCAAAGACTACGTTTCCAATGTAAAGACCGAGACAAAGCTTGTAACCCTCGCTTTCGGTACTTCCTACTATTATGTAAATGCCGGCTCAAGCGTCAAGCTTTCAGCTTCGGCGAGCGGTTTTACCGTTACATATTCATCCGAAAATCCCACCAATGCTCCCATTGATGCTTCTACCGGCGTTGCCAAGGGACTTGTACCCGGTATGTACACAATTACAGCAAAGTCCGACGATATGACTGCAACTGCTGAGCTGGTCGTACTCAAGGCGCCTTACACCGGAATACAGCACATGACGGTAAGTGATGAGGCTGTAAATTTCATCTCCGAATGGGAAGGCGGACATCGTTACGATTCCGACCTTGATGCGCTGATTTTCGAGCCCTACAAGGACTCTGCAGGATTCTGGACAGTTGGCTACGGTCACGCTAAGACCACCACCGAAAGCAAAGGCTGGTCAAGAGCGCGTGTTATTGCCGAGTTCAACAAGGATATCACCGAGCTTATCGGCGCTGAGCATATAATCACCGATGACAAACCTTACCTCACAGAGGAAGAGGCTTTCGCACTGCTCAGGGCGGATCTCAACGACGGTGTGTATGTATCCGCTGTAAGCAACTGGGCAATACGCAACGGCGTAAAGCTCAACCAGCAGCAGTTTGACGCACTTGTCAGCTTCTGCTTCAACCTCGGTCCGAGCTACTGGATGAGCGACACCAATCAGATTTACCTTAAATCTGCAATTCTCTGCCAGAGAAGCGGTGATGACGCCAATCCGAATGATATTATCCACGGCTTCACACTTTACATCAAGGCCGGCGGGCAGAATCTGCGCGGACTCTGGTGGCGCCGCCGCAATGAGGCTGAGATGTTCCTCGAAGGCGACTACGCCGTTGACCGTGAGAACAAATTCACCCTTCCCAACATAAGCTGGGGCGGTTAATCACAGCAGTTTACGAATTCAATCAGACCTTAATCGCACCCCTTGCAGTGCAGGAGCGCCGGCAAGGGGTGCCTTTGTAAATATCCTTTAACGAAAGGTGATATATTTATGATAGCAATCATAGACTACGGTGCCGGAAATATCGGCAGCGTAAAGAAAGCCGTTGTACAGTGCGGCGGCGAGGCAATAGTCACCGCTGACCCGTCGGTTATTGAATCTGCCGACGGAATAATCTTCCCCGGTGTAGGTGCTTTCGGTGACGCAATGGAACAGCTTTCCTCAAAAGGGCTTGACAAGGTTGTCCGCAAGTGTATCGCAGAGGATCACCCGTTTCTCGGTATCTGTCCCGGAATGCAGATGCTTTTCGACAGCAGCGAGGAAGCTCCCGGAGTAGACGGTCTGGGCGTGTTCGGCGGCGAGATAGTACGCTTCCCTTCTGATATGGGGCTCAAGGTTCCGCATATCGGCTGGAATTCCATAGAATATGACCGCGGCTGTCCGCTGTTCCGCGGGCTGCCGGCTGAACCCTATGTTTACTTTGTACACAGCTTTTATCTGCGCGCAAAGGATACCGGCTGTGTATCCGCCGAGACGGATTACGGCGTGAAATTCCACGCAGCGGTATGGCACAGAAAATGCTTTGCCACTCAGTTCCACCCGGAAAAGAGCGGCGAAGTCGGTCTGACCATGCTGAAGAATTTCATCGATCTGACAAAGGAGGGCTGAACCAATGCTTGCAAAAAGAATAATCCCCTGCCTTGACGTAAAAAACGGCAGAGTTGTCAAGGGTGTTAACTTTGTCGATCTTCGTGATGCCGGTGATCCTGTTGACTGCGCAGCCGCCTATGATAAGCAGGGTGCTGACGAGCTGGTATTCCTCGATATCACCGCAAGCTCTGACGCCCGAAATATAATGCTTGATGTTGCAGCAAGAGTTGCTGAACAGGTTTTCATTCCCTTCACTGTCGGCGGCGGTGTGCGCACTGTTGAGGATTTCAGCGCACTTCTCGGCGCCGGTGCAGACAAGGTTTCGGTAAACTCTGCAGCTATCGACCGTCCGGAGCTTATCTCTGAAGCTGCTGACAAATTCGGCAGTCAGTGCGTAGTCTGCGCTATAGATGCACGTCGTACCGGAAGCGGATTCACCGTCTACAAGCACGGCGGCAGACTCGACACCGGAATTGATGCCATTGAATGGGCAATCAGAGCCGAAAAGCTCGGCGCAGGTGAGATACTGCTGACCAGCATGGATTGTGACGGCGTAAAGCAGGGCTATGATCTTGAGCTTACAAAGGCGATTTCGCAGAGTGTTGGAATTCCTGTCATCGCATCGGGCGGCGCAGGAACAATGGCACATTTCCGCGATGCACTGACCATCGGCGGTGCTGACGCTGCACTTGCAGCATCACTTTTCCACTTCGGTGAGCTTACGATTCCTGATCTCAAGAGCTATCTGCGCGATGAGGGCGTAAGTGTGAGACTGTGACAGCGTTTGGAATTTGAATATAATATTGCAAGAGCAGGCTGTTCCATCACGGAGCAGCCTGTTTGTTTGTGCGTGTAAATTTTGGTTTAGTGGAGTAAAAGTTTTGATCGACCTTTTTCAAAAGGTCGTGGGTCAAGGGCAACGCCCTTGCAGGTTTTAAGGACGGAGTCCTTAATTCTTTTTCGATGAGAAGTTGAGGCTTTGCCTCAAACTCCACGAGGGCGCTGCCCTCGACCCGCCACCTTTAACAAAGGTGGACGAAACTTTTAATCTGCCTGCGCTTAATCGCATAAACCCAAATTTATCATATTCGCTCTGGATTGATGTTTATTTAATATATTATAACTTAGCACTATGGTAAATCAATAGATATTTTATGAAATTTGGCGGGCGAAGTGAGACTTTTTTCTTGATTTTACGGAATTTTTTGAAAAAACTATTGACAAATTGTGAATAAATGGTTATTCTTTGTGCGTTGGCTTGAAACCACAAATGAATTTTAACGAAAGGAGGCAGATCGCTATGACAAACAATATCTACACCGTAAACCTTGCAGCAGTCAGCAGCTTTGCGTGCGCCGGTGCGTGCATTGACAATTTCATATGGCGTTCTGCCGCCTGTATATAAATTTGTAAGATGATATTTCATTGCTCCAACAGCCTTGTGATCATCCTGTAAATTATGCTCTGAGTGCGCAGTCCGCCTGTATCGGACTGCGCTTTTTTTATTCAGTTTTCCCCTCTCACCCTTAATTTCTCATCCATTTCGATTTCTGCATGAAATCACCAAAGGAGGTTTTGACCATGCTTTTCAGGAAACAGGACGAAACGCCGTCACAGAAAAAAGACTCAGCAGTCAAATCGCTTAAGTTTCTGCTGGGTCACATGAAGCCGTTCTGGCATCTCTATCTGTTCACTGCGGTATCACTCTTTGCAGCTGTTCTGCTCAACGCTGCACTGCCCGACCTGATGGGTCGTATTATTGACGAGGTAATTCTCGACACCTCGTCCGATGCCGGCGCACGTGCGGCTGTGCTTGCACGTCTGCTCATCACTCTGATTGCCTGCGGACTGGGACACGCGGTATTCAACTACGCCAAGGAATACACCGCTGACGTCATCGGTTCACGAATCGGCAAAAATATGCGTTCCCAGCTTTTTGACCATATCCAGAAGCTGGGTGTCGGATACTTCAGCAAAAACAACACCGGTGAGCTGATGGCACGTATCAAGGACGACGTCGACAAGATATGGTTCATTCTCGGCTTTGCCGGCATTCTCACGCTGGAATGCGTTTTCCACACGGTTGTCACGCTGGTGTGCATGGTCAGGATCAGCCCGCTGCTCACCCTTATCCCGATAATTGTCATGGCAATCGTAGCCTGCATTGCGGTACACATGGAAAAAGCACTCGACAAGAGCTACGATGCTCTCAGTGAAGAAAACGCAGAACTCAACACTGTCGCTCAGGAAAACCTTGCCGGCGTGCGCACTGTCAAGGCATTCTCACGCGAAAGCTTTGAGATTGACAAATTCCGCAAGCATAACAGGAATTATTACAACTTGAATCTTGAGCTTACAAAAACGCTTATAAAGCATCATCCTTACATAACCCTTGCAACAAGGATTCTGCTTGTTGCAGTAATACTCATCGGCGGAGCACTGATACTCACCGGCGTAAGCAAGATGTCACTCGGTGATCTCGGTGCATTCTCCGAATACGCCAACGGCATAATCTGGCCGATGGAGTGCCTTGCATGGCTTGCCACGGAGATAGCATCTGCGGTCGCATCAAACCGCAAGATAGCACGCATTCTTGAGGAGGAACCTGAGATCGTCGAGCCGGAACAGCCTGTTGTTCTCGACGGCGTCAGCGGTCAGATCGATTTTGAAAATGTCAGCTTCTCTCTTGCTGACAATGAGATTCTCAGAGATATCAGCTTCTCTGTTGCTCCCGGAAAGACGCTCGGAATCATGGGACTTACCGGTTCAGGCAAGAGCACCGTCATCAATCTGCTTGAGCGCTTCTACGATGTCGACAGCGGCTCGGTAAAGGTTGACGGCGTTGACGTACGCTCCATGAGTCTTTCTCAGCTGCGCGGAAGTGTCGCTGTTGTAATGCAGAACGTATTCCTCTTCTCCGACAGTATCAGCGAAAACATCAGCATGGGCAGCCGCGGAGAGCTGACCGACAGCGATATGCGCGCCGCTGCTGATGCTGCGTGTGCATCTGAATTTATCGATCAGCTTGATGAGGGCTATGAAACCATCATCGGTGAGCGCGGTGTCGGTCTTTCCGGCGGTCAGAAGCAGCGCATAAGCATCGCAAGAGCTTTTGCAAAGCATTCCCCAATTCTGGTGCTTGACGATGCAACCTCTGCGCTCGACATGGAGACTGAGTACGAACTGCAGCAGGCTCTGCGCCGTTTTTCCGATGCCACCAAGATAATAATTGCACACAGAATCTCAGCGGTAAAAGATGCCGATGAGATAATTATTCTTGATAACGGTGTGATAGCCGAGCGCGGTACACACTCCGAGCTCATGAAGAAGCGCGGTCACTACTACACCACCTACACGGCGCAGTACAGCACCGACGATATAATGCCGGAAATGGCTTAATGAAAGGAGGCGATCGCCATGTCTGTCAACAGCTTCCGTGAAGACGAGGAACAAAAGGTTCAACTGAAAAAGGACGTCGTAATGAGAATACTGCGTTATCTGACCGGCTACAAAAAGCAGATTATTCTGGTTTTTGCCGTCATGGCAGTCACTATTGCGATTTCCACAATAAATCCGCTTATTATTGAAAAGGCACTCAACGATTATGTGCCTGCACAGGATAAGGCGGCAGGACTGCGGGGTCTGCTCATGCTGGGCGGCATCGCAATCGTACTCAACATCATCTTCATTATCGGCGTACGCGTCAGAATGAGAATGATGGCTGAGATTTCCAACGAGATAGTCATGAAGATACGTGACGATCTCTACTGTCATATTCAGACTCTCGGCTTCAGATTCTTTGACAGCCGACCCACCGGAAAGATTCTGGCAAGAGTTATCGGCGACGTAAACTCTCTGAAGGATCTTCTCTCAAACTTTGTCACCACCCTTATCCCCGATTTTCTGACACTGGCAGTAGTTGTCATTGTCATGATAGTCAAGAGCCCGGTGCTTTCGCTCGCCGCGCTCATCACACTGCCTTTCCTTGTTGCTCAGATGTTCATTGTTGAGATCATCGCCCACAAGCGCTGGCAGACCTACCGTAAAAAGAGCAGTAATCTCAACGCATTCACTCATGAGGATTTCTCCGGCATCCGTGTTATTCAGAGTTTCAGCGCCGAGGAAGAAACCCGTGAGGATTTCGAGATTCTGAGCAAGGAATACGACACATACTTCGAGCGCGCTGTACGCTGGGGCGACAGCATCGGTCCCTTTACCGACTTTATGTGGGTAGTCGGCGGCGCCATTCTTTACTGGCTCGCTGCAAAACTTATCGGTGCCGAGGGCAGCGACATTGGCATCGGCACACTTGTTGCATTCTCCACCTACATGGGACTTTTCTGGAATCCTATACGCAATCTTTCCACTTTCTACACACAGCTTATCACCAATATGTCCGCTGCCGAGCGAATCTTCGAGATACTCGACACAGAGCCGGAGATATTCGACAAGGAAGACTGCACTGAGCTGCCTGATGTAAAGGGCGAGGTTGAATTCCGCAACGTAACCTTTGCCTATGCTGATGAGCCTGAAACGCTTGTTCTTGAAAACGTGAGCTTCAAGGCTGCCGCCGGTGAAACAATCGCACTTGTAGGTCCGACCGGTGCAGGCAAGACAACCATCGTCAATCTGATAAGCCGATTCTATGATGCTGTCAGCGGAGAGGTGCTCATTGACGGATATGATGTCCGCGATGTTTCACTCGAGAGCCTTCGCCGTCAGATGGGCGTTATGACACAGGACAACTTTATTTTCTCAGGTACGGTCAGGGACAACATTCGCTACGGACGGCTTGACGCGACCGATGAAGAGGTAGAGGCTGCCGCAAAGGCTGTCGGCGCTCACGACTTTATTATGAAGATGGAAAAGGGCTATGATTCTGAGCTTTCCGAGCAGGGCAGCGGTCTTTCTGCCGGTCAGCGCCAGCTTATCGCATTTGCACGAACAATGGTATCCTCTCCGAAAATACTTATTCTCGACGAGGCGACCTCCAGCATAGACACCCACACGGAGCTTATGGTACAGGCCGGCATTGCAGCAATGCTCAAGGGACGCACATCATTCGTCATAGCGCATCGTCTTTCCACCATCAAGCGTGCGGACAAGATAATGGTCATCAATCACTGCGGTATTGATGAGGCAGGAACCCACGAGGAGCTTATGGCAAAGAAAGGTGCGTACTATCAGCTCTACAGAGCACAGTTCAGAAGTCTGCTCGATGACATTCAGACTGCATAATCAAATTATTATCAGGCGACAGTGCGAAGGAGAAATCCTTCGCACTGTTTTTTATGCAGAGGTGAATTTGGGTTTATATGAATAAGTCAGCGGAAACCTAAGGAGCCTCCCTCTGACGAGGGAGGTGGCTCGCAGAGCCGGAGGGAGAGAAAAAATTGGCTTAAATCTGCGATTTGTCTCTCCCTCAGTCAGCTTCGCTGACAGCTCCCTCGTCAGAGGGAGC